>NZ_CP036349.1:1576842-2190323 GCF_007753265.1 Botrimarina mediterranea
GGATCGAGCACGTCGAAGTCAAAGCCCTCGGCCTCCTTCTCGGTGAAGGCCTGCACGGAGAGCTCCCACTCGGGGAAGTCGCCGCGCTCGATGGCGCTCCACAGGTCGCGCCGATGGAAGTCGGGGTCGGCGCCGTTGATCACCACCGCCTCGTCCCAGACGAGCGACAGCGCGCCGAGCTTCGGCCGCCAGTGGAATTTGACGAACTTTACGTCCCCCTTAGTGCTGATCATCCGAAAGGTGTGGACGCCAAAGCCGTCCATCATCCGGAACGACCGCGGGATCGCCCGGTCGGACATCACCCACATCATCATGTGGGTGCTTTCGGGTGTCAGCGAGATGAAGTCCCAGAACGAGTCGTGTGCCGACTGCGCTTGCGGAAAGTCACGATCGGGCGCGGGTTTCACTGAGTGGATCAGGTCCGGGAACTTGATCGCGTCTTGGATAAAGAAGACGGGGATGTTGTTGCCCACGAGGTCGTAGTTGCCCTCACTCGTGTAGAACTTCACCGCAAAGCCCCGGACGTCGCGGGCCGTATCGAACGAACCGGCCCGGCCGGCGACGGTCGAGAAGCGGACGAAGACGGGCGTGCGCTCTTTCGGGTTCTGAAGGAACGCGGCCTTTGTCAGGTCGGCTTGCGACTTGTACGGCTCGAAGTAGCCATGCGCGCCGTAGCCGCGGGCGTGAACGACACGCTCGGGGATCCGCTCGTGGTCGAAGTGGGTGATCTTCTCACGGAGGTGAAAGTCCTCCAGCAGCTGCGGCCCGCGGTGGCCCACGGTCAGCGCGTTCTGATCGTCGGAGACCACGACGCCTTGATTCGTCGTCAGCCGTGGCTCGTCGCCAGTCGCCGTTTGATGCGTTTCGCCACCCTTGCCCGTGGATTGTTTCGACACGACTGATCTTCCTTCGCTTCGGACCACCATGAATGAGAACCGGAGCCTGAGAGGGCTCGGGGCGGTCGCGAGCGAAGCAAAGGGCGAGCCAGTCAGCCGGCATCCCGTGAAGGCGACTCTGCTTCGATGGATTAACCACAGAGGCACGGAGGGCACGGAGGAAGGCACAGAGGTAGATTTCTCTGTGCGTAGCTCCGTGCCCCTGTGGTAAGAAGCTGAAGCCGAGGCAGTCGCTATCCCTGTTGCCCTGTTGCTCGCCGAGAATCTCGAAGAAGTTCCCGAGCGTCCAGGTAGACAGCTCTCGCACCTAGATGGATCGCAGGCGATCGGCGGGGGTGAAACGAAAAAGGCTCTCCCTACGGGTCGCGTAGGGAGAGCCTCTAAGTGACCCCAACGGGGTTCGAACCCGTGTTGCCGCCGTGAAAGGGCGGAGTCCTAGACCACTAGACGATGGGGCCGTCTGAAATCGGACGCGCGAAGGGAATCGCCGGGGCGGCGAAGTGGGCCGTGTCGTGCGTCGGTCGAGAGAAATTAAAAGGGGCAGGCCGCTTGGTCAACCCGCCGGCGCCGTTTGTGCAGCGGCAAAAGCAGAATCGCCCGCTCCGACGACGGCGTCACCACGCCTGACCGCGGTAAAAAATCATGATTCAGCGGTCTGCGCTTCATCAGCAGCCGACTCCGGCGACTGACTCTTGCGGATCGCTTCATAGACTTCGTTGCGATGCACCGGCACCTCTTTTGGCGCTTCGATGCCGAGACGCACCTTGTCACCGCGGATTTCAACCACCACGATGGTGATGTCATCATTGATGACGATGCTCTCGTTCTTTTTACGAGAGAGGACCAGCATTTCGATTCCTTCGCTTTGTCGGGAGGGACTTCCTGGCAGCCGCTCGGACGCTCAGATTTGGGGTAGGTCGCAGACGCACAGCCGTAAGCAGTTGTAGGCTAAACGCCGGCCGCCTTAGTGTGAGTTGGATGGACGCGTTTGGAAAACTCGGTGTGACGTGTCGAGCAGCCCTCGCAACCTCCTACGCTTTACACGGGTCGGCTCGCCGAGAAGCGGCGGGACGACCGACATGCCGTCGGGGTCGCAAGACCCAGGCAGCGCAGAAGTTGACACCCCTAATCTACGGTCAGGGGGTTGACAGTCAAGAATCCAGCTGGCGAAACGTCCAGAACGGGCGCCCTTTCGGCAGGATTCTGCCCAGATTCGCCGATAGGACGCCTGCCGGCGCCCGGAAACCAGACCGCGGCAAGCCGCATCTCCCTTCTAAACCGTCCGCGATGCCCGTCGCCCGCCGACCCGCCTGGCCCTGGTTTACGAATCTCGTCACGGCCGTGACGTCGGTCGCTCGTGGCATGGCGGCGACCCTCCGGACGTGGGTGCGGACCCACCAAGCGGGGAAGCAAACCTTCACCGAAGAGTTCGAGTACCCCGAGCTGGGGGCCCCCGTCGCGGCCCGGTACCGCGGCTACCACCGGTTCGATCTGACGACGTGCATTGCGTGCGACCAGTGCGCGAAAGCCTGCCCGGTCGATTGCATCTATATCGGAAAGGAACGCGCCGAAGGCGCCAAGGGCTTCCGCGTCACGGGATATTCGATCGATTACACCAAATGCATGTTCTGCGCGCTCTGCGTCGAGCCGTGTCCCGTCGATTGCATCTTCATGGGCGCGACGCACGACCTGTCGAGCTACACGCGCGACGGCGCCGTGGTGGATTTCTCGCGGCTCCCCCTTGAGGTGGCGTGGGGGAAGGCGACACTCAACCCTACGGCGGTGGCCGCCTCAAAGGCGGTGGCCGCTCCGGTCGATGGCGGGCCAAACGTCGTACGGATTTGATTACCGCGTCGACGCGACGCGACCCGCTTCGACTGTACCCAACTGCCCACCGCCGATTGCCGACAGCCCTCTCTGCATGGCCACCCCCACGTCGATCGCCGCCTACCTCGTGCTGTTCGCGACGGCGGCGGTGTTGTTTGTCTTCGTGAACTTAACGCTCGGTCGATTGCTCCGGCCGAAGAACCCGAGCGTCGAGAAGGGCGAGATCTACGAATGCGGCGAGACGGTCATCGGGTCGAGCTTCGTGCAATTCGACATCCGATTCTATGTCGTGGCGCTGCTGTTCATCGTCTTCGATGTGGAAGTCGCGTTCTTCTTCCCGTGGGCAGTAGTGTTCGGTAAAGCGACGCACCTCGTCTCCACCGCCGACGCCGCCGCGACGGCCGAAGGGCCTGCGGCCGAGGTGTGGAACGCGGCGTTGGTGCAGCAGCTCAATGAACTGGGGATGTCCGCCGGCGCAACGGCCGCCGACGTCGCCGCGGCTGCTCAGACACTCACCTGGGGTCTATTCGCCGACATCCTCGTGTTCTTCGCGGTGCTGATGGTGGGGTTCGCTTACGTCTGGAGCCGGGGCGACCTCAACTGGGTCCGCACGACCGTAAACGCCGCGCCGGGCTACGATCAGTCCGCCACAACGCCGCGAGCCGCTTGAGCCATCGCATGACCCCCGATTATCAAGCTTTCGATCGCCTCCATGCCAAGTTTGGCGAAGCGGTCTCGCAGCCGGCCGAAACGGCAGGCGCCAGTGAGCACTCCGATCGTTGGTTGCGAGTCGAAGCGGCGCAGATCGCGAAGGTCGCCAAGTTCCTGCGCGACGACCCCGATCTGCTGTTCGACTTCCTCAACGACCTCACCGTCGTTGATTACCTGCCGCCGGCCGACAAGAAGCTCGCCGCCGCGGTCGGCGACGAGCGGCTCGAAGTGGTCTATCACCTGTCGAGCCTCACGCGGAAGCACTGGTTGACGCTCAAGCTGAGCGTTCCGCGGCTTGTTGATGGGTCGCTGCCCGAGGTCCCGAGCGTCGCGAAGGTCTGGAAGACCGCCAACTGGCACGAGCGCGAGGCCTACGACCTCTTCGGCGTGCGGTTCACCGGCCACCCGAACCTCGAGCGGATCCTTTGCCCCGACGACTGGCATGGCCATCCGATGCGGAAGGACTACCAGTCGCCGTTGGAGTACGACGGGATTCGGGGACGCTGAGAACCATTGCGGAATTCGGATTACGGATTGCGGATTCCAAGTAGGTAGCCCTTCGCTGACTTCAATCCGCAATCCGAAAACCTCAATCCGCAATGCCTACGACCGTCGAAGACCCCCGCACTGTCGAGTTCGACGTCCGTACGGACGAGATGCTCGTCAATATGGGTCCGCAGCATCCGAGCACGCACGGCGTGTTGCGGTTGGTGTTGCGGACGGACGGTGAGGTGGTGTCGGAGGTGACGCCGCACATTGGGTATTTGCACCGCTGCGCGGAGAAAATCGGTGAGAACCTCGCCGTGCGGCAGTGGATTCCTTACACCGACCGGATGGATTATCTGGCGGCGATGAATATGAATCTCGGCTGGTCGCTGACCGTCGAGAAACTGGTGGGGTACGAGCCGCCCGAGCGTGGCCGGCACCTGCGGGTGATCATCGCCGAGATGGGCCGTATCGCCAGCCACCTCGTGGGTATGGGCGCTTATGGGCTCGACCTGGGGTCGTTCAGCCCGTTCTTGTACGCCTTTCGCGAGCGCGAGCGGATCCTTGATCTCTTCGAGGCGGCGTGCGGCGCGCGGCTTACATACAGCTACCTGACTCCCGGCGGCGCGACGGCCGACTTGCCCGCGGGCTGGACCGACCGGTGCCTCAAGGTGCTCAGCGAATTCGAGCCGATCATCGCCGACTACCACACGCTGCTCACCAGCAACGCGATCTTCGTGAAGCGGACCGCGGGTGTCGGCGTTCTGTCGGGGAAGAAGGCGATCTCGTACGGCACGAGCGGCCCAGTGCTTCGCGCTAGTGGCGTCGATTGGGACCTGCGCCGTGATGGGGACCCGTGCTACACGCGGATGTACGAGGGCTACGACTTCAAAGTCGTCTGCCAACGCGATGGCGAGTACGTCGTCCCGCCCGGCGCGCCGGCGCCGCCGTACGAAGCGGTGCTCGGTGACTGTTGGCACCGGTTCTATGTGCGGATGCTCGAAGTGGTCGAGTCAATCTGGCTCGTGCGCCAAGCGATTCACCGCTACCACGAGACCGACGACGTGCTGCCCCGCAATCACGGCGCCCCGTTCAAACTCACCGACAAACTGCCGTCGGGCGAAGTCTATCTCGAAACCGAAGCCCCCCGCGGCCAGATGGGCTTCTACCTCGTCAGCCTCGGCGGCACAGCGACCCCCTGGCGTGCCCGCGCGCGGAGCAGCTGCTTCAGCAACCTCTCCCCGATCAGCGAGATCGGCCGCGGCTGCCTGATCGCCGACATCCCCGCGATTGTCGGCTCGCTCGACATCGTGATGGGGGAGATTGATCGCTGACCCACGAAACAACTCAGCGTACAGGAGGGAACTGAGCCGGGCGGCGTCAGCCTCCGGAGTCGCAGCGGAAGTCGCGTCGAATGCAGGAAAGGAGATAGTGGGGATGAAATTGGAGACAAGGGGGATGGCCTCTCGGCTAGAGACAGCGAAGCGGGATGGTGAGCGAAGCAATCAGATTTTTTGTTCCCAACACGCCCCACCCAACGATGTCGCCAAACTAACCAATCGACCATCCCCATTATCTCCTCAATTGCGGCACCCCTCTTCGTGGCCGGTTTGCACAGCAGGCCCGCATCGCTAGCTTAGTTGCCATCCCCACCATCTCCTTTCTTTAGAAGAGAAGCATGGAAGCCGTTGCCGAAGAGCAGATTCTTGTTGTCCCCGCTGAGGTGTTCGACGAACTCGGCCGCTTCCAGGGCATCTCGACGGACATCGAGCGCTACCTCGATCCGCTGCTGCGGTGCGAGCGGCTGAGTTACAAGCCGCGGGGGCCGATGGAAGAAGACCCGAGCTACAAGCAGCTCATCGCCTACGTGCTGCTGCAACACACGGCCGCCGACGGCACAGTGACGGTCTTCTCGTACACCCGCGGCGGGGGCGGCGGCGAAAAGCGGCTGCACGCCAAGCGGAGCGTCGGCGTCGGCGGGCATATCTCGTCCGACGATGCGACGCACGACACCGCCCACGCCGACGAGGGTCTCTACCGCCGCGGCCTCGAGCGGGAACTCTCCGAAGAGGTCCACATCGGCTCGGCTTACACCGAGCGGCTCGTGGGCCTGATCAACGACGATGAAACGCCGGTGGGCCGCGTCCACCTTGGCGTGGTCCACGTCTTCGAGCTGGAGGAGCCCGTCGTGTCGTCGGCGGAGCTCGCCCTCGCCGAAGGCCAATTCCTCCCCGTCGAGCAACTCCTGGCGGAGATCGACTCGTACGAGTCGTGGTCGCAGATTGCGATCCGGGCGCTGTACGGCCGCTAGCAAGGAAGGCCGAGATCCCGCGACGCCAATCGTTGGAGTGCAGCGGGTACTAAGGGGCCTCCCCCGACTTGCGTTGAGGGCTCTCCTTGCCGTGGATGTTAGGATATGGCTCGTAAGATCCCTACGGTCCTATCGTCCTACCCACCTTCGCAGTGATTTATCTCGACAACCACGCGACGACACGCGTCGATCCTCGGGTCGTCGAGGCGATGCTGCCGTGGTTCACCGAGCATTATGGCAACGCCGGCAGTGTGGTGCATCCCTTCGGCGAGGCGGCGCGAGACGCGGTCGCGGCGAGCCGGCAGACGATCGCCGCCGCGATCGACGCCGACCCCGAAGAGATTTTCTTCACCAGCGGCGCCACCGAGAGCAACAACTTGGCGATCCGCGGCGTCGCCGAGCGCCCGAAGCGGCGCGGTGATCATTTGGTAAGCGTGGCGACCGAGCACCGCGCGGTGCTCGACCCGCTTGATCGGCTCGCCAAACGCGGCTACGCCGTGACGCTGCTCGATGTGGAACAAGATGGCTCGCCACTCGCGGGTTGGCTCGATCCGCAGCAAGTCTCCGACGCGATCACCGACCAGACGTGTCTGGTATCGGTGATGCTCGCCAACAACGAGATCGGCGTCATCGAGCCCATCGCGGAGATCGCGCGCGTTTGCCGTGAGCGTGGCGTGCTGCTGCACTGCGATGCAACGCAGGCCATTGGCAAGATCGCCGTCTCGGTCCGCGAGCTGGGCGTCGATCTGATGAGCTTCACGGCTCACAAGCTCTACGGCCCGAAGGGAATCGGCGCCCTGTACGTGCGGCGGCGCGACCCGATCGTGCGGCTCGAAACGCAGATCTCCGGCGGTGGGCAAGAACGCGGCCGGCGGAGCGGGACGACAAACGTGCCGGGTGTCGTTGGCTTTGCGAAGGCGATTGAATTATGCCAGGCCGAACTGACAAGCGAATCGCAACGGCTGCGCGTCCTTCGGGACGGGCTATTCGAACGGCTCATCGCGGAGGTTGAAGGCATACGGCTGGTGGGGCCCACGCTCGCTGGCGATAGGCTGGCGCACAACCTTAACATCGCGTTGCCGGCGCTCGATGGCGAGACGGTGATGCTCCGCATGCCGGACGTGGCGGTCAGCAGCGGCGCCGCGTGCTCGGCGACCGACCCTGAGCCGAGCCATGTCCTGCGGGCCCTGGGTATGACGCCCGACCAGGCCCGCTGCACGCTGCGGATCGGCCTGGGACGCTTTACGACGGCGGAGGAGGTGGAACAAGCGGCCGACCGGTTAATCGCCGCCATCGGCGGGCTGCGTGGGCTAAGCTCTAGCTAATACCTTCAGATACGAATGTGGGCGGGGTCCCTTACAGTTGTGGGAGGCGTCTCCAGACGCCGATTACGGTCTCCATTCCGATTCGACATGGTGCACGTAATCGGGGTCTGGAGACCCCTCCCACAGTTTGGCTTGGAAACCCCTCCCACAGAGAACAGCCTCGGCTCCGCCAGAACATGCCGCGAATCCTGCTCACCGCCTTCAAGCCCTTCGCGGACTGGGAACAGAACTCCAGTTGGCTCGCGCTGCAGGCGTTGATGCGTGACTTGCCACCGACAACGGACGTCACGACCCGGCTCTACCCCGTCGACTACAACGAGGTGAAGTCGCGGCTTGCGAATGATCTGCAAACGTCGTACGACGTCGTGCTGCACGTCGGGCAGTCGTCCGGTTCGCCGGTAATTCAACTCGAGCAGTTCGCGCTGAACGCGTGCCGAGTCGTTGGAGAACCGCAAGAGGTGATCCGACCGCTCGAAGAGAACGGCCCGCTGGCTTACCGCAGCGCCTTGCCGCTGGGCGATTGGACGCGACGGCTGCGTGAGTGCGGCATTCCGACCGTGTTGTCGCTCCACGCCGGCGACTACCTCTGCAATGCGTCGATGTACTGGTCGCACCACCTGATGGAGGCGGCCGGGCACACGGCGCGGGTGGGGTTCGTTCACTTGCCGCTCGATACGGCACAAGTGGTGACACAATCAAAAGCGCTGCCTAGCATGCCGAGCGAAGTGAGCGCGACGGCGCTGCGGATGCTCGTGAGCTGGGCCGGTGAGTTCGTTGATTACTCGGCGGCGTTCACCTCTTCACATCCGACCAACGAAGGACAAGCGTGAGCAAGTTTGCGGTGCTGGTGCTCGCCGCGGGACGCAGTTCCCGTTTCGGCGATTCGACTTACAAGAAGCCGTTCGTGATGCTCGATGGCCGCGCGGTGTGGCTGCACTCGGTCGAGCGCTTCACGGGCCGCGACGACGTTTGTCAGACGATCGTCGTCGTGGCGCCGGAGGACCGCGAAGAGTTCACCCGCAAGTTCGGCGCGAACCTGATGTTCATGGGCGTCGAGTTCTGCGAAGGGGGCGCCGAGCGCGCCGACTCGGTGCGAGCGGGCTTGGAGAAGGTCTCGCCCGCAGCGACGCACGTCGCGATCCACGACGCGGCCCGTCCGATGGTGACGCCCGGTGAAGTGGACCGCGTCTTTGCTGCCGCGGTTGAAACCGGCGCCGCCATCCTCGCAACCCCCGTCACCGCAACGCTAAAGCGCGTGGTCGATGGCCGCATCACCGCGACGGAGCCGCGCGAGGGTCTCTGGGCCGCCCAAACCCCGCAGGCGTTCGAGCTCGGCCTCTACCGCCGCGCGGTCGAAGCCTCGGCGTGCGCCGCCGTCACCGACGACGCCCAACTCGTCGAACGCCTCGGCGAGCCGGTCGCGATCGTCGAGGGCTCACCGCAGAACCTCAAAATCACGACACAAGAAGACCTCGTCCTGGCGTCCTCCATCTTCGCCTCCAAGCCGCCTGCCGTGAAGAAAGCGGCACAGGTGTTCGAGGAAGACGACATTTGGGGTTAGAAAAGGGAGCCCGCGAATGACGCGAATAAAAGCGAATGAAGGATAAGCATGCTTTATCCCGACGAGAGCTATCGGATCATGGGGGCTTGTTTTGAAGTCCATAACCGAATGGGAGCGGGTTTTCTCGAAGCGGTCTATCAAGAGTGCTTAGCGATCGAGTTTTTGGACTTGGGCATACCCTTCGTAGCACAGTCTGAATTGCTCCTTCGCTACCGTGACAGGCCGCTACAACAGACCTACCGGGCTGACTTCATCTGCTACGGCAAGATTCTGATTGAGATCAAAGCCATTGATCGCCTCGCTGATCAGCACGAAGCTCAAGTCCTCAACTATCTCAATGCAACCGGACTGGAGCTTGGCTTACTCATCAATTTCGGTTCTCATCCCAAGCTCGAATCAAAACGGCTAGCGCTTTCGCGCTGATCACCATCAAGTTGAACCTATTCGCCTTCATTCGCGCTTATTCGCGGGCAAAGAACTTAAATGGACTTCTACGCTGAACTCGAAGCCCGTGGCCTTGTGCATCAGGCGACCGATCCGGGGCTGGGCGCTTGGCTTGCTGGCGGGTCGCGGACGCTTTATGCCGGGTTCGATCCGACGGCCGACAGCTTGCACGTCGGGCATATGATGGGCCTGATCACGCTGCGGCGGTTCCAGAAGGCTCGCCACAAGCCGATCGCCGTCGTTGGCGGCGCTACGGGCATGATCGGCGACCCCAGCGGTAAGAACGCCGAACGCAACCTGCTCGACAAGGCCGCTCTGGAGCACAACGTCGCGTGCATCGCCAAGCAGATGGAGCGCTTTCTGGATTTCGAATCGGGCGCAGTGCTCGCTAACAACTTCGACTGGACCGGCGGGTGGACGTACCTCGAGTTCTTACGCGACATCGGCAAGTTCTTTCCGGTCAACGTGATGTTGCAAAAGGACTCGGTGAAGAGCCGCCTCGGGAGTGACGCGGGGCTCAGCTACACCGAGTTCAGCTACATGCTGTTGCAGGCGTATGACTTCGTGCACCTGGCGCGCGAGCATGGCTGCCAGCTCCAGGCGGGCGGCAGCGACCAGTGGGGCAACATTACCACCGGTATTGACCTCGCCCGCCGGATGGGCGTTTCGAGCGAGAAGCTGCCGCTGTTCGGCTTCACTTGGCCGCTCTTGACCAAGAGCGACGGCTCGAAGATGGGTAAGACCGAGTCGGGCGCCATCTGGCTCGACGCCGAGCGCACCAGCCCCTACCAGTTCTTCCAGTACTGGGTGAACGTCGATGACGCCGACGTGGGCGGCTGTTTGCGGACGCTCACGGAGGTCTCGCTGGAGGAGATCGCGACGCTCGACGCCTCCCGCACCGAGAACGCCGCCGCCCGCGAAAGCCAGAAACGGCTTGCCGAGGAGCTGACGAGGCTCGTCCATGGCGCCGAGGGTCTCACTTCAGCCCAAAGAGCTACCGAGATTTTCTTTGGCGCCGAGATCGACGGACTCGACGACAAGACGCTCGGCCAGATCTTCGCCGACGTGCCCACGGGCGAGCTGTCGCGGGCACAGCTCGACGGCGCCGGCTTGCCGGTCGTTGACGCCCTGGTGGCCGCCGGGCTGGCGAAGAGCAAGGGCGAAGCCCGCCGAACCGTCGAGCAGGGCGGCGCGTACGTCAACAACCGCCGCGTCGAGGGGCTCGACCGGACCCTGACCGCCGCCAATTTGGCGAGCGAGACGGTAATCGTTCTGCGCAGCGGCCGCAAGAAATACGCCCTGCTCCGCCTCGTGTGAGGCGGAATGACCAATGACCAAGCCCCATTGACCAATAGGACCGGTGCAGCATCACCCATTGGTCATTGGGGCTTGGACATTGGTCATTTGCGAAGCAGCGGGATGCTTGTGCGCCTGCTAGCCCCCGGCCTATAGTGGAGGCTCGGCGGATTGGCCTCGGCCCGTGGGTAAGGCCGTTCGCCGTATTGACTTACAACTCGCGAGTGACCGGCAGCTCGCGCCCAACCCGATCATCCACCGAGGAACCGATGTCAGGCGAAGCCGTCATCGAGACCCGCGCCCTGTCGAAGGTCTACCGCGACTTCTGGGGCCGTCAGAAAGTCCGCGCCCTGAAGGCCCTTGACCTTGAGGTCTACAAGGGCGAGATATTCGGCCTCTTGGGCCCCAACGGCTCGGGCAAGTCCACGACGATCAAGCTGCTGCTTGGTCTCTTGTTCCCGACCGACGGCCAGGCGCTGGTCTTCGGCAAAGAGGCGACCGACGTCTCGAAGAACGAGCGGATCGGCTACTTGCCCGAGGAGTCGTACCTCTACAAGTTCCTCAACGCCGAGGAGACGCTCGACTTCTACGGCCGGCTCTTCGACATCCCCGCGGAGGTCCGCAAGGAGCGGATCGAGTCGCTGCTCAAGCTCGTTGGCATCGACCGCGCCCGTAAGCGGCAATTGCGTGAGTATTCCAAGGGCATGACGCGACGTATCGGCCTCGCCCAGGCGTTGATCAACGACCCTGAGCTGATCCTGCTCGACGAGCCCACCAGCGGCCTCGACCCGATCGGCACGCGCGAGATGAAGGACATGATCCTCCAGCTCCGCGACCAGGGCAAAACCGTCGTCATGTGCAGCCACCTCCTCGCCGACGTGCAGGACGTGTGCGACCGGATCGCGATCCTGCACCAGGGCGAGCTCAAGGAGCTCGGCCGCGTCGATTCGCTGCTGACCGTCGACGACGTGACACAGGTCCGCGCCCGCAACCTAAGCGACGCCTGCAAGAACGAGCTCCGCGACGTGATCCAACGACACAGCGGTGAATTGTTGGAGATGGACAACCCGACGACGACGCTCGAGGACTTGTTCTTGTCGATCGTCCGCGACAGCGAGGTCCGTCCGGGCCGGCGTGTCGTCGGACACCAGTCCTCGGGCGGAAGTGACCAGCCGCCGTCGCCCACCGCGGCGTCCTAGTCCCCACGCTTGGATTCAGATTGATCCCACGTCGGCTAGCCGCCGACAGCCGATAGCTGACAGCCCCTCCCCCCATGGTCGTCGAGAACGAAGTCCTCCCCTACCTGCAATGGCTGTGGCGCGGCGACGGCGCGTCGTTTGTCGATGGTCGGGGCGCGCTGGTTCAGTTCGGGATCGTCGCCCTGACGGTCTTCGTACTCGCCTTGGTGGGCGGGTTCGTAGTGTCGCTCGTGCGTCATGGGCCTGTGCGGGCCGGTGAAATTACCTACCGAACGCTGGTGGGCGGCTTCGGCGACCTGTTCCGCTTCTCACCGCGGCGGATTGGCGCCCTTGCGTCGTTGGCGATCAAGGAATCGCTCCGCCGCCGCGTCTGGGTCGCTCTGGTGGTGTTCGCAATGATCCTGCTCTTTGCGAGCTGGTACCTCGGCACGGACAACCGCGAGCCCGCCCGGCTTTACCTGAGTTTCGTGACGACGGCTACGAGCTACCTGATGCTGCTGTTGTCGCTGGTGCTGGCGGCTTTCAGCCTCCCGAACGATATCAAGCAGAAGACGCTCTACACGGTCGCTACGAAACCGGTCCGCTCGATTGACATCGTCCTGGGACGGATCATCGGCTTCACGGCGCTCGGCAGCGTGCTGCTGGCGATTATGGCCGTGGCGAGCTGGTTCTTCGTCAACGGCGCACTGTCTCACACGCATACGGTCGATAAGGCTTCGATCGAGGCCGTCCGTGACGCGTCCGGCGCGACGATTGGCAAGGACGGCGAGACCTCGTACGACGCCTACCACTCGCACCCCTTCAGCGTCGATGCCGACGGTGTTGGCGTCACCGACACGATCAACGAGCACTATCACCAGCTTTCTTCGGACGACGCGGGCGGCATCGTTGTCGGCTCGGCGGAGGGCTACTTGAGGGCCCGAGTGCCGCTGCGGGGCAAGTTGTACTTCCTGAACCCTCAGGGGGTGAAGGTCGCCAAGGGCATCAGCGTCGGAAACGAGTGGGCCTACCGCAGCTTCATTCAGGGCGCCACCCAGGCGTCGGCGGTCTGGACCTTTACCGGCGTCAACGAGAACACGCTGATGGAGTACGAGGACGGGTCGAAGTACCTCCCCGTCTCGCTGATCGTCCGCGTCTACCGTTCGTACAAGGGCATCATCGAGCAGGCGATCCAAGGGAGCATCCAGCTCCGCAACCCTGATACGGGCGTGAAGACGACCCTGCGGATCTTCCCCGCCAAGGACGCCCAAATCGACTCGTTCGAATTCCCCAACGAGCAAACCGACACCGATCAGAACGATATTACGATCCTCGAAGACCTCGTGACCGAGGACGGACGGATCGAGGTCATCGTCCAATGCCTTGATCGCGGTCAGTACTTCGGCTTCGCCCAGGCCGACTGCTTTATTCGGCTGCCCGAAGGACTGCCGCTAGCCAACTTCGTGAAGGGCTTCCTGGCGATCTGGATGCAGATGGTCATCGTCATCGCCGTGGCGGTGTTGATGAGCACCTTCCTCAGCGGCCCCATCGCGATGGTGACCGCCATCACGTTCATCATCCTCGGTTTCTTCCGGGCTTTCTTCGTGCAGATCGCTCTTGGCGAGTCCTACGGCGGCGGTCCGGTCGAGTCGCTGGTCCGCATCGTGACGCAAATGAACGTCATGAGTCCGTTTGAGCCGAGCCCCGCCGTCAGCGCGATGCAGGGCGTAGATGGCATACTCAAGAAGGCCATGCAGGCGTTGTCGTATGTCCTGCCCGACTTCAGCACCTACCTCGACCGTGTGCGCTACGTCGCCGACGGGTTCTCGATCCCCACCGACGCCGTCCTGCAAGACCTGACGGTCACGCTGGCGTACGTCGTTGGCATGGCGATCGTTGGTTACTTCTGTCTGCGAACCCGAGAGATCGCGAAAGCGTAAGTCCAATAGCGCCGCAATCTGCCCCTCCAGTCTGGCAGCCCCTTTATGAACCGTCGCAGTAGCTTCTTCCGCAAAGTCATCTACGGCGTCATCATCGCGATGCTGCTGTTCCCGTTGTCGCTCCTGAGCGCGCCGGCGACGGTGGATTCGAAGGGGGGCAAGCTCGCGCAGCTCCGCGCCGAAAACGGGCTAAGCCAGGCAGGCCTCGGCGAGATCGACCCGGCCAGTGAGACGATCAAGCTGGCGACCCTGGGCCTCCGTGGCCTGGCGGTGCAGTTCCTCTGGAACAACGCCAACTATTACAAGAAGGTAGAAGACTGGACTAACCTGACCGCGACGCTCGAGCAACTCGCCAAGCTCCAGCCGAACTTCGTCACGTTCTGGAAATATCAGAGCTGGAACCTCAGCTACAACGTCTCGGTCGAGTTCGACGACTACCACGACCGCTACTTCTGGGTCCGTCGTGGCATTCAGTTCCTCGAGGATGGTCTCGATTACAACCGCGACAACCCGCACCTGGAGTGGGAGCACGGCTGGGTGCTCGGCCAAAAGGTCGGTCGCGCCGATGAGAAAGTGCAATACCGCCGGCTCTTCAAGGCAGATGATGAGTACCACCCCAAAGACCGTACGCCCGCGGACCGCGACAACTGGCTGGTGAGCAAGAAGGCGTACCTCGAGGCGGTTCGCTCGGTCGATGAGCTCGGCAAAAGCCTCGACAAGAAGAGCCCCGCGATCTTCTATTCTAGCGCGCCCAAGTCGCAGATGAACTACGCCGAAGCGATCGAGGACGAGGGCCTCTTTGACACGGCCGTCGCCGCCTGGAAAGTCGCCCAGCAAGACTGGCGGGAGTTCGGCAACATCCCCATCGAGCACTCGACGGGCAAGATCCTGATCTTCAACGATCAGCAATACCTCAACGAAGAGGTCGAGCGGTTGACCGTCAAGCTCGAAGGCATCGTCGATGGCTTGCGTGAGAAGGTCGAGGCCGAGGCCCGCGAGAATCTCACGCCCGAGCAAGAGGCGGTGCTAGAAATCCCGCCCGCCGAGCTCGACGAAAAGCAGTCTCAGCTCTACTACGAGGCGCAGAACGCGATGGAGGTGACGCCGGAGAAGCTCGCCGCCAAGGCCGGTGAGCTCGAGCCTTCCAAAGCCCGTGAAGCGCGAGAGGTAGCCGCAGAACTGAGAGAGAAGGAGACCCTCGTCCGCTATATCCGCAATTACAAGGACACCACCAATTACGATTACTGGGCCTTGCGGACTGAATTTGAGCAGTCCACCGCCGCCGTTTCGGCGCGGACGCTGCTTTACCGGGCGAGGCGGTTGTTCCTGGAAGAGGGTGACACCGTCCAGGCGAAGGAGCTCTACGAAGAGGCGTTCGAGCGCTGGGCGGATGTCTTTGAGGAATTCCCTGCCCTTACGAACCAGGACGGCACCACCGGCGACGACGTGATGGTGTTTATCTACGAATACCAGGATGTGCTCGAACAGCTCGACGAGAGCATTCCCGAGGACTTCCCGCTCTGGGACATCATCGAGAAGTTCGATAGCGAGCAGAAGTTGCAGATTCCGCTTCGCGAGCACCTTCAGCGAGTCCGCGCTGAGGGCGGCGCCAGCACTGACGAAGCCGCAGGAGAGCAGCCAGCGCCCTCGGCCGAGGAAGAGGCGCCCGAGTCAGCGGAGGCGGATTCAGAAGCATCCGAAGCGGGTGAAGCCGACGGCGAATCAGGCTCAACCGACGGTATCGAACAGCCCGCTAAGTCCGATGCCGACGCCACCTAGCCGCTCCTTCTGCTTGCGGCGCCAGCGTCACGGAAGCTCCAAACCCGCGTCGAATCAGTCAAACGTCGGACGCCCGCGCGTCGATACCGAAGAAGAGTCTGTGTCTTCTAGGTAAACCTTGCGGGAGAGAACGACGTGCGAACCTCGTTGCCCCGAGCTCTTACGACGCTCGCGCTAACGCTCTGCGCCGGCGCTGTGCTAGCGTCTTCGCCGGCCGAACGGCTGGTTCTTCAACTCCCGGGTCTGGACGAGAACCAGCGGCGTTCGCCGGTGATCACCGCCGTGGCGATCTCGGCGGATGGCTCGAAGATCGCGGCCGGCGGCGACGACCATCAGGTCCGCGTCTGGAACGCTGCGGACGGCGCCGAATTGCACACGCTGCAAACGCACGGCGACTGGGTGCGGTCGGCCCGCTTCGCCGGCGACGGTCGGCTCGCCACGGTTTCGGCGGATCACACGGTTTGCCTGTGGAAGTTGACGGCCGACCCGGCGGAGCCGGCGGTCCGCAAGCTGGCGGCCGGGGCGTTGCAAGCGGTCGCTTGGCGGCCCGATGGCGCCGGCTTGGCGACGGCGGGCTTTGGCGACTCGCTACGGATGTTCGACCTCACGACCGGACACGAGTCGGCGCCGGAAGAGCGGCCCTGTGCTTGCGAAGACACCCGCGCCGTGGCGTACTCGCCCGACGGCCGGTGGATCGCCGCCGCGGGCCGCAACGGGATCATCCGGATGTGGGACCTGACCGCGTCGGGAGGTCCGCGCGACCTGCCGACCGACGGCCGTCGCGTCCGCGCGCTCGTGTTCTCGCCCGATGGCGAAGTCCTCGCCGCCGGCGGCGACGGCCCCGCGGTGCGGTTGTGGCGTCGCAATGACAACGACTTCGGCGCCGGCGCCCCGGACGAACTCTTGGTGCGTCCGGGCATGATCCACTCGCTGGCGTTCCTCGACGAACAGCTGCTAGCGGTGGGCGACACGCAAAACGAAATCACGCTATGGGACGCCGACACCCGCGCCGAGCGTTATGTCCTGAAGGGCCATACGGGCACGGTGGCGGCTCTTGCCGTTAGTGCCGACGGGCGGCGGATCGTCTCAGGTTCGTTTGACACGACAGTCCGCGTCTGGGACATCGATCCGGCGAGACTCCCAGTGATGAGCACCGCGGCGAAGCCAACCGCCAAGCCGACCCGCTAGCAACGACCGTGGCCCCTCGGTTGCCTAGGCAGCCGGGCCGCGGGAGCGAAGATACAACCGCCACTCACCGAGGTTTCAAGGAGGAAACCCTGTGGGACTTTTCACGAAGTTGACTAACCGTCCGTCGCGTCACGTCACGCGCGCCCCGCGACGCACGCCGCTTCGGCGGATGAACGTCGAGCAGATGGAGGACCGCCGCATGATGGCGGCCGACGTGCTGCTCGGCGCCGTGTATCTGGAGGACGCGCTGTCGGGGAGCGACGACGCCCCCGACACGATCCGCGTCTCGTTTGTCGGCGGCGCGGCGGGGACCACGCTCGACCGCATCGTCATCGACGGCGACAAGCTCGGCGACGGCGTCACCGCGGGCGACATCTTCTTTGATATCGCCGACGGCGGCGCCGGCTCGTTCGGCAACTCGCCGTTCAGTGTCGTCAGCAGCAGCGGCTTCAGCGTGACGTCGTTTGAGGTCATCGACGGCGGCACCAAGCTGGTCATCAACCTCGATGGTTTCGAGGCGGGCGAAGAGCTGGTCTTCTCGATCGATGTCGACGAGTACGGCCAGACAATCGAGGGGCTCAACTCGAACGCCTTCGCCGAGGGCGGCGAGTTCGAAGGCTCGATCCTCACGGGTGACTTCTCGGCGCCGGGCTTTGTCGATCTGACTCTGACGGGCGTCTACTATGACTTCTTCGACAGCCGCTTCGCCGGCGCGGAGCAGGCCGCCGGCGCGCAGCTGTCGAAGCTGCCGGGCGACGGCTACGACGACCCCAACGATCCGCTGACCCCCGTCCGCACCGCGGGCGCCGTCGCGCATGCGCCACAGGTCGAGCTGGCCCGCCTCTCGGGCTATGTCTACCACGACAAGGACGACGACGGCGTCTTCGACACCGACGAGACGCCGATTGCCGGCGTCACGCTCGAGCTGCTGAACGCCGCGGGGCAGGGGACCGGCGTCTTCGCGACGACCAACGCCGAGGGCTACTACCAGTTCATCGACTTGGCGGCCGGCACCTACGGCGTGCGCGAGACCCAACCCGACGGCTGGCTCGACGGCAAGGACACAATCGGCTCGAACGGCGGCGACGTCGCCAACGACCTGCTCACCGGCGCCACGCTCGACTGGGGCGACCGCGCCGTCGAGTACAACTTCGGCGAACTGCTGCCGGGCTCGATCGCGGGCCGCGTCGGCGCCAACAACGGCCCCGACTGCAAGTTCGACAACCCCGACGTCCCGCTCGCCGGCGTCACGATCCAGTTGCTCGACTCGAGCGGAAATATCCTCCGCACGACGCTGACCGACTCCCAAGGGCGCTACAAGTTCGACAACCTCGCGCCGGGCGAGTACCAGGTCCGCGAGCTCCAGCCCGAGGGCTACTACGACGGTGGCGAACGCGCCGGTACGGCTGGCGGCGCCGTCACTGACGACTACATCACCGATATTTACATCGGTTCCGATGTCCACGCCATCAACTACGACTTCTGTGAGAAGATCGGCGCCTCGCTTAGTGGCTATGTCTACCACGACCGCAGCAACGATGGTTCGCGCGAACCGGGCGAAGAGCCGATCCCGCAGGTGACACTCAAGCTGATGCGCCCAGATGGGACCGACACGGGTCTCCGCGCCGTTACCGACTCCAACGGCTACTACGAGTTCACGAACCTCGAGGCCGGCACGTATTGCGTCGTCGAGGAGCACCCCGATGGTTGGCTCGACGGCATCGACACTCCCGGCTCGGTCGGCGGTAACGCGACCAACCCCGGAGACAGGATCTGCGAGATCGTCATCCAATACGGTGACGACGCGGTCGAGTACAACTTCGGCGAATTGCTCCCCGGTTCGATCTCGGGCCGCGTCGGCGGCAACTACGGCCCCGACTGCGACTTCGATTCGCCCGACGTGCTAATCGCCGGCGTGACGATCCAGCTGCTCGACGCCGAGGGCAACGTCCTCCGCACGACGACAACCAACGAGCTGGGAGAGTACCGCTTCGATGGCCTCGCGCCGGGCGAGTACCAAGTCCGCGAACTGCAGCCCAATGGTTGGTTTGACGGCGGCGAACGCGTCGGCACGGCCGGCGGCGTCGAGTCGAACGACCTCTTTTCGCAGATCCTCATTGGATCGGACCAGCACGGCACGCAGTACGACTTCTGCGAGAAGGTCGGCGCGCAGCTTAGCGGCTACGTCTATCACGACCGCGACAACGACGGCAACCGCGACCTCGGCGAAGAACCGATCCCCGGCGTCACCGTCAAGCTGCTCCGCGGCGACGGGACCGACACGGGCCTGACGGCGGTGACCAACAGTTCGGGCTTCTACCAGTTCACGAGCCTCGACGCCGGCACGTACCGCGTCGTTGAGGTGCATCCCGCCGGTTGGCTCGACGGCCTCGACACGCCGGGTTCCGAAGGGGGCGTCGCGAACAATCCGGGCGACTCGATCAGCGACGTGGTGCTCGAGTACGGCGACGACGCCATCGAGTACAACTTCGGCGAGATCCTGCCGGGCTCGATCGCGGGTGGCGTCTACTGGTCGCCGACGGGTGACTGCTCTTGCGACTGCGACAACAAGCTGCCGCTCGCCGACGTCACGGTGCAGTTGCTCAACGACGAGGGCGTCGTCATCGCCACGACGACGACCGACGACGCGGGCCAGTACCGCTTCGACAACCTGCGGCCGGGCACTTATACCGTCCGCGAGCTGCAGCCCACGGGCTACTTTGACGGCGGTGAAGTGGTGGGCTCCGAAGGGGGCGTCGCCACCAACGACCTGTTGAGCGAGATCGTCATCGGCTCGGGCGTTGACGCCGTCGAGTACGACTTCTGCGAGATCCCACCGGCGGCCTTGGCGGGCTACGTCTTCGTGGACGGCGAGCCGATCCAGTCGGTCAATGGTTCGATCCCGGGCAGCATCTACGATCACAAGGACGGCGTCCGTGACGCGGGCGACACGCCGATCGCCGGCGTCAAAGTGCGGCTCGTCAACGGCCAGACGGGGATGCCGTTCTACCGGATCCCCGCGGGTGGATCGTTCGACGATGTGCCGGACGGCTACGTCGGCATCGAGGTGCTCGACGGCTACTACCCCGACGGCATTTTTGAGACTTACACCGACGCGAACGGTTACTACCAGTTCCTCGGCCTGCCGGCGGGGAGCTACGCGGTGGTCCAGGTGCAGCCCGCGGGTTACATCGACAGCATCGACACGGCGGGCACGACGGGGGGAGCGGCGGTCAATCCGACTAAGCCCGGCGAGATTCCGACGCTTGTGCCGATGGGCGAGCTGTTCGGGCAGAACGTGATCTATTCGATCAATCTGACGGCCGGCGACTTCTCGCGCGAGAACAACTTCAGCGAAGTAACGACGTACCGCGGTTGGCTACCGCCTGTGACGCCGCCCGTGACGCCTCCGAGCGTGCCTCTTGATCCGATCAGTCTGGGGCAGACAGGGCCATGGGCGCTGCCGCCGCTGCCAGCGCGCCCGGGCGAGGACATCTACGGCGGCTCGAGCCAAGCGCTCGGCTACACGTGGCACCTCAGCGTCATCAACGCCGGCCAGCCGCGCGAGCTGACGATCGACGGCGCGCGGGTGCAGTACGCCTCGCAGTCGAGCGATGACATCTGGCAAGGCGTCGAGCGCAACCAGAAAGAGCTGAGCCAAGCCAAGTGGCGGCTCCTCGCTAACGACATCGAGGGCGCCGAGTTCAGCGATCTGCTGTTCGGCTCCGAAGACGCCGTCCCCGTGGCGGGCGACTGGAACGGCGACGGCGTCACCGATATCGGCGTCTACATCGACGGCGATTGGTACCTCGACCTCGACGGCGACGGCCGCTGGAGCGAGGGCGACCTCTGGGCGCAGCTCGGTTCGCGCGACGACCTGCCGGTCACCGGCGACTGGGACGGCGACGGCAAAACCGACATCGGAATCTACGGCCCGGCCTGGCCGCGCGACCCGCACGCTATCGAGCGGGAAGCGGGCATGCCCGACTACGCAAATTACCCTGGCCCACACGGCACAAAGGCCAAGAACGTGCCGCCGACCGACGAGGACGCCACCAGCGGCGCGCGTCTGCTGGCGAAGCTCCGCGACAAAATCCGCGGCCGCCGCGCCGACGTGATCGACCACGTCTTCCACTACGGCACGCCGGGCGATGTGCCGGTTGCCGGCGACTGGAACGGCGACGGCATCCGCACGATCGGCGTCTTCCGCGACGGCCACTGGACGCTCGACGCCAACGGCGACGGCCGCTTCAACGAGGCCGACCGCAACGTGATGCTCGGCCAAGCGGGCGACCTGCCGCTGGTGGGCGACTTCAATGGCGACGGCGTCGATGACCTCGGCGTCTACCGCGCCGGACGCTGGCTAGCGGACCTCAACAGCGACGGTGAGCTCGAAGAGCTCGACCTCGCCGCGACCGACCAGGCGCTGGCCGCCGAAGTGGCGGGCAAGCCAATCGTCGGCGACTGGGACGGCGACGGCATTGACGAGCCAGCAATCGTGAGCCCCGTTGCCGACGGCGAGGCGAGCGAGGTGCGCGTATCGCTACGCAAGGCGGGTTAGTTACGGAACCGTCTCGCACAATTCCGCTACCTGACGGGCGCGGCTCGAAGTAACTCTCTATCAGGAGTTGCTCGTTGGAGCCGCGCCCGTGAGGAAGCGGAGTTCCTATACAGCGCCGAACGAATCGCTACGCGTCCTTCAACGCCGTCAGCTCCGCCTTCAGCGAAGCGATCTCCTGCTCGAGCTGCGCGACCTCGTTGGGGTCGTCCATCTGCTGCTTCGCGCCGGTGAGTTGCTGCTGCAACGAGTCGAGCTTTTTGCGGATCACCTCGACACGCTTCTTCGCTTTCTTGTCCATGGGTGGTGGGCTGATTCTAAGGAAGGAGATAGGGGATGAATAGAGATAAGGGGGATGGCCGCTGGGAGGTGCGGGATCGATCGAGATAGCAAACACGATCGGTTAAACTGTTCGGGCGACAGGCTTACTAAAGTCTCTCGAGAAGACCATTTCTAGTAGCCCCTTTATCCCCCTTATCTGCTTGATGCAATCGACTCACTCGATAGGTTCGATCTGCACGTCGCCGAACGCCGGGGCTTCTTCGGCGACAGGGACCGCGGCGCGGGCGTCGGGCAGGTCGCGGAACGAGCGGAGCATCGCGCCGAGCACGAAGACGCTGAGGGCCAGCACCAGCGCCAGGTTGAGCCAGCCCGTCAAGTTGGCGCGCATCTTCTGAGCTAGCGCCGTCTTGCCGGCGATGAAGGCCATGATCGCCATCACGCCGATCGACAAGAGAAACTTCACGCCGAACAGCGGGTGGTAGAGCTTCGGCAGGTTCTTGTAGACGCCCATGAAGAGGATCAGGTTGTAAACGCCGCTCACGAGCAGCAGCAGCGTGCAGACCATCACACACATCGCCCACGCCTTCCGTCGGCCGTGGAAGAGGGCGGCCTCACGCTCGCCCTCGGGCGTCGCGGGGGCGAGCACGAACCGCATGTAGACGAGCCCGCCCAAGAGCGTCGCCGCGCACGTCGTGTGGAAGACGCGGCTCAATAGCGCGACGAAGTAGGGGCCCGTGAAGTCGAGCTGAGCGGCGGCAACGAGCGGCGAAAGGTCCATCGCGGGGCTTTCCGGTATGAGTTGGTTGTTTGTCGGGATCGTAGAGGGCCGGCGCTTAAACGTCCACCTGCCCCCTCGCAACGACTCTCGAGGCGACATCGTGCGAGCCCCGCGACGTTCGTTCAGGGAGTGACGTGGGCGCCCGCTTCCCACCGACGACTAACGTCGCCGGCTCGCCGTCTTACGGACCCTTGAGTCCGAGCAGCCGCAGCGCTTCGGCTTTGCTCGCGATCTGCCCATCGAGTTGTGCCGCCCGCGCCTGCGACAGTAAGTCGCCGAAGCCGGGGCCTGGGCGGCGGCCGGCGGCGATGAGGTCGGCGCCGTCGATCAGCGGCGGCGGGTCGAGTTGTTCTCGTGGCCAAGCGAGGCGTTCTTCGCAAAACCGCTGCGCTGCGTCGTCGCAGCCGAAGGCGTGACGCAGGGCGATTAGCTCGGCGCCCCCTTCTGCGGCGAGCAGCGGCTGAACGACAGACCAAGGCTTGGTGTCCGCGTCGTCGAGGCCGCGCTGATGATTCACCAGCCACGCCACGAGGTCGGCCTCCTTGTTGGTCCAGCGTAGGCCTCGGGCGACCGCGGCTGCCGCCTGCGGCTTAGCGGCTTCGCAAATTGCTGCCGCGAGCGCCAGTGGAGCCGAGCGATGGAACAACCGCTCTAGTCGTAGCGTCGCCGCATCGAACAACGCTTCGTCGTTCGCAAGCGGCTCGAGCACAAAAGGCAACAGCCCCGTCTCCTTCAAGAGCCGCAGCGCGCGCGGCGGGTCGGTCTCGGTGAGCATCCGGCGCACTTCGACGCCGATGCGTTCGGCGCTAATCGTACGAATCGCGTCGGCGTGCGCACGGATGGCGTCGGCGGTCGCCTCCTCGAGGGTGAAACGTAGCGACGCCGCGAACCGCACCGCGCGGAGCATCCGCAGCCGGTCTTCGCCGAAGCGTTCATCGGGCATACCGATCGCGCGGACGACCATCCCGGCGATGTCTTGCTGCCCGCCGACGTAGTCAATGACACGCCCTTCCACTGGATCGAAGAAGAGACCGTTGATCGTGAAGTCCCGCCGCTTGGCGTCTTCTTCGGCGCTCGTGAAGTGGACCGCGTCGGGCCGGCGGCCGTCGCTGTAGCCGAGGTCGGTGCGGAACGTGGCGACCTCGATAGGATCGACGCCTTTCGGCCCCAGCACGGTGATCACGCCGAAGGCGGCGCCGACGGCGATCGTGCGGCGCTTGCCGAACAGCTCGCGCACGCGGTCGGGCGTCGCGTCCGTAGCGACGTCGTGGTCTTTGGGTGTCTTGCCGAGCAGCTGATCGCGCACGCACCCGCCCGCCCAAAGCGCCTCGTGCCCCGCGTCGCGCAATTGACGCACGACCTCGACGGCGAACTCGCGGTTAGGATCGGCGTGGGACATAGCGTGAATTGCAGAGCTGTGGGAGGCGTCTCCAGACGCCGATGACGCGCACCATATCGTATTCCGCCAGGAGACCGTAATCGGCGTCTGGAGACGCCTCCCACAAGACAGAAAATGCGGCCGGCTTCACTGCTCCGCTTCTGCGGTCGATTGTCGGGCGTTGGCGATCGCTTCGGTGATTGCCAGCGCCGATTCAGCGTGCGCCTTGTCGTCCCAGGGGACGGCGTGCGACACGCCCGCTGCGAGGAAAACCAGCGTCAGCGATGCGGGCCGCTGGCCCGTGGCCGCCTCGATCGCATGGGCGTAGACCGCCATCTGCAGCGCGTAGTGCTCCGCCAGGATGGGGACACCGGCCGCGGCGGTGGCGTTCGTTTTGTAATCGACCAAATGCCAGCCGCCGCTGGCGTCTTGGTACAGCGCGTCGAGATAACCACGGATGGCCGCCGGTGGCGATCCGTCCGGCATCGGCCACGGCAAGAGGAACTCCGCCTCGCGCTCAAGTCGCGGCGCCGCACACATCGCGGCCCATTCGGGCGTTGTGACGAACCGCTTCACGAGCCGCTTCGCTTCCGCGGCGCCCTTGGCGATGTCGCGGCGTAGCTCTTGCAGCGCCTGGGCGTCGGCCCACGAGTTGATCGCGTTGTCCCAGTTGCTCGCCGTGGGGTCGAGCCGCTCGATGATCGCATGGACCAACGTGCCGAGCCGCCGGGGATCGACGCCCTTGCTCGCGCCGTCGGCCTCTTCGGTCGATGGCGCCGCGTCACGCCGCAACTCGCCGCCGATCCGTGAGACGCTGAACGTCACGATCTCGTCGGGCGATACGGTGATCGGCGCGACGGCTTGCGGCGCGGCGGCGGCTTTCACCTTGCCGGCGTCGATGGCTTCGATCGCTTCGTGTAGCGTTCGCCGTTTCGCTTCACCGGCGTCCGAAGCGGGCGGTGGGAGCGGAACGACCTCGACGAAGCGCTCGGCGCGGTCGTCATCGAGCAGCTGGCCTGTCGCCAAGTCGAACCGCTCGTTGAGCCGCACTATCCAGGGGCCTTCGAGCTTCGTCACCGCGGCGCCGTAGGAGCTCGACAAGATGAGCCGGTCGGCCGCCCGGGTGCAGGCGACATAGAACAGCCGGTCGCGTTCTTCGTCGTCGAGCGGCTTCTCGGCGGCCTTCCAGAAGTCCAGGCCGATCGGCGGGCCCTTCTTGTCGTCGTCCTCGGGACGCAGCGTCGGCTTGACCAGCGGGCCGAGCCGCCGATCGAAGACCGCCGTCGTGGTGTCGCCACGCGTCTTGCGGTTGAGGTCGGGGAGCACGACGATCGGGAACTCCAGGCCCTTTGAGGCGTGCACCGTCATCAGCCGCACGACGTCGGCGTCCCCCTCGGTCGTGGCGGCGAGCGCTTCCTTCGGGGGCGAGTGGATGAACTCTGTCAGCCGCGCGGCGAAACCCCGCAGGCCCGAGCCCGACGCGTCCGCTTCGCGCGCCTGCTCGTGGAGCTTTTCAAGGTTCGCCAGCTTGCGCTCGCCGAGAAACTCGGCGACGAGCGTCGCGTCGTATCCCGTGGCGTCGAACGCTCGGCGCAACAGTTCGGCGGCGCCGAGGCGGTCCTTGTCGCGGCGCAGCGCGGTGAGCACGTCGCGGGCCTGCGCCGCTTTGCGAGCGTCGTCATCCAGCAGCTCGCGCGGCAGCTTCGACTGGAAGAGCCCTCCCGAGAGACCGCCGCTGCGAGCGAGCCAGAAGAGCGTCTCGTCGGTGAGGCCAAACAGCGGGCTCCGCAGCACGCCAGCCAGCGCGATCTCATCACATTCGCTGAGCACCGCCCGCAGAAGGTTGAGGACGTCGTAGACCTCTTGTTGTGCGTAGAAGGCGTGCCCGCCGACAAGGTAGTAGGGCAACCCCGCCTCGCGCAACGCTTGCTCGTACGCGGCCACGTCGCTGAGCGCGCGGAACAGGATCGCGAAGTCGCCGGGCGTGGCGGGACGGGCGGCGTCGCTCTCTTTGTCGTAGATGAGCGGCGCCTTGTCGTCGATCAACTGCCGGATACGGGCGGCGATCGTCGCGGCTTCGGCGGTGCGTTGCGCAGGGACGCTCTGGTCTTCTTCGGGCGGCGTCCACAGCATCTCGACCGCGGGCCGTGGGCCGACCTGTGGGCGGCTCGACCGCAGCGGCAGGTACTTCTCGCCGAAGATCGGCGCGAACATCGTGTTGACGAAGTCGAGCACCGCCGGCTGGCTGCGGAAGTTCTTGGAGAGCGTCAGCCGCCCGCCGGGGGGCGTCGCCGCTTGCATCTGCTCAAAGACCTCCGGCGCCGCGCCGCGGAAGCGGTAGATCGATTGCTTGAAGTCGCCGACGAAGAACAGCGTTCGGTCTTCCTCACCACCGTCGCTGCCGTCGCCGAGGATCGCTTGAACCAGCTCGGCTTGCAGCGGGTCGGTGTCTTGGAACTCGTCAACAAGCAAGACCCGTACGCGCCCCGCGATGCGGCGGCGGGCGTCTTCGAGCGCCTTGTCCGTCAGCAACCGGTGGGCTTCGACCAAGAGGTCGTCGTTGTCCAGGACGCCGCGCTCGCGCTTCGCGTTGCGGTAGTGCTTGGCGGCGTCGGCGGCGAGGTGTTGAAGTTGGATGCCCAATTCGGCGGCGCGGCGCATCGACTCGGGGTCGCCGGCGCGACGCTGCTTGTCGAGCACGTCCCGCATCGCTTTGAGCAGGGCGGTGAACCGCGCCTTCGATTCTTTGTCGGGCCAATCTTTGACGCCACACAAGTCGCCGCGCCCGGCGACGCGGAAGTCGAGCATCCGCCGCAGCGCCCGCAGGGCGTCGTCTTGGTCTTTCGCGTCGGGGATCGCGCGGATCGCGGCGCCGAAGTCGATGATCCAGTCGATGAAGCCCTCTTTGACGGGCGTTGCGGTTGTGATCAGTTCGAGCAGCTCCGTGACGAGCGGGCTCTGCAAGAACTCTTGTGCGTAACGCGGGGCGACGTGCTCGACGTAGAACGCCCGCCACGCCGTCACGAGGTCGTCGGGCTTCGCGCGGAGCCAGCGCCGGAAGTCGGGCGAAGTGGCGTCCTTGACGAGCAGGTGGATGCGGTCCCGCAGACCGCCGAGGTCGAACTCCGCCGCGGTGGCGATCAGGTCGTCGGCCGCCTGGCCGTCGCGGGGGGCGAGCTGTTGCCGCAGGGCGTCGTCGATCGCGGCCGACTTCAGCACCGCCGCCTCGGCCGGGTCGAGCACCGAGAAGGCCGGGTCGATGCCCAGCTCAATGGCGTGGTCACGGATCAGGCCGCTGGCGAACGAGTGGATCGTCGAGACTCGCGCCGCATCGAGCGAACGCAGCATGGTGCGCCAAAAGCCGACGCGATCCCCCTTCGCGTTCAAGAGCCGTTCGCGGCACTTCTCCCGGATGCGGTTACGCATCTCGCGCGCGGCAGCGTCGGTGAACGTGATCGCGACAAGCTCGTCGAACGACGCTGTGACGGTCGCCTCGTTCTCGGGGTCGAGGTGCGAAAGGAATCGCTCGGTGAGCACGAACGTCTTGCCGCAGCCGGCGCCGGCGTCGATGGCGATCGAGCCCGTGCCCGCCGAGAGGGCCTTCGACTGTTCTTCGGTGTAGGTGGGCTCGTTGCTGGTGGGGCGGGTCATCCGGCGGCCTCCACGTTGTCCGCGTTGGCTTCGTCGCTGACGGTGACGACCTTGCCAACGGACCGCGCTTGCGCGACGCGGCAGATCGTGCGGAACTCGCAGCTGCGTCCGCAGTGCTCGTCGTCGTTGTTCATCGGGAACTTTCCGTCGCGGACGTCGCGGACGAGCGTCTCGCATCTAGCCCGCACCGTCTCGACCGTGCCGAGCCACTCGTCCGACGCCCGCGCCTCGCCGTCCTCGAACACCACGAGCGGCAGCTGATTCGCGGGCGGCGCGACGAAGCCCCGCGATTGCAGGGCCCAGTAGCCGGCGCCGACGGGGATCGACTTCTCGCCCAGCAACAGCTTCTGCGCGGCGAGGGCATAGAGCACGGGCTGCAGTTGCTTGCCCGAGTTGATGTTCTCGACCTTCACCGAGTAGGACTTGGAGGTCTTGTAATCAACGACGGTGAACAGCACGTAGTCGCCGAACTTGGCCGTGTCGATGCGGTCGATGCGGCCCGAGATGAGCAGCACTTCGCCGCCGGGAAGCTTGAACTCAAACAGGTCGTTAACGCTATGTTCGTCCTCGACCCCATCGTCGCCGCTGCTCTTGCCAAAGCGAACTTCCAGCAGCGCCGGCTTCAAAGCGACGCCGGCCTCGCTCCAGCGCTTGTCGGTTTCGTACTTCGCCTGTTGCTGCGCGTAGCTCTGCGCCCAAGTCGTGGCCTGCCGGGCCTCGATGCGTGCGAGCGCGGCCTCGTGTGCGGGGAGCTTGCCACTGGTGACTTGGGCCTCGATGCGCTGGACGAGCTTCGCCGTGAGCGCCTCGGCGGGGATCGATCGCAGCGACTGGCCGTCGGCGAGTTCTTTGACGAGCTCGGTGAGGCACTCGGCGAGGGCGTCGTGCATCACCATGCCGCGGCGGCGGTAGTCGACGCCCAATGCCAACTCGCCCACCGGCTCCATGTTGAGCACGTGCCGGGCGAAGAACTTGAACGGGCACGTCGCCATCAGCTCGAGACGGCTCGCGCTCCACGGGTGTCCGGGGCCGAAGCGGTCGGCCAGTTGCAACGCCGCGGCATCGCTGGCGAAGACGCCCTCCCACGGCCCGAAGTCGTCGCCGCGCGCGCGGGCGTCGACCGATCGCAAGCCGTCGAGCAGGGCAGGGCCCCGCACCGCGCCGTACGCCGCTAGGCTCTTGGTGTCCCCCTCGACCGCTTGCAGCGCCGCTTGGATACGCAGCTCACGCAGCGAGGCGGGCGCCGCTTCGTGGTCGATGGCGGTGAGCAGCGGACGCTGGCCGGCTCGCAACGCGTTCGGTTCAAAGAGCCGTTCGACGTCGGTCACGTACGGCGACGCCATCAACGGTTGGGCCGCGCTGTCGAGCGCGGGGTAGGCGAACGTGAGGCTCTGCGACGGCGTCGCGCACAACTCGTAAAAGTGCAGCATCGCCTCGTCGGCGCCCTCGGCGTCGGGCGATGCGAAGGCGCTCTCGCCCGCTTCGACGACGAGGAGGTGCGCGCACGGCAGGCCGATCGCGGTCGTTGTGCCCACCAATCGAACGCGGCCCTCGGCGGCGCCTTGCGTCGGGAGTCGCAAACGTCCCGCCCATGCGCGCACCAGCGCGTTCCATTCACGGCGTTGAAGCTTGCGGGGCTCGCGCTGGCGCCAGTGGGCGAGCGACTCGATCGCCGCGGCGGCCTCTTCGAGCACGTCCCCCGCGCGGCGGTCGTCGGGGTTCGCCGACGCGCCGATGCCCGCGTGGCCCAGCGCCCGCAGCGCCGCGTCGATCGCGTCGAGCCAGGCGAGCGGCGTGGCGTCGCCGGCCAGCTTGTCGCAGGCCGCTTCGATCGTTTCGAGAACTCCCAACGCCAGCTTTGCTTTCCTGACGGACTCTATCAAACGCAGGCTAGCGTTGGTGGTGTCGAGTTCGGCGAGATGTCGGGCTTGCTGCAGCAAGTACGGACCGCCCGAAGGGATTTGTTGCTCTCGCACGAACCATTCGGCGGCGCCGCGATCCGCAAGCTTGGTGAAGTCGCTGCGTGACAGGACGGCCAGCAACGCGTCGTATCGCCAGTTGCTCTCGACCAAGTCGAGCACCGCGCGGATGGCGCTGATGACGCCGGCGGTCTCGAGTCGTGGCGAGGCGTCGACCGCGACCGGCACACCGTACTCACGCAGCGCCTCGACGTAACGCGGCGCGGCCGCGTCGATCGATGGCGCGGCGAGGACGATGTCGCTCGGCCGTACGCCGCTGGTGAGCAGCAGCTTGACGCGTCGGGCGACGCGGCGGGCCGTGTCGTGGGCGCTGCCGCCGGAGACGATGGCGACGCCGACGGAAGTGGGAAGTTGGGGGGCGTTGTCATCGAACAGGTGGCGCCGCACGTGGGCGAGCCCGGGCGGTATGGGGTCGGCCTCAACCGCCTGATGCAACTCAATCGCCGGGAGCAGCTTCTCCCAGCGTTCGCGCAGCCGCTTCGCCGCGGGGAGTTGTGACTCTGCGGGGTCGTCTTCGTCGGGGCCGGCGATCGCGATGGTCGCTTCGTCGACGTTGGCCAGGATCGCGGCGATGAGCCCCTCCTCGATCGGCGTCAGCGCCAGCGGCAGGTCGATCACCAGCCGGCGGGGCGTGTTCGTGCGGTCCGCCTGCTGCGTCGCGACGAGGATCGCCTCTTCGTCATCGGCGAGGTTGTCGCGGTCCAGGGCGGCCGTGTAGTCGCGGTAGAGCCGGGCCAGGACGCCGCCGGCCTCTTCACCGTCGCTCTTGCGGAGAGCGCCGCTGGCCTCCTGGGGGCCGAGGCCCTTGCGACGCAAGTCGCGGAACCGCGAGCTGAGGAACGTCACCAGCCCCGGCGAGTCGATCAACGGCTCCAGGGGCCCCAGGGCTTGCTTGTGCTTCGCTGTGGAGGCGATCTCGGCCACCAGGGCCTGATGGGCCGCCGGGCTCAGGGTGAGCCTCGGTGTGAGCCTGGTGAGCCGGTCGGCGGCCTGCCGGAGCGTGAGTACCGAGACGGCCAGCCAGCCCCCGCCGCCGGCCGCGATCGAGTCCCGCCGGATGGTTGCCGCGGCGGCCGGCGAGGCGGCGATCCACCAGAGAGGCGCCGTCCGGTCGGGGGCGCCCGCAACCGCCTCCACCAAGCTCCGCCGCCGGGCCTGGGGGGACCCCGCTATCAGACGGCAGGTGAGGGCTCGCGGATTGGGGGGAATAGTGGCCAAAACGAGGTGAAATCGCCTGGGGGTGGGGTTATAATGGACGTTTGTGAACTAAGTTTGCCATTACACCGCTGAGCGACGCTAGTCGCACCCCCCCGATTGGCCCCCCTGTTTACCAGCTGCCTATTTCATTGACAGCACCGACGCGTAGTGGTTTACTGCTGACACGGAACAGTGTCACGGGCCCATGGTCCGTTTCTGCTGGATTGCTGGCTCTTCTGCAACGAGCATCGCGAGTCCCAACGCCACCGGAGGCACGACGCCGCCGATTGGCGGAGTTTTCGCGGGCGTTGGTTCGCAGCCGAGCCGATAAGAGAGGGTTCTACCGTCCGATCGGGCGGAGATCTTATTCCTGTTTTTCTTTTTCTTCGACGTTTTCTTTTGAAGGAGGTTCCCATGAGGACCAACCCACGAATGCCACGGGGTTTTACCCTGGTGGAGCTGCTGGTGGTGATCGCCATCATCGGCATCCTGGTGGCGCTGCTCTTGCCGGCGGTTCAGGCCGCCCGTGAAGCGGCCCGCCGCAACAGCTGCTTGAACAACATCAAGCAGCTCGGCCTGGCGCTGCAGAATCACCACGACACGAAGCTGTACTTCCCGTTCGCGGGCTCGGCGCCGGCGTTTACGGGCTCGGCTGGAACGGCAGGCACTATGTTGTCGGGGACAGCTCACCCAAGTAGCGATCCCACTCTCGCGAACGGCACGGCCCAACGAGATGCGACTCCAACTGACGGCTTCAGCTGGATCGTGCAAATCCTACCGTTCATCGAAGGCAACACACTCTCCGACAAGATCTCGGACGCCTCGAACAACATGAAGGGCGACGCTTTCGTCACTGCGACGAATATAGCGCCGGGCTACACGTTGGTTGGTGGCACCCAAGCCCGACAACCTAAGACGAATCCCTTCTTTTGGGAGGTTCAGCTCGAAGAGGCAAAGTGCCCGAGCTATGACGGTGACGATGTCGGCGGCCTTGCTGCAACCGGCGAACTTGCTTCTGGCAATTACGTCTGCTTGCCGGCAACCCATTACGCAGCTGCTGGGCAGGGGCGCGGTCCTCTCGCTACTTCGGCGCCGGCAGCGAATCCCGCGAAGCCCGCTGACTGTCAGAGCGGTGCCTTTTGCGGCAACGGCGCTCTGCCCTTCCCGGGGTTCGTCTCTGGTAGGATCAATCGCAAGGGTCGCAACATGGCAGCCCTACGTGATGGAACTTCGAAGACAGCGATGTTCGCCGAGTCGCGTGAGCAGCATTACTCTGGCTGGTACAGCGCCTATGCCTCGTATGTCGTTGGAGTTTGGCCGAATCGCCCCGCTACTCCGGTTGCCCCTCGGGCAGCAGTGGCTGGAGACCTAGGCGCGAACGGCACCGCGAAGGGGCCCGTGGGCACCTGGACGCTTGCTGGTGTGAAGGGCATTGCGCTGAATCAAGGCACCAACAAGACTGGAACTTCGGGTAACGTTAACCAGGACACCATCTGGTACACGAAGGCCAATCAGTTTCCGCATAATACGAGCAAGGAGCGTAAGTGGGGGCCGAGTTCAAACCACCCGGGTGTGACGTTGCACGCCTTCGGTGATGGCCACTCGAGCCCGATCCGTGACGACGTGGAGGCAGACGTTTACCTCCACACGATCACGGCCGCCGGCAACGAGCCCAGCTCGCTGTAATTTCAGCTGGCTTCTGCTCGGCGGAATGCTTTGAACGATCGACCGCCGCGGTGACCGCAAGTCGCCGCGGCGGTTTTTCTATTGGGATTTTTATGAAATGAGCCGTCGGCGCTAGCCGCGGGTGAAACCGGGTACCCACGTTCACCCGCGGCTAGCGCCGACGGCTCAGCTGTTCTGGAGCGTCACTGCGGTACACTAGCCGTTTTCCGCTGGAGGCGTTTCACCCTCCCATCGCCTCTCCCTACAAAGGGAGAGAGCTTGAGCGCGCTTCGCTTATTTCAACTGCCATGGAGACTTGAGTGTCTGATGTCCCCCTCGAAGTCTCCTGCGCCGAGCTCAAGTCGCGGCTCGACGGCGGCGAGGCGGTCACGCTGATCGATTGCCGCGAGCCGTTCGAGCACGAGATCGTCCGTCTGCCCGGCGCCAGGCTGCTGCCGATGGCGACGATCCCGGCGCACGCCGCGGAGCTGGCGACGCTCGACGAGCCGGTCGTCGTCTACTGCCACCACGGCATGCGCAGCGCCCAAACGGCCGCGTGGCTACGAGCCAACGGCGTCCCCACCGCCCAGAGCCTCGCCGGCGGCGTCGAAGCCTGGGCCGTCGAGATCGACCCCTCGTTGCCGCGCTACTGAAGTCCCGGCTAGGAAGGGGGATGGGGGAACGGCGGTCAGCTTTTAGCGGTCAGCTTTCAGCGATCAGCTTCTTGAAGACGGCGGAGCCGTCCCTAAGTGCTGATCGCTGAAAGCTGACCGCTGACCGCCATAAACTCCGCTTCCAAACGGGCGCGGCTCAACAAGGGACGGCTGGAAAAGGCCCCTTGCGGGGCGGGCGAAAGGTTGGCACGATACGCTGCTCGCGTTGAAAGACGCGGATGATTCCACACGCCGCCGTGGCGGAATTGGCAGACGCGCATGGTTCAGGTCCATGTGCCCGCAAGGGCGTGGAGGTTCGACTCCTCTCGGCGGTACTTACTCTTTCTCTTTGAGCGGTCTCGGCTTGGCTCTGCCAAGACCTCGCCGCGCAAGGTCTCCGCCGTCTCGGCTTGGCCGTTGCCAAGACCTTGCCGTGCTGGGCAGCCTTTCTAGCTTGCCCGACTTGGCTGACGCCAGGATCTCGCTACGCGAGTTACTTCGCGGTCTCGGTTTGGCGATCGCCGAGACCTCCTCGCGATGGGCAGCATCTCTCGATGGCTCTTTTGAGCCGCGCCCGTTGGGAAGCGGAGTTCTCAAGAAGGAGATAGTGGTATGTCGGCGATAGGGGGGATCGCAAGCGGTCGGAGCAACCAACCTTGGGGGACGTAACCAATCTTCGCGTTGAGTGCACCTTGGTCCGATTTGGAGATGAGACGCCCACCATGCCTCAGCGCTTGGTCCAAAGAAAGACTCCACCAACCGCTTGCGATCCCCCTATCGCCGCCATCTCCCTGATCTCCTTTTTCAAAGCTCCCCTTCCTGACGGGCACGGCTAGAGGGGGCGCTGGCGCGATCGCGCGTATCTCTTTGCCGCTTCGTGAATACAATTGGCGGTCTCACAACCCCCAACGTTAACGAGGCGCCATCATGCGGATCGTTCGCTTCCTCTGTAACGAAACCAAGGCTCCGGCGTGGGGCGTGCAACTCCCTAGCGGTGAGGTCCATTTCGCGCATGGCGACCCGTTCGACGGCGGGCTGACCGACACCGAGGAGGTTGTGAAGGCGCCTCAGCTCCTAGCGCCCCTCCAGCCGGCGGCGATCCTTTGTATCGGCCTGAACTACGCCGCCCACGCGGCCGAAGGGGGCCGCCCGGCGCCGGAGCGGCCGGTGTTGTTCATGAAGACGCCTTCGGCCGTGCAGCATCCGGGTGGGCCGATCGTGCTGCCGCGGCGGCTTAGGAGCACGCGCGTCGATTACGAGGCGGAGCTCGCCATCGTGATTGGCAAGCCGTGCAAGAACGTCTCACGCGCCGACGCGCTGGAGTATGTCCTCGGCTACACCTGCGGAAACGACGTGTCCGCGCGCGACTGGCAGCGCAATGGCGGCGGCGGGCAGTGGTGCCGCGGCAAGACGTTCGACACGTTCGCGCCGCTCGGGCCCGCGTTGGTGACGACGGACGAACTCCGCGACGCCGGCGACCTGCGCGTGACGACGACCATTGGCGGCGAGTTGCTGCAAGACTCGCGCACCAGCGACATGATCTTTAGCGTGCCGAAGCTGATCGAGTTCCTCAGCGCGAGCGTGACCCTGGCGCCCGGGACGGTGATCCTCTCGGGGACGCCCGAGGGCGTCGGCTTCGCGCGCACGCCGCCGCGGTGGCTCGAGCCCGGCGACGAGGTGACCGTTGAGATCGAGGGGATTGGGAAGCTGACCAATCCGGTTGTTGAGGAAGAGGCGGAGGAGTTGACGGAGTGGACTTTGAAGGACGAGTGACAAGGTGAGCCGTCGGCGCTAGCCGCGGGTAGCGCCACTTGTTGCTCAACCCGCGGCTAGCGCCGACGGCTCATTTGACCACGAGCGTCACCAACGCCACCTCGGGGGGGCACGCGTAGCGGAGCGGGAAGAGCGAGCCGCTGCCGCGGCCGACGTGCATCACGGTGCGACCTCGGCGGAAGGTGCCGGCGGCGTAGCGGACGCCGTGGACGCTGGGGCAGAGCAGGGCGCCGAAGGGGGGCAAGCAGACCTGCCCGCCGTGGTTGTGTCCTGCAAGCACAAGATCGACGCCCTGCCGCACGGCCCAGCCGAAGCGGTCGGGCGTGTGCGCGAGGCAGATTACCAGCGGCTCGTCGCCGGTGAGTGAGGGCTCGCTGGCGAACCAGGGCCGCTCGTCGCCGCAGAGCGTGAGGGCCACGCCGTGTCGTTCAACGGTCGCGGGCGAGTCGCCGACATCGATAAGGCCTTGCTCGACCAGCCGCCGCCGGACGGCGTCGTGGTCGATCTTCTTGTCGTGGTTGCCAAGGATGAAGAAGGAGCCGAGCGCCGGCGTTAGCTTGCCGAGCGTGTCGTCGATCCAATCGATCTGCGGCGCGTGCTCGACGATGTCGCCGGTGACGCAGACAATGTCGGGGCGCCAGTCGTTGACCTTCTGGAGCAGATCGACGAAGTAGGGCTTCGTGATCCGTCCCGACATGTGCAGGTCGGTGAGGTGGGCGACTTTGAGTCCCTCGAGCGCCGGCGGCAGTCGCTCGAGCGGGACGGTCAGTGATTCGAGCTGCGGTTGCAGCAGCGTGTTGCCGGGGAGCGACGCCAGTCGGTGGAGCGTCGCGTCGCGCATGGCGGCGGCCCCGTGCGACTGGTGGATGTTGACGGTCGCGACGTCGGTCTTAGTGGTCTGGCGGTCGCGTTGGGGGTCCCAGTGGAGACCGATGCGGGTGAGGATGACCACAGCGAGGACCGCGATGGAGAACCAGGCGTAGGCTTCCAGGCCTGCCGGCGCCGGCTGAGAGGGAGATGTTCTCAACAGCAAGATCGCGGCGGCGATTGGGATGCCGGCGCAGGCGACGCCGCAGACGAGCGTCAGGCGGTCGATGAGCTTGCGATTCCAGCCCAGTCCGTGGAGGCGGTTGACGGCTTCGACCCAGAGGGCGCCGTGGCCGAGCAGCGCCGCGAGCCAGAAAGCCGTCTGCATTTGCCGGTTGCGAGGGTTCAAACGCCGCGCGTCGGGCGTCTGCCAAGCGGCTAGCGAATCATAGATTACGCCAAGCGGCGAGCGAACTATAGACTACGCTGTCGGCGCCGAAACGCCACCGGGCTGCTGATTCGCGCCCGCCCTCTGGTCGGAAATGGCCCGCTCGACGGTTTCGAGCAGTTGGTCCAGCCGGAAGGGCTTGAAGAGGACCGCCTTGAGCCCCGCCTGCCGGGCTTTGACGATCACGTGGCCCGGGTCGTAACCGAAGCCCGTCATCAGGATCAGCGGGGGGGTTTCTTGTAGTTCCTTGAGCTGCATCAGGAACTCGTAGCCGCTGCAATCGGGCAGGCGGATGTCGCTGAGGATCGCGTCGTAGAGCTTACAGCCCGTTTCCTTACAGGCGTGGCGGGCCATCCACATCGCTTCGCGGCCGCTGTGGGCGGTCTCGACGACACAGCCGTAGCGTTCCAGCAGGTCGTGGGCGGCGGAGCGGACGGTCTCGTCGGCGTCGGCCACGAGGACACGGGCGCCTTCGAGCAGCGGACGCTCCTCAACCCGCACGCTGGCCGGGCGGGCCTCGGCGGGCGCCATCGAGCGGCCGACCTCTTGGATAACCTGCTTGATGTCGCGGGCGTTGCGGAGGATCTTCTGGAGCCGCTCGACGACGTCGGGGTCGTGCCCGATGTAGCGCTCCATGACGTTGACGGCGTCGTTGAGGATGTCGTCAACCGGCATCGCCACCGCGGAGTGGATCGCCTCGACGCTGGCGAAGGCGGCGGTCGCCTTCTCGGCGGCGAGCAGCTCCATCGTGTTGAGTGCCGCCGCCACGTCGCGGGCGAAGATCTCCAAGAACTGGCGGTCGCTCTCGGTGAACGCGCCGGGTTCGGGCGATTCGACGTTGAACGTGCCGATCACCCGGTCGTGCAGCAGCAGCGGCACGGTGAGCGAACTTCTGGCGCCTTGGGCGCCCTCGATGTAGAGCGGGTCTTCGCCCGTGTCCTCGCAGAGGTAGCTCTTGCCGGTCGCGGCGACGAAGCCCGTGACGCCGTTGCCGGTGGGCTCGCTGCGGAGGGGGCGTTGCTCGGCCTCGGGCTTGATGCCAAACGCCAAGAGCGGCAGCAACTCGCTGGTCTCTTCGTCGAGCGTGCGGACCTCGACGACGTCGTACTGCAGGACGTCTTGGGTGCAGTGAAGGATGTTCGACTTGAGCAGTTCGATCCGCTCGTCGTACTCCATCTCGGCGACCTCCTCGGGAGTGAGGTCGGCCAATTCGATTCCCGCCTGATGGATCGCGGCGAGCTTCTGCTTCTCGAGCTGCTCGGCCGTGACGTCACGGATGGTGACGATCAAGTAGTCGGGGGCATCTCCCTTGAAGTGTTCGACCGGCGCCGCGTTGACGCGGAAGAAGCGGCCGTCGTCGCAGCGGAGCATCGACGACACTTGTCGACCGCCGCTGAACGCGGTGTCGAAGGGCGTCAGTTCGGGGCCGAGGATCTCCGGCGCGCCGAGCACGGGGTAGAAGCTCTCGCCGATGACCTCGTCGCGGCGCATCCACTCGCTGAGCCGGCCGTTGCCCCAGACGATGCGGTTGTCGCGGTCGAGCAGCACGACGCCGTCGGGCATGCCGCGGAGGATCTGGATGTTGTGGATCAGCTGGGTGACGTGCGAGTCACGGCGGAAGCCCTCGGCGTCGGCGTAGATGCCGTCGTACTCGCCTGTGGCGAGCCGGCTGGCGGCGCGCGCCAGCGATCGCACGGGGGTGACGTCGAAGCCCGGGCCGAGTTGCTCGGCGAGAGCGGCGGACGTGTTCCGCTCGTCGCACAGGCAGAGGATCTTGTGGAGGGCGTCGGCCGACGAGGTGGGCTCTGCTTTCGTGGCGGAGTCGGACTTCGGGGCGGACTCTGTGCCTGCGCCCGTCGGGGCGTCTTGGAGGGTCTCGGTCGATCCGCAGCCAAGTGCTTGCGACTCGGCGCGGGTAGTCGTGCCAGGGTTGGACACGCGGCGCCTGCTCGATAGTTGGGGTGGGGCCGATTTCTCGGTGGGCATGGGGAGGTTGCCAGTTTCCCCTTGGCGAGCCGCTGACAAGCCGCCTTCAGCCCGCAATTCCGGGCTGCAAACGTCTGCTGACGGCCGACCTGTGAGGTTGGGCTACCTCCGGCGGGACGCTCGTGGGAATCCGCAAGCGCCAGCGGCGCTGCGAATTGCCCCACATTGGAAGTATACGAACCTTACGCAATGGGAACAACACAACCACACGGGTTCATTACGAAACATCGGAGCCAAAGGGTTTGGCGATCCAGGGCTCTTCGACGATTGCGCAAGGCTTGCGGGCCTCGAGCGACGCATAACGCCGGCATTAACGGTCGCGCCCGCGCAGACGCCGGCGCGGTTTGCCCGTAGACTATCGAGCTGCGATCTGCGGCCGGACCCCGTTTAGGTCGTGACGCCGCGAAATGGCTGCGCAGAAGAGAGCCTACCCCACCCCCCGCCCCCCTCCCGATGTCCCACCCCCTCCGCGGCCAGGCCGCCCTGCGTAACGTCGCGATCATTGCCCACGTTGACCACGGCAAGACAACGCTCGTTGACCAACTGCTCTACCAATCGGGCCAGTACCGCGAGGCCGAGCTCGACAAGCTCGCCGGCGGGCAGCACGGGCTGGTGTTCGACTCCAACGACTTGGAGCGCGAGCGGGGCATCACCATCTTCAGCAAGAACTGTGCGATTGGATACGAGTCGCTTGCCGGCGACCGCTACCGCATCAACCTGATCGACACGCCGGGCCACGCCGACTTCGGCGGTGAGGTCGAGCGCGTCCTCACGATGGCCGACGGGTGCCTGCTGCTGGTGGACGCCTTCGAGGGCCCGATGCCGCAGACGCGGTTCGTGCTCCAGAAGGCGCTCGCCCAGGGGCTCAAGCCGATCGTCGTGATCAACAAGATCGACCGTCCCGACTCACGCCCCGACGAGGTCGTGACGGAGGTCTTCGACCTCTTGATCGACCTCGGCGCCGACGACCATATGCTCGACTTCCCCGTCGTCTACGCGTCGGGCAAGCAAGGGTTTGCCTCGCTGACGCCTGAAGGACGCCCCGCCGACATGCGGGTGATCCTCGAGAAGATCATCGAAGAGGTGCCGCCGCCGCACGGCGAGCCGGACGAGCCGACGCAGATGCTCGTCACAACGATCGATTACTCCGACTATGTCGGCCGCATCGCCGTGGGCCGCGTCATCGCCGGCGCTGTGTCCGACCGGCAACGTGTGGCCGTGATCGACCGCGACGGCGGGATCACCAAGCAAGAGATCGCCCAACTCTTCACGTTCGACGGGCTCGGCAAGATCAAGACCGACCGCGTCGAGTGCGGCGACCTCTGTGCGGTGGTCGGGCTCGACCCGATCGGCATGGGCTACACGATTGCCGCCGCCGAATCGCCCCGGCCCGCTTATGCGGTGAAGATCGACGAGCCGACTCTCCACATGCTGTTCCGCGTCAACGACGGGCCCTTCGCCGGTCGCGAAGGGGACCACGTCACCAGCCGCAAGATCGGCGAGCGACTCGAGCGCGAACTGCGCAGCGATGTCGCTCTCCGCGTCGAACCCGGTGACACGATGGAGCAGTACCGCGTCGCCGGCCGTGGCCTGATGCACCTGGGCATCCTGATCGAAAACCTCCGTCGCGAAGGCTTCGAGCTCTGCGTCGGCAAGCCGCAGGTAGTGACCAAGTACGAAGACGGCAAGAAGCTCGAGCCGGTCGAGCTGCTGGTGATCGACGTGCCGGAAGAGTTCGAGAATGCGGTGATGTCGCTGGTGGGCGACCGCCGGGCGCAGGTGCTCAAGATGGGCAAGAAGTCCTCGACCAGCTCGTACACTCACCTGGAGTTCTCGATCCCGTCGCGGTCGCTGATCGGCCTGCGGTCGCGCCTGTTGGCGGCGACACAGGGCAACGCCATCGTCCACCACACGGTCCTCGGCTACGAGCCCCCGCGTGGCGCCGTGAACCTGCGTTCCAACGGCGTGATGCTCGCCAGCGAAGCGGGGCAAGCGACCGCTTACTCGATGGACGCCCTCGACGACCGCGGCGTCTTCTTCGTTCGCCCGGGCGATCAGGTCTACGAGGGCCAGATCGTCGGCGAGAACTGCAAGTCGGACGACATCGTCGTGAACGTCGTGAAGGCCAAGAAGCTCACCAACATGCGGGCCTCCGGCAAGGACGACAACGCCCAGGTCCGCCCGCCGCGCGACATGTCGCTCGAGGCTTGCCTGGAGTACATCGACGACGACGAGTTGGTCGAAATCACCCCGACGAGCATCCGGATGCGGAAGGTGATGCTTAAGGAGGCCGACCGCCGCCGCGAAAGCCGCCGGTCTGCGAGCGCGTCGCTGGTGTAGGGGACGCGATTCCTCTCGTTAGCGAGACCCCCCGTTTGGGCGGTTTTCCTAGCCTCGCTTAGGAGGCTCTAGGAGGTCATTTAACGCATCGGGAGCGGGGGGCCTGGGTAAACCCTAAGCGGAGCGCAACAACGCGCCTAAGGGCCCTCTATGCGGCTCTAGACGCATGTTCACGGCGCCGCCAGGTGGCCCACCATCCACCACCCTCCATCGGTACCCGTCTGAGCCGGGGGCGCGAGCCCTCGGTGGGAAGTGGGTACCAGGTTTCCCACCGAGGGCTCGCGCCCCCGGCTCAGACCCGTACCGATCGTTCGCAAGCTCTTCGGCTCGGGCCCTTCCGGCAGGATCGGGCACGCCGCTCTAACTGCCCCAAGCGGCATAACCGTGGCTCTCGGTGTGCCTGGCTTCGGCGCGCCGGTGCATGAGCTAGCCTTTCGCGGAAGCGCTGCGGCCGCGATGGCTGCGCGCGGCATTTCGCCTGAAGGGCGCTCGACCATGCAAGCCAGCCGTACTTATCGCTCCGCCGACCGCAATCGTCGCACGGGGCTGTCGCGTTTTGAGATCATCACCTGCCTGATCGCTGTGGTGGGCGGCGTGTGGATCGGCGCGCAGTACTACAACGTCGACCTCAACGGCGCCGCCTACCAGGCGCTCGACGAGTCGCAGCTGCTCGAGAAGTTGCCGCCCGATTGGCGCCCGCCGAACCCCGACTGCCCCAATGGCGACTGCCCCGACCCGGCCGAAGTCCGCGCCGTCGAGCAGGCCCGCCTCACTGCGAAGCTCAAGGAGTTGCAGTTCGAGGTCGCCCGGTTGTCGTCCGGAGAACCAGGCGCCGCCGAATCGGAGAAATCATCGTCGCTGACCGAAAGCGACGTCGCGATGCGTGATCGGACTCAGGCCTACTGGCAGGGTCTGACGCGGATCGTCTTCGAGGTGTCCGCGTTGCAGAACGTCGTCGCCTCGTACGCGGGGACCGAGCAGCAGTCCCGGGCCCTAGCGGTCCGCCGGCGGTCGCTGGAGTATGGTCACGAAGCGACCAACCTGCTCGATATCGACGGGGTCGATCCTGAGGCGGTCGCCACCGGCGTCCGTGTCTCTGAGTGGTTCGCCCAAAGCGCCGAGCAGCTCAAGACGGCCCAGGAGCTGAAGACCCGCCAGCCGGTCGGCAACCGCAGCGTCTCGGCCGCCGACGTCTGGGCCCAGACCGAGGCCGAGCTGCAGAAGCGTACCGAGCTGGTCCGTCGGAAGTCGCACGAGACCTCGGCGTACCTGACTTCGAAGTATTTCGCGGAGTTTCCGCCGCTGGGGTTCTAGGCCCCGCCTAGCGGCCCACCGAGCGTGGGCACCCGCGGCGCCGGAGTTGCAAGCCAAGCATTTGTTGCTGGCGGGCGTCCCCCCAGCTAGGATGCATGCTCCCGCCTATCCGCCCCAGACCTCCCGGACGCCTGGGGTTAAATAGCCGCGCCCGCCCGGCGCCACTAACCGATCGAACGATGAAGAAGACCGCCGCCTTCCGCTTTCTCTCGGCCACGCTCGCCGTCCTCCTGGCTCTGAACACGGCCGCCGCCGGCCGCTGGTTGCGGTCCTGCTGGACTCCTCCGGTTGGGGCCTTCTGCGACCCGTGTTTCGTCGCGCCGGTCGACGAGTCGTGCTGTGAGCCGATGCCCTGCGAGACGGCAGTCTCGTCGAGCTTCGCCCCGAATGGCGATTGTGGCTGCGGCGGCGAGGTGATCGGGTCGGCCCCGACAACGGTTCACGGAGAACCGACCCCAGCACTCGCCGAGCCCGAAGAACAACCGGCGCCGCAACCGTTCAGCGGCGGTTTCCGCAGCGACACACCCGCCCCGGCGCCGATCCCGAACGAACCGCCCAGCGAAGACTGGAGCACCGGCGTCGAAGAGCCCGCGGCTGCCGAGGAACCGGTCGCCGAAGAACCCGTCTTCGAGGAGCCGGTCCCCGCCGAGGAGCCCGCCGTAGACCTTTTCAACGACCCGACCCCCGTGGTCGAAGAGCCGGCGGCCCAACCCGAGATGACCGAGCCCGAGGTAACCGAGCCCGCGGACGACCTGTTCGGCGCGCCGGCGGAAGAACCCGCTGTCGAAGAGCCCGCCGACGATTTGTTCGGTGACGAGCCGATGGCCGAGGAGCCGGCGACGGAGCAGCCGGAAAACGAACTGTTCGACCGTCCCGCAGAAATTATCGAAGAAGAGCCCGCGGTTGAGGAGCCTGCCGACGACCTGTTCGGCGCGCCTGCGGAAGAACCCGCTAATGAAGCGCCCGCGGATGATTTGTTCGGCGAGCCGGCCGAAGAGCCCGCCGCCCAAGAAGCCCCTGCCGACGACCTGTTTGGCGAAGAGCCGATGGTCGACGAGCCTGCCGTCGAGGAGCCCGCCGACGACCTGTTCGGTGAAGACCCCGCCGCTGAAGAACCGGCCAACGACTTGTTCGGCGAAGAACCCGCTGCCGACGAGCCGGCTGAAGACCTCTTCGGCGAGGAGCCGATGGCCGACGAGCCCGCAACGGAAGAGTCGCTCGACGACTTGTTCGGCACCCCGGCGGATGAGCCGGCTGCTGACGAGCCTGCCGGCGATGACTTGTTCGGCGAAGAGCCGATGGCGGACGAGCCTGCTGAAGACGATCTGTTTGGCGAAGAGCCCGCTGCCGACGAAGCTCCCGCGGAGGACGCCGAGGACGACTTGTTCGGCGGCTTCGGTGAAGAAGAAGAGGAAGAAGCGGCGCCCGCCGATGAGACGCCCGCTGTGGATGCGGCTCCTGCTGATGAGGAGGTTGAAGACGACCTGTTCGGCGGCCTCGGCGCGGTTCTCCGCGAGCCGGGCGGCGTCGATAGCGCGAAAGACCGCACTTGGGTCGATAACTCGGGCCGCTTCTCCACCGTCGGCCGCCTGATCGCGATCGACGGCAACGCCATCCGTCTCGCCAAGCAAGGGGGCGGCGTCGCCTCGGTGCCGCTGTCGCGTCTGAGCCAAGTGGACCTGGAGTTCGTCAGCCGTCAGGCCCTGGCGCAAGACCAAGTCCGCGAGCTTACGATCGCCCGCGGCGGCAAGCCTTCGAGCGACTCGCCGAAGCAAGCGAAGTCGAAGGACGCGAACACACTGCTCCGCACGGCGCAGCTGTAAGGGCTTGAAGCATCGAGTTGCGGCGAGCCGGCGACGTGAGTCGTCGGTGTGAAGTTGGCGCCCGGCGCCCACCGACGACTCACGTCGCCGGCTCGCCGTCAATCGTGATGGGATGTCTTGCTTGCTGTTATCCGTGCGATAACGCGTTCCGCCGCTTGCTCTCCCGAGCGCACGCACTGCGGGATGCCCACGCCGCGATAGGCGGCGCCGGCTAGCTCGACGCCGACGCGCTGGGCCGCTTGCTCGATCGCCGCGACACGGTCGAGGTGGCCGACGTGGTACTGCGGCATCCGCTGCGGCCAGCGGGCGACGGTGGTGAACTCGGGCTCGCCGCGGAGTCCGACGAGGTCGGCGAGTTCTTCGCAGGCGATCGTGACGAGTTCCGCGTCGTCGAAGTCGGCGAGGTGCGGCTGGAGCGCTCCGCCGATGAAGACGCGGACGATGGCCTTTCCCTTGGGCGCGCGGCCGGGGAACTTGTAGCTGGTGAAACTGGCGGCGATGACGCGCCGTCCTTCGACCGTCGGCACGACGAAGCCGAAGCCGTCGATCGGCCGGGTGATCTGTTCCTCGGCGACGCCCATGCCGACGACCGAGCAGCCGGCGTACTCGATCTCAGCGAGCGCGGCGCCGAGCGTCTCGTCAACCGGTCGCAGCAGCTTCGCCGCGGCGGGCGCGGGGAGTGTGATGAGGAACTCATCGAACTCGCCGAGCGCTTCGTCCGCGGCTCCGAAGAGCCGCCAGGCGTCGCCCGCTCGCTCGACGCGTTCGATGGCGTAGCCGGTGCGGACACGCTCGGAAGGGAGTCGTGCAGTGACGGCGTCGATGAGTTGCTGCATGCCGTTGCGTGGCGCCATGAACAGGCCGTAGCGCGCGCCGCTCTCGCCGCGTTCGCTTGGCGTCTCGCGTCGCAGCGCCGCTTTAGCGAGACTGCCGTGACGCTGCTCTTGCTCGACGAACTGCGGCATCGTCGCCGCCATGCTGAGGCGTTCAGGGTCGGCCGTGTAGATGCCGGCCACGAGCGGCTGCACGAGTCGTTCGAAGGCCTCCCGACCCAATCGTCTTCGTGAAAACGCCGCAATGCTCTCGTCGGCGACGTCGCGCCGTGTGGCGATGAACGGCTCGACCATCAGCCGGGCCTTGCCGGCGAGGCTGAGGATCGGCGACGTCAGGATTGGCCAAGCCTTCTGCGGCGCCATGAGGACAAAGCCCTCGGGCACGCGGCGGATGCGCCCGCGGTTGACGACGAGCGCCCGGCGTCGGGCGGGATCGGTGGGCAGCAGCTCGGACTCGATGCCGACGCGGCGGCAGAGGTCGGTCGCCCAGGGCTCGCGCGTCAGGAAGTTGTCGGCGCTGCGCTCGATGCGGTAGCCGTCACGTTCGACCGTTTGGATGACGCCGCCCAGGCGCGGGGCCGCTTCGAAGAGCGTCCAGTCAGCGCCGGCTTCTTCGAGCCGCAACGCAGCGGCGAGCCCCGTGATGCCGCCGCCGAGGACGGCGACGCGTGGCGGTGATTGGGTCGTGGGGGGCACAGAAGTTGGTGGCGCGGTTGGCGTGGTTTGTATTTGGTAGGCCCATCGCTTTCGATCGAATGACCAAGCCCCAATGACCAATATTGGAGCTACCGCTCCTCTACCATTGGTCATTGGGGCTTGATCATTGGTCATTCCGCGTGAAGGGACCGCGGCGCTATCCAACAAGAGTAAGTTGGAAGCTTCTCGCCGAAACACCAGACAACTCTACCAAGCCCCGCCCCGTGGCTCCCAGGCCCAGTAGCTCGACGGTGGGCCGCCGAGCTTCCACTCGAAGCCGGTCGTCAGCGTGAAGTTGTTGAGCGTATTGGTTTCGTTCTGCCCGATGGCGATGTTGTCCATCAGCTCCAACCGCCACGCCAGCTTGGGGTGGATCAGGTACTTGAGACCGACGCCCAGCGGCAGCGTGTACATCGACGAGTTGATCGTCAGGGCGTTGTCATTGATATACTTAACGCTGGTCAGACCGACGCCGAACCGGTAGTACGGCCGCAGACGCGAGTCGCCCCACGGGTAGTACAGCAGGCTGAGGTCGGTGATGAAGAGGTTGTCCTGCGACGCCATGTCGGTGTGGAGCGTGTTGACCAGGTCGGGCGTCGCCCAGCCGACGCGCAGCTGCGCGCCCCAGTAGTGGTCGAAGTCCCAACCGACGCCCAACGCGCCGAAGAGGTCGTTGTTCGCGCGCACGTTGTCTGCGGGGCGGCTCGCCATGAATAGCGCGCCGCCGTCCAGCGAGAAGGAGACGGGCCGGTTGTTCCAACTGGTGCCGCGGAGCGGCTCGCCAGGTCCCATCGCGCGGCCGTGGGTCGAGCTGTGGCGCAGGGAGAGGTGCTGCAGCAGCCAGGGTCGGCCGCCACCTTCCTGCCAGGGGCCGGGACCGGGAGGCATCCCTTCGGCGCCGGGCGGGGCGATGAATTGCGGCACGGCTGTGTCGCAGCCGATCGTGCCGTCGGCCGCCGTCGGTGGGCTGAAGAGCGGGCCTTTGGAGGCCATCGCCACCGGCGTCGGTGCGACGGGCGTGGGCGTCGGCGGTTGTGCGAACGCGATACCAGCGAGCGCGCACCATAGGGCCGCTAGCACACCCCCCAAGGCGAGGCGCGTCACGAGGCGTCGCGGCGATCGACTGGCTCCGTCCATAAACGGGCGGAGACTAGGGACCGGCCGCAAAGCGAGCAAGGTCGGCCCGGCAGAAGTCGGGTTTCAGGTGTCAGTAATCAGGGGACCTGACAAGCGGCTAGCCGCTGTGGGAGGGGTCTCCAGACGCCGATGACGCGCACATGCCGTTGCGGACTGGATACCGCAATCGGGGTCTGGAGACCCCTCCTACAACCTTTTCATCAGCTGACCAGTTCAATTCACCGACGCGGTCGTGCTAGCAGACGCGTCAGCCGTGGTGCCGCCTTGGTCGGCGGCGGTCGCCGGCGGGGCGGTGATCGTGGCGTACACGTCGCAGCTGGCGGTGAACGTCTCGCCGAGGTCAGTGACGAACGTGACCGTCGATTTGACGCGGCGCGGCTCACCCTTGGCGGTGAAGTTGACCGTCACGATCTGCTTATCATTGGCGGCGTCGCTCTTCTCGAACGTCAGGCAGTCTTCTTCGCAGGTCACCTGGACGATCTTGAACGGCCGCTTGCCGCGGACCATGAGCTTCTTCGTGACGCTGTCGCCCTGCTGCACGTCGCCCAGCACGATCGTGTCCGGCGCGACGGTCAGCTCGGGGCGTACGTCTGCCGAAACCTCCAGCGGGATCCGCGGGTTCGACGCGTCGTTGGTGACGAGGATCAGCTGCGTCTTCAAGTAGCCGGCCGGCGCGGACTCACGCAGGCGGGTCACCAAGTCGTAAATCACACGGCCGCCGTTACGCTCGCGCTGCACGAGCTCGGCTTCGAGGTAATCGCTTGAAGAGCGGACGTCATCGACGTTCCAGCCGCTGCGGCCGGCGTAGCTGACAGTGATCTTTTGCTCTTGAGCCGTCCCCTGATCGACCTGGCCGAACTCGATCGAGCCGGGCTCGAAGACCACGTCGCCGCGGATGTTGCCGTGGACACGGACCTGGACCTGAGCGGGGTAGGGCTTGCTGATCTGCACCGTCAGCGTCGCGCTGTGGACCCCTGTAAAGGTGCGGGTGTTGAACTTGGCGACGATATAACCGGTCTCGTGCGACTTGATGATCGGGTGCTCGAGGTCCGCCGAGGTGCAGCCGCAGCTGGAGCGGACGCTCTCCAGGACGACGTCGTCCTTGTAGAGGTTCTTGACCGGGAACTTGAAGACGGTGTCCGACCCGCGGGCGACGACGCCGAAGTCGTGGTCCATCTCGTCGAACATCTTCCGGGCCCAGTCCTGGGCCAGGGTCGGCGCGGAGGCCAGGAGCAGTAGGAAGGCGGCGAAGCCGGGGGCGTAGCGAGACATGGCGATGAACCTCACAGCGACTTCGTCGTACGTCGGGGATTGTGAGCGCGTACCTACAGCTTGCGAGAAAGGTACCTTGCTCGGCAATCGGCATCGACGGTTGAGGGCGGGTCGCTTGCCCAGAAAACCACGATTTCCCCGCATTCTGCTAACGTTAAAAACGATTGGGTCGACCCTGGCGCACGCGACACCTCGGGATTTATGAAACCCCTTCGTGGGGGAGGGCGGCGGCTCATGCCCGGGGGGCGGTGCGACCGAGGCGGCCAGCGCGTATAACCTTCGTCAATCCCAAGCTTCACCCACCGCTCGCCCCGCTTATGTCGGCGCCAATTCGACGCCCCTATCGACGTGCCGTTGTGATCGGCGTCGGCCTGATCGGGGGTTCGGTTGCGCTGGCGCTGCGGGAGCGGCAGATGGCCAGGCGGGTGATCGGCGTGGTGCGTTCCGCCGAACGCGTCCAGCGGGTGCTCGACTGCGGCGTCGTCGAAGAGGCGACCGCCGACCTGGAATCCGCTTGTGCGGGGGCCGACCTCGTGGTCGTCTGCACGCCGGTGGGGCTGATCGCCGCTTCGGCTCTGGAAGCGGCCCAGCACGCCGCGCCGGGGGCCCTGGTGACCGACGGCGGCAGCACCAAGGCGGCGATCGTCCGTTACGTCGCGGCCCGCTGGCCGACCGACGCCGAGGGCCTGGCGTTCGTCGGGGCCCACCCGCTGGCGGGCGACACCCGCACCGGCCCCGAGTCGGCCCGGGCCGACCTCTTCGAGGGGGCGGTGACGGTCATCACCCCCTCACCAGACGCCCCTGAGAGGGCCGTACGGGCCGCTAGGCGGCTCTGGGAAGGGCTCGGGTCCAAAGTTGTGGAGATGACGCCCGAACGCCATGACGAGCTCCTGGCGCTCTCCAGCCACGTCCCCCACGTCGCCGCCGCCGCCGTCGCGGCGACCACGCCCGAAGAGGCCCTGCCGCTCACCGCGTCGGGCTGGGCCGACACGACGCGGGTTGCCGCGGGGTCGCCCCCCTTGTGGCGCGATATCCTGCTGGCGAACCCGCAGCCGATCGCCGGCGCCTTGCGTCGACTGGGGCAAGAACTAGAAGCTTACGCCGCCGCGCTCGAAGCCGGCGATGGAGACACCATCGAGCGACTGCTCGAAGAAGGGAGACGCAAACGGGATGCTCTGGGAAGTTGACGTGTTGCCGGCCGATGGCCGCCCCGACCGCGCCGCCGAGCGCCTGGTGGAAGCCGCCGCGCACGCGGGTTTTACGGGCTTGGCGGTCGCGACCGCGCGGGGCTTTCTGATCGAGGGCGACGCGCTCGACGAAGCCGCCGCCCAGCGCATCGCCGACGGCGTGTTCACCGATTCGGTCGTGGAGCTGCGCCGCGTCGGCAAGGTCGATTGCGAGCACCTCGCCTCGGCGCCCGCTCGGATGACGGCCGCCGCGAAGCTTGTGCAGGTGCTGCCGAAGGTGGGCGTCATGGACCCCACCGCGCAGAGCGCCGAGCAAGCGATCGCCGACCTCGGCTTCGCCGGCTCGCGCGTTAGGACGCTTCGCAAGTACTGGGTTGCCGGCCTCGACGATTCGCGACTGGCGGAGTTGGGCCGCAAGCTGCTGGCGAACGACGCCATCGAACAGTTCGTGATTGGCCCGCTGGGGATCGAGCACCTGCCGAGCGGCGCGCCGTACAAGTTTGAGCTGAAGCACGTCACACTCAGCGGCCTCGACGACGACGCGTTGATGCGGCTTAGCAAGTCGCAGCAGCTCTACCTGCAACTCGCCGAGATGCAGACGATCCAGCGTTACTTCGGTGACTTGAATCGCGAGCCGACCGACATCGAACTCGAAACGATCGCCCAAACATGGAGCGAGCACTGCAGCCACAAGACGCTCGCCGGCCGCATCGCTTACCGCGACGAGAACGGCGAGCGGCGTTTCGAGAGCATGCTCAAGGAGACGATCTTCGCCGCCACCAAGCAGCTGCAGGCCCAGTGGGGCGCGGACGACTGGTGCGTCAGCGTCTTCAAAGACAACGCGGGCATCGTCCGCTTCGACGAGACCGACAACGTCTGCTTTAAGGTCGAGACCCACAACCACCCGTCCGCGCTGGAGCCCTACGGCGGCGCCAACACGGGCCTCGGCGGCGTGATCCGTGACACGCTCGGCACAGGCCTCGGCGCGAAGCCGATCGCTTCGACCGATGTCTTCTGCTTCGCCCCGCCGGACACGGCTGACGACTCGCTGCCGCAAGGCGTGCTCGCTCCGCGGCGCGTGATGAACGGCGTCGTTGAGGGCGTGCGCGACTACGGCAATCGGATGGGCATCCCCACCGTCAACGGCGCCATCTGCTTCGATGAGCGCTACCTCGGCAACCCGCTGGTGTTCTGCGGCAACGTCGGCCTGATCCCGCACGAGATGTCGTTCGGCAAGCCCCAGCCGAATGATCTGGCCGTGGCGATCGGCGGCCGTACGGGCCGTGACGGCATCCACGGCGCCACGTTTAGCAGCGCCGAGCTGACGCATGAGAGCGAGTCCCTCTCCGGCGGCGCCGTGCAGATCGGTAACGCGGTCGAAGAGAAGAAGGTCGCCGACGTGCTGCTCGCCGCCCGCGACCGCGGCCTCTACAACGCCGTGACCGATTGCGGCGCCGGCGGCTTCTCGAGCGCCATCGGCGAGATGGGCGAAGAGATCGGCGCCGAGGTGTGGCTCGAAAAGGCGCCGCTGAAGTACTACGGTCTTTCGTACACCGAGATTTGGATCTCCGAAGCGCAAGAGCGGATGGTCGTCTCGGTTTCGGACGACAAGTGGGAAGAGCTTCGTCAACTCTGCGAGTCCGAAGGGGTCGAAGCGACGGCAATCGCACGCTTCACGCCAACGGGCAACCTCAAGCTCACCTATCACGGGGAGACCGTCGGCGAGTTGCCGATGGCGCTGCTGCACAACGGCCGTCCGCCGGTGGTGCGCGAAGCGACCTACACGCCGCCAGCGGTGACGCCGTTCGAGGCGCCCAAGCGCGGCGACTTCACCGAGGACCTGCACAAGATTCTCGGTTCGCTGAACGTCGCCAGCAAAGAGTGGGTCATCCGTCAGTACGACCACGAGGTGCAGTCGGGGAGCGTGGTGAAGCCGCTGGTGGGTATCCACTCCGACGGCCCCGGCGATGCCGCCATCGTCCGGCCGAAGCTCACGAGCCGCCGCGGCGTCGTGATCGGTTGTGGCATCAACCCGCGCTACGGCGACCTTGATGCGTACCACATGGCCGCCAGCGCCATCGACGAGGCGATGCGGAACTGCGTGGCCGTGGGCGCCGACCCATCGCGGATCGCACTGCTCGACAACTTCTGTTGGGGCGACTGCGAGAAGTCGCAGACGCTCGGCTCGCTCGTTCGCGCGGCGCTCGCGTGCCACGACCTGGCGATCGCCCTGGAGGCGCCCTTCGTCAGCGGCAAGGACAGCCTCAACAACGAGTTCAGCTACTTCGATGCGAGCGGCGCCAAGCAGACGATCGCCATCCCGCCGACGCTGCTGATCAGCGCGATGGGCCAGATCGACGACGTCGCCAATGCCGTGACGATGGACCTCAAGCGCGCCGGCAGCGTCCTGTTCGTCGTTGGCGTCACGCACAACGAGATGGGCGGCTCGCACCTGGGGCTGGTGAACGACCTCACCGGCGGCGACGTGCCGAAGGTGGACCCGGCGGGCGCGAAGCAGACGTTCGCCGCGCTGCACGCCGCGATCAAGCAGGGCCTTGTCCTGGCGTGCCACGACGCGAGCGAAGGCGGCCTGGCCGTGGCGTTCGCCGAGATGGCGTTCGCCGGCGGCGTCGCCATCGAAGCTGACCTCGCTAGCGCGCCGCTCGCCGGCGAGTACGCCAACGACTACGACCGCATGGCGGCAGCGTTGTTCAGCGAGTCGAACACGCGCTTCGTCTGCGAAGTCGCCGAAGAAGACGCCGAACGTTTCATGGCCTGTCTCGTCGCCGTGCCGCACGCTCTGGTAGGCCGCACGTTCGACGAGAACGGCTTCCGCTTGAAGTGGAACGGCGTGCGCGTCGTCGAGTCGGGGCTGGCTTCGTTGAAGGAGGCGTGGCAGGCGCCGCTAAGGATGGCGTGATGTAATCCGCTGCTACTCCCCGGGCTGACGCCACGGGGCTCGCACAGAGTTGGTATTTGAGTTTTCCGCTTTCAACTTTCGCCTTTCCCCTTTCGCTATGCCCGCTCCCCGTGTCCTCGTGCTCCGCGCGCCCGGGACGAACTGTGACGAAGAGACCGCTGAGGCGTTCCGGCTTGCCGGGGCGGCGGCAGAGCGGTTGCATGTCAATCGGTTGCTCGAGAACCCCGCGCTGCTCGACGGTTTCCAGGCGCTGTGCGTGCCGGGAGGCTTCAGCTACGGCGATGATATTTCCGCTGGGCGCGTGCTGGGGAACCAGATCCGCCTCGCGCTGAGCGAGCCGCTACGCAAGTTCCGCGACGACGGCAAGCTGGTGCTCGGCGTCTGTAATGGTTTCCAGGTGCTGGTGAAAACGGGGCTGCTCGACATCGAAGACAGCGCCGGCCCGCTGGCGACGCTCACTTGGAACGACCACGGTCGTTACGAAGCGCGGTGGGTCCACCTCAACGCGACGCCCGGCGAGTGCGTCTTCTTGCGCGGCGTCGAACGGCTTGAACTGCCGATCGCCCACGCCGAGGGGAAGATCGCCGTGCGTGACGACGCGGCGCTCGACGCGCTCACATCGCAGGGCAGGGTGGTGCTGCGCTACAGCGTGGCGGACGGCGGCGAAGCGAAGGGCTTCCCCGCCAACCCCAACGGCGCCACCGCGAACGCGGCGGGCCTCACCGACTCGACGGGCCGCGTGCTCGGCCTGATGCCGCACCCCGAGCGCTACCTCTTCGCCACCCAGCACCCGCAGTGGACCCGCAAGAAAGCCGCCGGCGGCTACGACCCGCAAGGTGATGGCGACGGCCTCGCCCTCTTCCGCAACGCGGTTTCCTACTTTGGTTGAGGTTAGGAAAGGAGATAGGGGGATGTTGGTGATAGGGGGGATCGCAAGCGGGCGCGTGAGTCTTTCTTGAGTGATGCCGTTGCGTCGCGGTGTGCGTCATTTTCGGCATTTGGGGATGAATGGGCAGCCGCGTAGCGGCTGCCCATTCATCACCAAATTTGATTCGATGAGACTCGCTACGTCGTTGATGCCTGAATCACAGCAACGTCATCCTTCCGCTTGCGATCCCCCCTATCACCAACATTCCCCTCATCTCCTCTAACGCATGCCCCCTGAGGCAGGTCGCCTAGCGACGCCCAGTGGTTCGATCGTGCGGACCATCACACCGTCGATGTCGGCGGTGACGGCGCCTTCGATCGCGAAGGTGACTCGTATCGTGGTCTCGGCGCTGGTGGCGCGTAGTAGGTGGAACGGCTTCCACTCGCCGGCCGTGTCGCCGCTGGTGAGGACGAGCTCTTCGCCGCCGAGTGATTCGCTGATGGCGAGGCGGCCGCGGTCGCCTCGCGTTGCGACGCGGGCCCAACCGGTGATTTCGATGGTGTCGCCGGCATGGAGTTCGATCTCGGGCGAATCGATCCGCGACTTCGATCGCCGGTCTTCGCCACGCAGCCGCAAAGCGCGCTGGCCGTGGATCTTGGCTTCGGGGATGAGCTCGACGTCGACGTTGGAGGCGGCCTGCACGCCACTGTTGTTCGCTGAAGGCCGCCGCCAACCGAGGCGGCGTAGCTCGTCGATGTCCTCGAAACTTCCGCCGTGCAGCAGGTTGGCGCCGCGCGGGCTTGAGGCGAGCAACTGGTTCATGCGGTACGCGTCGGTGAGCGTCGACGGCAGCACGGCCAGCGGCGAACTGGTGAGCCATCCGCTCTGACGCGTGGCGATATCGCGGCGGGTGACCTCTGCCGTCGAGGCGAGCGCCATCGCGGCGTGAGCGGCGTCGTAGGCCGACGCGTAGTCGCGCCGCGACATGGCGAGGCGGGACTCGTTGAGGCGGCGCAGCGCGGTTTGGCGATCGGCCGAGGTGAGGGCCTCGGTGTCGCGGACGCGCGTCTCGGCGACTTCGAGTAGGTTCGCCGCCGCGCGCGGGGCCGACTGGGCCGTGTAGGTCTGTAGCGATTTCACGACGCGGGCGTCGTTGCACACGAGCAGATCGCCGGGCGACTCGCCGCCGGTGGGTCGCACGCCGACGCCGCCGGCGATCCGCTCGAGCGGCCACGGCGCCACGCCCGCTGGCGACAGTCGATAGACCCGGGCGGTCTCATCGACGCCCGGCAGCAGCAGCTTCTCGGCGCGTTCTGCGGGAGCGGTGGCGAGTGACGGCGCCGTCGCCAAGCGGACCCCGCCGCGGTTAAGCAGCACCGACGCCGGGCTGCCGGTCACCGGGTGCGTTGAGCGTGGCCCGGTGAGCCACGGCTCGATCAGCCGCAGCCGCCGGTTGATCGCTTCGAGCCAACCGGCGGCGGCGATCGTGGCGTCGTCCGGTTCGTCGAGCTGTTGGGTCGCTAGGTACGAGACGCCGATCGAACCGTTGGCGATGGCGCTATCAACCGCCGCGGCGATGTCTGCCGGCGGGAGCCAGATGATCGCCAGGCCATCGCCAAGGATAGCGTCGAGTTGAGCGGTGAGCTTCGGTCCGATGTCGAGCCGGATGACCTCGATCTTCGGCGTGCTGGTGGGAACGGCGATCCCGGCGGGCACGAGCAATCCATCGGCGACGCGCGACCAAGAGTCGGTCGCCTCGGTGACACGGGCGAGCAGCGGCCGCTGCGCGTTGGGCGGCAGCGTGCGGGCGTCGTCGGCCTTGACGAGACCGGCATCGAGGTCGCGCGCATCTAGCTCACCGGGGAGCACCCACGCCAGGACGCGGTCCCATGACGAGACGCCGGCGGCTTCGTCGGCGGTTGGGGCCGGGCAGACGATCCGCAACCGGTAGTAGGACGCATCGGCCATCTCTTGCGGCGTCGGCGGGTGGTCGAGCCAGACCGTGTTCACGCCACGCGAGGCGAGCGTCGCCATAGTCTCGCCGCGGCTGCGCCACAGCCGTGGGAAGAAGAGCTCGCCGTCGATCCGGAAGCCGTCGCTCTGGAGCGTTACCTGGGTGCGGCGAATCTCGCCGCCCGGAGGGGGAGTGAGCTCCGCCGGCCCGGCGTCGGCGACGCCCCCGTCTCCGAACTTGGGCGGCGCCACAATCGAGGCGATCCGCAACTCGTCGATCCACGCCTGGGCCGGTCTCCCCGAGCCCGGCAGCCCCACGCCCACCCGGTGCAGGTAGGCGCCGCGGGTGTCGATCGGCTTGTCGGGGTTCCCGACACGCCAGACACGGGCTTCGCGTTGCAGCTGCGTGGGCAGGCCCTCCAGCTTGAGCGTCGTCAGACCCGCGGCGGCAGGGGCGGGCGCGCTGCGTAAACGCAACGTCAGCATCTCGCCCTTCTCGTTGGTGGTGTGGGGAAGCACCACCTCGGCTGCGATCAAGGCGCCGGGGAGGGTCGCTTGCAGGTCCACTTCGAGCTTGAGTTCCTCGATCACCGCCGCTGTAGGAGTGGCTCGCCACGCCCAAGCGGGCATGCCGGGAGGGGCGGCGTAGGCGATCCGCTCGGCGCCCGTTTCGCCGCCGTGGCGGTTGTCGGGGAGGCGGACCCGTTCCCGGGCCTGGACCTGGGCGCCCGCCTCCGTATCGACCTCCCAAGCGGTCGCCGGATCGTCGTGAGGATCGACCCACACGTCGGCGCGGGATGGCAAGACGCACAACCCGCACAGAGCCACCAGGAGCCCCGCAAGCAGTAGGAGGGGCCAGCCGGCTCGGGGTGGTTTTCGGCCGTTTCGGGGCATCTTGCTAGCGGCGGAGGGGGGCACGGGCGGAGCTCGAGGGGCGCCGCCAAGGCGGCTCGTAGCAGGATTTCGGCTACAAGGCGAGAGAAACGTGTTGCGTCGAGGCCACACGGCCCCCCTGGCCGGGGTTTCGGCGCCAATTGCTTGAAGCACCGTAAGTGCTTTGCGTAGAATTGGTTGCGTCGGGGTGGAAACCGACCAACAGGGGTGCTGGCACGCCGGGTGCTTTAGAAGCGTTCGTCCTTCCACCTCTTCTGGCGCCTCACTCAACGAGTTGCACCCATGCCCGATACCCACGCCTCCGCGACCGTCAGCAGCACCGAACTCCCGGCCGATTTGGTCCAATTGATCGCCGCCGTTGGCGAACTCCCTGCCGAGCACGCCCGGGCATTGAGCCCGCTGCTGGACCGTGTGGTTGAGAGCACCGGCCGCCGCCGCCGGATCCTGTCGCTGGTGCAGGACGCCCTGGGCCAGTTGCGGCTGGACATGAAGTACCTGATGTTCGACCTAGAAGCGACCCGCCGTGAACGCGACGAGGCTCAGCAGCGTCTAGAAGAACTGACCGGCGACGGAGAAGATTGATCCACCCCGTCAACGTGGCGGTCGGCGGGTGACCGAGGGCCTGATGCAGGTCATGCCGCCGCGGATAAACTGTCAATCGGAAATGAGAAGGGGCGCCCGGCCCAGGTCGGCGCCCAAGGCAAGCGGAACCGCCGGCGTCGCTCGATGCAATTACCCTCTACTGCCGACGACTTGGCTCGCTCCGCCATCGACGTGGGCGTCGTCACCGACGCACAGCTCCAACCCGTTTGGAGCGAGTTGGGGTCGAGCAACGTCCCGATGTCCGAGCTGGCCCAGGTGCTGCTCCGCAAGGGGCTGCTCACCAACTACCAGCTCGAGCGCATCCAGAAGGGACTCCGCGACGGGTACGTCTACGGCGACTATACGGTGCTGTACTGCGTGGGCTCGGGCACTTTCGCCCGGGTGTTCCGCGCCGTGCACCGTGAGACGGGGCAGATCTTCGCGGTGAAGGTCTTGCGGTCGCGGCACAACGGGACGCCGAAGGCCGATTTCTTCCGCCGTGAGGGGGAGCTGGGCAAACGCCTCAAGCACCCCAACATCGTCGCGATCCACGACGTGGTGAGCCGCCCCGGGCTGCACTACATGGTGATGGACTTCATCGAGGGGCAGAATCTCCGCGATCTCTACCGCATCCGCAAGAAGTTTGAGTGGGAGAACGCGGCGAACATCCTCTGCGACGTGCTCGGCGGTTTGCACTACGCCTTCCAGCAGGGCGTCACGCACCGCGACCTGAAGATGTCGAACGTCTTGGTGGCGTCCGACGGGTCGGGCAAGCTCGTCGATTTCGGCCTGGCGGCGCTCGACGGCGTCGTCGGCGATGACTCGGGCGTCGATCGCACCGTGGAGTACGGCTCGCTCGAGAAACTCACAGGCGTCCGCAAGGACGACACCCGCAGCGACGTCTTCTTCGCTGGGTACATGCTGCACCAGATGATCTCGGGCGTGGCGAGCCTCCCCGAGGGCCGCAACCGCGCACAGAAGTACGCCCGCGGCGAGGTCTTCAAAGATATCCGCCCGCTGTTGGAACTCGCGCCCGACGTGCCGATGTCCCTGGCGATGACGGTGAGCAAGGCGCTGGAGCTCGATCCCGAGCGGCGATTCCAAACCCCCGGCGACATGCTCGCCGAATTGAAGCTGGCGATGCGCCGGGCGAAGGGCTCGGAAACCAGCGCCGCGGCGCGTAGCGTCGAAGAGCTGGAGGGTATGGGCCCCGACGGCAAGCCGCGGAAGCTGCTAATCGTCGAGTCCGACGTGAAGCGGCAAGACGTGCTGCGTGAGCTGTTCAAACGAAACGGCTATCGCGTCCTGGTGGCGACCGACGGCGCCCGGGCTTTGACGCGGTTCGTCAACGACCCGTCCGCTGCGGACATCGTCTTGTTCTGCGGTGCGACCATCGGCGCCGACGCCGTGCGGGCGTTCAACCAGTTCGGCGAAGAGCGGGCCACCGCCAATATCCCGACGGTGCTGCTTTTGGAAGAGGCCCAGAATCAGTGGGTCCAGGCCGCCAAGACCGCCGAGCACCGCGGCGTGGTCGTGATGCCGGTCAAGCTGCGGCGGCTGCGAGAAGCGGTGCTGAGCGCGGCGACAGCGGTAGAGAACGTGGCGAAGGCGTGAGCAAACCGTTGCAGGGAGCCGGAACGCGTTAGCGCCCGGAGTTGCGGCGGGTACCCACTTCGACTCCGGTCGCTTACGCTTCCGGCTCCCCGTCATTCTCGCTGCTGACCCTCTGCGATCGTTGTGCATACCGTTCTCGGCCACGACCCTGCGAAGGACCGCTTCCGGCGGACGCTCGCGCATGGGCGGTTGGCGAGCACGTATCTCTTTGTCGGTCCCGAGGGCGTCGGCAAACGCACCTTTGCCGAGTGGCTGGCGGCGGCGCTGCTCTGTGCGAACCGGCGACATGACTCGCTCGACGCCTGCGGGCATTGCGACAGTTGTCGGCTCAGCATGGCGGGGACGCATCCCGACCTCTTGCGGGTGTCGCGACCCGAGGACAAGACGACGCTGCCGGTCGATCTCTTCATCGGCCCGGCGGACAAACGGAACCGCGAAGGGCTCTGCCACGATATCGCGCTGCGGCCGCTGGTGGCGACACGCCGCGTCGCGATCATCGACGACGCAGACGACTTCAGTGTCGAGACCGCCAACTGCTTGCTGAAGACGCTCGAAGAGCCGCCGCCGGGGTCGCTGCTGATCCTCATCGGCACGAGCATGGCGCGGCAGCTCTCGACGATCCGTTCCCGCTCGCAGGTCGTGCGGTTCGAGCGGCTCGAAGAGACGCAAGTCGCGGAGATTCTCCGGCGGGAACCTCACTCGCTCGAGGCGAGTGAAGCCGCTCGGCTGGCGGCGATCTCCGCTGGCAGCGTGAGCCGTGCGCTGGAACTCGCCGAGGGGCAGCTCGATCAGGCCCGTCAGACGCTGCTGAACCGACTGCAGTCGCCGCGGATCGACGCGAACGACTTGGCCCGGGTCTTCGAGGAAGAGACCAAAGCGGTCGCCACCGAGCCCCGCATCCGCCGGCGGGCGATGCGCGAGTTGCTCGCCGCCACAATCGGTGAGCTGCGGGGACGGCTCGCCGAATCGGTCGGCGACGTGACGCGGACCGACGCGATCCTTCGCCAACTCGACGCCTGCTTCGACGCGGAGGTGGCGATCGATCGGAACGGCAACCAGTCGGCGGTCGTAGCGTCGTTGGCGAATCACCTGGCGCGACTCGCAAGGTAAAGTTCACGTCGATTTGCCGGCGCAAACGCGCGAACCATGATCGCGTCGCCGAGTTGACCCTTGGCGCGGGGCGGCTTAGACTCCCCGGCCTGAAGCCCAACGGTGGCGACGCAAATCGCGGTAGAATAGCGACTTGCGACAGCCTGTGGCTCGTGTCGAGAAGCCTTGTCGGATTCGTTGTCTGCCTCAATGGTGGGCAATATCAGGAGAGACGATCAATGCGTCAGCGGAATCGATGGAGTGGTCTCGCACGGGTCGCCGTGCTGATGTTCGCCGCCTTGGCAGGGGTCTTGTCGCTGAGCGGTCGAGCCTTGGCCCAAGCGCCGGCTGACTCCCCGGGAGTTGCAACGGTTGCTGGTTCTTCAACGCAGACCGTAGCGATTGTCTGTTGGTCGATCGCCTTCATCGGCGCCATGACGGCGTTGGTGCAAGCGAGAAAGTTCTACGTCACGATGATCGCAGCCGACCCCGGCTCCGAACGCAATCAAGAGATTGCTGGCTTTGTGCAGCAAGGCGCCAACGCTTATCTGCAGCAGCAATACCGAGTCGTGGCGGTGTTTTTCGTAGTCGTCGCATTGCTGCTCGCTTGGGCCGCATTTGGGCTTAAAGTGCAGAGCGAGTTCGTGCCATTCGCCTTCCTCACAGGCGGATTTTTTAGCGGCTTGGCCGGTTGGTTTGGTATGAAGACCGCCACGGCCGCCAGCAATCGCACCGCCGCCGCAGCAGAGAAGTCGCTTAACCAAGGCTTGCAGGTCGCCTTCCGTAGTGGCGCCGTGATGGGTCTCACGGTGGTTGGCCTCGGCCTGACCGACATTTGCCTGTGGTTTGCCTTTCTCTATTGGGTCTGGCCCGCCTTGGGCATGGCCCCGCTATCGATCTCGGAGATTTCCGTAACGATGGTTTGCTTCGGAATGGGCGCAAGCGCCCAGGCACTATTTGCCCGCGTCGGCGGCGGCATCTTCACCAAGGCGGCGGACGTTGGCGCCGACCTGGTGGGCAAGGTCGAGCAGGGCATCCCCGAGGACGACCCGCGTAACCCGGCCACTATCGCTGACAATGTTGGCGACAATGTGGGCGACGTCGCCGGCATGGGAGCCGACCTGTACGAGTCCTACGCCGGCTCGATCCTCGCTGCCTCGGCGTTAGGCGCCGCCGCGTTCGTTGACCCGTCCCTCTCTCCCGCGGATTGGACCACGGACAACGCGCAGATTGCGGCGATGATGCTGCCGATGGTGATTGCCGGGCTCGGCATCTTTGTGTCGATCTTCGGCATCTACCTTGTGAAGACGGATGACGACGTTAGTCAAAAAAGCCTGCTTCAGGCACTGGACAAAGGCATCAGTCGAGCGACCTATCTCGTAATCGCCGCCGCGATCGCCGCGGCGTATTTTCTGATGCCTAGCACAGCGCAGACGACGTTCTTTGGCATCCCTGGGGTGGCGTTCAGCGTCGTCTTTGGGGCAGCCGCTGGAATCGTGATCGGCAAGTGGACGGAGTACTGCACCAGCGATGAGTACTCGCCGACCAAGAAGCTGGCTGACCAAGCCGTCACAGGACCGGCCACGATCATAATTAGCGGCATCGCCAATGGCATGATGAGCGTCTGGCTGCCGGTCATCACGGTATGCGTCGCCACGATCCTCTCGTTTGGTTGCGCGACCGGTGGGCAGTTCACCGACGTCAACATTTTCTCGCTAGGCCTCTACGGGGTTGGCGTCGCCGCCGTCGGCATGCTCAGCACCCTCGGCATTACGTTGGCTACCGACGCTTACGGCCCGATCGCCGACAATGCCGGAGGTAACGCCGAGATGGCCGGGATGCCCGCCTACGTCCGTGAGCGGACCGACGCGTTAGACAGCCTCGGCAACACCACTGCCGCGACCGGTAAGGGATTCGCCATCGGATCGGCCGCCTTAACGGCGCTCGCCTTGCTAGCCGCCTACATCGAAGGCGTGCGGGTGGGGTTCGACCGCTGGGGAAAGGACTTCGCGGAGACGACATTCGCAGCGCAGGGCGCCGATGCCTTCCAGTCGGGATGGTACAAACTGTCCGATCGCTTTGTCGTCAACATTCAGCAGGACAGTGCCGATGGAGCGTCGGCCGGCAAGCCGAAGGTTTCTCCCTTCTTGATCATGCCATCGCAGTTGCGTGGGTCCGATCTCGTTGATCGATGGATCGCGATGCCTGTCGAGTCTCGACTGCCAGCCAGTTCTTCAGAGATAGAAGTGGGATACGGCGATCTCATTGATATTCCGACGGGTGACGGGGAGGGTGGCGTTGTCTGGAAGCCGAGCAACACCGAGCTCACGCCGCTCTCAGCGATGACGCTCCCCGATTTCAACATCTATTTCGACGCGACGCTGATGAACCCCAAGGTGCTGATCGGCCTCTTCGCCGGGGCGATGGCGACTTTCGTGTTCTGTGCGATGACCTTGAAGGCGGTCGGTCGAGCGGCTCAGGGCATGGTGGAGGAGGTCCGCCGGCAATTCCTTGAGAAGCCCGGCATCATGACGGGCGACGATATGCCCGACTACGAGCGTCCCGTAGCCATCAGCACTATGGCGGCCCAAGCTGAAATGATCGGCCCCTCACTGTTGGGAATTCTTCTACCCGTTGGCGTGGGCATGGTTCTTGGCGTTGCCGGCGTGCTGGGCTTGCTGATCGGAACCCTCGTTTGCGGTTTCTGCGTGGCGGTCTTTATGGCCAACTCCGGCGGCTCGTGGGACAACGCTAAGAAATACATCGAAGCCGGCGCTCACGGAGGCAAAGGGACCGCAACTCATAAGGCAGCGGTCGTCGGCGATATGGTGGGCGATCCGTTCAAGGACACTAGCGGCCCGAGCTTGAACATCCTCATCAAGCTTATGAGCATGGTGAGCGTGGTCATGGCAGGCCTTATCGTCCGCTACAGTTTGGCCTCATTGGGCTGGTTCTAGCCGCCAGCGAAGCGACGTGAACCTGGAGGACCGCGATACCGTCTTGCGTGTGTCGCTGGGGAGCAACTACACTGTGGATCTCTCGCAGCTACGGAGGTGTGGCTGAGTGGTCGAAAGCACCGGTTTGCTAAATCGGCGTAGGGGTCCCCCCTACCGCAGGTTCGAATCCTGTCGCCTCCGCTTAGCGCCCAATTAGCCCCCGGTCATTGACCGGGGGCTAATTTTTTGACCTGGGGGCTGATGCGGCGGGCGCCCCTCTGGTGATCCAAGTCCGGCATTCTTTGCCGGCTTTTTTATGCCCGTTCCGATAATCTCCCACCCGCGGCTGCTTTGCGCCCCCGCGCCTATGCGTGATACTCTGGAGTCCCCTGTCCCCGCCCGCTCTGCGTCTCCGCGGCTCTGCGCGAGACCCGAACCCCCAACAGCGATTTGCCGATGGCGACCGACCAGCGACTCCGGCGTGAGATCGATGACCTCGGCCGTATTTTTGGCGACACCGTCCGGCGGTTTGCCGGCGACGGGGCCTTCGAACTGGTGGAGTCGGTCCGCCGGCTCGCCCGGCGGTTCTGTGACGGCGACCTAGCCGCCGCAGACGAGCTGGACGCGCTGCTCCGCGGGCTGACAGCTGACCAGTTACGGGTGCTGACCCGTTCGTTTGGCACGTTCCTCGAACTTGCAAACCTCGCCGAGGATCGCCAGCGCGTCCGCTCGCTCCGCGACCGCGAGCGCGACGAGCACCCCAACCCCCGCAAAGAATCGATCCTGGACGCGGTGCGCAAGCTCAAGGAGCTGGGCGTCCCCGCCGAACAAGTCGCCGAACTGGTCGAACGCGTCCACGTCGAGCTCGTCTTCACCGCCCACCCGACCGAAGCGAAGCGCAAGAGCATCCGCGGCAAGCTCCGGGTGCTGCGGCAGATCTTGCTACGCCTCGATACACATACGCTCACGCAGCGTGAGGAAGAGTCGCAGCGCGACCTCGTGCGGCGTGAGATCGAGAAGCTCTGGCAGACCGACATCATCCGGCCGACGCGGCCGACGGTGATCGAAGAGGTCGATCGCGGCCTGTCGTTCATGCCCGTGATCTGGGACACGGCGCCGCAGATCGTCGGCGAATTGCGCGAGGCGGTCGCCGAGGTTTATCCCGACGTGGCGGTCGCGACGAGCGGCGTGCTGCGGTTCGGCTCGTGGATGGGCGGCGACCGCGACGGCCATCCGTATGTGACGCCCGAGATCACCGAGCAGACGCTCGGCTATCTGCGGAAGGCGGCCCTCGAGCGGCACTGGAAGACATGCGATGCGCTGATCACGTCGGTGAGCATCTCGGTTCGCCAGGCGCCGCCGCTCGATGCGCTGTTCGAGCCGATCGCCGCGGCGTGCGCCAAATGGCCGGAACTGCCGGACTTGCTCGAACCAATCCCGCCGCTGGAGGCGCCACGGCGTTGGCTGCGGATCGTCGGTTGGCGGATCGAGCAGACGCTTGCGGACGCGCCGGAGGGACTGGGGCCGTCCCCCGTTTATCGCTCCGCCGAGGAACTCGCTGCCGATGTGCGACGGGTGCGTGACGCGTTGGTGGAGTCGGGCGACCTCGAGGTCGCCGAGACCGAGATCGACCCCTGGCTCGACCAGATCGCCACGTTCGGCCTCCACATGGCGCGGCTCGACGTGCGGCAGCACTCGGAGCTGTACGCCGGCGTGATGGTCGAGGTGTGGCGCGCGATAGGCCTCGTCAAGCCGGACGAAGCGATCGATGAGGACCGCCGTTGCGAGCTGCTGGTCGAGACGCTGCCGATCGCGGCGAACCTCGACCCGGTGGGCCTCTCCGATACGGCCCAAGAGACGCTCGAATTGTTCCGCGTGCTGCGCCGGGCGGCGCGGCGGCACGGCATGGCGTGCCTCGGCGGGCATGTCGTGTCGATGACGAAGCACGCCAGCGACCTGCTGACAATCCTCTGGCTCTGGAAGTGGAGCGAGCGCGTCGATGGCGGCGCCCCCGAGGACCCATGCCTCTGCCTGCCGGCGATCCCGCTCTTCGAGACGATCAGCGACCTGGAGTCGGCGACCGAGATCCTCGGCAAGGCGTTGGCGACGCCCGCCTATCGCCAGCACGTTCGCGATTGCGGCGACCGCCAGACTGTGATGATCGGCTACTCCGACAGCACCAAGGACGGCGGTTACCTCGCCGCGGCGTGGGCGCTGCAGAGCGGGCAGATCGCCGTCCACGACTTGGCGGAGAAGCACGGCGTCGATGTGACGTTCTTCCACGGCCGCGGGGGCTCGCTCGGTCGCGGCGGTGGCCCGGCGGCGCGGAGCATCCTGTCGCTGCCGCCCGAGACGTTCGACGGCTCGCTGCGACTCACCGAGCAGGGCGAAGTCCTCGCCGAGCGTTACGACGACCCGGCAATCGCCCACCGGCACTTGGAGCAGGTGATCTGGGCCGTGCTGATGGCGACGACCACGCCGCCGCCCAAGCCCACCAGCGGCTACCGCGAACAGATGCAGCGGATGGCGGAGGCGTCGCTCGCCGCGTACCGCGAGCTGGTGACGCACCCGGCGTTCGTGCGGTTCTTCCGGGAAGCGACGCCGATCGGCGAGATCGAGAACCTGCCGATCGGTTCGCGCCCCGCCAAACGGAAGAAGGGGGACGCCATCGAAGACCTCCGCGCGATCCCCTGGGTCTTCGCCTGGACGCAGTGCCGCTGTTTGCTGCCGGCCTGGTACGGCCTCGGCGCCGGGCTCGAGGTGCTGCTGGCGGAGAAGGGGGGGCAGGAGACGCTCCGCCAGATGTACGAGCAGTGGCCGTTCTTCCGGGCGACGATTAGCAACGCCGAACTCGCTTTGGCGAAGTCGAACCGCCCGGTTTTCGACCGTTACGCCAAGAACTCCGCCGCCGACGCCGGCATGGCCGAGATCGCCGAGTTGCTCGACGCCGAGTACGAACGGGCCCGTCGGACGCTCTTGGCGGTGACCGGTGAACAGGAGCTGCTCGATACGGTTCCCTGGTTGAAGGAGTCGATTAAGGTCCGCAACCGCTACGTCGATCCGCTCAACCTGATTCAACTCGAAGTGATGCGCCGTATCCGTGAGACGGCCGATCCTCCCGAGGAGCTACGGCATTTGTCGCAACTATCGATCAAGTGTGTCGCGGCGGGGATGCGTACGACGGGGTAGGGGGGCTCGCTCGCAAAATAGTTAGGCAAAATTCGTGGCGCTACTCCGTGCGCTAACGCATCCCGGCTCGCTGCGCAACGTTAGACAAGCCTTCGCTGGCGCAGTGAGCCGGAACGCGTCAGCGCCCGGTGTGATCCACCAAACCGCTACCCATCCTGCCTCAACTCCATCAGCATGCTCTCCGAAGTCATCACCATCGCCGCCGTGATTCTCGCCCGCATCGGCATCCAAACGAGCGGCGCTAGCTCGCCGCCGCCGGCGATCGTTGAGCTGCTGCTGCTGGGCTGTCTTGGATTCGCGGTCTACTCATTAGCGACGCGCATCAGCCGCCGCCGTGCGGAGACGCTGACGCGGGGCGGGTGGTGGGGCTTCGACGCCTACCTGCTCGAGCTGCTAACGCCGCTGGCGATCGCATTTGGATTAGCGCTCGCGGTGTGGACGATCAACCGCGCGGAGCTTGGGCAGAAGCTCGGTGGCTACGGCGCCGTGCTGGTGCTGCTGCTCGTCACTTCCGTCGGCGTGAAGCTCGTTACCGAGACCACCCTCTACGCCAAGATCGGCGGCGAACCATCGCCGCGACAGGACCACGCCAAACGCTTGGTTGGCCCGCTCGCGGGCAGTTCCAAGCTGCGATACACGCTGGGAATCTTCGGCGGCATCATCTTGCCACTCGCGGCGCAGCTGCTCGCCGGCGGCGCCAAGAACATCCCACCCACCGTTGCCGCAGGTCCATCGGCGGTGATGGCCGTGCTCGCTTTGGTTTGCCTTGTGCCGGGCGAACTGCTCGAACGTCGGTTGTTCTGGAGGGCTCAGTTCGGCCACGAAGAGGCGCAGAAGGCACAACATGTCGCCTAGCTGCTCAGCAGCGGAAAGAACCGACCGCTGAGCGGCTCGCCTCGGGGGACCGCATCAACGCCCTCCAAGAGTGGCGAATCTTGATCACTGACCGTACCGTCGCGGACGACGTTGAGCACGATCGCCCGTCGGGGGCGGTCGCTGCGGTTCTCGTAACTGCCGTGCAGCATCAGCGGATGGTGGAAACTCGCCTCGCCGGCGCGCATCTCGCATGGCGCCGGTTGGAACTCAGCGAGCTGATCGGAAGTGAGCACCGAGCGGATCGCCTCCATGTCGCCGGCGAGCTGTGGACGCGGCAACAGTGGCCAGCGGTGCGAGCCCGGCACGTAGTGCACGCAGCCGTTGTCGAGCGTCGAGTCATCGAGGCCGATCCAACACGTGAGGTGCTGCATGGGCACGGTGCGGGTCCAATAGCTGTAGTCTTGGTGCCACGCCACGACGCCGCCGTCGTGGGCGGGCTTGCAGAAGAGTTGATCGTGCCAAAACCGTATGGGCCCATTCAGCAGCCGCTCGGCGGCGGCGACGAATGTAGGACTCCACAAGATATCGTGTAGCGCCGGCCGTAGCCGCCAACCGCCAAGTGCGTGGAACAGAGTCGTTCCGGCGTCGCTCGATTCGTTGGCATGGTGTTCGTACCAAAGCTCTCGACCAGAGTGCTCAGGCCGCATCAAGTCGGCGAGTTCGGCCCGTAGAGACTCGATCTGTTGGTCGGTGAGAAGCCGAACGCCGCCAATAAAGCCGTCCGATTCAAACGCGGCTACATGGTCCGCCGAGAGTCGTGTAAGCGGCTCGGCGCCGAAGAGGCCCGTGATTGGGCCGTGACGATGCGACAAGTCGTCCGCCATGGATCCCTCGCTGGTTGATGATTCCAACAAGACGATCTTACCACAACACAATCAGCGGTTGATCACTGGTGGCAACAGTCGTGGGAAGCTCGGCGGGCCCGACAGGGCTTCTTGCCGGGTGACAGCGGGCTCAAGCGGCGTGATATCCGTTTCCGGAGACGGCTGCGGCAGTTGTGGCGTAGCCGGCGCCGCCTGCGCGACGGCGATTGGTTCTGACTTAGTCGGTTCTTGATCGGCAAGCGCCTCAACAGAAGGCGCGTCGAGTTTCGCTAGGGCTTCGCGGGCGGCGCCCAATGAGGGCTCGATCTGGATTGCCTTCTCGAGGTGCGTCTTGGCGTCGGCCACTTTGCCGCCCCGGGCGAGGAGTTGGCCGACGTTGTAATGAGCAGCCGCGGGGCTGCCGACGGCTTGGAGGTGCGAAAGCGCTTCGTCAGTCTTGCCCAACTCGACGAGCACCGTTGCGATGTTATTACGGTAGAGCTGCTTGTCAGGCCGCATCGTGATCGCCTGCCGCAGAATGGCCGCCGACGGTTCGAGCTTTCCTTGTCTTGCCAAACAGAGGCCGAGGTCGTTGACCGACGCGGCGCTGGTGGGGTCGGCGGCGAGCGCCTGGCGGTACAGCTGCTCAGCAGCGATAAGCTCGCCAGCGCGGTCTTTGGCGTGGCCCTGCTCACGCAGGGAACGAGCCTCGTCAGCGGGCGTCGACGTAGCGCCGATACTCGGCGAGATCTGATTCATAGGTGTCCGCGGCGCTTGTCGGATAGGTGTCGTGTCCGAAGGCGTCGATACTGCCGGTATTGCAACGCCGCCGAAGCCATGCCAAGCGCTGTTCATCGCCGGTGGCTGCTTTGCGGCAAAGGCCGCGTTGGTGGCCGAGGGGCGAGTCGCCGTGCCGGCAGGTTTGGCCAGCTGCGCCGAGCTCATCGGCGGCTGGTAAGCCAGGATCGGCGATGGCGAAGCCTCGGGTGGCGGCGCCTGTTCGGTCGGCTTATCGCGGAACCACTTGGTTGCCCACGAGAATGGCCCCTTCTCAGCCGGCGCCGACTGGGACGGCTGCGCGCCCGACGGCAGCGTGTGCAACATCGAAGCCGGCGCCGCGGCGGCGTCAATCGCCGCGAGCGACATCGTGGCGGCGATCGCCGCGGTCAGGTGATTTCGCACAGTGGCTCCCCCCCGGGTCTGCCGCCAGTCGTGGCGACGTGTGCGTGTTTAGCGGTAGTAACTTGATGTCGCCGAGCTACTCCGAAACGCCGCCCGTCGTTGGGGCGGGCAGCGTTGGTGTCGGCATGTTCTCGCGGAACTGGGTGTTGACGAAGTCCACCGTCACTGCCGGCCGGCCGTCTGACACGAGATTCGTTTCGGTCACCTGCGGCGTCATGCCGTCGTTGACGACTTGCGTTGAGAAGTCGTTGATCGTGGCGATGCGGTTCTGTGTGATGTCCGCGTCGAGCGAACGTTCAACGAAGACCTGCCGATGCTCGGGCGGCGCCTGCGTGAGGATCCACTGGACGCGGAGCTTGCCGGCCTGCGTGAGCTCGGTGCAGTCCGCATTGAAATGGTGGCTACCGAGCAGGTTCTGCCGGCGCCAGCCGTTGCGGATCATGATGTCAAACGGCGTCGCCGTCGCGTTACGATCTTGCTCGACGAACTGGGCAGGCCAAGCGTTCTGCTCTTCGCGACGCTCTTCGAGATAGCAATAGAACTCACCAAGCCAGAAGGCGTCTGCGGGGACGGCCGCGGCGAGGGCGGCGGCAGCTAGCAGGGTCCGCTTCATCATTCGCTCCGTCCGTGGAACACGCCCGACCAGAACCGGGCCCCGGGCCTCGCGCTCCCAGCGCGTGAATGCCCCTGTCCTTGGGGTATCGGTCCCCACAAGCGCCGGCTACGGAGCTTCGAGAATGACCGGAGAGGGCGACTCAGATTGCCCAGCTTTCTTACTGCTAGCGACGGACTTCGTCGAAACTAGTCACTTGAGCATGCATGGCCATTTGAACGCCCTGTTAGCCTAAAATGTCTTGGCCCTCAGCCCAGCGTTTGGTGCTCAACCGCTGCCATTCATGGCGGGGAACATCTCGTTGATCATCGTGATCGCGGCCGGTCCCACCAGCACGACGAAGATTGCCGGGAAGATGAAGATCACCAGCGGGAAGATCAGCTTCACCGCGGTCTTGGCGGCCTTCTCTTCGGCCATCTGACTGCGGCGTGTCCGCATCGAGTCACTTTGCACGCGTAGTGCCTGGGCGACGCTCGAACCGAACTTGTCGGCCTGGATCAGAATCGCCGCCAATGCCTTCAAGTCATCCACGCCGGTACGCGAGCCGAGCTCCGATAGCACCTCGTTGCGTGGCGAACCCATCTGCAACTGCAAGTTGCACAGGGCGAACTCCTCGGCGAGGACGCCGTAGGATTTGCGCATCTCTTCACTTACCTTCCGCATCGCCTGGTCGAGACCAAGGCCCGCCTCGACGCAGACGACCATCAGGTCCAGCGCGTCGGGAAGGCCGTAGAAGATGTTGTCCTGGCGCGACCGCTTCATGAACCAGACGGCGACGTCCGGCAGGAAGAACATCACGCCCGCGGCGGCGACCGTGATAATCGCCGCGTCGACGGTCAAACCCTTGGTGAAGTAAGCGGCGCCGCCCCCGGCGAGGAAGCCAAAGCCGAGGCACAACAGCTTAGTTCCGAGGAAGACGCTGATCGAAGACTCGGTGCGGAAGCCGGCATGCGCGAGCCGCTGCTTGAGCTTGCCCGCCTCTTCCTTGGTCTTCGGTTGCAGCGGCGCAGCGATGGTCGGCGTGGCACGCTCGATGAGCTTCGCCATTTTGTCCGATTGCTTGCGTTCACGACCCGCATTGCGACCGCCCGGGTCGCGTAGCTCTTCGAGCCGCTCGCTGGTGCGTTCGTTCCCCGATCCACCAAAGAACTCCAATGCAAACCACATCGCTGCGGCCACCGCGCCGAACACGGCGAGTTTGACCATCAGAGCGGTGGACATGAGGGCGAGGACCATGAGTCAGCAGTGGGCAGTGGGCAGTGGGCAGGAAAGTTCAGCAGAGAGTGGAGGGGTCCTTGGCAAGACTGCCGACCGCCCACCGTCCACTGCTGACTCCGTCATATCCTGATATTCACGATTTTCTGAATGACAACCGCTCCTAACAGCTGCATCACGATTCCGCCGATGAGCATTTTCTTGCCCAGGTCGTCGGTGAAGAGCAGCATTAGGTAGTCGGGGTTCATACGGTAGACGGCGGCGAACAGTGCGGGCGGCAGCGCTAACAGCACGATGCCCGACAGGCGGCCTTCGCCGGTCAACGCTTGGACCTGGCCCCAGATCTTGAAGCGTTCGCGGATGAGGCGGCCGATCTTGTCGAGGATCTCCGCCAAGTCGCCACCGGTCTGACGCTGCAAGACGACCGCCGTGGCGAAGAACTTGAGGTCGAGGTTTGGGACGCGTTCGGTGAGGTTCTCGAGAGCTTCTTCGAGCGGCATGCCGAGATTCTGCTCCTCGAAGCAGCGGCTGAACTCCTGGCAGATCGGCGGCGACATTTCGGCGCCAACGAGGTTCATGCCCGCGCCGAGGCTATGGCCGGCACGCAGGGCGCGCGAGATGAGCTCGAGCGCCTCGGGGAGCTGGGCGGCAAACCGCTTCATGCGGCGCTTCCGCTTCATGATCAGCCACGCGAACGGGATGAAAACGAAGACGGCTGAACAGATCGGGGCGAACTTGATCGGTAAACCGAGCGTTGTCGGCGCAAAGAAGCCTATCAAGGCCGCTCCGACGCACGCCATCAGGAACTGGCTGACGCTGAACGACACGTCCGCCTGCAGGAACAGTCGCTCGAGATTCAGGTGGTTGGCGATCGCTTGCTCGAAGGCGCCGGCGCCGCGGTCCCAAGTCTGGGCCAGCAGTTCGGTGTCACTCTTTCCCTTCTCCTTGCCGCCGCGGCCAAGGCCGCCCTTACCGGTGGTAAGCGCGCTGAGTCGGTCCTCGACATCGGCTTCTTTGTCGCCCCCCCAAAGCATCGCCACAGCAATCACCAGTCCAGTGACGCCGCCGAAGACCAGAAGGGAGATAATGAGGGGAGACATGGGAGTGCGCGGTGGGCAGTAGGCGGTGGGCAGTGTTGTGCTTGCAGCAGGCTGGCGGTGACCATCGACTTACTGCCGACTGGCCGCCGCCCACTGCCCGCTAGTCCTGCATCATCACTCGTTCGCGGAACGTGCTGGCGGGGAGGCGGATGCCGGCTTGTTCGAGGCGGTCCATGAAGCTCGGGCGGATGCCGGTCGAGACGAAGCGGCCGATCGCCTTGCCGTTCTGGTCGACGCCGGTCTTCTCGAAGCGGAAGATGTCTTGCATGACGATGGTGTCCTGCTCCATGCCGAGCACTTCGGTAATGTGCGTCACCTTACGAGGCCCACCCTGCAAGCGGTTGGCCTGCACGATCAAGTTCACGGCGCTCGCGATCTGGGTCCGCATCGCCTTGATGGGCATCTCGAAGCCTGCCATCATGATCATCGTCTCGATACGGGCGATGGCGTCGCGCGGCGTATTGGCGTGGCAAGTTGTTAAAGAGCCGTCATGGCCGGTGTTCATCGCCTGGAGCATGTCGAGCGTCTCGCCGCCACGACACTCGCCGATGATGATCCGGTCGGGTCGCATACGCAGCGAGTTCTTCACGAGCTCCGTGGCGCTGATGCGGCCCTTGCCTTCGATGTTCGGCGGGCGGGTCTCGAGCCGCACGACGTGGTCCTGCTGGAGCTGGAGCTCCGCGGCGTCCTCGATCGTGACGATGCGGTCGTCGTTGCTGATGAAGCTCGACAGCGTGTTGAGCAGCGTCGTCTTACCCGAACCGGTACCGCCGGAGATAACGATGTTTAGCTTGGCCTTCATCGAGGCTTCCAGCAGCATCACCATCTCGGGCGTGAGGCTGCGGTAGTTTAGGAGGTCCTCAAGCTTCAGCGGGTTCGAGCCGAACCGTCGAATGGTCACGCTCGGGCCGTCGAGCGCCAGCGGCGGGATGATCGCGTTCACACGCGAGCCATCCGGCAATCGCGCGTCCACCATCGGGCACACTTCGTCCACGCGTCGTCCAACGCGTGACACGATGCGGTCGATGATCTGCATCAGGTGTTTATTGTCGCGGAACGTCACCTGTGTCTTAACGAGCTTGCCGCTCTTTTCAACAAAGACAGCCTTCGGACCGTTGACCATGATTTCGCTGATCGACGGGTCCTTCAGCAGCATCTCCATCGGCCCGAGGCCGAAGGTCTCGTCGAGCACTTCTTCAACGAGACGGTCGCGCTCTTTACGGTTGAGGAGCGTGTCCTCCGAGTCGCACAGGTGCTCGACGACCAGCCGGATCTCACGACGCAGCACGTCCCCTTCAAGCTCGCCGACACGTGACAAGTCGAGCTTATCAACGAGTTTCGAATGGATGCGGCGCTTGAGCGTTTCAAACTCGAGGTCCTTCTCCTGTGCGGAGAGGGCAACCGAGGCGGGGGTGTTGAGTTTTGTCATTGCGGTGGCGGCAAGCAGTGTTTCGCAAACTCATCTAAACGCCGCTCCCAGAGGGCGGCGCGGATTTGTCCGCAAAAGCGTAGCTCACCCACGACGCCGCGGCGCGAGAACCGAGGGGAATCGGGCGCCCAACGGAGAGCGCGGCAAAGCCGCTACAAGCGGTACGCGATCGACCGCCAAGAGAGGGGCGGAAGCATCCGTTAGAAAGTGTGCCGGAATGCTTAAGCGTCCGGAATAGCATTAGGTACACGGATGGCCCGCAGGTACCTGACGCAACTCCGCGCGTTTACGCGTTTCCGACGCTCGTCCACGGCGAACCGCCAAACGCTGCTTGTCAGCCTTCTGCGGTCGCTTCTTCGCCCTTCTTGCCCCAGAGTCCTAGCCAGCTGCGGGACTTCGAGCCTGCGTCGGAGCCACCAGGGACGCGGCAAGTCCCCGTTAGTTCGCGGGCGAGTTGGGTGATTGACTGCGTCAACGCAGCTTTGGGCGCTTGCTCCAGGAGGGGCACGCCGTTGTTCCGCACTTCGATCATCGTGCGGAAGTCGTTCGGCAATTGCCAGAAGATCTCTTGACCAAGCGTCGATTCGGCCTTCTTGACGCTGATCGACGCGCCGCCCTGGCCGACGCGGTTGACGATGATCTTCACCTTCTCACGCAGCGTGCCGCGTTGCTCGAAGGACATCATCAGCCGCACGACATTCCTCAGGCAGGGCAGGTCGAGCTGGGTGACCATCAGCACGTCGTTGGCGAGGTCCATCGCGTAGAGGTCGAGCTCGTTGTACGCCTTGGATGTGTCTATGATGAGGTGCGTGAAGGTGGCCCGCAGCAGCGAGATCACACGCTGCAAGTCATCGACCGACACGAGCTTGGCGTCTTCGAGTTGCACCGGGCGTGGCAGCAAATACACGCCAGAACTGTGCTTGGTCAACGAGCGCTTCAGCAGCGTGAAATCGAGCCGCGAGATGTTCTGGGCGACGTCGGTGAGCGTGTACTCGGGGATGGTGTCGAGATAGACATCGGCGTCGCCGAGCGCCAGATCTAGGTCAACGACCACGACCGAGTTGCTCGGGTTGCTGGCAAGTTCGCAGCCGAGATTGATCGCGAGGCTTGTCGAGCCGACGCCACCAGTGCATCCGGCGACGGCGATGACGCGGCAAGCGCCGGCGCCGCCTGCTTCGCTGCCGAACTTGGTCTTGCCGATTCGCTGGAGCGCCGTGGCGAGGTCGTCGGGGCGCAGCGGCTTGGTGAGGAACTCCTTGGCTCCCGCCCGCATCGAGCGGAGGATCAGCGCGCCATCGGTCGAGCTGCTGGCGACCAGCAACGCGACTTCGGGCTTGGAGCGAGCTAGCTCCTCCACCAGCTCGACAGCCTTTTCGGGGTCGGCGTCCATCGAGATGAACGCGACATCCGGGCCCGTTTGCTCGATCACATCCTTGAAAAACGCGTAGCGCGAGCACTCCGCTTCGAGCCACACGGTGTCCAGGCCCATCAGCGTAGCTTTGAGCGCCTCGCGGTCCCCGTCATTGGGATCGACGATCGCTATTCGAAGCACGTTGGACATGGGGCAACGACGGAAAGGTGACGACAGCTCGAACGGGCCTGGCGCTAGGCTTGGGGGCTAATAGAAGTTAGCTCATTCCCGGTGACGCGTCGGCGAAAAGGCCGAGGATGTCACTCTTCGTCATAACCCACTGGACCGATCAAACCGGAATCGCTGACCGTCGTCATCGGTTTGATGGCCGAGGGTTGGTAAGGCCGAGCCGCCTGACGCACCAAGCCCTGCGGCGTCGAGGCGCGGTAGTGGACCGGTGGGCCGGTCCGGGTCGGCTCGTCGGCGCCTTCTGTTGTGGGCGCCGGCGAGTTTGACCCGCTGTGATAGAAGCTCGGGCCTTGTTGCATGGAGGCGCCTTCGGCAGGAACCGCTTCGGCCGGGTAGGGCGCCATCTCGGGCGTCGGCCCGTAGCTCGTCGGCGAGTCGAATTGCTGTGACGGGGTCATGCGGCCGCCTGCTTGGCCGTTCACCAACTGCCGCGGCGGGCCGGGGAATCCACCCGCGACGCAGGGCGGGCACGAACCACAGCCTCCGTTGACACAGGGCCCACAGGTGTTCGGGACTTCAACCTTGCCGTCGATGTACAGGTCGCAGTCACTGGGCGAGACGGTGCCCATGCCCGGACCACACGGCGGCACCTCGTACGGGTCCATCGCATCGACCAATTCAGGCGTCACCAAGATAAGCAGCTCTACCTCTTCGGAGTCGTCAAGCGTACTCCGGAAGGGGACGCCCAGAATGGGGATGTCGGCAAGCAGGGGAATGCCACGGTTCGACGTCGCGCTGCGCTGCTGGATGAGACCGGCCACAGCAAAGGTCTGGCCTGCGTTCATTTCCACCGCCGTGTCCGCCATCCGATCCTTGATGCCGGGAATCGTCGTACCGCTAATCGCAATCGAGTTGGAGTAGTCCAGGTCGCTCACACTCGGCCGTACTTCAAGCCGGATCTTTCCGTTCCCGAGAACGATAGGCAGGAAGTCGACCTGGGTCCCAAACTCTTTGTACTCGATGGCAATGGTGCCCAAGCCTTGCGGCACGGGAATCGGAATCTGTCCACCGGACCGGAACGTTGCGGGGCGCCCGCTGACAGCCGCGATGTTCGGCTCGGCGAGGATCTTCGCTACGTTCTTCTCTTGTAAGGCGCGAATGAACCCGAACAGCGCGTCCGACCCATCGGTAACCGCGAATTCGACGGTCTGGCCAGCGGTGTCGGAAATCACCTTGGCGCCAGCGACGCCCTGGACCAAGCCCGCGGGGTTGCCCGCAGTGCCGATGTTGTTAAGCAGGCCGGACACGCTCGTCCCGAAGTATCCGTGATTACCGGCAGTCGCGATATCGACGCCTAGCTGGCGGAGCTTGGTGCGGCTCACCTCGTAGATCTTGACCTTCAACAGCACCTGTTGGACGCCGCCCACGGAGATGTTGTTGATTACTTTAGGGGCGTAGTCTTCGGCAAGCTGACGGATCGGATCGACGTAGTCGGGACGATCGATGAAGCCTGTCAGCACGAGGCTGTTGCTGTAGCGGTAGACGCGAACCGACGAGTGTGGGAACTGTGTCGCCAGGGCATGCTCCAGTTCGCGGACATCGCCGTAGATGAAGACATCCACCGTGTGGATCTCGCCGTCTTCGTCCCACAGGTTGACCTGAGTGACGCCGGCTTTCTTCGCCGAGACCTGGATCTCTGTCGCCGACAGCGGCGTGACGGCCAGGAGCTCGGGGTTGTTGACCTGAACCTTGGGGATCTTCTTGTCGAGCGTGAGGATCCGACTCGTATTGGTCGTGATCTCCATGCGGTCGGTTGTGTTCTCGATCCGGCGCACGACCGAACCGTTATCGGTCATTTGGCCGACCGCAACCTGGGGCGCCGTCGTGAAACACACTGCGCTTAGCGAGAGCGCGAGCACGCGCCGCAACGAGCGGAGCATCTGGCTGGCGGTGAGGTCGTACATCCTTGTACTTTCCTGTTGCGGCGCCGCGTTGCGACGCCTGGGCCGTCGCCTAGGCGACAGCCTTCCCCCGATTGTTTACGCTCGGCCGAACCGATCCCTGGTCCGCCCGACCCCTTCGCGTCTGCTTAAACTCTCGCTTCGGCGGGCACACGGCCCGTCGCGATTACTTCAGTTCTTCGAGCTGGATTGGGAAGTCCGGGGGGGCGCCCGCGCCGCCCGCGTCCTTCTTCTCCCCGCCGAAGTCGATCTTTCCGTCATTGGTGAAGCTCACCGGTGCGCCGGCCGTTTTTGGACGACTGCCCGCAAAGGCCTCGGTGGCGCCACGCAGCGGCGCCCCGGTCCGCCGGTCGAAGTGCATCGTCGAGACCTCTTCGGCCTGGACGATGGTCATCTCAAACGGCGGAACTTCCTTCGACGCTTGAGACATCATGCCGACGACCGTGTCGAACAGGCTTGGTTTCTGGACTTTTTCGGCGTCGCGATTTTGCTCATCGACGCGGGTATTCCGATCGCTGCGGGTGCCGAGGATGTCCTCGATCGTCACCTCGACCATCGCCGAGGCCGATTCGTCGTTCGGGTTCCGCGGGATCAGGCTCAGTTCACCCAGGTTCTGGGCGAGGTCGAGCTTGCTCGCTTGTTCGGGGGTCACCAACAACGACACCGTCTTGGGGATCGCCCGGGCGTCTTCACCTTCGGCGGTCCGCTGAACGGCTTGCTCGATGGCGAAGACGCGGATGTTTTGGAGGATGACCCGCGTCGTCGCGACGGGGACGCCGTCACGTTGGCTGGCGGCCATGAACAACTGCACGTCGACGCGGTCGCCGGGGCTCAAGAGGCCCGCGGCGACCTTCTCGGCGTTCACTGAAATGGTCGAGAGGCGGTAGCCATCCGGGATGTTCGCCACGGGGTCGGCCGTCTCACCCTGCGCTAGCAGCTGCGCTTCGAGGATCGGCGTGCCGGCGACGATCGTTGTCCGCGGGCGGCGACCTTCCAGGTCTTCTAACTTCGAGATCGAACCTTTCGGCGCCTTGCTGGCTGGCCACTCTTCGAGGGCAACCATCCCGGCGCCAATCGGGTCGCCCAGGTTGATATTGTGGAGCGCCACATAGATGGGCGTCGTCTCGAGCTGCACCGCGGGGCGGTTGGCGTTGGCGTCCATGACACGGCTAATGCCGATCGACGCCGCCAGGCCGCAGCCGAGCGCGAGTGCAAGCAGTATGAGCGATTTGGGTCGCATGTGGTCTCCCCCCACGTAGCACCGGCGCCCGCTCTACAGAGCAAGCGCCCGGCAACCCGCTGTAAGGCGGGCTTCGTCGGTTACTTCGGCACGACCGGCGCATCCGGTCCAGGAATTACAACGAACGGTCAGCAGCTAGCGGTCAGTCGTCAGCGATCAGCTTTCAGCTAGCAGGAGCCGCGGCTATTCAACAAGTAGCTCACGATTGGTTCGGACCAACGTCGATTCTCTGGTCCCTAGCCACTCGTCTCTCAAACAAGCATCCCGGCCCAAGCGAAGTAGGCGATGGTCCCGATCGCGATCGGGATGCCATACGGGAGCAACATCATCCGCGGCTTGCGTTCCTTGGCGATCGCGGCGAGTTGGTCGGGGTCCTTGATAGTGAGGATCTCATTGAGGATCGACCAGAATTGCCCGTGGTGCTTATCCCAACGGTTCTTGTAAACAACCATGCCGACAGCGATGACCGCTCCGACGATGGCTGTTACGGCAAACGAGTAAGCGGTGTGGGTGCCCCACACCCAGGCGCCGATGCCCGCCATCAACTTGACGTCGCCCGCGCCCATTCCGCCGATGGCGTAGGCGGGGAGCAGAAGAGCAAGGCCAACCACGGTGCCGATCAGGCTGTAGACCAAGCCTTCCCAGCCGGGGTACTCGCTCAGCGTGTAGCTATACACCCAGCCGCTGAGGATCATCGGGAAGGTAATCCAATTCGGAACCTTCAGTTGCAGGCCGTCGATCACGGCGGCGACGACCAGCGTCACAGTAACGACCCAAACGGGCCAGTTGGCTTGTAGGGCGTCTGCCAGGTTAGCGAAGTCCATGGTCGAGGGCCTGCGCGGCGTTGTCGGAAGGGAGGCTAGTAAGGCGTTGTTGCGGAGCTCGCCGCCTCGGAGAGAATGGCGAGCCGTCGAAACGTAGCCCGCGGTGAGTGACGGCGCGGAGACGCCGTAGCTGGGGGCGTGTTTTCACTAGACCGGATAATCGGTGTCACCGGAATGAGAAGGAACCGAACCTGCAGGCGTCTTTCCACACACAAAAAAACCCGACCGGCCCCAGAGGGACCGGTCGGGCTTGCGAGATAACGCCAACCTAGCAGGGCCAGGTCGCCGTAGCTGTCGATTGCCGTTTAGCTGCCCAACTGACCGGCGACTTCACTGAACGTCGCGGTCGCGTTGGTGCCGATCGAGCGGATAGCGGTCAAACAGACGATCACAATGAGCGCCAGCATGACCGCGTACTCGACAGCCGTGGGACCGTCTTCCGAGGTGAGGAAACGTTGAACCTTTTGAGCGAAATTCTTCATCACAATCCTCTCCGGATTTAGGGGCCCGACCCGCACGGTGTGGGGTTGGCGGGGCGTGGCCCTGCTAGTGACGAGGGCGTCGGAGCCCTCGATGGCTGACCTCTTCGCGACCTCCATGCCCGAAGGCATGAAGCGAGCCCGCCGGGCGTCGCGCGTTGGTCGGTTAGAACGGAATTGTGCGTATCAACCTTTTGAGGTGTTTCCATTCCGTCCGCGACGTTTGGCGAGCAAACTGATCGCGGGTTCCATCGGCAGCCAGGCTGCCCCTCGACAAAAGGGGCCCTTGGCTTTGCGCCCCCGCCTTGCGACGGGTTTGCCTTTCTCGGTGGAGGAATACGCGGCGGGCTCTTGCTGTTATTCCCGGGGTAACGCACGCGGCGTGACAGCGGGCAAAAGCTCGAAAGGAAGGAGGGAAGCTGGAGGAGTCGATTTGAGGAGGGGGTCAGAGAAGCGTCGCATTGGGCGTGAATCTCTGACTTCACAGCAAACCTATGTCAGCTTCCGTCCGAGTCAAATTGAGAGAGAATATTTTTCCGCGAATCCTTCGGGACCCTCGTTTGGCAAGCCACGTCACGAAAAGGAACCGAGGGCGTAGCCGCCCAGAGCGACTCCGCTAATTCGCTAGTCACCTACTTACCGCGCGCCTCATGCCACCTATCCGGGGGCAATACTCTGCTTATGCTCCCGTTCCCTACCGCCGAACTCACCGCTGCCATCGACCTCGCCGTCGATCACCTCGCGGCAGCGCCGATCGGGGGTTATCACCCGGGTGGCGAAGCGGCGAGCGAACCAATCGCCTGGGGGGCCGTTGCGCTCGCAAACGCGGGTCGTAACGACTCTGCCAATGTTGCAGCCGAGTGGCTCGCGGAGCGACAAGCCCCGGACGGGGCCGTCGGAGTGACGGAGTCACAAGACGCCCCTTATTGGCCGACCGCGCTCGCGATGATCGCATGGCAGGCCGTCGATGCTTCTGCCTACGCGGATCGCATCTCAGGCGGCGTTGGATGGGCTCTAGAGCAACAGCCGTGGACTCGGCCACGCGACCCGAAGTTCGGTCATGACACCGCATTAGCCGGTTGGTCGTGGGCCCCCGCAACGCACTCTTGGCTTGAGCCTACGGCATTTTTTGTCGTCGCCCTGAGGGCGGCGGGACTTGCTGATAACGCGCGCCGTCTCGAAGGTGTGCGGCTGTTGGTTGATCGCCTCCTCCCTTCTGGTGGCGCGAATTATGGCAACACGGTTGTTCTCGACCAAGAACTGCTAGAGCACACGCATTCCAGCGGCGTCGTCGCATGGGCACTCTCCGCCGAGGACGTTCGTGACGAGCGTCTCAAGAAGACGATCCAGAGACTCAAGCTTGTCGCCGATCGCCCCACCGGCGCCGCGTCGCTCGCTTGGGCCGCTCGCGGATTGGCGGCTCACCAGCAAACCGACGCCGCAACCGCCGTGCAAGTCGCTGCTACACTTACCGCCGCCGTCATGAAGCAGAAGGGCCTTCACAAGGCAGCGCTGCTGACTCTCGCCGCCCAAGAGATCCTCAAGCAGAGCGCGGGTGCGCGATGATTGAATCCACACGATCGCTTCAGGTCAGCCGGCGCACAGCTCTCGCCGCGGGCGGTCTCATCGCGGCCGGATTGCTCTCGCTGTCTTGGAAACGCTCGAAGACGCCTGTCTTCGTAGCCAAGAGCCAACGCTACGATGGACAACTTGCTCAAACGATCCGCGACGGGCTGACGGCGGTCGGCGTCAACGGGCCCCAACTCGCTGGTAAACGCGTCTTGCTCAAGCCGAATCTCGTTGAGCCTTCGCGCGAGCGGCCGCACATGACGACTCACCCGGCAATGATCATCGCCGCCGCCGAGGTGTTCCGCGGCTGGGGCGCAGAAGTCGTCGTTGGCGAGGGCCCCGGTCATGTCCGTGACACCGAGGCAGCATTGATCGAGTCGGGAGTGGGCGAGGCCCTCGACGGCGCCGGCCTCCGCTTCGCTGACCTCAACTACGAACGAGTCGCCTGGCGCCGCAACCGCGGCCGATTCAGCAGATTGCCTGGGCTTTGGCTCCCCGAGAGCGTCGTCTCGGCCGACCTCGTCGTCTCGATGCCGAAGATGAAAACCCACCATTGGGTTGGCGTCACCGCAGCGATGAAAAACTTCTACGGGGTCATTCCCGGAATAAAGTACGGCTGGCCGAAGAACGTCCTCCATCACAACGGCATTCCGCAGACGGTTACCGATATCAACGCGACCCTCCCCCGGGTTGTCGGCATCGTGGATGGAATCGATTGCATGGAGGGCGACGGCCCGATCCTCGGCAGTCTCAAGCATATGGGCTTGGTTGCTGTTGGCATCGACTTGGCGGCGCTCGACGCGACCATCGCCCGCATCATGGGCCTCGCCCCCGAACGGATCACTTACCTGCAACTGGCGTCGAAACGCCTTGGCGTGATCGATGACGCCCAGATCGACCAGCGTGGCGAAGCTTGGCGGCCGTTGGTGGACCCCTTCCAGATCCTCGACGAGCCTGCGTTGCAGGAACTCCGCGCGGGGGCAATGGTCACCTGAGTTGAGCGGCGCACAGCGAATCGGGCCGGCGTTGACTATTCAGTCCGAAACGCCGCCGCCATACGTGTCGCGTGAGTGCGCACCGTCCTGAGGTAACCCGAAGTGGACTTCCCTGTGCAGCAAGGTCGGGGCTGGATGCAGGCTACTGTCGTCCGCAAGCCGTGAGGCCGCATCCGCTGATTGCGACGTTTGTGTTGACGGAGGCCTGTGGATTGCGCAGCGAGGGCGCCAGGTTTTGTTTGCTTGTGTGGGAGGGAGGGCCATAGTTCCCGGTGGGAAACCACTCCCCCTTCTACGAGCCTCTCCAGCATGATCGGCATAGCATCACCCAACTCCGAGTTGACCCGAGTCGGCAGGCAGCCGATCCTCGGCCGTCAGCAGCAGGTTGTTGGATACGAGCTCTTGTACCGTGACCGGTTGGAAAGCCGAGTGGCGAACGTCGAGGACGGTGACTTGGCTACGTCCAGTGTTGTCGTCAACTCGCTGGTGGAGATCGGGCTTGAGCGGCTCGTCGGCGACGCTCCGGCGTTCGTCAACTTCACCAAGTCCTTCTTGGTGGGCGAACTCCCCATCCCCTTCGACACGGACCAAGTCGTCATCGAGGTGCTAGAGAGCGTCGATGTCGATACGACGGTCATCAAAGGGCTCCACGATCTCTCGGAGAAGGGCTACAAGATCGCGCTCGACGATTTCGCCTACACGCGAAACTGGAACCCCTGTGTCGAGATCGCTGACATCATCAAGCTCGACGTGCTGGCGATGAATCGGCAGACGGTTTCAGAGCATGTCATGCTGTTACGCGACTTTGACTGCAAGCTCTTGGCGGAGAAGGTAGAGGATCACGACACCTACTCGTTCTGCGCCGATCTCGGCTTCGACATGTTCCAGGGCTATTACTTCGCCAAGCCCAGCGTGGTCGAGCAGAAGCGAGCGCCCGCGAGCGTCAACGCACTACTGGCGACCCTCGCCGCGGTCAACGATCCAAGCGCCGACGCCGATGGCGTCGCTCTTGCCGTTTCGAGCGACGCGTTGTTGACTCATAAAATGTTACGCTATGTCAACTCGCCAGCGGTCGGGTTGCGGAATGAGATCGACAGCGTCCAGCACGCGATTGCCTATATCGGCCGTGAGACGACTAAGTCTTTGGCGACGCTGCTACTCCTCACGTCGATCGATGACAAGCCAGCCGTGTTGATCCGCACCGCGCTAGTGAGGGCGTTGGCGTGCAAGTGGTACGCCGGCGAGTCGGGCGCCGCGAATATCGACGCCTACTTTACCGCTGGCCTGATGTCGATGCTCGACGCCCTGCTCGACCAGCCGATGGAGATGATCGTCGCCGAGTTGCCAATCACCAACGAGCTCAAGCAAGCGCTAGTCGGCCGTGAGGGACCGATCGGCGCGTGTCTCCAATCGATTATCGCCTGTGAACGCGCCTTGAATGGTTGCGACGACGCAAGCCTACAGTCCTACTCCAGAGCGATCGAAAGTGTTGAGACCGGTGAAGGGATGGCCTCGCTCTTGCCATCGGAAAAGTCCGGCCCCGACCTCGCCGAGATCTTGAGGCGACCCCACGCGGCTTCTCCCAAGCGCTGATGCTACGAGATTGCGTATTTCTCTCAGTGTCGTGGCAGGATTGAGGTGGGAGCCAAAAGGTGTAGGACTGCCAGAACGACAGAAAGCTCTCAACGTATCCGCATGAACGCGGACTCTTCTGCCTCGGTGGCTTCTCGCGCCCCGTTCGACCACAGTGAGGCGTGGCAACCGGGGCACGGCATGTCGTCCTCCGACGAATAACTCGGACGCGCCGACACGTCACTCGTCAGCCACGCCGAGTCACACTCCAGGCAGAGTAGCACCACGCGTCGGCAGACGCCGCAACGCCTGAGGGCCAATGCTCCGGCGCCGCAAAGTCGACAAGTACTGAGGCTCGGCATAGGTTGTTGGCAGATTGGGTCGCGAGTGATGACTCTTGTCAATCGGTCCTAGGGGCGCCCACGTGACTTTGTCCGACGGTGGGGCAGTGACTCAAGGCCGCCGCGGAAAGGCCGTAATCAAGCGATCTCCTTGCACCACGAGCCTTATCTGACGCGCTGCCGGCTTGCCGCGCCGATTGCCCGACTGCCCGCCGACGTAGCCGATGCGGCGACGCATGTCGATGTCGTAGACGACCTGATCGCCTTCACGCTCGGACGTTACTTCCTCGCCCGCGAGGGCCTTTTCATACGCCTCATCGATAAGTCTTAGGACGGTCGCCGGATCGCCCGAGTCAAACACGCCATGCTGGCCAACTCGATCGGGATCGTCACGGGTATGCGACATGACGTGCGCTAACCGTGTACCGTGCTCGCTGCCGCGGGTGTAGCGCAGCCCCGCAGGGGATAGGTAGGTGTCGCGACCAACCTCGGTCAGCACACCAGACAATTCACTATTATCGACGGGCGCACGGGGTTCCCGATTCTCGATGCGGGGCGCCTCGGAGGGAACCGGCTTGGTCGCCGCCGAGTCATCGACTTCGACGAGCGTCGGCAACGCTACGCCAAATCGCTTCTCTACCCAGGGCTGGATGACGGCCGCATACAGGAACGCAGCTGCAAGGACGCCGAGCAAACCGACGACGCCAAGTTTCTTCTGCGCAAGCCTTACCAGTGGCGCCGCAGTGCGGGCGAGGTGCTGAGAGTCGCGTGCCATCGCTTTCTGCCGCCGTTTCGCACGGGATTCATTTGACAATTATCACGCCAGCCCTTTAGTGTGCCTGGAGCGCTCCGTCCTGTCGATCGCTGGCGGCCGGGACGCAACAACTCACTTCTTCGGAACAGGAGGCGAGACACGATGATCCGCAGCATCCATCGACACAGAACGCTTCGGGCCGTAACAACGCTCGCAGCCTTTCAATTGGTAGGTCTCACGCCGTCGGCGAAAGCGGCCCTCACTGGCGCGACACTAATTGGCAACACTGGCACATCGATCACCGCGATCCCGGACCCCACCGATCCTGGCCGCCTGTTGGTCGCTGGACGGTCGGGAAGGATCAACGCAATCGATCTGACTACCGGCGCTGTCTCCCCCTACATTACTTTCCCGGGCGTAAGTACGTCGGGAGAGGGGGGCCTGCTGGGGATCGCGCTCGACGCCGACTACGCCACAAATGGCGTCGGTTACGCCTACTACACGTCGTCGGGCACAGCGGGTTCGGCGTTGACGTCGCGGATCGTGCGATTCACCCGCGACCCCGACAACCCCGATCGCGGGCTGAGTTCGAGCATCACCCCGATGTTGTCGGTCGCCCAGCCGCAGAACAACCACAACGGCGGGTGGATCGGCGTCAGCCCGAACGACGGGTTGCTGTACATCGCCCTCGGCGATGGCGGCGGCAGCAATGATACCGGCACAGGCCATACTTCGGGCACCGGTAACGCGCAGGACATCACCAACAACCTGCTCGGTAAGATCCTCAGGATTGATCCTCACGGCGACGACTTTCCAACCGATGACGCACGCAACTACAGCATCCCATCCGACAACCCCTTTGTCGGCAATGCTGGAGATGACGAGATCTGGTCCTTTGGCCTTCGTAACCCGTTCCGCAATAGCTTTGATCGAGAAACGGGGGACCTCTGGATCGCCGACGTCGGCCAGAACGTCCGCGAGGAGATCAATTTTCAATCGGCCTCCAGCGCCGGAGGAGAGAACTACGGGTGGCGACTGCGCGAAGGGACCATTGCGACGCCGTCCGGTGGAGTTGGCGGGCCTGCGCCGCGCGGCGCAACGGACCCGATCTACGAGTACACCCACGGCTTTGGATCGATGCAAGGCAATTCCATCACCGGGGGATACGTCTATCGTGGAGAGGATGCGAGCCTTGACGGCACTTATTTCTTCGCCGATTTCGTCTCCAGCAATTACTGGGCGAGAAGCCCCGAGGGCGTCGTCACCAACGTCAATTCGCAGCTCTTTCCCGAGGGGGCCCCTAGCAGCCCGGTCTCGTTTGCCGAGGACCTGCAAGGCAACCTCTACGTGCTAACCATCGGCGGCGACCTCTATCGCATCGATACGACCATGCCGGGCGATTACAACGGGGACGGCGTCGTCAACACCGCCGACTACGATGTCTGGGCGACAGCGTATGGCAGTTCTGAAATGCTCGACGCCGATGGCAACGGCGACGGCGTGGTGGACGCCGCGGACTACACAATCTGGCGTGACAACGCGTCGTCGTCGCCGTCCGCGGCGGTCCCGGAGCCGTCATCGCTCATGCTTGTGTTCTCGCTAGCGGCGGCTTCAACTTCGCTGCGGCGCCCGCCGGCGGCGAAGAAGTAGCAGGCCATCGCCACACCAGCCGCGAGCATCGCCCCTCGATGCGCCAGTGCCGCAAGCGTCCCGACGCCGACCGCCGTTGCCGGATCGATCGAGCGGTAGAGGAACTCGGTGGTCGCCTCGATGGTGCCGAGACCGTTTGGTGAGATCGGCAAGGCCCCAGAGCACAGCGCCAGCGGCACGACGAAGAAGTGATCCGCCAGTGACGGCGCCGGTTGCGGCAAGGAAGTTGCCGCGACATAGAACGACAGAATGAAGACGCCGTTCATCATCAAGCCGAGGCCCTGCGCCGCCAGCAGGCTTCGCCATCCATCGCGATAGACCGCCGCTAAGTCCGCGACGCGTCCGGCGATGGCGCCGAGGAGAGGCGCGTTCCGTAACGATCCCGCGATCCGTTCCAGCGGACGGCCCGGCGCGAAGAACGCCAACAGGCCGCCCACGGCGATACCCGCGACGATGAGCACCGACCGTGAGAGAAGACGCAGCGGAGTCGCCTCTTCGCCGAACGCCGTGCCCAGCACGAGAACCGCGACGCCGGCGTAGGCGAGGAAGCCCACAAGCCCCAGCACCCGATCGACCACCACCGTGGTGACCGCGGCGGCGCGGCGGCCAGGTCGGGGCTTAGCGAGCAGGGTCGCTTTGACAACGTCGCCACCCACACTTCCGAGCGCCACGAAATTGCAGGCGAAACCGATCGCGCCGAGCCGCAAAGCCTCAGCGATCGTCATCGGGATCCCCGCCGCGGCGACGACGCTGCGCCACCGCAAGAAAGCAATCAGATTACCCAGCATGACGGCGCCCCATGCGACGGCGAGCCGGGTCACGCTCGGTGGGTGATCACGGAGTTGAGCTAACGAGTCCGACCCAGCGGCATGCCAGAGCAGGAGGCCGACAAGGCCCAGCCCGCAGATGATGCGGAGCCAGCCGGAGACTTGATGACGCGACATTCGGGCGGGAGGTAGGAGGGGGGGCGAATGTCGGCGGACAGAACGCAGGAGACGCAAACAGGACGATCGGCGAAAAACGCCCGGCTGCCCGGTGTTGACAGCCCGGGCTTATGCCGTCAATTTATAGTGCTCGCTAGCGGTTGTCGCCTCAAGGCGGGCGCCGCAATCGACCGAGACAATCTATCGGCAAGGTTCCCAAGCCCTGCCGGTAATCGTTCAGGCGAGGAAGCACGGGGGATTAGCTCAGTTGGGAGAGCGTCTGGCTGGCAGCCAGAAGGTCAGCGGTTCGAACCCGCTATCCTCCACTCAGTACGATGCAACGCGGCGTTTGGCTGGTAGGGCCGGGCGCCGTCGTTTGTTTTGGCTCACCGTCGATTTGACGTCATTCATTCGCCGATAGCGCCCTTCGGGGCGATAACCCGGGCTCGTCTTGCGACCCGGCTATGCCGGATCGCCCCCACCCGATGCCCGATCAGCTCGCGCGTCGTTCGTCGCCCGGGCTCCTCGCCCGCCTCGCGGCGATGATGTTTGTGCAGTACTGGGCCCTCGGGATCTGGTACGTCACGGTCTGGAATTTTATCGCCGCCAACACCGGCGACGGCGCGCTCTTCACACCGGGGTTCGTCGGCTACAGCGCCAGCGCTTCGGCCATTGGCAGCCTCGTGGCCCCCACGCTGTGTGGCTGGTTGGCCGACCGCTTCGTCTCGGCGAAGTATCTCGTGGCCGTCCTCCATGTGGGCGCTGCTCTTGCGCTGGGCGGCATGTACCTGGCGACCTCGCAGACGGCCTTCTTTGTCGGCATGATCGCCTACTTCCAGGTGTATTCCCCCTCGGTGGCGGTTACCAACACCATCGCGCTACGGCTCCTCGGGGACAAGGACCGTGAGTTCCCGGTGGTGCGGCTCTTCGGCACGGTCGGGTGGATGGGCGCCGGGGTGTTCGTCGGGGTGGTTTGCCGGTGGTACATGGACGCTTCGATCGAAGCGACGCGGGCGCCGATCCTGATGGCGCTAGGGTCGCACATTGTGATGTCGCTGTGGAGCCTAACTCTGCCGGATACCCCGCCAGTTCGGCCGGACGCCACTGAGCCCAAGCCCAAAGGGAATCTCCATCGCAACCGCGCGTTCATGCTTTTTCTGCTGGTGTCTTTGCTCGCGGCGATCCCCTCGCAGGCGTATAACTTCGCCATCATCTTCTTGAACCAGAAGGGATACCTGGGCCCCGCTGCGATGCTCACGATGGGGCAGCTCACCGAAGCGATGTGTCTTTTCTTGATGCCTTTCTTGCTGGCGAGGTGGCGGCTCAAAGCATTGTTTCTGATTGGCGTGCTCGGGTGGGCGACCAGATACACGCTGCTGGCGATCGGCTCTTTCGGAGCACCGGACTCTTGGGCGGCTTACCCCGTCACGTTCGCGATCTTGCTCCATGGCCCCTCGTATGTGTTTGTCTACTTAGCGGGTCAGATGTACGTCGATCGCTTGGTGCACCCCACCAACCGCGGCGCGGCGCAGGGGTTGCACGCCCTCGCCACGGGCGGGATCGGACACCTGCTCGGCGCCGGCCTCTGCGGGCAGATGCAGGCGACCCTGCTAACCCCCACCGGCGTAACGCCGCCGCCCTACAACTGGGTCCCGTTCTGGCTCATTCCGGTCGGCATCGGGCTGTCGGTCGCCATCTTGTTTGCTCTGACGTTCTTCGAACGCCCCCACCATGGCCCCGTCGAGCCGATCGCGGTCGAGCCCTCGCCACTACCCGAGCCGTAGGCGTTCGTAGTCGATGACGTTACCTGAGGGAGCGTCCTATCGAAGTTAGACCATGTCGTGACGTCACCCGCGGCTAGCGCCGAAGGCTCATGCCCAAAGTTTGCGGTCTAATAGTCGGTAGTTCACGGCTTCGCTGACGTGTTCGGGTCGGATCACCTCCGACTCGGCGAGGTCCGCGATCGTGCGGGCTACCCTCAGCACCTTGTCGTGCGCGCGAGCCGAGAGGCCGAGTTGCTCAACGCTGGTCCGCAGCAGCTCAGCACTCGCGGCGTCGAGTTCGCAGAACCGCCGCACGTCGCGTGAAGAGAGCTGAGCGTTGAGCCTGACGCGTTGGCCCCGTTCGAATCGGCCGGCCTGCCGTTGTCGGGCGTTGATGACGCGCTCGCGAATCGAGCGGCTGTCGGTCCCCGGACGCGGCGAGCGCAGTTCGTCGTACGCCACCGCGGGGACCTCGATCTGCAGGTCGATCCGATCGAGCAACGGGCCGCTGATCTTGCTCATGTAACGTTCGACTTGCACGACGCCGCACTTGCACTCTCGCCGCGGGTCGTTGCGGAAGCCGCACGGACAGGGATTGAGCGAGGCGATCAGCATGAAGTCGGCAGGGAAGGTCGTGGTGGCCAGCGCGCGGCTGATCGTGACCTCGCCGTCTTCGAGCGGTTGGCGGAGCACCTCGAGTGTCTGGCGATTGAACTCCGGGAGTTCGTCGAGGAACAAGACGCCGTGGTGGGCAAGGCTGATCTCACCGGGCGATGGCGTGGAGCCGCCGCCAACGAGGCCCGCGTTGCTGATCGTGTGATGCGGCGAACGGAACGGCCGTTGGGCGAGCAAGCTCTGCCCGGCGCCGAGCCGGCCCATCGCGCTGTACACTCGGGTGGTCTCGACGGATTCGTCGGTGGACAGGTCGGGCAGGATCGTCGGCGCCCGCTTGGCGAGCATCGTCTTGCCGCTGCCCGGCGGGCCGACCATCAGCAGATTGTGGCTGCCGGCCGCGGCGATCATCATCGCTCGCTTGGCCATCTCTTGTCCACGGACGTCGGCGAAGTCGATCTCGTACGCTTGGCCGTCGGCGACCAGATCGGCGACGAGGCAAGGTTGCGGGTCGATGTCGAGCTGGCCCGCGAAGAAGCCGGCGGCTTGCGCGAGGCTATCAACAGGGATGACATCGACGCCTTCAACAACCGCCGCTTCGCGGGCGTTCTCGCGCGGTAGGACGAGGCCGACGACTCCCGGCTGCGCAGCGGCGGCCATCGCCATGGAGAGGGCGCCCTTCACCGGACGCGTCGTGCCGTCGAGCGCCAGTTCGCCAACCACAGCGTAACGCCGAAACCGCTCGCTGGCGGCGTCGAGCGACGAGTCGTCGCGCCGGCCCAACTTGGCCGAGAGCTGCCCCGAGCCCGCGAGGACCCCCAAGGCGATGGGCAGGTCGAACGACGCGGCCTGCTTAGGGAGTTCGGCAGGCGCCAAATTGATGACGATTCGGTCCTGAGGCCGGATGAAGCCGCTATTGACGATGGCCCGCTCGCTGCGGTGAGTCGCCTCACGGACAGCGGCCTCGGGAAGGCCTACAAGGAGGGTCTTGGGCATCGCCCCGGGCGAGACATCGACCTCGGCCTCGACCGGGACGGCGTCGATTCCCAGCAAGCTGTAAGTAAGGAGTTTGGCGAGCATGGTCGTTGTTCCCGTTGGCCTAGAATGTCAGAGTGCAGTCGTTGCCCGCGATCCTTACCGGAACGGGCGTATACTAACACAATCGCCACTAGTGTTCAAGCGTTTATTGGCCACTTTCGGCGTCTTTTCTCGGAGTCGTGAATGAGTGGGTCTCGGCGCCATACGCTTGTCACCGCGGTCGTTTGGCTGCTGGGTGGCGGACTCTCCGGCGGTGAAGAGCCGGCCGTTCCAGAATGGGCGGGGGCGGCGGTCTGGTACCAAGTCTTCCCCGAGCGCTTCGCCAACGGCGACCCCGGCAACGATCCGACGCGCGCGTCGCTCGAGTCGTCGCGGCGTACGCCCGACTCGTGGGCGGTGACCCCGTGGACTAGTGATTGGTACGGCCGCGCCGAGTGGGAGCGCGAAGCGACCGATGACTTCTACGGCACGGTCTTCAGCCGGCGCTATGGCGGCGACCTACAAGGGGTGATCGACCGGCTCGACTACTTGCAGCGGCTGGGCGTCAACGCGATCTACTTCAACCCGGTGTTTGCGGCGGCGTCGCTGCACAAGTACGACGGCAACTCGTTCCATCACATCGACCCGCACTTCGGACCCGACCCTGCCGGCGACGCCAAAGCCATTGAGCAAGAGACCGACGACCCGGCGACGTGGACGTGGACCGCTGCCGACAAGTTGTTCCTCGAACTGCTCGGCGAGTGCCAACGGCGGCAGATCCGTGTCGTGATCGATGGCGTGTTCAACCACACCGGCCGCGGCTTCTTTGCCTTCCGCGACATCCGTGAGCAGGGCGCCGAGTCGCGTTATCGCGATTGGTACGTGATCGATTCCTTCGATGATCCAACGACGCCCGAGGACGAGTTCCGCTATCGGGGATGGTGGGGGACGCAATCGCTGCCGTTGTTTGCGGACAACGAGTTGGGCAATGACTTGGCGGCGGGGCCGAAGGCGTATGTCCTTGCGGCCACCCGGCGCTGGATGGACCCCAACGGTGACGGCGACCCGGCGGATGGCGTCGATGGCTGGCGGCTCGACGTGGCTGAGGACGTACCGATCGGCTTTTGGCGCGAATGGAACGCAGAGGTCCGCCGGCTCAATCCCGAGGCGATCACCGTCGCCGAGCACTGGGGCGACGCCGCCGGGTTCCTCGCCGACGCGGGCTTCACGGGCGTGATGAACTACCAGGGCTTCGCGCTGCCGGTGAAAGGATTCGTGATTGACGACGAGCTGCAGCCCAGCGAGTTCGCCAGCCTGCTCATCGAGCGGGCCAACACCTACGGCGACGCTCAGCGACACGCGTTGTGGAACCTCATCGATTCACACGACACCGAGCGCGTGGCGTCGATGATCGTCAACGCCGAGGAGCGATTGCCGTACTCACAGCCCGACCGCTTCGATTACGACGCCGGCGAGAAAGCCACGCCGCGCCGCTGGGAAGCGTACGACACCGGGAAGCCGACGCCACGAGACCAGCGCTTGCAGCGCATCGTCGCCGTGTTGCAAGCGACCTGTGTCGGCGCGCCGATGATCTACTACGGGGATGAAGCCGGCATGTGGGGCGCCGACGACCCGGACTGCCGCAAGCCGATGATGTGGCCCGATCTTCAGTACGATGACGAAACGAAACCCCGTCGTAGCGCTGGCCAGCGCGGTGACGCCGTCGCCTTTGACAGAGACCTCTATCTCTTCTATCGCCACGCGCTGGCGATGCGGCGGCTCTTCCCGGTGCTGACTCGCGGGGCGTTTGCGGTCGTGGGCGTCGATGACGCGGCGTCGGTGCTGGTGTTCAGCCGCAGCGAGGAGGGTCAGTCAATCATCGTCGCCGTCAATCGCGGCGAGGGGCCGTGGTCCGGCGACGTTGACTTGCCGCCAGGGAAGACGCTGCGCGAGGTGTTCACCGCTTCGGGGCAGCCCTACCGGGTGCGCGTCGATGCGACCCCAGGCGGCGTGCGGTTGACGCTGCCGGAGCGCGAGGCGGCGGTGTTCTTGGTGGAGGAGCGGAGGGATCGGTGAACCGTTCGTCGCGCACTCCGGGGGCTAACGCCACCCGGCTAGCATGAAGCGCGCGGGAGTCGCTAACCGTACTAGCGCTGCCTGCGAGCCGGGTAGCGTAAGCCCCCGGAGTGACCCCTCGCCCTACTCGCCCAATATCTTCAGCCAGCGCTTCCAGGCGTCTTCGCGGGCCTGCTTGTTCTCCGCCGACCCAGCCGGGTCTTCGCCCGCGCGCAGGAAGCCGTGGCCGGCGCCGTCGTAGATCACCGGTTCATAGGTCTTTCCCGCCGCGGCCATCAAACGCTTCGACTCGTCGATCGTTGAGTTCACCCGGTTGTCGTTCTCGCCGTAGAAGCCGTACACGGGGCAGTTGATCTTGGCGACGTCGGTCGGACCCGAGCCGTAGAAGACGCAGGCGGCCTTGAGGTCGGCGTTGTGCGTGGCGTAACGGAAGGACTGCGTGCCGCCCCAGCAGAAGCCGGCGACAGAGATCGTCCCGTCGCAAGCCGGCAGCGACTTCACGAACGCCGCGGCCGCGTCGAGGTCGCCATCGATCTGATCGTTCGGCAGGTCACGGATTGCGCGGCGCACCGCGTCGCCCGAACCGAGGTCCTCCGTGCCGCCGCCGTTGGGGCCCGTTCCGCTTATGAGGTCGGGCGCAATGGCGATGTAGCCGTTCTCGGCGAGCTGATCGGCGACGCCGCGGACCCAGTCCGTGAGGCCGAAGATCTCATGGATGACGATCACTGCCGGCGCCTTATCGGCCCGCTCGGGGTAAGCGAGGAAGCACTCGATGGTGCGGCCGTCGTGCTCGGCTTCGACCCACTCGAGGTGGCGCGGCGATGTCTCAAGCCGCGCGGCGGCCCATTCTTGGGCGAGAGTTGTTGAAGCGAAAGTTGTGAGGGCGAAGGCGAGCAACGCTGATCGGAACATAGCGCGTATCTCCTGAGACGGTTTGTGTGGCACAAGCAGGCGAGCCGGGGACGTTAGTCCTCGGTGTGCAGCGGGTACTCGGGTTCCTCCGAGGACTAACGTCCCCGGCTCGCCACGGCTCCGTCTACGATAACCGTTTCTCGGGTCGTGTTCGCAGCGGCGAGTGGGCTGCTTTACGCCCGTTGAGTATCCCTCGCCGCCTCGTTTTCGGACAACGGGGGTCCTTGTGCAGCCATTTGCGTCGTGGGCGGGGCAGGGGGGCGGCTAGAATGGCGTGATTGCGACCCCTCTTCCGGAACCGTTCTTCTCGATGACAACCCTCGTCCGTGTTGCCGCTACGCTAGTCGCTCTCCTCGCTTGGACCCCGGGATTGCGTGCGCAGCAAATCAAAGCCTTCCCTCAGGCCGAGGGTTACGGTGAGAACGCCCGTGGGGGCCGTGGCGGGGACGTTTACCACGTCACCAAGCTCAACGACGATGGTTCGGTCGGCACGTTGCGCTACGGCATCGAGAACGCTCCCGGCGCGGGGCGGACGATTGTCTTCGACGTCGGCGGGTGGATCAACCTGAATAGCAAGCTTGGCGTCACCCGCGACAACATCACCATCGCAGGCCAGACGGCGCCGGGGGGCGGCGTCGGAGTAAAGGGGCATCAGTTCTCCGTCGGCGCCGACAATATCATCGTCCGCCACATGCGCTTCCGCCCCGGCAAGGGCGCGGGCCGTGTGGACTCGATCAGCGTCTCCAGCGGCCACGACATCATCTTCGACCACATCTCGGCCGGCTTTAGTTACGACGAGAACGCCTCGGCCAACGCCACCAGCCGCGGCGGCGTCTACAACCTCACCTTCCAGCACAGCGCCATCGCGTATGGCCTCGAAGACCACTCGGCCGGTTCGCTAATCCAGAACGTCAACAACCTCAGCTACCACCACAACCTCTACGCCCACAACCACACGCGCAATCCCAAGGCCCGCGTCGAAGGCGACGGCATGGATTGGGTCAACAACGTTGTCTACGACTACAACAACGGCTTCATCGCCGGCGACTCGGACACGACCGATTACTTCTGGAAGGTCAACTTCGACGGCAACTACTACATCACCGGCCCCGGCGATGGCGGCCGCCCCATGATCAACAGCGGCCGCGAACACAACTACGGCCTCTACTTCGGCACGAACGCCTACGACAACGACGGCGACGCCCAGCACGACGGCGTGATCTACACCGGCGAAGATCGCCGCACATTAACGAACGTGGTGACAGGTACGTACACTTGGTCAGAAACGCGTTACGGCACGAAGGACGTGTGGCAAAGCGAAACGCCGCAGGACGCCTACGAGCGCGTCCTTGCTAACTTCGGCGCCACGCCATGGAACCGCGATGAGGTCGACCAGCGAACGCACGACAACGTCGTCAACCGCACCGGTTCGCTGATCACACGCGAGAGCGACTTGGCTGGGATTTCCAACGGGGGCTTTGGGACACTCGCCGCCGGCTCTGCGCCGAACGATCGCGACAGCGACGGCATCCCCGACGAGTGGGAAAACCGCCACGGCACGAATCCGCTCTCCCCGAACAACAACGGCGATTTCGATCAAGACGGCTACACCGATCTTGAAGAGTACCTGAATGACATCGCCGCCTCGAAGGCTATCGGCGTGCTCGACTTCAGCGGCGTCGGCCGCTACGCCGACTGGGGCCGTTGGACGCGGCAGTGGGAGCCCTCGCGGCTTGACGACGTCCGCGTCGCCACCGGCGCCGCGTTCGTTGATGCGGTGGGGCAGAAGGCCGGCTCGCTCTTCATCGGCGGCGCGCCGAGTAGCAATGGCCGCTTGTACGTTACCAGCGGCTGGATTGAAGTGACCGATAACCTCGTCGTCTCCGGCGCTGGGCGCGTCGAGCAACACGGTGGTGAGACTCGCGTTCTCAATGGCGGCGTCGAGGTCGAAGGGGGCGCTTACCGGCTCCTCGGCGGCGAACTTTCGACGCCATCGCTGACGATTTCTTCAACCGCCGACTTCGAGTTCAAGGGCGGCGTTCTGGCGACGGACGAGATTGACGGCGACATCCTCAACCAGGGCGGCCGGCTTGAGATTGGCGCCGCCGGCGCAACGATGGCGATACTCAACGGCGACCTGGCTCTGAGCGCCGGCGTTCTGGCGGTTGAGCTTGATTCAGCCAGCAATGCGGACGCGCTGCTGGTGAGTGGCGACATCGTTCTCGGTGGCGTCCTCGACGTGACGACCCTTGGGTCCTACGTCCCCGCAAACGGCGCGAGGTGGGCGATCCTCGGCGGCGCGTCACTTACGGGCGCCTTCGAGTCGGTGACGCCGGGCTTTTCGATAGAGGAAATCGACAACGTCCTCTGGCTCGTCGCCGGACCCGGCGCGAGCCAGAGTGTGCCGGAAACGACCGGCGTCGTGCTCGTACTCGGTGCGGCCACTCTGCTGCTCGTCGCGCGCCGCCGTCCCACAGCCGCTTGCGGCTTAGCGGCGGCCCTTACGCTCTCGCTCACCGCGTCAGCCCAAGCCGTCACCATCGCAACCATCGCCGACGCCCAGCTCAGCGAGAACGGCACAACTGGCCTTGGCGACGCGACCGACAGCGGCTCCGGCACAGGCTCCTCGCTCAACGCCCGTTGGAACTACGCCAGCACGCCGTCCAACCGCAACGAATGGATCGCCCTGAAGTTCGACCTCAGCGCCTACGCCGACAAGTCGCGGCTCAACAACGTCTCGCTGCGGCCGACCATGTTCCGCGGTAATGCGAACAACTCGCAAACGCTCCGCCTCTACGCCCTCACTCCTGGAACGGCCGGAGAAGACTGGAACGAATCAACGATCACCTACGGCGCGATGCCCGGGTTCACGTTCGACAGCTTCTCGACAACGAATCTTCTCAACGTGGGCGGGCCCTTGGTGGACCTCGGCAACTTCGGCTACTCGGGCTACACCGGCGAAGGGAACGTTGGCGTCATCAACCCTGCGTCGCTGACGAATCTTGTGCAGTCGATGGGCGACAACGACTTGTTGACGCTGCTCGTCTCTTACGGCGCTTCGGCCAACGGCCAGTGGCGGATCGCGTCGCGCGAAGCGACCGCGACGGAGACCAGCGCCCTCACCGGACCTGCGGGCACGTTCGCCGCCAGACTCGACTTCGATGTCACCTACGGCGGCGTGCTTGGTGACTACAACGACGACGGCGTCGTTGACGCGGCCGACTACACCGTCTGGCGTGACAGCGGCTCGGCGCCCCTCCCCAACGAAGAAGTCTCTCCCGGCGTCAACGACATCGCTGATTATCTCTACTGGGCCGAGCGATACGGCGCCACCGACACCGGCCTACCCGCCACAGCCGTCCCCGAGCCGGCAACGCTATTGATGATCGCCGCGGTTGCGGCCGGCAACCTGAGCCGTCGGCGTTAGCCGAGGGTTGTGCTACGAAGGATTCGCCATCTCAATCATCGGCGAGACGGGAGCGTCAGCGACCGGAGGGAAGCGGGTACGTTGTTCCCTCCGGTCGCTGACGCTCCCGGCTCGCCTTGTTCGTCGGCTCGCCTTGTTCTTGAGGGCAAGTTTTTAGCCCGCCGCTAGCGCCGCCGACGTGCACGGCTGCGACGCCTCGACCACCTCCGGCGGCCCACCCCACACGAACGTCGCCGCGGACGTGACCGCCGCCAGCGCGACGAACACCCATAGCGAGGGCTCGTAGGTGCCGGTGAGGTCGAGCGTGAGGCCCATGATGAACGGCCCCACGCTGCACGCGGCGACCGTCACGGTCCAGACGCTGCTGCGGATCGATCCCAGCTCGCGGCGGCCGAAGTAACGCGGCCAGAGCGTGTTGCCTGTCACCGCCATCAGGCCCTGCCCGGCGCCGAGCATCACGCCGCCGGCGTAGACCACCAGCGGCGTTGTCCCCTCGCCCATCACCAAGACGCCGCCGCCCAAGAGCGCCATGGCGACCGCCATCAGCACCCGCAGCGGCAGCCGGTCGGCGAGCATCCCGCCGTTGAGCTGCATCAACGCCATCGCCGACGCGACCCACGGGAACACGGCCGCGGCGTGGCCGCTGGTGAGGCCGTTGCGGGTGAGCATCGGGTCGAGGTTGAAGAAGATGGCCGTGCAAAGGAGCCCTGTCAGCGCGGCGCACGCCGTGGCGGTCCAATAGGCCGGTGTACGGACGGCTTCGCGGAGCGTGAACGAGACGCCGCCCTTCGGCCGCGTCGCGTGCGCCGGAGCAGCGGCCTCCGCCATCGCGTCGATGTTGTTGCGGTAGGTGAGCACCATCAGCGGCAGCAAGAGAACCAGCAGCACGCCGCCGATGACGGTGTACGCGTCGCGCCAGCCGAAGTACTCGATCAGCGAGTTGTAGACGAACGGCGTCACCGCGACGCCGCACGCGGCGCCGATGCCGGCGATGCCCGAGGCGAGCCCCAGACGCCGAGAGAACCACATGCCTAGCGTGTTGCCCGACGCCATCGACAGGCCGCCCTGGCCGAACGCGCGGAGCAAGAAGAACGCCAGCGTCAGGCCGACGATCCCGTTGACGCGGGAGATCACGAAGCATGCCGCCGCCACGACCGCCACCAGCACCAGCGAGACCCGCCGCAGCCCGACGCGGTCCATCCGCCGCCCGATCCACATCAGCGGCACGGCCGCCAGGGCGCTGGCGAGCATGTAGGCGCCGGTGAGCTCCGTGTGCGACAGGCCGAGCGAGTCGCGCATCGGCTCGTTGAACAGCGACACGCCGAACGTCTGCCCGGGGCTGGTCCCCAACTGCATGAGGATCGCCAAGGGCAGCATGACCCAGGCGTAGGGGGGGTCCCCGTCGCGGGGAACTCGGTCGAGACGCGCTGTCGCGCTAGCGCCATCCAGGGCGGGGCTCTTCATCGATTCAGGCGGGTCAGCAGGCGCTGGCGGATCAGCGGGGGAGTCGCTGAGGTGGGGACGACCATCCTACGCAACAGGGTTCGCGCCGCGTAGGGCGAAAGCAGTGAACCGCCTAACGTAGCGATCGCTTTTGGGCGAACCGCAAACGCCGGCTCCCCAGCACTCGGAGTGGCGCGCTCCTCCAGGTTACAATCGCCTGCATGCCTGGACTCTTCGCCGGTACTCCGTTTGAACGCCCCGTGACATGCGACCGCTGCGGGCGCGGGGTCGCCGCGTGCGATTGCCCCGCCGCAGCGCCGCCACCGAAGTCGCCGAAAGAATTCGAGCTGCGCGTCCGCCGCGAGCGCCGCCGTGGCAAGTGGTGCGCGGTGGTCGCGGGTCTCGAATCGGATGCCGCAACCCAAAAGTCGCTCCTCAAAGAACTCCGCAGCGCACTGGGCGCCGGCGGTGGCGTCAGCGACGGTGAGCTGGTGCTGCAGGGCGATTGCCGCGACAAGGTGCTGCAAAAGCTGGCAGCGCTCGGCTATCGAGCGAAACCCGCCGGCGGCTGAGTCGCGAAGCACCGCTGTTGAACCACCAATCGCCGAGAGCCCACCACGCCAGCCGTGGGAGTTCGCCGCGATACGACCAACAGCCGCGCAGTCAGCCGCACAGTCGTTCGCCAACCGACCTCTTCGGTTGTTTATCACTCAACCGATGCGTGCGGCTGAGCAAAACAGGGAAGCCTGACGCCGACGTTCCGAACGATTTACCGGCTTTGCTCGCTGGCGCGGTTGTTGCTTTCCTCGCAGGCAGCCATTCGCTCACCTTGCCGCCAGGAGTGCGTCGCCATGACCTTCCCGCTTTCCGAAAGTGTTGAATCGCAGGCAGCGGTTACCCTCACCGACCCGCGCGACCTCTATCCGCAGCCGCCGTTCCCGGACCAGTCGCAATCGCCCCCGGGCCTGACAAAGGAGATGGACCCCACGCCCGACCACGGCGAAAAGTCCTACGTCGGTGCCGGCAAGCTCCGTGGCCTCTCGGCGATCATCACCGGCGGCGACAGCGGCATCGGCCGCGCCGCGGCGATCGCCTACGCCCGTGAAGGCGCCGACGTGATGATCTCCTACCTCAATGAAGATCGGGACGCCGAATCGGTCGCCGAGTTGATCAAGCAAGAGGGCGGCAAGATCGCGCTTCATCGGGGCGACCTCGGCGCCCCCGACATGGCGGAGCATCTCATCGACGCGGCGCTCCGTGAGTTTGGCAAGCTCGACATCCTGGTGAACAACGCCGCGTTCCAAAGCACGGGCGATGACGCCGAGGACTTTTCGAATGAGGAGTTCGAGAAGACCTTCCGGACGAACGTCTTCGCTCCTTTCTACCTCAGCAAGGCGGCGCTCGAGTACCTGCCCGCGGGTGGGTCGATCATCAACACCGTGTCGATCCAGGCTTTCCGCCCGTCTCCACAACTGCTGGCGTACGCCGCGACGAAGTCGGCGTTGACGAGTCTCACCAAGGGCTTCGCAAAGCTCGCGATCGAGCGCGGCGTGCGGGTCAACGGCGTGGCGCCCGGCCCGGTGTGGACGCCGTTCATCCCGACGACCATGCCGACCGAGAAGACGGCGAAGTTCGGCGGCCACACGCTCTTCGGCCGGCCCGCTCAACCCGCCGAGTTGGCGCCGCTGTACGTCTGGCTGGCGTCGCCCGAGGCGAGCTACGTCACCGGCGAGGTCTACGGCGCCACGGGTGGTTCGACGCCCCTATAGAAACGGGTGTGAACGAGTCACTTAGCCCCCGGTCAATGACCGGGGGCTAAATGGCGTTATCGCACCCACGTCGCCGGTTGCTCTAGCGCCACGTTCTCACGCAGCCGTCGTCGCTCGGCGTAGCGGTCCGCGGTGACGCGCACCCGGGCCGCGAACTCGTCGCGTGTCGCCGCATCGACCTGTTCGAGCCTGCCAGCGAGTCGGACCATGCCATCCGGATTCGTCTCGGCCGTGCGTGAGAAGAGCGCCACAAACCGCATCGTCTCGACGAAGTTGTGGTCCGCCGTCCGCAGGATGAGCGGCTTGAGCGTCTTCGCCACCAGCTTCGTCGCGGGCCCCTCGAAGCGGATGAACGTATCGAGCCGCGTCGTGAGATAACAACGGCCGTTGCGTTCTTCGATGGGCTCGGCGCGGAGCAAGATAACGCTTTGCCCGTCGATCGAGCTGGGCATCGGCGGCGCTTGATACGATCCCTCAGCCAAGAGCAACATCCGTAGCGGCGCCGCGCCCCCCCCTTCGCGGTGCAGCACACGGATGTCGCCCGCCGCGCCCGCCGTGTCGGCGACGCGGTACCGTCCCGGCGCGATCGGTTCGAGCCGCAGGCGGCTCACCCCCATCACGTTCCACGAATCGACGATGAGCTCTGGGTGGTCCACCAGGTAGGCGAACAACTCGTCGTCGCAATCGATGACACGGGTCGGCATCTGCCGGTAGAGCGTGGCGTCGGTCACGATGCGCTGGACCTCGGGGCGGTCCGCGGCCGTGAGCGATTGCCACGGGATGGCGCGGAGCGCCGCTTGTCGTGCGTCGGACGACTCGCTCCCTCCGCCATCCTGGGCGCGGAGCGGGGCCGGCAAGAGACACACGGATAGCACGAGGGCCATCAGCCCCAGTGTTCTCCGTTCTCGATGCGCGCGGCCCGACCCCCCCGGTCGGAACGCCATAACTCCCCCCCAGGATTGGCGTCCGTGCAGGCGCGCCGTTGAGGGGCGGCCTGCAATGATCGTATCAACTCAGCCGTTTAGTTCGGTTGTAGGGACGCCGCGACGTGAAGGATTCGTGAGGCGCCAGCACGCGGTCGCGACGGATCGGTCTTGCCTGCGCGGGCCTTGGTTCGGGATGCTCCGCGGCGATGCCCCGCATTCTTCGAATCCCCCGACTTCCCGCTCCGTTGCGGACGCGATTGCGCTGGCTGGTCGTGGGCGGCGTGCTAGCAGCGATGGGCGGCAACTTCGTATGGCGTCTCGCCGACGCCCACCTCAAGGCCGAGGCGGCGCGGCAGACGCTCGCCGGCGAGAGTGCGGCGGTCGTGGCGATGCGGGACGATTGGTGCCAGCATGTCGTCCCGGTCGCAATCACCGAACCCGGCGAGGCAGGCGACGCGGCTCGTACAGCGGCGGCGGCAAGACTCAACTACGCCGTCTCGCGCGCGACGCGGGGCGACGAGAAGCTACTGCGCCAACTCGCGCCCCAAGTGCTCGCCGCCATCCGAGCGATCGAGGGAACGCCAACGGACGAAGGCGGCCGTTGGGGCGAATGGGTGCTGCGGCGGATGTCGGCGGCGATCGAGGCGTTGCCCCTCAGCGAGCGGGTGGCCCTGCTCAAGGAGATCGACGACACGCTGGTGGTGCTCTCGGAGACGCCGCGGCTCGAGCCGGTGGCGCCGCAAGTAGCGATTGTGGAGACGCCGCCGGTCGCCGCTAAGCCGCAAGCGGCTGACGTTACGGCGGCGGCAGCGCCGCCGGCTTATGAGATGGTTGTCCGTCCGGCGCCGCCGGAACCGACGCCAGCGCCTCAAGCGCAGCAGACCCTGCCGGCCATGCCTTCGCTGCGAGAGGTTGCGTCGCAATGGCGCCGGCCCGAACGCCAGTTGCCGACCGAGCCAACCGAACCCGCCGAGCCGGCGCCCCTCGACCAAGCCGCGGTGGCGCCGGCGGACCTTGAGGACCGCGAGCTGTTGGGCGAGGCGCTGCGGATCGAGAGCCTGCTCGCCATGTCGGCCGATGGCTCGCCGCAGGCGATGGGCCCGTCGCGGGTCCCGATGCCGCTCAATGAGAATGAGGCGGAGACGCGCGGTCGTCTCGACGCGGTCCGTCGCGAGCTCGTCGCCCGCGGCTACGCCGGCGTTTCACGCCAACAGGTCGAAGGGCTGCTGCTGCCCGACGCCCGTGAGCGGGCGGCGTTCGTCGAAAGCCTGCTCACCGACCGCAGTGGCGACCCGGCGCGGGTGCTGCTGCTGATGGCCGGTGATGAGTCGCCCGAAGTCCGTGCCGCCGCGATCTCGGCACTCGGCGGCTCGTCAAACCGAGCGCTCGTCACCAAGGCGCTCGAGCTAGCGATGCGAGATCAGGACTTAAGGGTCGGCCGATTAGTCGAGCCGATCCGAGAGCGGCTGCGCTAACGCCGATCACGATTCGGGCAAACGGCGACTACCGCCGCAGCGTCTCGAGCGGCGTCACGCGTTCAGCGACGACGTGCTCACGACGCAGATCGGTTCGGTACCCGCGCTGCCCATCGAGGCCGACACGCTGGCCGACCATCCCTTTGAGACGCGCGTCGAGTTCCGGCGTCGGAGTCACGAGGGCGGCGATGCGGCCGTTGTCGTCGATGACCGCGTACTTCGGCGCGTCGGGCCGCTGCGAAACGACGGGCCGCAGCACGCCGCTGGCGTCGTGACCGCTGTTGCTTCGCGTTGCGGTCAGTTGTGTAGGCGGAGCCAGGCGTGGGATCGACTGCGCGACGGCCTGCGAGGTAGGCGACCGCCAACCGCCCGTGTCCTCGACGCCGCCTCGCAGCTTGGCGCCCAATCGGCGGAAGTTATCAATCCTTGCGGCGGCGTCACGCACGGCGTTCCGTTGCGCGTCGTTCGCGGCGAGCGTGAGCAACTCCGAGGCTTCGGAGTCGAGCCGATCGAAACGCCACAGGCTGGGGCGCTCGACCACAATCGTTGAGAGCGCCAGCTCCAACGCGATCAGCCGCTGCTCGAAGTCGGGCTTTGCCGACGCCGAGGGCGTCGCGGCGGGCGTCGCCGCTTCGACGGGCGTCGGCGTCACTTCGGGCGGCGCCGTCTCATAGCGAGCGGGCGTCGCACCGTCGGCGGTCGCGGCGATTAGCACCATCAACAGGACGTTCATCGCAATTCCTCTCGCAGCAGCACAACGGCCCGCGGAGTACGGACCCGCCGCGGCTTGTAGCGAGAAAGCAGCGTTCGCAGCAACCCAAATCACCAGCTAGCAAGAGGGCTCTCAGCCGTAAGCGGCCGCCCACGGCAGAACCCTGTTTCCGGCGCCGGCCGTGGGCTGCCGCCCGCGGCTATGGGTTATCTCACAAGAGATCCGGTGCTAGCTGCTAATCGCTGCGGCGTTTACGCTGGAGAGTTCCGTTAACAACGCACCGGTCGCATGCAGCCCGATACTCTTGGCCCCTACACGCTCGGCGAGCCGCTCGGCAAGGGCGGCATGGGGTCGGTCTACAGGGCCAAGCACCGCGACACAGGCGACATTGTCGCGGTCAAAGTCTTGAACCCGCGCCTGGCGGTCGCCGAGGGGTTCCGCGATCGTTTTGAGGCGGAGATTGAATCGCTCAAGGCGCTCAAGCATGCCGGCATCGTGCGGCTGTTTGGCTACGGCGAAGAGGACGGCGTCCTGTTTTACGCCATGGAGCTGATCGACGGACCGAGTCTCGAAGAAGAGTTGCGCAACGGCCGGCGGTTCGACTGGCGCGAGACGACGCAGATCGCGATCCAGGTCTGCCGCGCTCTCAAGCACGCCCACGATCACGGCATCATCCACCGCGACCTCAAGCCGGCGAACATCCTGCTCACCAAGAGCGGCGCCGCCAAGCTCGCCGACTTCGGCATCGCACGGATGTTTGGTTCGTCGGGCGTCACGATCGCCGGCGGCGTGCTGGGGACGGCCGACTACATGTCGCCCGAGCAAGCGGCGGGCACGCCCGTCACCGCGCGGTGCGATCAGTACAGTCTCGGCGGCGTGATGTACGCGCTGCTCACCGGCCGGCCGCCGTTCCGCGCCGCGGACATGGCGGCGATGCTCCAGCTCCAACGCTTCGCGATCCCCGAGCCCGTCCGTCGCTTCGCGCCCGACACGCCGCAAGACCTGGAGCGGATCATCGGCAAGCTGCTCGAGAAGGACCCCACGGATCGTTTCCCGAATACGCGGATCGTCGCCCGCCGACTGGAGGCGATGAGCCTGGCGCTGGCGCGCGTGGCGGCGGATGACTTTGAGTTGTACCAGACGGCCCAGGCCAAAGCCGTCGTCGCCGAAGTCGAAGAGGACGAGCTGTCTCAAGCCGTCACGCGCGACGCCACCGAGGCCGAGGCGCCACGGCAGTCGCGGATGGAACGGACCTCGGCCTTCGCACCGGCAAAGTCGCTCGTGCCGCCTTCCGATACGCGTTACACGCATGTCGAAGTCGAAGACAGCGGCGACGACGCTTCACGCTGGTTTGCCTTGCTCGCCCCCGCGGCGTTGACGCTCTTGGCGGCGGCGATGATCGGCTTCTTCGCTTGGCAATTCACTCGGCAGCCTACCGCCGACGAAGCCTACGAGCGTATCGCGCAGAGCGTCGAAAGTGGCGAGACGTCGTCGTCCGCGAAGTCCGACATCGATCGCTTTCTCCGGCACTTTCCCGACGACCCACGTGTCGAGGAAGTCGCCGACTGGGGACGCTCGATCGAGTCCGAACAACGCCGGCGGCGGATGCGGCTCGAACGCTGGATCGGCGGCGCGGGGGACTCACCCGAAGAGCTCCTCATGCGGCACGCCAACGATGTGGCTCTGAAGGACCCTCTCGCCGGCGCCGAAGCGTTTACGGCGCTCGGTAAGCTGTTGCGATCCGGCGACGAGCCCACGCCCGAGGCCGTCGCGCTGGCGGAAGTTGCGGAACGCGAAGCGGAGCGATTGCGGACGGAGTCGTCGGACGAGCGTCGCAAACTGGCCGAGTACTTCGGTGAACGGCTCACTAAGGCCGACGGTTCGGAAGAGAGGGCGGCCGTCGCCGCCGCGGTGATTGCCCTCGCTCCGCCCTCGCCAGAAACCGAGGCGGTGATTGAGGAGTCGCGAGCGATCCTGTCGAGTGGGCAGGCCTTGCCGTAGGGCCTATTGAGTTGTGTCGGGATCAATCCACTGCGTTCAGGGCTTCCGACGCCGATTACGCGTTGCAATCGATTACGGTATCGTGCGGGTCATCGGGGTCGGGAGACCCCTCCCATCGTCCGATTGACCGGCTTCCGTCTCATGCCCTCGTCCGACCCCCGTTACTCCCAGAGCCACGCCGCGTTCGCCCGGGCGAAGACCCTTATGCCCGGTGGCGTGAACAGCCCCGCGCGGGCGTTCGGCGCTGTGGGGGGCGAGCCGCTCTTCATCGACCGCGCCGAAGGACAGTGGCTGTGGGACATCGACGGTAATCGATATCTCGATTACATCGGCTCATGGGGGCCAATGATTCTCGGGCACGGCCATCCGGTGGTCGTGGAGGCGCTCGCCGCCGCCGTGCTACGCGGCACGAGCTTCGGCGCGCCGACCGAGGGCGAGAGCGAGCTCGCGCAGCTGATCGTTGATTGCGTACCGAGCGTCGAACGCGTGCGCCTCGTGAACTCGGGGACCGAGGCGACGATGAGCGCGATCCGGCTAGCGCGCGGTTACACGGGGCGGCCGCGGATCGTCAAGTTCGCCGGCAACTACCACGGCCACGTTGATAGCCTGCTCGTGGCGGCCGGCAGCGCAGCGGCGACGCTCGCCGTGCCGAACTCGCCCGGCGTCACTCCGGGGACTGCCGCCGACACGATCGTGCTGCACTACAACGACGCCGAGGCGCTCGAAGAGGCGTTCGCCAACCACGGCCCCGAGATCGCCGCGGTGATCTTCGAGCCTGTGTGCGGCAACATGGGCGTCGTCGTCCCGACGCCCGCCTTCCTCGAAGCGCTCACCAACCTGCCGCGCGAGAACGGCGCGCTACTGGTCTGCGACGAAGTGATGACGGGCTTTCGCTTGGCGCTCGGTGGCGCGCAGGAGCGGTTGGGCCTCGAGCCCGACCTGACGACGCTCGGCAAGATTGTCGGCGGCGGCTTGCCGGTCGGCGCCTACGGCGGCCGCTCGGAGATCATGGCGAAGGTGTTGCCCGAGGGTCCCGTCTTCCAGGCCGGCACGCTTAGCGGCAACCCACTAGCGACGGCAGCCGGGTGCGCGACGCTGCGGACGCTGCGCGAGAACCCGCCGTACGAGAAGCTTGAAAAACTGAGTGCGAGACTCGAGAAAGGCCTCGTCGACGCCGCCAAGTCCGCCGGCGCGCCGCATGTCGTGCAGCGGATGGGGAGCATGGTGACGCTCTTCTTCCACGATAGCCCGGTCCGTTCTTGGAGCGAAGCCGCCGAGTGCGACACGGCCCGCTTCGGCCGTTACTTCTGGGAGATGCTCGACCGTGGCGTCTACCTGCCGTGCAGCCAGTACGAGGCGCTGTTCATCTCGGCGGCTCACACCGAAGCCGACATCGACGCCACGGTCGCCGCCGCAAAGGAAGCGATTGCCGCGTCGGCATGAGCGCCGACGGCTCAAACGTCACTTTATGACGAGTTTTTCTTCGGCGGCGCTCAAGCGATGGTACTGCGGAGCGAGTGCGAAGACGCTATCGGCGGCGCCGTCGCGCCAGCGGCGCCAGGCGACTTGGAGGACGGCTCCGGCGGTCGGTTCGATCGGCTCGCCGCCAAACGCCGCAGCGGGGGGGCCGACGACGCGGTCTCCGGGGCGGAGCTCTGCCTTGAGGGTTTCGGTCGTCGCACGCCACGTGCCCCTGTGACGCTCCCAGGCGCCTTCTACGGCATCGAAATCGGCGACGAACATTTCCCCGCGTTGGGCGTCAAGCAGCGTCCAGAGGCGTCCTGTGGGCTCCTGAGGGGGTCCTGTGGCCTCGGCCAGGGCGTCGAGCGTATCGACGCCAATTGCCGCGGCGCCGGCGGCCCAGGCGAGCGTCTTGGCCGTCGTCACGCCGACCCTTAGGCCTGTGAACGATCCCGGCCCGACCGCAATGGCGACCGCCGCAAGTTCGCTAGGCGCCCAGCCCAATTCGCTCAACAACGACTGGATCGCCGGCGCTAAGGTCCGGGCCGAGCGGGCGTCCCGTGGCAGCGGCCTCGCGGCGGCGAGCTCGCAGCCTGCGTCGGTGACGACGCCCGCGGCGACGGAGCCGAAGAGGCCCGAGGTCTCGATGGCGAGCCAGCGACCCGACTCGGCCGGGGTCGCGGTGGAAAGCTGGTCGGAAGGGGTCGGTTGTGACATCATCGGAGGGGGTGATCGGACCGGGCGGCTTGACCGAAGTTGAAGCCCCGCTTAGTTTTTTGGCTTCGCGCGAGGGGGCCGGCCGGGCCAAACGCGCCTGCCTTTCCCGCGTTTGCCGTGTGCGCGCCGGGGGTGGGAACGTCTGGCGTCGGTTCCGCGCGCCGATTCGCCCTGTCGCACCACGTTAACAGCCCAACCCCCTGATTAGGGAGGGCCGCCCTCGGGAGGGCCGCCGCCTTGAAACGCGCCATCATCAGCGACATCCACGGCAACCTTGAGGCGCTCGAGACGGTTCTCGCGCACATCAAGGAGCAGGGGATCGACGAGGTCTTCTGCCTCGGCGACGTCATCGGCTACGGGCCGAAGCCCTGCGAGTGCCTCGACGCGGTGATCGCCAACTGCAAAGTGGCCCTGTTGGGCAACCACGACCAGGGCGCGCTGTTCGATCCCGAGGGCTTCAACAGCGGCGCCGAGCGGGCCATCTTCTGGACCCGCGACCAGCTCGAAGCCATCAAGGGCGACCGCGACCAGGTCGATCTACGCTGGGACTTTCTCGGCGGACTGCCGCGGGTCCATCGCGACCGCGATTGGCTCTTCGTTCACGGGTCGGCCCGCAACCCGGTGAACGAGTACGTCTTCCCCGAAGACATCTACAACCAGAAGAAGATGGAGAAGCTGTTCAGCCTCGTGCCGCACGGCTGCTTCCAGGGCCACACGCACGTGCCGGGCGTCTTCACCGAGAGCCGCAACTTCGTCACGCCCGAAGAAACGAACTACGTCTACGAAGTCAACGACCAGAAGTTCATGGTGAACGTCGGCTCGGTCGGCCAGCCGCGCGACGGCGACCCGCGGGCGTGCTACGTGGTGCAGGAGGACGACCGCATCACGTTCCACCGGGTCGAGTACGACATCGACGCCACGGCGAACCTGATTTACGCAACGCCAGAACTCGACAATTTCCTCGGCGACCGCATCAAGCAAGGTCGCTGACGAGCGAAGGACTCTTTTGGTCGGTCGCGAGTTCTCGCGCCGCTAAGCCGCAAGCGGCCTGCCGCTTGCGGCTTAGCGGCGCCACCCCACGAACACCCCTCTTAGGCGAATGGACATCCAACAACGCCGGCCGACGCCCCGCGGCGGCCAGCAGCCGCAGGACCAGCGGTTCTTTCTGATCCTGCTCATGTCGCTGGGCATCTTCATGCTGATGAACAGCATGTTCGCCCCGGCGCCGGTGCAAGAGAAACCAGACGATAAGGCCGCCGACATCGTTGAAGGCCCGCAGCGCGACGCCGAGGCCGAGCCCGACATCCCCGCCGACGACGCCGGCACGATCGAGGACGACGCCCCCGCTAGAGCGGAGCACATCGCGTTGGGGTCGGTCGATCCCGCCGGCGCGTACCGGATGCTGCTGACGGTCAACAACGTCGGCGGCGCCATCGAACGCGTCGAACTCTCCAGCGACAACTTCCGCGACCTCGACGACCGCAGTGGCTATCTCGGACAGCTTGCGCTGACCGACGCGGAAGGGGGCGGCGCGCTGGTGAACTACGTCGGCCCGGGAACGCCCGCGGCCGAAGCGGGGCTGCAAGTTGGAGATATCATTACCCAGGGCATCATCAACAGCTCCGCTTCGTCCTCGCCGGCAAGTAGAGAACAACCGATCGCGGATGCCCACGACCTGTTGCGACTGCTCGATCGTGCTAGGCCGCGACAGACAATCTCGCTCATCGGTAATCGCAATGGCGACGACCTCTCGCTGACCGCCAAGCTCCGCCGCCAGCCGCTCGACCTCATGCGGCCCGAGGCCGAGAACGTCCGCCTGCACTCACCGAACCTAGCGGAAGAATATGCTTCGGTTCCCTCGTTTTTCGTGCGGTTGAAGTCGGTGAGCGGCAGCAACGCCGCGGCCGTTGTCGAGGCGAACCGCGAACTTCTCGAAGAGCCCTGGACCGTTGATCAGCGCGACGACGAAGCCGTTACGCTTCGCCAACGGCTGCCGAAGCTTGGGCTCGAAGTCGTGAAGCGTTTCACGGTGGTCCAGACGCCGGAGGCCGAGCGGAAGAACGAGGCGCATCCGTCGTATCACTTCGACATCTCGGTCGAGCTTCGCAACCTACGCACTGAGTCGCAGACAGTTGCTTACGAGCTGGAAGGCCCGAACGGGATGCCGATCGAGGGCTTCTGGTTCGCCAACAAGATCGGCCGCGGCGACGGCAGCTTCTTCGGCGACTGGGGCAGCTTTGGCTTGCGCGACGTGGTTGTGCGGTTCGTTGACGACCGGCTGACGCAGTTCGCTTCATCGACCGTCGCCGACGGCGATGTCAAGCCGATGGGGCAGGGCCGCCCGTTGGCGTTCGCCGGCGTCGATTCGCAGTACTTCGCTTCGATCGTCATCCCGCGGAAGGCGAACCTTACCGACGTCCGCACCGCCGAGGTACGCGCCGAGTTGGCGACCGAGAAGCTCCCCAACAGCGATCAGAGCCGTTGGCAGAACGTGACCGTCGTGTTGGAAAGTGAGCCGACAATCCTCGGCGCGGCGGAAAGCGACTCGGCCAGTGTGACGGATGACTATCGCGTCTTCGCCGGGCCGAAGCTGCCCGAGTTGCTCCAGGCCTACGCCGCCGGCGACGACCCCAACCACACGCTCCACGACGTGCTGTACTACGGTTGGTTCGGCTGGGCAGCGAAGCCGATGCTGTGGCTACTGCACACGTTCAACGGCCTGGTGGGCAACTACGGCATCGCCATCATCATGCTGACGGTCTGCGTCCGCGGCGCCATGTTCCCGATCAGCCGGCAGACGGCGAAGAACATGGTGAAGATGCAGGAGCTGAAGCCGGAGATCGACCGCATCGCCGAGCGCTACAAGGAAGACATGCAGAAGCGGTCACAGGCGCAGCAGGAGCTGTTCCGCAAGCACAACTACAACCCGGCCGCGGGGTGTCTGCCGCTATTCATCCAGCTGCCGATCTTCATGGGCCTGTACCGGGCCCTGGCGGTCGATGTCGAGCTGCGACAGGCTCCCCTGATCAGCGACGCGATCCGCTTCTGCAGCAACCTCGCCGCGCCGGACATGTTCCTCGACTGGTCGGCCTATATGCCGCAGTGGATGAACAACGGCGTCGGCATCTTCGGCTTCGGGCCGTACTTCAACCTTTTGCCGCTGGTCACCGTCGCGTTGTTCCTGCTCCAGCAGAAGATGTTCATGCCGGAGCCGACCAACGACCAGATGCGCATGCAGCAGCAGATGATGAAGTACATGATGCTGTTCATGGGCCTGATGTTCTTTAAGGTGCCCAGCGGTTTGTGCATCTACTTCATCGCTTCGAGCCTGTGGGGCATAGCCGAGCGGAAGATGCTCCCCAAGCCCACGCCACCGGCAGGAGGCGCCATCTCGCCGAAGACATCGCCTGTGAAGACGCCGCCGAGTAGCAACGGCGCCGCGAAGGCGAAGGCCGCTGCGAAGCGAGCGAAGGGGAAGAAGCGGAAGTAGGGTTGATGGGTCGGGGGTGGCGTTGAACTTGACTCGCGTAGGATGGCGCCGCAGGCCCATCTTACCCATCGAGTGATGGGCCTGCGGCGCCATCCTACGAGGCTCCTAAGAGCCATGAGCGCGCCAGCGCCGGGAGTGAATCACCGTGACGCCCGACGTTAACGACACGATCGTCGCCATCGCAACGGCCCGCGGCGCGAGCGAGCGCGGCGCGGTGCGGGTGTCGGGGCCGAGGGCGCTCGCGATCGTTGCGGCGCTAAGCGGCGAGCCGCTGACGTGTAGCGCTCCTCGACGATTAGGCGACCGCGTTCTATCGATTGAAATGGCCGGGACGCAACGTCATGTCCCGGTGGACCTTTTCGTCTGGCCCGACGAACGCAGTTATACTCGGCAGCCATCCGTCGAGGTCCACACGATCGGTTCGCCGGCGGTGCTCGACGCGATCGTGCGGGCGTGCCTGGCGGGCGGCTGTCGGCTGGCCGAGCCGGGCGAGTTTACGCTGCGGGCGCTCCTTGTGGGACGGATCGACCTAACGCAGGCCGAGGCGGTGCTGTCGGTGATCGACGCCCGCAGCGACGAGCGTCTCGCGGCGGCGCTGGAGCAACTCGCCGGGGGTCTCTCGACGCCGCTGCACCGGCTGCGAGCCGACCTCCTGGGCCTGCTCGCCGATCTCGAAGCGGGACTCGACTTCGTCGAGGAGGAGGACGTTCGCTTTGTTGAACCCGAAGCGCTCCGCCGCCGACTGACCGAGGCCGCCGAGCTTGTCGAGGCGACGCTCCAACAGGTAACCGCGCGCGACGCCGCCCAACGGCTGCCGCGCGTGGCGATCATCGGCCCGCCGAACGTGGGCAAGAGCCGGCTCTTCAATGCGCTAGTGGATCGCTACAGCGTCGAGTCGCAACGACCGCAGGCGTTGGTGGCTGATGCGGTTGGCGTGACGCGCGACTTGCTCGCCGCCACGGTCGATCTGGATGGCGCGCGCGTCGAACTGATCGACACGGCCGGCGCCGACGAGACGGCGGCGATCGACGCGATCGACGGCGTCGCCCGCGAGCGCCTGTCGGCCGTGCTTCGCGACGCCGACGTTTTCGTCGAATGCCGCCGCGCCGACCGCATCGCCGGCGTGCTGCCGCCCGAACGGATCGGCGTTGCGACGATGGCCGATCTTTCACCGGTTGAGACGCCAACGAGTTGGCTAAGGACTAGCGCTACGAGTGGCGAAGGCCTTGAGGAACTCGCCGCTGAGATTAAAGTCCGCGTCCTTGAAACAACGCACGACGCCCTCGGCGTCACCGCCGACCGCGCGCGGACGGGACTCGTCCAAGCCCATGAAGCACTGGTTCGAGCGTTCGCCGCGGCAGACGTCGGCGACGAGTTGGTGTCGCTCGAACTACGCGCGGCGCTCGACGGGCTAGGCCGCGTTGTCGGCGAGGTCGTGACCGACGAGGTGCTGGGGGAGATCTTTGGGAAGTTTTGTATTGGGAAGTAAAAAGCCAGCGTCCGGCACCTGAGGGTGTCCCCCTCCCTCTCTTAGGGAGGGGCTAGGGGAGGGTCGGCGTTATCCGTTACGTCTCGCGTATTTGGCGAGTACCGCACAGAGTTGTGATGGTGCACAAGCCGTAAATTCGATCAACACGTTTCACCCTCCCCTAACCCCTCCCTAAAAAGGGAGGGGGATAAGGAAGCGTTTCACCACTAACCATGCGCGTCGGCGACGACTTCCTCTTCACCCTGTAGGTAGGTGCTTCCCCGGTAGAACGGCGCCCATGCCAGGTAGGCGATCGCGACCACCAACATCGACCCGGCGAAGAACCAATAGTAGCTGGCCCCAGGGAGCAGCACCGTGCCGTCTTCGCGTTCGATGAACGTGTTCACTAGGGCCGTGAAGACGTTGCCGATTGAGATGCTGATCATGCAGAAGGCCATGACGAAAGACTTCATCCGCCGCGGCGCCTGGGTGTAGAAGAACTCGAGCATCGTAATCGAGATCAGCACCTCGGCCGCGGTCAGGATGAAGTAAGCGAGAATCTGCCAACCGATCGACGGCGTTTGGCCATCGGTGATGCGCTGCTCGATCAAGGCCGAGACGGCGAACGATCCGGCCGTGATGAATAACCCGGCGCCGATCTTCCGTAGTGGGGTGACGGCAATGAATCGATCGACGAACGGGTAAACCACGATCGAAAACAGCGGCACAAGCGTGAGCACGAACATGCCGTTGATGGCCTGCATCTGCGACGGGTCCAGCGAGAAGCCCAACAGCGGCAGACGCAGGTCCATCTTATCGGCCTGAAACACCCAGGCACTCGCGGTCTGGTCGAAGAGCGACCAGAACATCGCGACGAAGAGCAGTAGTGGCAGGAGGTTCAATAGCGCTCTGACGCCCTCGGGGCTGAGGGTCTCTTTCCAGAAGGCGGAACCAGATGGCGGGACATGGACAAACTTGTTGCGGCCGAGCCAGAACATGAAGGTTGCGATCGCCATCAAGACGCCGGGCACGCCGAAGGCCCATGCAGGGCCGAACGACGGGTGATTCAAGAGCCACGGGGTGAGAAGCTGAGACCCGATCGCGCCGAGGTTGATCGAGAAGTAAAACCAACTGTAGACGCGTGGCAGCAGATGCTTGTTGCTAGTCCCGAACTGATCGCCGACGTGCGCGGTGACGCACGGCTTGATAGCCCCTGCGCCGCACGCGATCAGCGCGAGCCCGATATATAGTATGTAGCGTGATCGGATTGTCTCAGCCAGCGGCGTATCGACCATCGCCATCAACGCATGGCCCGCGCAATAGAAGAGCGATAGCCACAGGATGGTGCGGTACTTGCCAAAGTATCGATCGGCGATGATCGCCCCGACGAACGGCGTCGTATAGGTCGCTGCAATGAACCAACTGATCGCCGCTGTGGCCTGCTCCTCAGTGAGGTTGTCGGGCTCGCCATCAAGACCCACCAAGTGCTTGGTAAGGAAGGCCGCGAGAATTACCCGCATCCCATAAAAACTAAAACGTTCGGCGGCCTCGTTGCCGACGATGTAAGGGATGCCCCCCGGCATCTGAGTTTGCTGCGGGTCGGGGGCGGTGCGATGGCTGGCCAAGGCGCGGTTCCTGCGTGAGTGGCGACGGGTCGGCCCGCCGAGTCTAACGGAACCAGCCGCTCGGTTCTGCGCCGGCGCCTTTGCGTCTTAGCGCCTTTGCGTGAGACTTTTAAGCCTACTCTGTGGGAGGCGTCTCCAGACGCCGATAATGCGCACCATGCCGTTAGCGATTGCGGCGCGTAATCGGGGTCTGGAGACCCCTCCCACAACGAGGCAGTGCAAAGGAATGGGAGCTGAGTTTGATCGAGATCGACGACGCCTACGGATTGCCGTGCGAATTCGTTGGGCGGCTGCGCGCCGTGTTTGGCGAAAGGGCTGAGGAGGTGCTGCGGACGTTTGGTGAGACGCGGCGGCCGGGCGCGTGGGCGAACCCACTTCGAAGCGACGATGCGGACCCGCTTGTGCTCATGGCGGAGGTCGGCGTCGAGGGTCGGCGTTGCGAGTGGCTCCCCGAGGCGGCGACGATCGAGTCGGCGGACAAGTCGAAGGTGACGGAGTCGGCGATTGCGGCGGATGGTCGGCTCTATGTGCAGAATCTTTCGAGCATGCTCGCTCCGTTGGTGCTCGATCCGCAGCCGGGCGAGACGGTGCTCGACCTCGCCGCGGCGCCGGGCGGGAAGACGCTGCATCTGGCGGCGCGGATGCGGCTCGAAGGCGAATTGGCGGCGGTCGAGCCCGTCCGCGACCGCTTCTTCAAGTTAAGGCAGAACCTGGAGCGCTGCGGCGCCGGCGAATTCGTCCGCACCTTTACGCACGACGGCCGCGATGTGGGCCGCAAGACGCCCGAGCGTTTCGACGCGGTGCTGCTCGACGCGCCGTGTTCGAGCGAGGCGCGGTTCGACCCCCAGCATCCGGGGACGTTCGCCTACTGGGGACCGCGCAAGCTCGCCGAGTCGGCCCGGAAGCAAAAAGCTCTGCTGCGGTCGGCCCTCGACGCCACACGACCCGGCGGGCGGGTGCTTTACTGCACCTGCTCTTTCGCGCCGGAAGAGAACGAGCTGGTGGTGGCCCACACGCTGCGACGGCTCGCCGGTGTGGTCGAGATCGAACCAATCGACCTTTCCATTGGCGATAGCCAGATGGCGGGGCTCACGGCATGGCAAGGCAAGCGTCTACCCGATGTGATCGCCGAAACGGTGCGGATCGTCCCCGACGATCGCCTGGCGGGGTTCTATTTGGCTATGCTGAGGAAGATCGACTAATTGACTGGTGGCGAGCCGGCGACGTAAGTCGTCGGAGGAACCGGAGTACCCGCTTCACTCCGACGACTAACGTCGCCGGCTCGCCTTTTCTCTTGCAAATGCTTCTTCTCGTGATGCGACGCCTTCTCGTTCTCTTCTTGTTGCTCCAAGCCATCGCCGCGATAGCGGCCGACCCCGTTCGCGTCGCGATCGTGGGCGTGTCGCACGACCATGTGTTTGGTCTGTTGGGTCGGCCGCGAGACATCGGCGACATCGAGATCGTTGCGGTAGTAGATGCAGACCGTGAGCTTGCGATGGGGCGGATGAGCAACGCGGGGTTAGACAAGAAGCTTTACTATCAGGATCTCGAGCAAGCGTTGGCGGCCGCTAAGCCGCAAGCGGCTGTTCTCTTCGGCAGCATCCGCGCGCACCATGAGCAGGCGATTGCTTGTGCCGGCGCTGGTGTGCACGTGATGGTCGAGAAGCCGCTGGCGACGAACCTTGCCGATGCTCGCGCGATGGTGGACGCGGCCGAACGGGCAGGCGTTCAGTTGTTGACGAATTACGAAACGACTTGGTACCGCAACCTTCATGAAATCAAGCGCCGTGTGGACGCTCACGAGCAGGGGAATACCCGACGGATGGTCTTTCGGATGGGCCATGCGGGGCCGATTGAGATCGGTTGTCGCGAGCCGTTCCTGGAGTGGTTGCTCGACCCCGCGGAGAACGGCGGCGGGGCGGTCACGGACTTCGGTTGTTACGGCGCGAACCTGGCGACGTGGCTGATGAATGGCGAGCGACCGATCGCGGTAAGTTGCGTGACGAAGCGTATCAAGCCGCGGCGCTATCCCAACGTGGACGACGACGCGACGATCACCATCGAGTACGCCGACGCCGTCGCGGTGGTGCAGGCGTCATGGAACTGGCCCTTCAACGTGAAGGACGCGGTGGTCTACGGCGCGACGGGTGAGCTATCGAGCAAGGGCGATCGCGAGGTGAGCGGTTGGCGGCACGGCGAAGACCGGCCGACCACGTCGCGCGCGCCGGAGTTGCCAGAGTGGGAAGGCGACCCGTTCGCTCACTTGGCGGCCGTCGTCCGTGGCGAGGCCAAGCCCAACGCCCTGTCGTCAGTCGAGAACAACTTGCTAGTTGTCGAGGTGCTCGACGCGGCGCGCCAGTCGGCGAAGACCGGACAGCGAGTTGTGCTATCAAGATGACTAGAGCCAGTTGAGCGCCAACTCGGCCCAGAACACCAGGATCAAGGGCGCGATCAGGCCGATCAGCAGCCCGCCGGCGAACATGTCGGTCACCTTAAGGTGGCCGCCGCTGTAGACGATGGCGTTCGGTGGGGTCGAGATCGGGAGGCACATGCCCGCCGAGGCCGCCAGGGCGATCGGCACGGCTAGCCTCGCGTCGCCTCCGGTCGCCTTCGATGCCGTGAGCACGGCGATCGAGATCGGCAGGATGATGTTCGCCGACGCCGTGTGGCTCATCAGGTTCGCCATCAACAGCGTCGCGTAGGAGAAGCCCAACGCGAGCGCGACGGGCGACATGCCTTCGATCGGCAGGTAGCCGACCGCCCAAGTGGCGAGGCCGGTCTTCTCAATCGCCACGCCGAGCGAAAGACCGCCGGTGATCAGCAGCAGGATATCCCAAGGCAACGTGCGGATGTCGGGGCCGGAGAGGATGCCCGTAGTGGTTAGAAAGACGATCGGCACGAAGGAGATGAGAGTCGTCGGCAGCCCGTGCAGCGGGCTTGTCATCCACAGGCCAACGGTGACGATGAACGTCGTCACGACGACGTACTGCTTGTGGATCGGCGCCGGGTCCGAGGCGACGCCGGCGTAGAAGAGGATGCCTTTCTCGTCGCTGAAGGCGTCTTTCTTGAGATGGACGAAGATCAGGTAGAACCAAGCGATCGCCAGCATCAGCAGCGCCGGCGGCACACCCAGCAACATCCATTCGGCGAAGTTGACGGCGGACTGCCCTTCCAGCAAGCCGGCGGCGATGGCATTGGGGGGCGTGCCAATGATGGTGCCCATGCCGCCAATATTCGCCGCGAACGCGACGCCAAGGCAGATCGCCTTCGAGACGCCGTCGCCACTGGGGCGAGACGCGAAGATCGGGGTCATCATCGCCAGCACGAGCGTTGCGGTGGCGGTGTTCGACATGAACATCGAGAGCACCGCAGTGACGAGCATGATGCCCAACAGCAGCATGCCGGGCCGCTGGCCGAAGAGCCCCAGCGCCCGCGCGGCGAGCCAGCGGTCGAGGCCTGTCTTCTCCGCCGACAAGGCGAGGCAGAACCCACCGAAGAAGAGCCAAATTAGCGGGCTCCCCCACGGCGTGATGAACTGTTCCCAGTCGTGTTCGCCGTTTGCATAGACCCCGTCGGGCCGCCCCAACAACGCGATCAAGCAGCCGATCGCCAGGAGGCTTGTCGCAAAAGCGGGGATCGCCTCGCTGACCCACATCCCCGCGGCAAGCACCAGGACGAACAGCGTCCGGTGGCCCGCGTCGCTGAGGCCGGGATACTCGGGGACAAACGCGATCACCAGCGCGATCGCGAAGCAGGTCAACGTCGTAGTGAGCGTTCGGACCTGAGAGAAACGAAACAGCCCAAGCAAACGCCGGGACTCGTTTCGGCCGGTGGGGATCATTTTGTCAGAGAGGGGTAAGTGGCGAAGCGGAACGTAAGCATCTTAACCTTCCGCCTCGGAACGCCATCCTTACGCGGTTATCGGCTGAACGCAACGTGAACAATCGCCGCCGCGACGATTCACCGCTGTTGTGGGCCCGTTGGGAACGGCAAGCCACCAGCGCCGAGGCGAGCCCCCGATGTTAATCGGGGGTGGGGAGTGTGTACAAAATTCCACCGACGATTAACATCGCCGGCTCGCCATTTTCTGTGGGTCGTACGACCCCGTTTCTTGACCTAAACTATCGGGTTCATGAATCCAGCCCCTTTTCGAGTCGCCCCACCGATGACGCACCGACTTTTTGCCGCCGCTCTTGCCGTTTGCCTGTTGACCGGGCCGGTCGCCGCCCCCGTGTGGGCCGACGACGCCCCCGCCGCGAAGGCGGAGAAGGACAAGAAGGCCGACAAGAAAGACGCCGACGACAAGAAAGACGCCGACGACAAGAAGGACGAGAAGGATAAGGAGCCCAAGCTCTCGATCACCACCGGCACGGTCACGGTCGATGGCGAGGAAGTCGAGTACGTCGCCACCGCCGGCAAGCTGCCGCAGAAGCACGACGGCGGCGACTCGAAGGCCGACATCTTCTTCGTGGCCTACACACGCGGCAAGCTCGCCGAGGACGGCGAAGCGAAGGGCGAGCCCGTCACTGACAAGTCGCGGCCGATTACGTTCTGCTTCAACGGCGGGCCGGGCTCGGCGAGCGTCTGGCTGCACCTCGGCATGCTCGGCCCGAAGCGCATCCGCATGCCGGACGACGCGTCGTTCCCCGAGCCGCCTTACAAGCTCGAAGCGAACCCGTTCTCGCTGCTCGACAAGACCGACTTGGTCTTCATCGACCCCGTCGGCACCGGCTACAGCCGCCCCGCCGAGGGCGAAGCGCGTGAGCAGTTCCATGGCCTCGAAGAGGACCTCAATAGCATCGCGTTGTTCATCCACGACTACACCACGAAGTACAAGCGTTGGGAGTCGCCTAAGTTCATCCTCGGCGAGAGCTACGGGGGCCTGCGCGTTGGCGGGCTGTCGAACCTCTTGCAAGACCGTTACCGCATGTACCTCAACGGCGCCGTGATCATCTCGGGCGTGCTCGACTTCACGACGCTGAGCTTTGCCGACAACAACGACCTGCCATACATCCTCTTCCTGCCGACGTACGCCGCGACCGCCTGGCGTCACAAGGCGCTCGACGACGATCTGCAAGGCAAGCCGCTCGCCGACGTTGTGGCCAAGGCGGAGAAGTTTGCCTACGGCGACTTCGCGGACGCCCTGCTGCACGGCGCCGCGATGCCCGAGGAAAAGCGTAAGGAGGTGCTCGCCGAAGCGTCACGCCTCACGGGCCTTTCGGAGGAGTACCTCGAAGCGTCGAAGCTGCGCGTCAGCATGTGGCGGTTCGGCAAAGAACTCCTCCGCGACCGCAACCAGATCATCGGCCGCTACGACAGCCGCTACGTCGGCCCCGGTATGGACGGCGTCGGTGAGTCGATGGACTACGACCCCAGCGACGCGGCGATCGAGGGCATCTTCTGCGCCGGCATGAACGCCTACCTCGCCGAGGACCTCGATTACCAAGACGACCGCGTCTACGAGACGCTCACCTCGGTCCAGCCCTGGAGCTACAAGCCGTTCGTCAACCGCTATGTCACCACCGCCCCGCGCCTGCGCGAGGCGATGGTCACCAACCCCAAGCTCCAGATCTTCGCTGCTTGTGGCTATTACGACCTAGCGACGCCCCCATTCGCGATGAAGTACACCCGCGACCACACGCTCGACACCGAAGCGCTGCGCGACCGCTTCGAGATGAAGCACTACGAAGCCGGCCACATGATGTATGTCCATGAGCCGTCGCTTGTGCAGCTGCGGAAGGACCTCGTCGAGTGGTTCGAGGCGGCGGCAGAGTAGTGAGGAATTAATGACGAAGTACAAATGACGAATGACGAACCTGCCGGTTTCGGTCTCCGCCTTCCGAAGGGTTCGTCATTCGAGCTTCGCATTCGTCATTCACACGGGCGCCCGTTCTTGTCACGGCGTAGCAACGCGTTAGGCTTCACGGGTCGATTCGACCCCCGCGTCTCGGAGCCTGCGCCATGAAGTCGTTGCTAGCGGTTGCCGCTGTTGCCTTCCTCCCCGCGGTCGCGTCCGCCCAACAAGCGGCGCCCGCTCCGCAGTACGGTGTGCCGATTAACTCGGTCGAGGCCCGTGACGCGGCGCTCGCGCGGCTGAAGCGCGGGGAGGTCTACGAGTCGCAGCGCTGGCGGGCGAGCTTCCATCTCGACGAGGCCCTGCTCTTGCCCCAATTTCAGGGGCTCGCTTTCGCCGGTGCGCGGATCGTAAAGATCGACGAGGACTCACCACTTGATCGCCTCGGCCTCAAGGTGGGCGATGTCGTCACCCGTCTCGATGGCACCAAGATCGACACGGGACGTTGGCCCAACCAAGAGGGTTGCTACTGGATGCTGCCGCAGTTCGAGCGGCACTACGGGCTCACCACCGTCCGTTTCATCCGCGCGGGAACCACCCAGGTCGTGGACCAAACGGTCGATCTCGGCGACCGCTGCAAGCCACAGCGTTTCCCCCAGATGCCAGGGAACGTGATCCTGCCGTAACGTTTCGCAGCTGAACTGACGGCGAGCCGGCGATGTTAGCCGTCGGTGTGAAGCGGGTATCAGCCCCCGCTATAGATGAATGGCGCCGACGGCTAACGCCGCCGGCTCGCCAGATCCCTGTTGCGTCGTCGCTCAGATCGCCCGCTCGCCGGACACGATCGCGGCGTAGACGGCGAGGATCATCGCCAGTAGGCCGATGATGACCACCGTGGACGAGTCGAAGAAGAGACCCGCCGCGACGACCGCCAAACCGGCGCCGGCGCCATGGCTGAGCAGCGTGACCGCTTGCGTCGAGAAAGTCTGGAGCTTCATGATGAGGGCCCTCCGCGGCCACACAAGCCGTCGGCGACCGCCGCCACGTCCCGCGTGGCCCTACACACCATTATACGGCGAGGCAGGGGCCGGAAGTCAATCAAATCCCCCGCCCGCGGCAAGCCGCCGCTGCCCGAGAGCCGTTAACGCCTAATCGCCTGGCTGAAATCGGCCGTGGGGTCGTTCGCCGCCATCCGCGCGCGGGTGTTGATCAGGGATTTGGCCTGCAACTCTTCGAACGACGAGCCGCTGGTGACCAGCAGGCCCTCTTTGTACGCCTTCTCGCCCGACAGCCCCGGCAGCAGCACGCCGGCGTCGAACATCAGCCGGTTGGGGCGGATCGCGTTGACGTGATCGAAGATGTTTGTCGTGCAGTTGTTGGTGAGCAGGTGGTAGAACTCGGGGTTCTCGGCGAGGTCGGTGGCGCGTTGGAGCATATCAACGAGCAGCTCGCGCGACGCCTCGGGCGAGGCGGTCGTGCGGTAGAGGTAAACCGGCCCGTCGTTCACCACCGCTTGGCGGTAGAGCAGGTCGCGCTCGTCGGCGACGACGTACATGATCTCGTACTGCTGCGCGAGACCGAGCGCCGGGTTGAACTTCTCCTCGCCGACCTCCTTGCGGACCTCGACGCTCACCGACAGGTACTCGGGGTCCTTCCGCGGCGGCGTCGGCGCGAACTCGAAGCTCACCATCGTGTGCGCCAGCGCCGGCACGGGGCCGAATGGCATATTGACGAAGTCCACGCCGCGGACCCGTCGCAGGTCGTAGCTGCGGTCCTCGTGATCGACGACGTACTCGCCGGGCCCGAGGTGCTTGCAGTAGCGGACGTTCTTCACCAGCAGCCGGTCGCCGCTCACCTTTGCCGTGGGCAGCACCGCCATATCGGGCGCCCAATTCCGGTGGTTCGACGGCGCCGCCCGGTCCTCGATCGTCCGACACCCCACCAAAGTCGCTGCGCCGCTCAGCGCAGCGGCGACCGCAAGCGTCGCTAGCCAGCGGCGATCGAAAGGGAGGGGGGGCATCGTGGGCGGAGGCTACGCGTCACTTCGCTTCACCGCAAGACAATCAGGGATGCTTGCGTTGGCCGAGCCGCGTCGCCGTTGCGTCGCCGGCGCTCGTTTTGCTACGTACTGCTGAGAAAAGACCCATCTCCCCGTTGCATGCAGGACCGCCGCGATGGCGCCCGCCCTTGAAACTGTCGCCGCCGCTCCGCCTCTTCCAACAACGGGAGAGCGATTCAACGCCTTGCTCGACCAACTGATGGCCGGGCAGTGGGGGGGCATTACGCCCGCCGACTGGCAACTTGTTGCGGTCCAAGGCGGCATGCGCGTCGCGTTGGTGCTCGTGATTCTGTTCGTCGCTTTGACCCTCGCCGGCTGGGCCTCCGCCGCGGTGCGGACGAGCCTGACGCGGATGAAGTTCGACCCGACGCTCTCAAAGTTCCTGGCGAAGATGGCCCGCTGGAGCGTGCTGCTGCTCGCCGGGCTCAACTGCCTGGGCTATTTCGGCGTCGAAATGACCACGTTCGCCGCGGTGCTCGGCGCTACGGGCTTTGCGATCGGCCTGGCGTTGCAAGGGACACTCTCCAACTTCGCCGCCGGCGCCATGCTGCTGCTCTTCCGACCCTTCAAGGTGGGCGACGTCGTCAACATCGGCGGGCAACTCGGAAAGGTCGATGAGATCGAGCTTTTCACCACGTCGATCGACACGTTCGACAACCGCCGCATCATCCTGCCGAACGGCTCGGTGTTCGGCGCGACGATCGAGAACGTCACCTACCACCCGTATCGGCGCATCGACGTGCTGGTCGGCGCCGACTACGCCGCCGACATCGATCAGACCCGGATGGCCCTCGAGCAGGCGCTGGTGACGACGCCGGGCGTTCTCGCCAATCCCGAGCCTGGCGTCGTGCTGCTGGGCCTCGGCGCTTCAAGCGTTGATTGGCGGGTGCAGGGCTGGGCCGTCTCCAAGGACTTCGGCGACGTGAAGCAGGCGCTGATCCGCTCGGTCAAGATGCAGCTCGACGCCGCCGGCGTGGGCATCCCGTTCCCGCAGATGCAGATCCACGTCAGCGAACCACCCCAACAAACCGCCCGCCGCGCCGCATGAAAATAGGAACCGCAAAGGAACGAAGGAACAAAGGAAGTGCTTTTCGTCCTATCCTTTGTTCCTTCGTTCCTTTGTGGTGAATTGAAGTAGCTTTGCCAGCTTGCGGCCGGTCGCGCTCAGCGGCAGTTCGGTCAGGTCGGCGGGCCGGACCCACTTCGTAGCGCCGTTGAGGCGGCCGCTCTTGTAGGTCGCTTCGTAGCACTCCAGCGTGATGCGAAAGCGGGTGACGCCGTGCTTGATGGTCGTAATCAACGCGCCGGGGTCGCAAGCGACGCCGGTTTGGCCGCGCACTTTGTCACGCAGTTCGTCTTTCGCGAAGAGCGGGCCTTCGGCGTCGATCGCGAACCGGGGGAAGTCCCACAGGCCGGCCCATCGTTCGTCCGGCCCGCATTGCCGGAGGAGGACCATGGCGCCTTTGCGGACGACGACGGCCGCTTCACGCGCGTCGGTGAACTTGAGCTTCTTCGTCGTTGGCGCCAGCCGCTCGACAGTCCCCTCGGCTCGCGCGCGACAGAGTGTCTCTGCGGGGCATGTCTCGCAGCGCGGCGCCGCGGGCGTGCAGACGAGCGCGCCGAGTTCCATCAGCGCTTGGTTGAACGTCGAGCAGCCCTTGGCGGGGAGCAACTCTTCGGCGACGGCCCATAATCGCTTCTGACCGGCCGTGCTGGTGGGCTCGCCGTTGTACGCGATCAAGCGTGTGAGCAGGCGGATCGTGTTGGCTTCGAGGATCGGCGCTGGCCTGTCGTAAGCGATCGAGACGATCGCGCCAGCCGTGTAGCGTCCGACGCCCGCCAGCGTCAGCAGCGTCGCCACGTCGCCGGGTATTTGCCCCGCATGGTCAGCGACGACTTGCTTCGCCGCGGCGTGCAGCGACCGCGCGCGGCGATAGTAGCCGAGTCCTTCCCACAGCCGCAGCACGGCTTGCTCATCGGCCTCGGCGAGCGCTGCGACGTTGGGGAACGCCGCCATGAATCGCTCGAAGTAGGGCCGTACCGTCTCGACCTGCGTCTGTTGCAGCATCACCTCGCTGACCCAGACGCGATACGGGTCGCGCGAACGCCGCCAGGGCAGGTCGCGGGCGTGCTTGGCGTACCAAGCGAGCAGCCGGCGCCGGAACGATCGCTTCCATTCGGCGTCGAGTGGGTCCTCGTTCGCAGATGGCGCCGATCGACGCGTCACGGAGTTCCAGCGTCCGACAGGGGCAATGTCTTCCGTGCCCAGACGACGCGCTGGGCGTCCCCTTCGTAACCGGCGATCCACTGCATCGGGTTCTCAACCACCACGCCGATGACGCCAACTTCACTCGCGCCCGATTGCACAAACCGCTTCGGGTCGATTGGTTTAGCCATGACGACGGGGACGATGCTCTCGCCGATGCTGAATTGGTACTCGATCAACTCACCGGCGCGGCGGAGGTCGGCGGGCATGCCGGCAAAGAAGACGCCGCCGTGTGGGCGTCCGGTCCAGGCGATCCACGGCCCTGCGATGCGCCGCGACTGGTCGCGCGACCTTCCGTCACGCAGCACCCGCTTGAACGTATCGGCAGCCTGCAGCTCGGCGGTCATCAGGCCCGGGTCGCTGGTGTCGAGCAGCGTCACGACTTGCGCGAGGTGACAAAGGTGGGCGTAATGCTGACCCATCGTTGAGACTTGCTCTGGATCGTCGAGCGATCCTGTCGCGAATCCCACTGCGGCCGCCTCGGCAGGCGCGAAGGCCTCAGCGAGTTCACGGGCGCCGTACCTCGGGGCGTTCACCAAACCGATCTGCCTCGTCGGTGGCGCCATCGCAAACTCCCGCGGCTCGGCGATCGCCGCGACGGGCTCGATCATTTCATCGCGGTTCGGCGCCGGCGCCATGGCATTGCTCTCAGGCGTCGTCGCGGCTGCCTCTTCCGGCGGCGCGAACGCAGCCGGCTCGGCCGGCGTCGCCGCATAGCGATCTTCGCCGGCGACAGGCGTCGTCGCCGCTTGCGGCTTAGCCATAAACGGATCGGCCTCAGCGGCAAAAGCGTCGGCAGGCGCCGTCACCTCCTTTAGCTCTGAATCCGGCTTCGGCGCCGAAGCCGGCAAGTCAATCTCGGGTTCCTCCATCCCCCCTTTGTCGAAGCTCACCGGTTTCGTCGAGGAATCGAGGAACGGGTCCGCCGCGGCGTTCGACGCGAAGGCGTCAGGCTCTTCGGATGACAAGGGTTCGGACGCTGCCTCAGTACTTTCATTGAGTCTCGCCAACTCAGCGCCGGGGTCTCCCGATTCCCAAGTGACGGCAAAGTATGCCGCGGGCCCCGCGACGAGCATCAGGCCGACGGCCATCCCGATGAAGTTGCCCCAACCGCGGGAACGCGGTTTCGATGCGGCGAACTCGTCGAGCCGCAGCGGCTGCGGCGCCTCTTCGGCCGGCGTCGAGAGCTCGAGCGAAACGCCGTCGTTCGCGTCGCTCGCTTCGGGTTCGCTCAATGGCGTCGCGCCGAAGTCGAACTTGAAGTCCTTCAGCGTCGTGGCGAACTCCGGCGTATCACCCGGCGGGTCCGTTGGTGACTCGTTCGAATCGGCGCCCGCTTCGTCGCGTGACGAAGTGATTGACTCGGCGTCGAAACTCCCCGGGGTCCACCCCAGCGATTCGGCCAGCGAACGCTTGCCTTCAGCGGGTCGCTCCACATCTGCACGGGGCGTGCTCTTCTCACTCTGCAAGAGCCACTCGGCGACCGTCGGCCGTTTGAGAGGCGCCTCGGCAACCTCTGGAGACGTTTCCTCCTGCGACGTAGACGCCGGCAGGGTAGGGGCTTCGACGTCGACAGGCTCTGGCGTCAAGGCTTGCTCTTCGACAGCTTGCTCCTCAACAGGAACGGCCGCCTGCTCAGACGCTTCAATACGTGGCTCGAAGTGCTGCTGCTCAAGGGCCTCTTGCTCAACGGGTTGCTGCAATAGCGAACCCGCGGGCGCATCGACCTTCACTTCCCTGCTCTTCGGCTCGACGGGGACGGCCACGCTGAGCTCGACAATCTCGAGCGACGCGACACTCGTGGCCGCCTCGCACGCCGGACAAGCGATCTCTCCTTCGGTCGCGTAAACGGCGAACAGCTGCCCACAGCGACGGCACTCTGCCACGCGGATCGGGGCGGTCGGATTGGGAGCGGGGGCGGCGGTTGGCATGGCGTGCGAATCCTTCGGGCCAGCTCAATGAGCCGGCGGGGTGGGGACGACTTCCTGCGTCGCCGCCCATTCTCTCCGGATTCCGTCCGTAGAACACCCCGAATTGGCAAGATCGCGACACCCCTTCCGACCGGCGCCAGCAGCGCCATCGGCACGACCGGCAAGGTTTGCCACATTCACCGCTCGAGACAAGCTCGCAGCAGCGGCCGCGCGGTGCGGGAAGCCCCCCACGACTTCCCGCACCACCCGCCGCTCGCCGGCTTAGCGCGACATCAGTTCCACGACCAACTGCACGTCCACTGGCAGCGTCACGTCGTCGGGCGTCGGGAGGCGGTGGACGATGACCCGCAGGGTCTCCGGATCGAACGCCAGCCAGTCGGCGGTGGTCCCCTCGGCCTCCGACCGTATCGCGGCGTAAAGGTCCGTCAGGTGCGCCTTGCGCCGCACGTCGATCACGTCGCCGGCGCTGACCGTTGCCGAGGGGATGTCGTGAGCCCGGCCGTTGAGCAGGAAGTGCCCGTGGGCGACACCCTGACGGGCCTGCGGACGCGTCTTCGCCAAGCCGGCGAGTCGGATGACGTTGTCGAGGCGGCGTTCGCAGAGCACCAGCAGGCTGCGTCCCGTGTCGCCCTTGCCGCGCGAAGCGAGGTCGTAGAGCTTACGGAGCTGGCGCTCGTGCAGGCCGTAGTAGAACTTGATCTTCTGCTTTTCGCGCATCGCCAGCGCGTACTCGGTGAGCTTGCGCGGCGGCGGCTGCATGCCGGGCGGATTCGGCTTGCGGTCCATGGCCTTCATGGCCCCTGCACTCTCGAAGACCGCCAGCCCGAGGCGGCGGTTGATGCGGGCCTTGGGCCCTGTGTAACGCGACATGCGGTTAGCTCCTTTTCGGGGTGGATGACGCCAAAGTCGCCGCCACAGGGGCAACGGGCATCGTGTAGCCGTCGCCCTTGGTGGGGGACAGCGCGCAGCGCCTTTGCGAGAACGGCTTCGCCGGAGTGGCTAGCTGCGGGGCTCGTGGCCCCGTGGCGGGCTGCTGGGAGAGAGCTTGGGTTCTTTCCGAGGCGCGGCCGGGGTGGCTTAGCGACCCCGCGGCAAAAAACGGAACGGTTTTATTGCGACTGCGTCTCAGTGTCGATATGTTTGGCAATCCGGCGAACTCTTGCAAGCTCCCGCTGGCGGAAAAAGGTAAAAAAGCGATGGACCGAAATCCCCAACTCCGCACGGAAGACGCCGCCGCCCGCGCTCAGAGGCTCCACAGCCGCGGCAGGCATCGATCAGCGATTGCCGTCCTGACGGTCGCCCTCTGCCGCGACGGCGACGCAGCGGGCCTCTGGCGGCTCCGGGGGGCCGTTCACCACGCCATGCAGCAGTGGAAGACCGCCCTGGCGGACGTGGAGCACGCCCAGCTCCTGGCGCCCCTCGGCGTCGAGTCGCAGCTGGTGCTCGCCGACGGCTACGCCTTCACCGGCAAGCCCGAACTGGCGGTCGTCGCGTACGAGCACCTGCTGACCCGCGGCGACCATCCGCCCGAGACCTACGCCGCCATCTACCGAGGTCTCGTCCACTGCCAACGCCGTGACCTGGCGATCGAGTGCTGCCGCGCGGCCGTGCGGGCCAACCCTGACGACCACGCCGCCTACTTCGCGATGGCCCACTGCATGGCTGCGCTGCGTTACTCGGCGACGTACATCGCCGCGGTGCTTGAGAAAGCGGTCGAAGCGGCGCCCGACCGCGACGTCTATTGCGTCTCCCTCGCCCTACAACTAACGCGGTGCCAACGGCTCGAAGAAGCGTACGCTCACTTGTGTGAGGCGTCGATCAACGCGATCGAATCGATGGCGTGTGCGTGCTCGGTGAAGCTGCTCGTGCAGCTTTGCGAATGGGCGAAAGACGCCGAACGGGGGGGGATTCTGAGCGAACAGCTCGAGCGCTTGATGCAACGCAGGTCCGCGACAGAGTAGGGGGCGGGCCCTGATTCGATGGTGCGGCCCGGCCGAGGACGGCGGGGCTCACGCTTGATCGAGAACAAGTCGTAGCGAGATGCAAACTCCCACGGCTTGTGTCGTGGGCTCGCGGAAGGACTTGCCTCCGCGTGGCGAGATCGTGGCGCTAGCCACGTCGAGACCGCCAAGAAACGCGGCGTGGCGAGGTCTTGGCGCTAGCGAAGCCGAGACCTAGGAAAGCAGTAGCGGCGGAGGGACTCGAACCCCCGACACGCGGATTATGATTCCGCTGCTCTAACCGACTGAGCTACGCCGCCGGAGAGAGGCCTGAGGCTTGAGACCGCAGGCTTGAGGCTCACAAAATTGGCTCAAGTCTGAGGACTTACGCCTCAAGCCTCACTCATCTTCAAAATCAAACCATCTTCCAAATCAAACGCAGTACACCCCGCAGGATTCGAACCTGCAACCTTCGGATTCGTAGTCCGATGCTCTATCCAGTTGAGCTAGGGGTGCGAAGTGCTTCTTCCCCGGCAAAGAGCGGCTAAAATGGCCGTCTAACGGGCTCTGGCAATTAATCTGGCAATTAATGTGCTTGCCAGACCGCCTTCCGCCCACGCCTAGGGATTAAGCGAGCCACACAGAATGACGAAAAAGCGTGCCGGACGCAAGGGTGGAAAGTCGAGCCGCGGCTTCTACTTCCGCTCAGGGCGGGGCTGGTACGCCCTGCGGGACGGCAAGTCCTATCCACTCCTCGACGCCGATGGGGTCCACCACAAGGACCCCAAACTGCCCGAGAGGGTCGCGCGAGAAAGCCACGCCCGTTGGCTGACCGAGCAGACACAGGCCGACCAGCAGCGGCTCCGCGACGAGAAGCGTCGCTATGAAGGCGTCACACTCCTCGCCGTGTGCCAAGCCTACCTGGCCCACGCTAAGGCGACCGGCGCCGCCAAGACGCACCACGACCGGGCCGACACGCTGTTTGACTTCTGCTTCGGCTTGCCGCCCGAGTTCCGCCCCAAAGACGGCGTCAAACCGGTCAAGCCGACCGCCAACCAGAGGAAAGCGATGGCGGCCAGCCGCATCCACGATGGCTACGGCCGGATGCTCGTCACCGACCTGCTCCCGCTGCATATCGACCAATGGCTCAACGCCCACCCGAGCTGGGGTGGGGGACGGCGGTCTCGGATCCAAGCGGTCAAACGGGCCCTCAACTACGCCAAGGATGCCGGTCTCGTAGCCGCCAACCCCATCGTTGGCTACAGCACGCCGCGGGCCGTCGGGCGGGTCACCGACCTCAGCCCCGAGCAAGAAGCAGCCCTGCTCAAGCACGCCAACCGGCCGCTCGCCCTCGCCATCCAGGTCTGTATCCGCACCGGGGCTCGTCCCGGCTGCGAGTTCGCAGCGCTCACCAGGAAGCACGTCCGCATCGCCGGGGACCGGATGGAGTGGACCTTTTCGAAGGACGAGTCGAAGACCAAGAAGCTGCGGGTTCTGAGAATCCGCGATCCCGAGATGATTCAGGTCGTCGAGCAGCAGATGGCGGCCCATCCGAAAGGACCGCTGTTTCGCAACACTACCGGCAAGCCTTGGACGCGGCAGAGCCTGTCGGGCGGGTTCCGCACGCTCAAACGCCGTCTTGAGAAGCAAGGGGTCGAGTTCGATCGGGACGCCTGCATGTACTCGTGCCGGCACACGTTCGCGAAAAGAACGCTCCAGGGCTACTGGACCGGTAGGATGGTCAACATCGAAACGGTTGCCGGGCTGATGGGAAACTCGCCGCAGGTCTGCCGCGACCACTACTTGCAGTGGAGTGAGATCGACAACGAGCGGCTCTGGGAGGCTTGCTAGCACACTGCCTGCTGGCTGTCGGGCTATCCGTAGGTGGTGAAAAGTCCCAGCAGAGAGCAGCTCTGTAAGCCTGGAACCTTTCGTTGTTGTCGTCGTCAGAAGGTAACTCTTAGAAGCCTGAGTCGCCTCCAGCACCCGCCAACTCGTGCTCGGCGTCGGCGTTCGCGGGGGCCTTGGCGCCGAGCAGCACGAGCTTCTCGCACGTAACCGACACCTTGCTTCGCTTCTGACCGTCCTTCTGCCATTGCTCGAACGCCAGGCGGCCTTCGATCATGGTCGCATCTCCCTTCTTCAAGTACTGGGCGGCGACCTCGGCCGTACGACCCCAGAAGGTGACATCGACAAAGACAGTCTGTTCTTTGTAGGTGTCGCCGGTCTTCACCCGCTCGTTGATCGCCACTCCGACTTCGGTCACCGCCTTGCCGTTTGGCGTGTAGCGGAGTTCGATGTCGCGAGTCAAGTTGCCAACGAGCGTCACTTTGTTGTAAGCGGGCATTGTCGTCTCTCACTTTGTGTCGGGGAACGGGGCAGGCAAGAAGCGTTCTCGCCAAAAAACCTTGTGAGCTTACCGCTGCTCTCTGCATGGGCTCTTGCAACCAGGAGCTTCCTCTCCAAGTTCCAAGAGCCGGAGACCACGTCTCCAGCTCCGACGCTACGCGAGCTTGAGTGAGAGTGGCTCTTGGTAAGTCTCTGGCTCAGGGTCGCTCACCGCTTCCAGACCTGCAGCGAGTGGAGTGATCGTCTGGGCGTTGATCGCTAGGCTGTGCTTAAACTGTGCCGAACGCAGTTCGTCGAGTTTTGATCCCGCTTGTTCTGCTGCGGCGAGAAAGTCTCTGGTAGCAACCGCCTTCATCTGCGGGATGATCGATGTCCGACCGGTTGACTTATCGGTGTAGGGGCGACCAATCTCAGCGTAGTACTCAACCTGCCCGTAATAAATCCGACTGTAGAGTTGGTAGGCTACTGCACCTACGAGCATCATGTCGCCTATCGGCTTCTTGTTCTGTGCCATTGCGTCCTCCTTGTGGCAATCGTGTTCACCAACTATTAGGCCACAGACAGAAACGCTAAGCAAAAGTATTTAATAAGCTGCGTTGTGGATTCCAACACGGGTGTATTGAGCAATCAGCCTTGTCAACTCGACACAACACAAGGCGTCTGACAGGGCTTCGTGGCTTGGAGTCGTCCTAAGCGAGAAGTACTCGGCAAGAGTTGTAAGCTTAAAATCCGGCGGCGGCACCAGTGCCGGGTTGGTCTCGAAGAACCACCTGGTGAGCTGGATGGTGTCGAGCGGTGACCTGGTGGCAGGGAAGAACTCGCCGTGCTCAGAAAACCACCGCCTCAGGGTCGATGCGTCGTGCTCGACGTTGTGGCCACAGAGAGTAGCAAGCTTGTAGGGAGTGCCGTCTTTACTGTTCCGCTCATCGGTGGCGTTCGCTCTTAGAAAGTGTGCGAGTTTCTTAACGGCTTCCTTTTCTGGAATCGCGTACTTCTCCCAAACGCTTGGCCGAAATTTCGAAAGGCCCAAGAACTTCACGTTCGTCTCTTTGACGTTGAACTCGATCTTCATCTCGATGCGGGATAGCTCTCGGTACAAGCCCGAGGTAACGGCGACCGCCGAAAGCTCGATGATTGGGGACTTAATCGAGCGTCCCGCTCGTTCGGTGTCGATATAAACGATGCGTTTGTCGGCAACTTCCATCCGTTTAGGTTACGCGATCTGCAGAGGTAAGCAAATCAGCTAAGCCAGGTAGCGACATGGATGGCGAGCTGGCAGCAACGATACGACGCGTAGAGCGGAGCGCTGGAGTACGCGAGCGACAAGTGTAAGTGACGGCGACGGCTGCAGAACCAAAGGCTCTACGCATCGCGTGTCGGCGGTATCGCAGGCAACGAGTCAGGCCCCAATCGTCGCTTCGGAGATGCACGGGTGTGTCCCCTTCTTTGCTTGAGATTTGGAAGCCGCCACGAGGCTTAGCTACTAACCTTGGTTCCAAGGTTCTGGGTTTCCAAGGTTCCAAGGATCCAAGGATCCAAGCTTGGTTCCAAGGTTGTGGGTTATAAAGGTTCTATGGTTATTGGGTGGCGAGCGTTGGGGATGTCGGCGGAGTTTGCAGGGTTGGTGGCGAGCAATATGCGGGTGAGTGTAGAAAGATTTGATTAGCGGTGGAGGGCGTTATATCTTCGAAGCATGGTACGGAAGAAAACCGCAACAACAAGGAAGAAGGTATCGAGGGCGAAGTCCGTAGAGTCGGTGAGCCCGAGCGAGTTGTTGCCAACGCCGCCACCGTCAGAAGACGCGGTGACACTCTCGGTCGATATCCCGCGGAAGATATCGTTTCGCTTGAAAGTCGCGTTGCTGCAGATGGAAGCCAAGGGAGAGAAAGCAACCAAGCGACAGTTCGTTGAGCAAGCCCTCGCAAGTGCCCTAGACGAGTTCGATCTGGAGTGGGGGGCTTAACCGATGGCAAAGAAGACGCAGAAGCCGCTCCTAGAGCAGTGTAAGAAGGTGACCATTCGATTTACCGATGGCCAGGCCGAGAAAATTGCTGTGGAGTGCTTGAAGTCAGGCATCAAGCCTAGTGCGTTCTTAAGGCTTGCCAGTGTGGCGTTTGTCGACCACAAGATGCTCGATCTAAAGTCCACGCAGCAGACCGTGTTGGACGAGCTTATCAGGCTGCGGAGAGATTTCTCCGATGCGTTGGTGAGAGGGGACGATTAGTCGATGCTTTCGATAAGTAAGATTGGAGGCGGTGACGCCACGGCCTACTACGCCAACTTGAACGAGCACGAGGGCATTGTTGGTAGCTACTACGACGAAGAGGGGAAGCGCCAAGGCGTCTGGTTTGGAACTGGGGCGGCAGAACTAGGGCTCGGTGGTGCTGTGGACGGAGAGACCTTCAAGAGCCTTCTGGAAGGGAAGTCACCGGACGGCAGGACGGTTCTGGTGCAGCAGCGAAATGGAGAGCAGCTAAAGCGTCGAGCCGGATTTGATCTGACGTTTTCGGTCCCCAAGAGCTTCTCCGTTCTCTACTCGCAAGTTTCCGATGAACGTCGTGCCGAACTCGACCACATCGCCGAACGGGCTCTCTACCGAACACTCGACTTGGTCCAAGCCGAATGCGGCAGAACCCGCCGCGGCAAGAATGGCGTCATCGCCCAAGATGCGAAACTTATCGGGGCTATGTTCAAGCATGATACGGCTCGCGGTATCCCTGGCGAACTGCCTGACTGCAACGTTCACTACCACTGCGTGCTCGCAAACTTAGTCGTTAGAGAAGACGGAACGCACGGAGCGCTCGACGCACGAACGCTCTTTGAGCGGAGGAAGAAGATAGCTCTTGGCGCGATGTTTCGAGCGGAACTCACAGCACTTTTAAGGAGCGACCTTGGCATCGAGACGCATCGGCCAAGAAAGCCGGGACGAGACGAGAAGGTCTCGTGGTTTGAGGTCACGGGTGTTCCAGAAACGCTGATGACGGCGATGAGCAAGCGTCGGGCTGCAATCGAGAGGTGGCTCAATGAACACGGTCTCTCTGGAGCTAAGGCAAGCGAGCGGGCAAACCTCGGAACGCGAGCGAAGAAGAGCACCTTCCCGTGGAAGACGCTGAGCGACGCTTGGCTAAGGCTCGGCCGAGAATTCGGCTGGTCTCGGAGCGAGGCCGATGAACTCATCGGGACGCCGTTCGATGTCGGAGGCACGACCAAGACGACCGGGCAGTTAGCCAAGCAATCGCTTGCCATGCTGATGAGTAGCCGAGCACGTTTTACGCGGAACGAGCTGATGGAGCGAGCTGCGATTGAGGCACAGACAACAGGGCTTGGAATCGACGATGTGCTAGTAGCCGTTGACCAAACGCTTGCCAGCACCAAGGAAGTGGTGAGGCTGCAGGACAAGGAGGGCCAACCGACCTTTACGACAAGAGAGATGCTGCGGTTAGAGAAAGGGGCTCTGGCTCGTGCAACGAGTCTCAGCAAGAAGAGTAATCACGCAGTAGAGCTTGGTGATGTTGCGAGAGTCATCCTTCGCTACGAGACCATCCGGATAGACCAGGCGGAAGCCGTAAGGGCCATCTGCGTCGGTGGTGACTGCGTCTCCGTCACCGGTGTTGCCGGGAGTGGTAAGACCTTCGTGCTAGGTGTCGCCCGCGAAGTGCTCGAAGGCGGAGGCTTCGAACTCATAGGTACGGCCCTCGCAGCAGACGCTGCCAAAGAGCTTGAGAAGGGATCCGGAATTCAGTCAACGCACCTGCACAAACTGCTCTACGACCTGAACGAAAAGAACCGAGAGCTGTCCGCGAGCACGGTCGTCGTTCTCGACGAAGCGGGTATGGTTGGCACCAGGCAGATGGCAGACCTTTTGGAACGCATCCATCAAGCCGGAGCCAAGGTTGTGATGGTGGGAGACCCCTTGCAGATCCAGCCTGTCGACTCGGGAGCCCCGTTTAGAAAGGTAAGTGAAGAGATAGGAACAGCTGAGCTTGTTGAGATTATCAGGCAGCGAGAAGGGTACGCGAGGCAAGTCGTAAGAGACCTTCGTGCGGGTAGAGCACAGGAGGCGTTGGCAGAGCTTGCTAAGCGTGGCCAGGTCACCATTGCAGAAGAGTCGGAGCTTGCACGAGACCAACTCGTCAAAGACTGGGAAGACATTGTGTTCAAGAAGAAGGTGCCAGCTAGCGATATTGCCGTTCTTTGCGGCATGAACGAGGACGTGCGAGACCTTAACCGAAGACTTCAAGCGGTGATGAGAGAACGAGGGGAGCTTGGAGATTACCGGCTTGAGCTTGACGGCTTGGAGTTCTGTCTCGGTGACCGAGTTGCGATTACCAGGAACGACCGGATGCTGGGTGTGCGTAATGGAGAGCGTGGTGAAGTCGTCGGAGTAAGGGGTAAGACGCTTTGGGTCAAGTTTGAGAAGTCGGGGTTTGAGATCGAGATCGACACCGACGATTTCGCACACGTTACGCTCGACTACGCCAAGAGCATCCATCGCAGCCAAGGAGAAACGGTCGAGCACACGCTCTTTCTTGCGGGCGATGTGATGACCGACCTACATACGAGTTACGTGGCAGGAAGCCGAGCACGAGACAAGACCTTTATCTACTCACACGTGTCGGCCGTGGAATCGGTTGAAGGGCTTGCTGCGATGATGAGCCAGTCACGGCAAAACGAGATGGCAACAGAGTACGAATTAGGGAGGGTGTGATGGAGTTGCTAGTCGGGCTAGGCATCTTGGGCGTGGGAGCGGGAGTACTTGTAGTTAGGCCGCTTGCTAGAAGTCACCGCATCAAGAGCTACACCCGCGGCCGCGAACTCCGTAGCAAGCGGGCGACTAAGAAGGTCTCTGGAGACGCCGCGACAGGACTTCGCTTTGGCAACGCCTTCCTTCCAGCGAGCGCAGCGACCCAGCACACGCTAGTAGTCGGCACGACAGGTTCTGGTAAGAGCCAGGTGCAGCGACTGTTCATGAGAGAGCCACTCCTGCGGATCCAAGTAGGCAGTGACCACCGAGCCCTCATCTACGACGCCAAGGGCGAGACGTGCGCGTATCTCCGAAGGATCGGAGTAACGGCACAGGTCTACTCGCTTAACCCGTTTGAGAAGCGGAGCAACGAGATTTGTAAGGCAGTCGCCTGGGATATCGCGAGAGACATCACTTCACCTGCGAGGTCGCTCAACCTTGCAGCCGCTTTCATCAAGCAAGAGCACGGCGGGGCAAACGGCTACTTCACCGACGCGGCACGGCTCGTTCTTGACGGCATCATCACGAGCTTTATCAAGCACTCCGGGCGCGCCTGGACGCTGTCGGACTTGGTGAACGCTACAAGCACGCGGACTCGGATGGAGCAAGTGCTCGGCCGAGACGAGCACGGCAAGGCGGTCATCGAGAGTCTTCTAGGTGACGACCGAACCGGTTACGCCGTGGCAAGCACGGTGGCTAGCAAGATGCGCTACTTCTCACCAGTAGCCGCCATGTGGCAAAGGTGCGAACACAAGATAAGCTTGGCCGAATGGTGTTCTAGCAACTCGATATTGTTATTCGGAGACAACGAGACGGCCACCGCAACACTCGATGCGTTGAACGCCGTGATGTTCGCGGTGGTGGCCGAAGAGATCGACAAGCAAGGACAGTCGGACACGAGACGCACGTGGCTATGGCTAGACGAAGTGCGGCTTGCTGGCGGCATACTCAATAGCGGGATGCTGCCGCGACTTGCCGTGAAGGGAAGGTCGAGAGGATGTTGTCTCGTGTTGGCGTTTCAAGACATTGAGGGATTCCGACTTGCCGCTGGAAAAGAGAACGCCGACGAAATAGTTGCCCAGTGCTCGAACATCGCCCTTCTTAGGATGAGTGGAGAAGGGGGACAGTTCGCGTCAAAGCTCGTTGGGCAGTATGAGACCATTGAGGTTCATCACTCGGACTCAACAAGGCTTCTGGGAGCCGAGACCCGGAGCGAGCAACGAGTTACTAAGGACACAATGCTTCCGTCAGAGTTCTATGGCTTCCCACAGACCAACCCGGAAAACGGTCTGCAGGGTCTCTTCATCTCAACCGAACGGGGCGCCGAGCTTGTGCGGATCGCACCCGAGTGCATTCAGCAAGTCGTTGTGACGACCGAGCAAGAACAACGCGACGCGGTCGTGGTGAGACCGAACGCCGACCAGTGGCTGCGAGGGTGGAACCCCAAGGACTACAAGCGACTCGGTATCGAGCGAGCGGTCCAAGAAGGCGTGCAAGAGCCTGTGCCGACGTCCAAGAAGCTTAAGCTGAGGCTCCGGACGCCGGATGGGCTTGAAGAGGTGACACTGCCCAAGGCGGTAGGATTGTGAGAAGGAGAATGGGATGAGGCAGAACGTAATGTATGTTGCAACGAGCCGCTTGGTGCTACGTGGTGACAAGGAAAGAGAAGTCTCGGCTGAAGATGTCGGGAATCTCCTGTCCCTTTACATAGACATTGAAGAGAAGGGGGTCACAGAACCACTCGTGGTCGAGCCCATCAGCGGGCTAGCGGAGCTACGCGTCATCGATGGTGACAAGCGGGTGCGGGTGGCTCGACGGTTGGGCATCGAAAGTCTGCCCTACGTTCTGGCCAACTGAGGATTTCGCTCCGCCAGTCTCCCTGATCCCTAGGTTGTGCCGCTCCGATCCAGAAGAGGGGGGACTACGTCCCAACCCGATCTACGCGGCGTTTCTCGCGGTCATTCGACAAGGCCGGTTTTCCCCATTGTTGGTTGTTTTGTGCAGGACTAAGCTGGGCTACTGCCAGCGGCTTAGTGTGGAGACCGGAACCAGCCCGCCCTAGTGAAGGTAGCCAACGGAGGGCCTATGGTGGTCGGCATTTTTCTTTTTGCCTTTCAACGAAAGCCGGCAGACATGACTGCTTCAATTCACTGCGGATGGTGCACACACTTCTGTAGCTTGGCGGCGGCTGCCGTCCTCTGTCTGGGCGTTCCGCACGAGTCCGCGGGTGAGCCAGCGGCAGCTCAGCGTCTCCCTGCTTACGACCCCCTTCCGTTCGGACTTCCTGCCACGACGTCCGTCTCAGCGGAGAACCTCAAAGGCTTCTATATCCCGTGCTTTGAGAACCGGGTTGTCGGGCACATATCGTTCCGACTGGATTCCTTCAAAGAGAATCTGATGAGGATTGCGGTCTTTGACCGCTCCGACGTTGAAGGTTTCGATCTTTTGGTGACGCATGGCAATAAGAACTTCCCATCGCCGATCAAGATACCCTACGGTTGGCGGTGCAGCGTCCACAAAGTAGGGGAGTCGTTTTTCGCCGATGCTTATACCTGGGAGGGTGACAAGCAGAGCCATTACTTGTTCCGGCTGCTTTCCTCCAACAAGGTGCCATTCAAGAATCTTCTTCTTGTGCCGCTGTCCAAACAGTCGCGAAGCGACTACGGGAGTATCGCTGGTGCGGACGACCTCCTGAAATACGCTGCCGCCAATCAAGGACAATCATCACTCGCCACCGAGGGGCAAATCTGGTTCGCCGAGAGCAACGCCGCTGCCCTCTCGTTCTTCGGCAACACGGTTACCGATGGCAAGGCGGCCTACGATCAGCTTGAACGCCGTTTTCCCGATCCGCATCGTTTGGCCCGACTTCGTCGACTGCATCCCGGCCAAGTCAATCCGGTGACACGCGACATCGTCGGGTATCGCAACCCCAATCGAGGTGAGCGTAGTGACATCGATCCCGTCGTCGTTTACTTTGGAGCGATCGTCGCCGCGGCAATTGCCGCCCCGGCCATCGAGGCTTTGCTCAGCGATGGACAGCAGCAGCCAGCAGCCGTCACTCCTCCGAGCTATGAACCTAAAACTTGCCCCCACTGCTTCATGGGTCGTCGCTTCTACGACCAAGCGCTCTGTCCCTACTGCGGCGGCACGGGAAGGCAGTAGTTGCTATGCGGTGGGCTGATTGCCATGCAGACGAGCTCGTCCGATAGCCTGAGCCTTGTGCGGATTTCTTTCCAGAGACGGTACTTCTCGGGCATCTTGGGCTCACAACTCATCACCGGTCGCCCCTCTCGATAGAAACCAACCGAGTTCTCACACCGGTTTGCCGGAAGGCCTCGGCGGTTTCAAACGCCCCCTCGGGAAGTGCGTGGGTTTCAGCTCCAACTTCATCGAGCCAGGCACGAAACGCTTCGGACTTCTAATCACTTCTACTGAACGCACCTTCGCCCATTACCGAAACGAGTTTGCCGCCAGGCTTGAGTAGCGTATAGGCGTGCCGCATGTGGTCGATGTCGGAGTTCTCGCCACGCTCAAAGGGCGGGTTCATCACGATCCGGTCGTACTCCCCTTGGTGCTCCAAGAAGTCACCGAAGTAGACGGCGTAGCCCTTGGCGTCTAGCACCGGCTTTAGCGTCCGGTTCATCTCGATGGCGGTGACATCGAGTTCGGGGAGCTGCTCGTAGAGAGAGTCAACAATCGAGCCCATGCCGCACGACGGCTCGAGCACCTGGTGGTCTGCTTGGATGTCTGCAAGGTCCAGCATCTGGTCGATGACTGAAAGCGGAGTAGGAAAGAAGCCAGGAAGCTTCTTGCCGATGAGATCTCGCTCGGCTGCCTTTACCGGAGAGTCCTACTGTTGCCTTGCTCGGTACGGCAAGAACTCTCTGAGGGCTGCTAGAAGCTCTGGTAGCGTGTGGATGTTCGCTCGCTGAAGGCGTTGGTAGCGCAAGGATATCTTTGGTCTCTGTGACTACCGCCTGGTCGGCTACGAAGAGCGTTTGAAGGTTTCGGGAGTTTCTGTGATGGCGGCGTCGAAGTCGAACTGTTTCTGTACCGCGTTCATGCCCCGTGTTATGGAGCGGTGCGAGGTCGATGTTGCTTAGGAGGGTGGCAAGCTTAATAAGTAAACTCTCACTCACAGACCACCTCACTTTCTTCCCGTCCTTCGTCGATCGCCATCGGCCTCACCTTCAGCGGGGCCGGTGGTGAGCGATGAAGGACGGGCAGTGGGCGATCCCCTTTCTCCGGCAGGCTGCCCCTATCCTTTGTTGATTGCTTGAGGCCTCATTTGGGGTAGTAAGAAACGCCTAGAAAAGCACACAGAAGCTCTCGAATCTGTCTTGCCGAGAAGCTAGACTGCCTGCCCATCCGAGCCTTACCGAGCAGCCATGTTCGCTCTGAAGGCTACTCACGTGCCAAGTACACCAAAGACGACTTCTAGGAGAAGCAGCGATGGCTAAAAAGAAGGTCACGGAGAAGTCAGCCGCTAAGGCGGTGAACAAGAGCGAACTGGTTCGCGAGCACGCTGCGGCGAACCCTAAGGAGAAGCCTAAGGCGATCGCTGAGGGGATCAAGAAAAAGCACGGCGTTGAGATCTCGCCACAACAGATATCAACGGTGCTGTTTCAGGCACGTGCTAAGGCCGGAAAGAAGAAGGCCAAGAAGCGTGCTCCAGCGGCGTCTGGTTCCGAGACGAAGGTCAGCCTTTCATTGCTGCTCGACGCTAAGCAGTTCGCTGAAAAGGTCGGCGGTGTTGATCAGGCGACGATGCTTCTAGCAGCGCTAAAAAAGCTCGATTGACCGCTTGGGAGTCCGCGTTGCACTAGAAGAGTACCGCCTGCTTCTCGCGGCAAGTTTGCTGACGCATCCGACGCCGAATGCCTTTGCTTGCTCTTCCATCGGCCATCGAACGATTGGTTCCGAGACTGTCAGATTATCACGTCCACCGAGCTACTCAACTTTCCTGGAACAGAGAGTTGCTACGGCACGGCGACAAGAGTGAGTAGAATCGCCCATTGTTACAGACTGCCTAGGCTGAGACGCTCCAGATGGATAGCACTGTTGCCGAGCGTTTGCCTCGTCGGGTCAGCCGTTCAATGGCTGAGGCGACTGGAGGAGAAGAGAGATGCCAAGTATAGAAAAGCCGACTGAGAGCTACGGGAAAGTGTTTGAGGATATGGGTTTCCGCTCGAAGAGGCGGCTATCCTGCAACTGAAAACCGACTTCAAAATCGCCGCAAAGCGGAAGCTGACGCCGAAGAAGCTCGGCCAGGTGCTCGACATCCAGCAGCCGCAGGTGAGCGACCTACTGACAGGCAAGGTCTCGAAGATGACCGTCGATAAGCTGACGAAGTACCTCTACCGCTTGGGCGTGAACGTCGAACTCGATGCGAAGCCGATGGCGAAGAGTCGCAAGAAGTTGCACGGGACCGAGGTGGCTTAGGCTCTCGACCTGGCGTGGCGACAGCGTACGCCACTGCTGCAACACAAAAGAGGCAAGGGCGGCGTGCAGCGGGCCAATGCCTTCGTAAGAACCTCCGTGGGTTGAATCAAGCGGAAAGCGGTTCCGGTTCGAGCTGCTGGGCTTCGATGCCGGTGAGAATCTGCGAGGCCGCCTGCTGGATGCGTCCGAGCGAAGCGGTGAGCTGCTCGGGGTCTCCCTGGTGGCACTGGATGTAGTCTTTCGACTGCTTGAGGGCCCCTGAGAGCCCCGCAGCGTGCGAGACGACGTAGGCCACCGATTCGGCTTCGAGTTCCTTAACGGTCTTTGAGAGCGTCTTGCGGTCCTCGGCCTTATGCATCAGCTCGTGGGCCAGCTCGTGGGCGAGGGTGTTGTACGCCTCGGCCTGGTTGAGCCCGCTGAGCAAGTAGATGCGGCCCCCCATCGAGACCCCGTCGGCCCCGTCGAGGTGCTCTTCGTAGCCCAGCTCGATGCCGAGCGACGACACGTATTGAACGAGTCTTTCGAGGTGGTCTCCCGGCTCCCCGCTGAGGCGGTTGATGTCGGGGAGCTCGTCCCCTTCGGTCTGGGCCAGGTCGAAGACGTGAACGGCCCGGTAACCAAGGACCCCCTTGGTCTCGTTGCCTTCTTCGTCCTCTTTCTTGCCGACCATTGGGGCGAGGATGCAGATGCCCTTCTCGCCCTTTTTGACGGAGCGTCCGAGCTTCTTCCACGCCTGGAACCCGGCCACCCGCGTCGCGGTCGGCCTCTGCCGGGCGATGAGCAGGCAGTTGCCGAACGAGTAGTGGTGGAAGCGGCTCATGGTGTTGAGGTACCTGGTGAGTTCCTCGCTCTTGCCCGCCGCGAGGGCGGCCGCGAGTTCGGATAACGCCGAGTCGCAGAGCGACTTCGCCTCTTCCTTCTTCATGCGAATCTCCATGGCTGGGCCAACGCAGCGAGAATCGCTGTTGGCCGTGGAAACGCTCGCCCCGAGAGATGGGGAACGAGCCAAAGAAACGGGGTAGAAAAACCTTCTTGGCGATGCTGCACGCCGCCTGCCTCGGGGGCCGGTTGCTAGGCAATCAGTCCCTGAGACCGCGGTTTGCGAGTCCGTCTACCCAGAAGAAGAAGGCGAGAAAGAGCGGGAACGAGAGAGCGCTCCGAGACCTTCAGATTATCACGTCCACCGAGCTACTCAACTTGCGGCGGAGTGAGCCTGCTCACCGAGGAATAGCCGCCGCACTCCCCTCATGGATGCCCTTCATTGGCAGTGCAGAAGCGGCCTTCTTTGGTGTTGTCGTACCACCTTCAAATTCGGTTGTGGCGGCACCTGTAATGCAACGATGTCTAGTCCTTCAACGTACTCAACGAACTTGTCTTTAGGCTCCTCGCGGAAGACATCGACCTCCAAGGGAACTCGTCCACGAGGCGGACGTGGCTCTGGGTCGATGAGGTGCGGCTCGCAGAGGGAATTCTGCAAAGCGGCAAGCTAGAACGACTTGCGGTAAAAGGCCGCAGCCGTGGAGCGTGGAGTTGGGGAGACCCTCAAAGGCGCGATCCTACCACGATTCAGGTCATAATGACTCATAGCAGATTGCTGCCGATAGGACGCACAGGCCCATCAAGCGAATCATCACGCCTAGCGTGCCCAACTGTAACGCCTCTCACTTTGGGATCGAAAAATCGCTCTCCCTCGGCCGATCACTTGCTCTCAGCACGTTGCAGTGATGGAACACTAACGACGAACGCCACATATGAGGTTTAATATAAAGCGGTGCTTCGTGTTGATTACGAAGGGTCGCACGATGCTGCGATCGACCGGCACGGAAAACGGACCGCTTTGGTGACCACGCCACTCAACCGTTTCGGCAGGGCTGGTCGCGGTGATTGCTGTCGCAAACAGCCCTAGTGAAAAGCGAACGAGCAGTGAGATTCCAGAGCCGATTGCCGAGGAGACCGATCGCCGATGTGACATAATGTGCGTGCGAAGGGGCGTAGCTGCTGGCTTCATGGGGGCCGCCGCAGCTTCCAGAGGCTTGAGTGCGATTCTCCGCTTCCTTGCTAAAGCCGTACGTAGCACTATGAGCGCCGTCGAAGTGCCAATAGTGCGCCAGTAGCCGCCAAGACGACTGACGTTGGTTCTGGAATACCGGTCGTCGTAAGGACTACTTGCCAGTTATCGAGACCCATCCGAATATCGCGAGCGTTTGATCCATCAAATAGCTCTCGATAGACGCCGAACTCTATCGGGCTTCCTGTCTCGCTGAAGTCAGGGTTGCCAGTCGGCAAGAAAATGCCGTTGAAAAAGACCTCGAAGTCCGAAGCTGTTAGTCCGGTGAGTTCGAAGTGCCGCCATTGACTGTCTGAAAAACCGCTTAAGTACTCAGCCTTAGAGCGGTACAGGAAACCGTCTTGCCTAATCGCAATACGCCCGTACAAGCGTTGAGTACCCTGTATGAAGAGGGCGTCCTCAGAATAGTCGAGAGAAAGAATCTCTCCGTCTGCGGGGTCGTAGACCTGCGCTGTGTTGAAATGCCAACCAGTTACGTCGTAGACCTGGAAGCCATTTGTAGCGGTCGATACGGTGCGAATCTCCCGAAACATTCCCGGGCTGCCGCCCAAGGGGAACTGTGTCGCCGTCGAATAGCCGTAGACCGCCGGGTTGGTGACCACATCCCACGCAGTGTCGTTGAACGTTCCATCGGACAGCGTCACGGTACCAGCAGACGAGTATTCTAGGGCGCAGCACATGATGATGGCCGTGGCGATATGAGTCAGTCGCATCAGTAGGTCACTCCAGTTGTAGGCGGGACGAGGCACGGAGTCGCAAACTCTGGCAACACACAGGCTTGGCAATCTAGGTACAGGCCGTAGTGAGGTCCACGAACGCAACCTGAACGCACGAGCGTGAAGATCCAGCGTGCAATCTGCGTTCTGGTTGGGTAAGATGCCGACCTGTCAGCGAACGGGACGCCTTGCCCTAACAAGATCGACTCCGTTGGAAACGCCCTCGAATCGGCACGGCTTCACGCTCGTTGAGCTGCTGGTCGTCATCGCCATCATCGGGATGCTCGTCGCTCTCTTGCTTCCGGCCGTTCAGGCCGCCAGGGAGTCGGCCCGGCGTACGCAGTGCGTGAACCGCCTTCGCCAGTTTGGGATCGCCCTGGTTTCGTGCCACGACGCGACCCGAGCGCTCCCGGAGGCGCCGACGGCGACCCCCTCGGCTGCGGGTCTCGACTTTGGTCCGAGCAACCATGTCCTGCTAATGCCGTACCTCGAAGAGCAGTCGCTCCGTGACCTCTACGACACGACAAGGACCTGGCACAACCAGACCCCCGCGGTGGCCCGGACATCGGTGCCGCTGTTTCTCTGCCCGTCGTCACCGGGGGAGACGGTGCACCTCTTCCCGCTCCTCGGCCCAGGGGGGCTCAACTTCCCGAGCGGCGACGCCTACGCCGTCAACCACTTCGTCTACAACAAAGGGGCGAGCGACGCGTGGTGCCTGTCCGGAGCGGTCCGCCCTGAGCTACGAGGGCCCTTCGAGCTCAACCGCTCCACTCGCTTCCGAGACGTCACCGACGGCGCGAGTCACACCTTCGCGATGGGGGAGGCCGCGACCTCGCTGCCGCTCTGCCACGGCGCCGGTTGCACCGAGGCCGCTTCGGCGGACCAGGTCGCCGTGCAGGTCTGGATGAGCGGCGAGCCCGGTTATGATGTTCTCGTGACGCAAGGGTTTATGGTCGGGAGCGCCTACGGCTCGACCGCCGAGCCGCTCGGCAAGACGCCCGTCACCGACACTTCGATCAGCCTTGCTGGTTTGGGGGATTGCCGCTCGAGCCAAGACGGCGGTCCACACAGCACGAGCAATTTTCGGAGCAGCCATCCGGCGGGGGTCCACTTCTTATGGCTCGACGGCTCGGCTCGCCTAGTCGCAACGGACACCGACATCGACGCTTACCGAGCCGCCTCGACGATGCAAGGCGGGGAGACCTAGCGCTTGTGAATCGACACGTAATTCGGGGGACACGATTTTGACTTGGAGAGAGAGACCGCAGGGCCGATCGATCCCCTGTAACGGGGAGATGTTCCGCTACCACCGCCACCGCCTCGGTTGGACTCAAGAGGACTTGGCGGACCTCGTCAACAAGACCCCCCGGCTCATCGCCAAGGCCGAGGCGGGAGGCTGCCTGCACCCCGACTCGATCGAGGCGATTGCCGCCGCCCTCACGACGCCCGAAATCCACGTCTTCCCCGACGAGCTCGTCTCATCACCTAAGCAGCTGGCCCGGGCGATTGTCGAGGGGTACGCGCGCCACGAGCGGCAGTGCACCAAGCATCTGCATCACTTGCTGGCCGACGACATCGTTGTCGTCGCACCAGGCCCTCAAGACGTTTTTACTTTCTGCGGCGAGCACCACACCAAGGACGGGTTCGACCGCTTCTGGGGCAAGTTCTTTGGGATGATGGAGCGGCTCGACAAGCAGCGAATCGTCGACTCGATGCGGATCATCGCCGAGGGCAACGAGGTCGTCGTTCTCACGAGCGAGTACGCCTCCGCCAAGGGGGACCCGGCGCCGCCCAATGTCACTCCCATCGCATTTGTGATGGAGTTCGAGGCGGGAAAGCTCAGACGGTTCGAAGACCATTTCGACCCGACCGCCGGGTACGAAAAGCTCCGCAAGATGCGGGGGCTTGGTTGAGAGGTAAAAAATGCTCTACGGCGGGTCAGCTTGAGAGCGTGTTGCACGTATCGCTCCAGATTGGTCGCAAATCCAAGGCAAGACCAGACAGCGCGAACTTGCCCTAACAGATCATTTTTTAATCCGGTGACAGGCTTGACCAACTCAATCGAGCTATCAGCTGCGAGATCGTTCTAAGCGAGGAGAGGTCAGATCCGATGGAATCCGTCACGTGGCTGCTACCGGAACAAAGGTGTCTTGTGTCCACTGCAGCTCTCTTGCGTCGTTGACAAATCGAAGAGGCTTTGAGCCAGACCGATCGAACATAAGCCTTACACGGTCGCATCAGTAGATTTGGGAATCTTCGCCGCAGCCGGGACATTGCATCCGGCGTTGCTGCTCGACGTAGGCGGCGTAGAGCTTAGCTTGCTGCTGTTCGTGTTCGATGGCCGAGTGATCGGATTGGTCTGAGGCGCTGCCTTCGGGGCTATTGGTTGTTTGACTCAATGCATCGTTTGCTGACATTGACATCGTAAGACTCCCCTTGGTGTTGGTGACCCCCCCTCGCAAGAACTGGGGGGGTCACCAACACCAAGGGGAGTCGAGTCAGAAAGGCCATCAAACATGAAGTCGAAAGCAGCAAGACCATTGGAGTCATAGTCCGGGATCGCTACGTCGGCTTGCATCAGCTTGGAGCGCTCGCCCGAACACTTTTCTCTGGCTGTAGGGCAAGTGGAACAGCTCGCTGATCGTCGGCAGCGTCTCGGTCGACCAGCGAATCGTTGTCATTAAGCTAGTTCGTCACCCGGTAGGCGAGCCTCGTTGGCTTGCCTGCGGCCTGCGTCATCGTTCGTTCCGTCCGTTCGAGAAGAATGGAGTGTCAGGCTGCTCTATTGCGTTCATGGTGCGTTCATTGCTTGCGCGGTCTCGTCAGGCATAATCACTCCTTTCCCCATGCACCACCAACCACCTAGGAACCGTCTCCATGAATACCGCAGCGCTTTCCTCTTCTAGGGACTTGCTAGCAAAGGGTGTTATTGCCCTCTGCTCAATAGTTGGGTCGAGCGCATGCGCGCAGTCAACGCTTGATCTTGGGCTCGCCGATTATGCCGAGCTTGGAAATATCGGTTTGAGAGCGTTGCCGGTTCTTGCTGAGCTGGACCTGACGGGCTTAGGTATCCAGGCGACAATCGACTGGAACAACACACTCGCCCCGGTCACGGATGGATTGTTGGGGCAGGCTATCGAGAGCACAGTTACTGTCGATAGATTTACGGATGCGATTATGCCATGGTTGACTTTCACGGCGTCCGACCAAGTTGGCAGCTCGACTTCGCCGTTCGGGTTGTTGAACCTAACGGGAATAGAAACGGGCCTCTCATCTTTCGACACGCAGATAATCGCATTGGAGGCAGGGCTGTCAGACTCAATTCCAGAACCAGACAGCGAGTGGTATCTGGCGGGAGCAACGAGCCTTGCGGCCCGGAGTCAAATGGAGACCGTCAGGGCGGACGCCGTCACCCGGCTCGAAGAGCTAGGAATGTCGGCGGCTAATGTGACGGAAGTACAAAGCAAGTTGTCGCTATTTGCTGACCGACTGATGGCCGGAAGTAATATCTCTTACGACGTTGCTGGCTACATCGCCACACTGCCCGGCGCGTATGCTGTGCAAGACACCGTCGTAAACTTGGTTGCGACCTCTGGCGACCTCGCGGGGCTTCGGGCCGGTCAACTCGCGACAACACGTGGGCGAGTGGACGCGCTGACGCCTTTGATCAGCACCAGACAGGCGGAGTTGGGGACTCTCGTTGAGAGCATTGACTACGTTCTTGCGAGCGGTATGCTCGGCTCCGAATGGAGAACGTCTGTGGAACCCGCCTCGCTCACCGGCGGTGTGTTCGCGATTAGGGGAAGTGAGCTAAGCTTCTCGGAAGCCGCCACAGAGATAGTCGGGCCTTTTTCGCTGGGAAGCGTTCAGTTCGACAATCTTGTCTTCCCATGCCCTGAAGTAGGGGCGTGCAGCTTTGTCACGCCCGGAAGCTTTGCCGGGGTAGCAACAAGGACGGTAGACGACCCTACGCTAGGCGAGCAAACGACCATCGGGGTCGCACAAGCGAACTTCTACTACATCACTATCGAGAACGTCGAAGGCAACCCAGTTGCGTCGCAAGACTTTGTGGCGATTCCGTCGTTGGGAAAGTACGCATGGGTGCCCGAAGAATTGACTGTGAGTTTTGACGTGCTTGCGAGCTACAATTCACCGCTCAGGATCTCGGGACTTGCTTCTTCGGACGGGCAAGCGGGTGCAGTAGTCGACGCACCCACTCTAAGCGATGTCAGTGCTATGCAAGACGGAGACGTCGTGCCTGGAATAGGGACCGGAAAGGTGCAGGTGGTTTCGTTGGTCGACACTATAGCGAGCCCCACGGAAAAGTCATTCCAGCTGCAAGACGAGACAGGCGGCATCACCGTCTTTGGTAGCAACAGCTTTATCGATGGCCTTCTAGTGGGAATCGAAGTCGGCGACTATGTAATCCCCGTTGGCTTTCAGAAAGCAAAGTTCAATGGGCTAGCAGAGATTGTCGACGGGGGGGGCTCTGGTTTCGGAACGTCGCTTCTGCCGACGGGTGAGTCGGGCGGAGTGTCCGCAAGAATGGTCGGCGCTAGTGATCTACAAGACTACAGCGAGCAAGCAGAGAGGCTCGAAAGCACTGTCGTTCAACTCGGAAGCGTTAGGTTCTTAGAAGAAGGTGTGTTTGCCGCAGGGACGAACTACGTGGTCACCGACGGCATCGCTGAGGCGACTGTCAGGATAAGTACGGCAGACATAGACCTTGTAGGCACTCGTATTCCCATCGGAGAGATCAGCCTCACGGGCGTACTAAGCCAGTTTGACTCAAGCAACCCAGCTGGCGGTACCGCTGGCCGAGGGTACCAGCTGCTGCTCCGAAACCTTTCTGATGTCGGTGTCGCAGTGCCTGAACCAACAGCAGCGAGCCTAATAGCCCTACTATTCTTTGTTGGCATGTTCGGATTCCGGAACCACACATTTGTTCATAGCGAACGCCTGGTTGCCGGTGACGCGATGGCCGCGCGCTAACAGCTCTGTAGCTTCTCGCCGCCACACAGCTAGGTCGTTGCAAGTGACGCACTCGTCCTTGTCTCTGTCGAGGGTCGTAGTGATGAGCCAATTAGCAATAAGCGGTGCGTGAGGACGATGCTCGTAATATCCTGTTACTGGGAAAGGAGCGTGCCCGTTGCATTTTCCCAGCGAGGCCGCAAAAAGAAGCATACGTTTGCGGTCACAGTCTTTCTGCTCGGGAATGGAAATAGGCACTAAGTCCATTGAGAACCCGATTGCGCACTGCATAGAAAGCGTGAGCTTGCTCGATGGCTCTGGCGATGCTTCGGCTAACAACTTCGTGCAGGTGAGTGTAAAGAGAATAAGGTGTACTAGCATTCCACGAGTCATGTTCTACGCGTAACATACATCGAGGAGTTAGGAAATAGGCTTTGCAGCAGCAGGGGGATTGTGGCATTAGCTTTACGCTAGCGACTGCGTTGTTGCGACCAGGGCTAAGAACTTCTTCGCCTTGGTTGCTTGGAAGAACTGGGAGAACAGCGAGAGACCACCCTACCGAATTGAGCGTGGAAGCATGGACTTTGGCTTCTTGATGCATAGACGAAGGTAGGGGGGGCGTGCAGCGGGGCTATGCCTTCGTTAGAACCTCCATCGGTAGAATCAAACCGAGAGCAGTTCTGGCGAGAGTTGATTGCGTGGGGGCGAAGGAAGGGACGAGTATTACGCGTTCCAATCTGAACTGACGGCTAGCACTCTACGCAACCTGATGCATCGAAAGAACTTGCAACTGCTAGCGACGCGCTACTTCAGATTGGAATGCGTACAACCCATCGAGAAGAAGGAGTGCTACTCAAATCTCCCACCCCCCTTTGCCGCAAGCAGGAGGCTCTCCGCAGATTTCCTCAACTCGTCCGGACCTGACGTTTAGGAGCGACCATGTGCCGGTGAAAATCTGCGAGGCCGCCTGCTGGATCCTTCCGCGCGAAGCGGTGAGCTGCTCGGGACTCCCTGATAGTACTGGATGTAGTCGCTCGACTTCTTGAGCGACCTAGAGAGTTCCGCCGCGTGCAAGACGACATAGCAGAGTTTAGCACGTAGTGCATTAAGACATTGCTCAACGCGGAGGACGAGGAGCTTGCGGCGGCACCTGTAATGCAACGACGACTAATACTTCAGCCGTGACTTATGGAGCAGATTGAGCGTCTTGACCCAGAGAAGCACCGCGTCTTTGGCATGGTCGCAATTCTCTAGGGTCTTTTTCTCGTGGGCGATGTAGTCGTTTCGGAAGTCGTATACTCGCGTGACGAGTTCGCCGAGATTGGTTTTCGCAAGGCCTCGGAATTGCGTGCGAACGCTCGTGAATATCCCCCCGAGAGGTTCGGAGTCTTTGGCGGCATAGTCTAGGCAGAAGACTAGGAGCCCGGTGGGCATCAGCGGGCTTCGATGGACGAGCAGTCGCTTGAAAGTTTTTGCTCGCTCGCGAAGAAACTCCGCCTTATCCCTCTCCCTACGGTTGGCAGGCTCGCCCATATCGGGATTAAAGAAGTCCTTTTGATCCGCATCGATGACGGGAACATCGCCGGTGAGACGCTCGAGCATCAACGCTTCGGCTGCGTTGTCGACAGGCCCCAGGAGCGGCTGGAAGATGGGTCCGTACGAGACGTTGTCCTTGTTCTCGTGGAAGAAGTACAAAGTGACTGCGTGCTCGATCGCCTTGCGGAAACGAAGGGGGAGCTTGTCAAGTTCCTCGGCCGAAATGAATTGCAGCACCTGTCCGGCGATGCGTTCTTGGTCAGAAGGCTCGAAGCGAAAGCTTAGTTGAGGCCCCGAGTCGCGTAGCAGCTCGTTTAGCGCGGGTTCGCATGCCCGGGACAGTTCCCGCATGCTCCGACGAGAGACGCGTTGAAAGACATCCTGAGGGACGTACAGGTACTCCCAGCGGACCGCCTTGGTCGAGGCAGCCTTGCACCATTCGATGCCCGCCCTGGCTCGGGCGGCGACCTCCACGTCAACCTGCCCTTTCGTTTCGACGAGATAATAGCGAGCGTCTGAGAGACGGACGATGAAGTCGGCTGTGTAGATCGAGCGCCGCCCGTCCCGGGCCAGGTAGTCGATTCGGAGGGCCTGCGGTCCAGCGTTCTTCGCGAACGCGGCGACATCCTCCGCACGGTCTGCGAACTCCGTAAAAGCGACTTCGAGTTCCCGGTTGCAGGGAACAAGGTTGAATGGCGTGCGGCTTGCGATCTCCGCCGGGTGACGTTCGGAGTGAGTCGCCTGAAACGACTTCCAGGCGGTCATCGACTGCGCCTCCGCTTCGGGGAGTCTTATTTCTTTGTGGGTGATACGAGAGAGGACCAACGGAACGAAAGTCGCGCGGATGTGCTCGCGAACGTCCGCATCTGCCAGCCGAGCCAGCAGACGCGGGTCGTAGAGCGTCACCTGGTTCTCGAAGAGAACCGATTCGAGAAACTCCTGGAGAAGGGGCGCAAGCTTGGCGTGTGTTCCGCGAATCTTGACCGCCCGCTCGATCTCTTCCCGGAAGAATGAGATGGCCCCGACGCCGTCCGCCAGCAGGTCGAGCTTGATCGTCATCTGTTCGACGACCTCGTTCGTGATGAGGTGGCGACCCTCGTACTGGATCTCCGTCTCTTCGGGCGTTCCCAGCGGCAAAGGTGCGAGAGTACCGAAGCTACGGCGTATGTCCTCAATGGATATCAGTCCCAACTCCGGTTCGACGCGGTATCCCGGCGAAAGCCGGGGAATCCGCAAGTCCAGCGCCTTAAGATCTTTATTCTCCCCGTCTGGATAGATCGTGACCGTGGTCCGGGGAATCTTTTCAACGTCGATGCCCTCGATCGGGACCCCTTCTTCCGATAGTTGCTCTCGGTAGAGACCAATGAAAGAAGGATGCTCAACGACGGTGACCACCTCGGCGGCTTGTCCGGGCGGCGTCATCCGTCGCAACCCGCGGCCGAGGGTCTGCTCCGGGAGAATCTTCGACGCCGCGGTGAGCGGACGGAGTGGAACGATGGTCGTGACGTTCCGCACGTCCCACCCTTCGCGGAGCATCAGAACCGAGACGATACAGCGGTAAGGGCTGGAGTTTTCGTCGAGCTCCCTCGAAAGCTTTCGAAGCGCCCGGAGGTCGTCGTCGCTGATGTCCTTCTCGTTCTCGACGAACTCATAGTAGGCGTTGACTCCGGAGCCACGCTTCTTGAGCTTACCTTTGAGGTTCGTGTGGAGGTTGATGGTCTTACCATTCAGCTCCGCGAACGACGGGTCCGAGTTCAGGCGCCCCGCGATCTGGTCCGCCGCCTCAGTGTCCTCGGTCATCACAAACATCAACGGCTTTTTACCGCTCTTCTCCCACTCGTCCTTGGAGGCGAGCCAGCGATTGTAGCCAATCGTCAAGTGCTGCTCGTACTTGTAGGCAGCGTCGTCGTGGGCTCGCTCGACGAGCTGTGAGCCGTGACCGATGATGGGCGTCTTAATGATGCCCGCGTCCACCGCCTCGCCTAGCGGCGTGTCAATCACAACGTGACGGAAGACGTTCCCCTTACTGTCTTTTGGTGTGGCGGAGAGGTCGAGTTGAGCGACCAGACCCCCTCCACGCCTGCGTGTGCTGTTGTGGATGTGGCTGATCGCCTCGTTCCACGCCGAGTCGGGGTCCCAGACATGGTGTGCCTCGTCGTTGAGGACCATGAGCCGTGGGTGGGAAGTGATACGCTCCCTCAGTGCGAGGCTCGTGTCGAGCGCCTTGGCCTTGGAGACATTAGGCCCGATCCAGTCATAGGTCTCAGCCTCCCCCCGAGAGCGTCTCGCCGAGTCGTAGAGGCGATGGATATTAGTCAGGTACAAGACGCCGCCGGTCGTAGCCGCGGCTGCCTCGTCTTGGAGAACCACCGAGAGGTTCCAATCCCCGCGCCAAGCGCTGGGGATAAGAGGGTCATTTTGGAAGATCCGGCCATCGCCAAAGTCGTCCTTTAGACGTTCGAAGACGGTCACGCCCGGGGCGATTACAACGAAATGTTTCGCCAGCTCTGAGTCGGGCTCGCGGAGCGCGTGGAAGTAGCTCCACACGATGGCGAGGCTCATGATTTTCGTCTTCCCGGCCCCAGTAGCGACCTTGAAGGCGTACTTCGCCCAGGCGTCTTCTTCTGGGTTGATGCCCAGAGCCGCCCGCTCGCTGTCGGGGCCCCCAAATTCAGCCGTCAAAGCCGACAAGTTGCGGACACCCAGCACCTCATAGAGGTAGATGAAGCTCTCGATCGCCTCTCGCTGGCAGAAGTAGTAGTTGAAGGGGAAGCTCGCCCCGTCGGGACCTTCGATGTAGTGGTCACAGTAGAACCAGTGGTGGAGCAACTCCCGCGTCGTGTCGGAAGCCCCGCCGTACTGGGCCTCACGCCAGTCCGCCAAGTAACGCCGTAGGTTCTGCGCGATGACGACGGGGCTTGGTCGGCGCCCATTGATAATGCGGGCTGGGTCCCCGTCGTGTTCTCCCCGGACGCGGTGTCGGTTGGGAACATCGGAAGGCCCGAAGAGCGGTTCCAACGCCCCTAGGTTGACCACTGGTTCGCTACTCATAGTCTATCTCGACGGTGATGGACGTGTCGCATCCAAAGATGTCGACGACCTTCACGCACGCGGTGTGGACGCCCTTCTTCGGGTACTGATAGCGCTGTTCCGACGCGGTCTTCAGTGACCGGTCTTTTCGCGTGCGGTAGTCCTGCCAGTGGTGGTTGAAGGGCCCGCCATGCTGGAAGTCGAAGTCGACCGCCCAGAAATCAATGAAGTCGAACCCGTTCTTGATGGCTCGCTCTTGGAGGGCCTTCAGCTCCTTGCTGGGGACCTCGGCAAGCGAGGGGAGGAACCTGGTCAGCTTAATGTCAACAGATTTTTCTTTCCCCTTCTTGTGGTAGACCGCCTTCGCCTCAAGCGTCGCCACCTCCAGAAACGGCGGCGGTTCTGTGCGGTTCTTCTCCATGATCTCACGCGGAATCTGGATGAGCTTGATCTTCACCCCAAGCTCCTTCTCCAGACGATTGCACTCGAGGCGCAAGTCCATCTCGAACTCCCAGGCCAGGCACGTCACCTCCTTCGCCCCGGCCTCCTTGGCGGCACTAGCGACGGCTTCAATTTCCCTGCGAGTGAGGATGCCGTCGATGCCATCGACGTGGCACAACGAAGGACCCTTCTTGCCATGAATGAGTGGGGAGGGAGCAGATTTAAGCAACTCCGCCTTGTAGAACTCAAGCACCACACGTCGGTGGTCGTCGTCAGCCCCCTTGAGGCGTTCTTTCTGCCACCACTGCCGCTCGTAGCGCCCAAGGTTAAATACGTCAAACGCCCGGTACGGGCGGTCGCCGTCGTGTTGCTTACGTTGAGCGTCTATCATCCTCTTTCTAGCTGTGTGTATAGCAAACCGACCCAAGTCTGCCATGATCCAGCGCCGGTCTAATTTTTCTGCCACCACCCCCGTGGTGCCGGATCCACAAAAGAAGTCTGCTACCAAGTCTCCTGGGTTAGTTGATGCCAATATGATTCGCTCCAAGAGAGCCTCAGGCTTCTGCGTCGTATACCCGCATTTCTCATGCGACCATCCGCGTATCATACTGATGTCATCCCACCAAGTTCCAATCTGTACGCCTTTGGAGTCCTCAAGGTAACTCTTACGCATCGGAACTGTTCCGGGGTTAGTTTGCACCACCAACCCTCTATCGATGAGGTCCTGCATCTTCTTCTTGGAGTATCGCCAGGCTCGCGTTACTCCCTTAACTTCGTAGACAGGATTGCCCTTTGCTTCCCCACCTGGACCAAGCATGTTTTCGAGCTTGTACCTCCTCCCGTCTTCATCACTGTACCTAAAGAAACCCTCGACGTAGTCTTCGCTCAGCGGAACGTACAGAGGGTTCCACGTCACGTTCTCGGAATTGCGATAGAATAGTATAGTGTCTTGTATCCGCGAGTAATGCCGGCTGCCCTGACCTGCGTCGCTCTTCGCGTCAGATCTCTTCCAAACAATCTCGTTGACAAAGTTCTGTGGTGCGAACAATTCATCAAGCATAGCTCGCAAGTAAGCATCCACGTGCCAATCGCAGTGCACATACAACGCACCATTCTCCGATAGCAGAGCTTTTATCAGAACAAGTCGCTCATACATCATTTGCAGATAGGAATCTCGCCCCCGCCCCCAGGTGTCACGATAAGCAACCATTTCGAGCGTGGACTGGTCCTTGTGCACTACAGCATTCTTCTCGCCAATCGGGACGTTCATCGAGAAGTCTGCGCCTACATCAAACGGTGGGTCGATGTAGATGAGGTCGATCTTCCCTCGGTAATTGGCCAACAGGGACGATGCGACAAGTTTGTTGTCACCCCAAATCAGCATGTTCCGGAAGTCGTCCAGATGGGCTGTGGACTCGTCAAAGAGCAGGCCTTGAGCCTTCGCACGGGCCCGTGGCTCGTCGATTGTTTCAATTTTTTGAAGAGGCATGGCGATACTCGCCGCATCAACCTCACGGCGGTTCCCCCACTCGTCGTACTTGCCCTCCCAAACCAGTTCCGTACGAAGCGTGCTGAGCGGGTGGGGGTTGTCTGGGCCGTACTGGGCAGGACTGGTGCCGTTGGGTTGGCTTTCTTTCTTCGGTTGCGCCATTGAAAGTGGTGCTTTTGCGGAAGCGGAGAAGATGGACGGGCGTGACGTAAGAGCATACCCGGGAACGGTTTGCGGGCATTGTAGCGAGACATGGCGTCGGCGCAGAGGCAATTCGCGTAGGTCTTTTATCCTAGACGGACCGATTTTTCCCCGATTTCTTGCCTTCCGCGCGAACCCCGACACCTTCGGGTGCGTTCATCACTCTCATGGTCTGTCATGTAGGCAGCGTGCTCGCCAGGGGCGAGAACTTTGGCACGCGGCCCCTCTGTCCCGCCTGGGCCAGGGCCGTCGACGTCTGATTGGGACGATTCGGCGATACCCACTCTCCGCATTTCGCGTAGTGTGGCACGACTAGTCGCTCACTCAGACGCACTAGGAGACTTGCTATGTTGCTGGTCGAGTTCATTTGCACGCGTTGCGGGAATCGGTTTGAAGCAGAGATCTTCGAGAAGGGTGAGGCGGAAGAGCAGCGAGCACCCACGTCTTCCGCTCGCTGTCCTGCCTGTCAAAGCGTCTACATTGATCGCCTTCGGGAGCGTCGTTTGCCGAAGCGCCCCCGTTAGCACCATTTTTGACAGGAGCAATGTCATGCGTGTGTTCGTAAGTTCTGTGATGCAAGGATTCGAGGCAGAGCGAGCGGCTGCTCGTAGGGCGATAGAGTTGCTTCGGCACGATGCAGTCATGGCTGAGAGCTTTGGGGCGCAGCCCCAAAGCTCTCAGTCTTCCTGTCTCGAAAGAGTACGGAGCAGTGACGTTTTCATAGGCATCTTTGGTCGTCGATACGGGCAAGTGGCGCCTTCGGGGATGGCTGTCTGCGAAGAGGAGTTTGAAGAGGCTCGTCGACGTGGTCTCCGCATTCTGGTTTACGTCTCGAAAGAGGAGAAAGAGGCGAATCAAGTCGCCTTTCTGAAACGAGTTGGGGACTACAACAATGGGTACTTCTACGGCAGCTACTCCACCCCAGCGGAGCTACAGGAACGAGTGGTTCAAGGGCTAAACGATCTCGAACGGTCTGATACCGGCAAGAAGACCGGCGAAGAGGCGATGCGTCAGCTGCAGTCGCATGCTGGTGCCATGCCAGCGAGTAGGCACCAAACATCGCTAGTCTTTAGCATCACGCCAACGCAGAAACTTAGCGAGGTAATCGGCCCGAAGAAGCTCGGAGAAGATGATTTCCACGAGCAGATTTCTCAACTGCTACTGTTCGGCAATAAGCCACGTTTCTTCGACGCTTCGCTAGGAACTACCATCGAGGAAGGTAGGGACTACGTGCAGTTCCTTCAGAAGATCGATGGGAGGCGAGGAACTTTCTCCTCGGTGTGTCTGTACTCTGATGGAAGTGTGGTCTTTGGCTGCGATCTCACGGGGCCGGAGAGGGGGATGGAATACGCGATGATGCTCAGCAGCGTCATCGACAGTGATCTGACGCGCGTCAGGCTTATGGCTGCGATTCAGAGCACCGCGCAGTACTATCAGCTATTGAATGACCATCGCCTGGCGACGTTCTTTGCTCTGGCGGAGCTGCGGGGAGTCGAACAGAAGCAGTTCGGGCCTTGGCCTAGCACGCCACCAAAATCGATGAGCATGCCGACGCATCAACTAGGAAACGCGATCTACGCGACCGATGGCCCCATCAAGGTATCGCTTCCTCAGACGCTTGAGGGCGTGGCGATCGCTTCCGACTTCGTTGACCGGTGGACACGTATTTTCAAGGCAGCAGGGGCCTTCTTCACCCCATGAGGGTAGGCCGGGTGACTGAATTGTTTTCTCCGTGCGGTAGTAAGCTCGATGCGATCGGAAGTCGAATGCAACAGAACAATCGGTTCGAGTTGATGTCCGCTTCTGGTCGCAAGTCCTTGACCTCGCAACGGGTTAGTGTGCGCTTGCCCTGCCTTGCCGTGCTGCTTTCGGCTGCCCCCAGGGAAGTCGAATCTCTTCGTGCCTTTTTGCGAGTTACGTGGTAAACTAGAGGCATGAACCTTCTGCTGCACCTACCGCCAGAGCTTGAAGCCAGGCTCACCCAGCAAGCCAGATCGACGGGTCAGAACCCCGAAGAGATCGCACTGCGTGTGCTCGAAGAGCAGCTAGTTGACGAGACGCTCGCTACTGCTTCATTGTCGGCAGACGACTGGGTGTCGGATGTCCGTTCTTGGGCCGAGAGCCATCGGACGCTGAGCCAAGAGGCGGATGATAGCCGCGAGAGCATCTACGCGGGTCGCGGTGAATGATTCTGGTCGACGCGAACGTTCTGCTTCGATTGGTGCAACCGAGTCACTCGATGCACCCGGTAGCCCTGGAGGCGCTCTCCCGGTTGCGGCAGGGCAGCCAGCTGCTAGCGGTCGTTCCCCAAATCCTCTACGAGTACTGGGTGGTCGCCACCCGCCCGACCGACGTGAACGGCCTGGGGCTGACCGCCGAAGAGGCAGACGCCGATGTCGCTAAGCTTATCCAACGGTTCCGGTTACTGCGGGACGAGCGGAGCGTCTTCGAACGGTGGCACGAGCTAGTTGTCGAGCACAAAGTGCTCGGCAAGAACGCACACGATGCAAGGCTGGTAGCCGCCATGCAGCGGCACGGCATGAGTCGTTTGCTAACCTTCAACGGCGGAGACTTCAATCGGTACAGCGGCGTCGAAGTGCTTAATCCGCAAACGGTCGCTGACTCTTGAGAAGCAATCGGAAAAACCAATAAGGCGACAGTATATGGCGACGATTCGAGAACTTCGGCGACGTGAGAAGTGCCGGCCAAGTCTAAACCGAGAATTCGAAGACATTCTCATCGGTTCGGAGTGCTCGGGGGAACTAGAAGGGTTCCTGAGAGAGAGGGGGTTTCGCGTCTCCTCTCCGGTAGAGGCTGCGACCGGGGTAGACCTAATCGAGATTGGCGGAAGCCCCGACTTGGATGAGGTCGAGGCCGCCATTCAGCAGTGGAAGAACGCGGATTGAGAACGTCAGCATGCAGAAAGCAGCACGGGCGGGCAATTGAAAAAACTTACACGTCGTCAGTGCTGACGTAGGTTTTCCCCATCTTCTTCAAGCCCTTTTTGGTCAGGTCGATCTTTGCACCGGGCAAGTCAAGTTGAAGATTAGCCGCCGATGCCAACAGAGCCGACGCGAGGGCGTCGGTCGCCGTGACCGAGCCCGGATTGTGCTCTTCGGAAACGAACAGGTTCTTGCTCAGGCGTTCGATTAACTCGGTAGGAAACTCGGTTTTGTCTCCGGCTGCCAGGGACTCGAAGTAGAGCTCGACGAGCCAGCTTGCTCGCTCAACATCGAGGTGCAGCTGTTTTAACTTGAAGTCTTCGGCTGCCGAGCGAGAGGCGAAATCGTTGAGCCACTTGATGAAGAATCCGGCCGTCACAATGGCGCCAACAGTCGCCCCGATGCGTGACAGGATGATGAGCGAGGCGGCTTGGCCCGTGCCGGGGTCGAGGCGAAACAATGCGACCACCACGGCCACGAAGAAGGCCAACAGGCCAACATAGCCGACGACAACGAAACCGCGACGCCAGGTAGTTTCGGGGCTAAGCTTGAGCCGGTCGGCCTGTTTGATGGTCTCAAGGAGCTGTTTTCGGTCGTCGCGGCGAGCATGAGTTGCCGCTCGGTCATCTACCTCTTTCGTTCGTTCTTCGAGAGCCTTTTCTCTGGCATCCAGGTCGGAGTTCCGCTGTTGGTACGTCTCGTCCTCGTCGGATTGACGAGAAGCGAAGCTCTCTTCGAGTTCTGCCAGACGCTTCGAGTGCTGAGCGTCGAGAAGCTCTCGCTGTGCGTTTAGATGCTCGTTCTGTCGTCCGACCAGCAATTCGAGGCGATTGAGCGCTTCTTCTCGAGCTGCAAAGTGCTCCTTAGCGTGGGTTCCGATAAGTGAGCCGAGGTCTATCGAGACCGAGCTTCGAAGCCGAGTCTGGACTACTGCTGCGAAGTCGATGAACTCTTCGGACGTGCCACTAAAGTGCTGCTTGTTTAGCGTCAGGTCGTCGTAGAAGGCTACCTCTGAGTTTGCTGGCCGTACGATGTGACGTTGGACGGAAACAAGAGCCTGATTCTGGCCGTTGTACAGATGGGCGGATCTGATTACGCGTGACGCCTTACCAGCGAGCCGAGCGATTATCTCGTGCTCATCCAGTTCGCTCCTGGCGATTCTGATAGGCTCGCCATCGACGAATCCGAGATGGATTTGTGCAACTTCTTTGGCGGCGTCTGACCGCGTAATCTCGACAAGTGCGGCGACCAATTCGCCATCAGTGGTGCGGACAATCCGCTCGGTAATTGGGTCGGCCATGGGTGCATCCTCGGAAGTGGTGAGGACACGCTAGCACCACTTGAGCTGAGAAGCAAAAAGAACCCGGTACGAGCCTGTGAGCTGCACGGTTGCCCCGGCCTAGCAGTCAATGCCTAGTGCCCCTCAATCGCCTTCTCAAACTCATCCTCGGACGGCTCGACATACCGCCAGATGTGGCGGTCAGAGATGTGGTTGGAGCGCTTTTTCGCGAACTCGATGCCCTTCTCGCGGGTGAGTTTGCGGAGAGTGTGGTGCCGGAGGACGTGGGGGCTTACGTCAATCTTCTCTCCCTCGGGGAGGTTCCGGTTGGCCATCGCCGCAATCGCCTTGAGGGCGTCGGCGTACTTTTGGAGGGTGAGCCGCTTGCCGGTCTTGCTCTGGAAGAGGGGGCCTGGTTCTTCGCCCCGCTCCTCGGTGAGGTAGTCCGAAAGGGCCTCGGCGGCGTCCTTTCCGAGCGGGACCCGCTCGACAATCAGGTTCCCTTTGCAGCGGACATTCACGAGGGCCGAGCCGTCGAACTGGGCCAGGTCGAGCCCGAGGATTTCTGAGGGGCGGAGGGCCGAGTTGAGCCCGACGTAGAGCAGGGCGTGGTTGCGGTAGGGGCGTTGATTGGCCCGGGTGTTGGTCTTCATCAGTTGCAGCGAAGCGTTCCGGAGCCGCCCCTCGGCGAGCTCCGGGAGCCCCCGCCAGGCGGGCCGCCGCTTGGGGGTCGTGTCCTTGACCTTCGCCATCGGGAACCCGGCGAGGAACGGCCGCTGGTGGGCAATCCACTTGGCCGCCGTCCGGAGCGTGGCGAGCACCCGGTCAATCGTCGTGGGAGCGAGCGGCTTGCCGCTCCTGGCGCCGGTGGTTTCGGTGAGCCGCTTCAAAAAGCTCTTCGAGGTGGCGACCGTCCATTGGTCGGGGTCGTCGTCGCCGGTGAACTCAGTAAAGAAGGCGATAAAACGTTCGAGGTCGGCCCGCTTGGCCTTGAAGGTGTTGGTGGCCTCCTCGCCATTTGCGGGGGCCCCGACTTCGAGAGTGAGGTAGAGGGAGAACCAGGCGGCGAGCGAGTTGCGGCGGCTGGTCGGGATGAGCTTTTCGGCCGAGGCGGTGACGAGCACGAGCTTCCCCTCCTTGGGTGACGGGCTGACGGACGGCCGCGAGGCCTTCTTGGGGGCGACCGACTTGGTCGACGGCTTCTTGTTGCCGGGGGCCTTAGGGACCACGACCTGGGCGGTTACGGGATGCACGGGGGTGACTCGCCGCTTCTTCGCCATCACGGTTCGCTCGATGCTCTCTCGTTGTCGGTCAGCACACGGACGTTCTCGGTGACTAGGTGGAGGGAGGCCGGTTGGGGGGTGACCGAGCCTTCGCCGGTCAACTCTCCGTTACGGTCCTTCTTCCAGCGATGCCGCCAATGGACGGCGAGCAAGAACACGGTCTCGCCCGTAGTGGTCTCCACCTCGACCGCCGAGTACTCGTTGTCGAGCCACTCGACCTCTTGCACGCCGATGACTTTCGCCCCGCGGAGGGCCTCCTCTCGTTCTTCAATTTGCTCGCTCTTCACTCGCCTCCTTTATGCCCGGCTGACCCGCCGGACCTTATTGACCGCAAACTATCGCCCCGATTCGCCCCGAGAACCGGGGTTCTGGTGCGTAACAGGGAGTCTGAGGTTTAAGTATCGGTCAATAAGGTACATTATTGACCGTTTTTTGTCAACAGAATTATCCCGCGGACGCATGCTGGCTGAGTCATCAGAATCAGGTAGCATCACTGCGGGATTTGACTCCGCCAGACCGGTTCTTGAATGCTGGATTGGCCTTTCAGAAAACCGCTTGAGACAAATGAATCATGATTAACCGCCGCACGATTCTGTCAGTGGTACTTCAGTTGCTAGCCGTGCAATTTCTCACTGCTTCTTCCAGCGCACGTGCTGAGACAGTCGCTTTCTGGTCATTCAACGATATCGGAAATGCCACCGTCTCCGAGGTGGCCGCTGACATTGGTCAGGGAGTGGGAACCACGATAGGGGGCGTATCTGGGCGGGCAGCTGAGGGAACGGGGTACGACGATGTAGTAGCTGGTTTGGCGTGGGAGTTGACTGACTTCCCAAGCCAGGGTACCGCGGAGGAGACAGCTGGGGTGGAGCTTCGAGTTCCGACGCTCGGATACTCGAATATTGTGATACGACTCGACCACTTCATTGGCGCCGGAAGTGCTCTCGAATCGCTACTTCAGGTGACATATGACGGCATTAACTACACCGGTATTCGTCAGTTCGGTAGTGACTTCATAGACCCCTATCAGCAGGAGGAATGGGGAGACCCCTTATCTATGTCCTATAGTTTTGGCACGTCGAATCAGAATGCCGCGTCAAACAACCCAAATTTCGGTTTCCGGTTCGTGTCCGACTTTTACCCCTCTTTTAATTCGACCTTCTACCGCTCCTTTGGCGGGGCCTACAGCCCTGATGCTGCGTGGAGAATCGACAATATTCTTGTGACGGGTGACTTGTTGTTTCGCCCCGGTGACTTCAACGGAGATGGGCTCGTTGATGCGGCGGACTACACGGTGTGGCGTGATGCGGTCGGAACGGCGAACCCGTCCCTAGCCGATGCAAATCGCGACGGGCAAGTTAATGCGTCCGACTATGAAGTGTGGGCGTCAAACTACGGCAGCAGTTCCAGCGGCGTTACGTCTACTGTGTTGCAGAGCGTACCTGAGCCAACCACTGCGGTTCTGCTAGCCCTCGGTACGCTCGCTGCCGTCGGTTGCCGCAACGTGCGAGAGCTTGGCGAATACGTTGGGACATGCTCTCAGAATAATTGCGGCGATTCGCCGCAGCTTGGGCAGTGCATCCGGCGTTGCTGCTCGATGTAAGCCTCGTAGAGCCTGGCCTGCTGACGGTCGTGTTCGGTCGTTGACTCAGGAGCTTGGCTGGGGGCATTGCCGTGGGGGCAGGTGGATTGGTGATTCGGCTCGTGGTTCGTTTGCGTGATCATCTTGAGATTCCCCTTGATGGTGGTGGTTGCCCCTCGCAAGAATTGGGGGCAACCACCACCATCAAGGGAAATCGTTTCCGAGACATCCGCTCGAATACGGCGGCTCCGAACCTTCACCCTAAACAAACGAGGGCGCCGCCCAGAGGCTACCGTGGTGCTGTCCGTCTGCCCAGGTTTCTTGGAGCAGGATCGTGCTACAAGCTGGTAGGCTACTCTTTACGTTCGCGTGAGCGGTTCCCTCGCTTGCCGCAGAGCTCTTAGTCCACCTAGCCTCGTGTAGCTCTCGTAGCTTCCGGCATACCAAGTCGTGATCCATGGCCGCCAAGTCAGAAAAGCCGCAGAGTGCCGAGCGAGAAGAACCGGTTTCCCCAGATTCCGCTGATAAGTCGTCCAGCAAGATAACTGCCGATGAGCGAACTATAAGCCGACTTCCTACTACAAGACGGATAGGCGACGACCCGGGGAAGGCCTTGTTATCACGTGCTGCCTTAATCGCGGCTCCGTGGAAGGCTGTTGGGGAGGTTAGCTCTCTTTGGGAAGAATCGTTTATTCTTGTTACTGGTTTAAGAGCCAACGGTCCCGAGCGTTGGAAAGTATTTGGGAAATACACCAACACACGGCAGGAGTGTTGGTTGGAGGAAGCTAGCAACACGCTCGCCAAAGCTGTTCGCATCGGATTGTCCACTTTCCATGATTATGGGCGACCTCGTGGTAGCCACAAGAGCGAAGCCCTTCCTGCATTGATCGTAGGACGTATCGTTATCGACCATGAGACGTTGGAGAAGACTTGGAAGCACTACGAGTTGCAGAGTATAGCCGCTTACTGCGATGAGCATGGCTTGAATCGTCAGGAGTTTCTCCTTGCCAAACTAACGGCTTACAAGGCCTATCGAAGTGGAAATGATGTACTTCACGAATACAAGCGGTTAACAGGGGAAGCGGCCAGTGGCAAGCTCCCAAGAGCACGCTCTTCGACGTTAAGATCCTACGCCCTAAAGTATCGGAGCCAAGTCAGTTCACTTTTTTCCAATTGCTTCACATGGCCTAGCGTGATGATGGCTAAGAAGAGTGGCGGGCGTGCCATACGTCTGATTGATTCCCGAGAGTCTTATGTCTGGGGAGCGGTTGAGCTTCGATTTATCGATGCCGTGGATCCGGTAGAGGATGCGTTGTCAGAGACTGCGTCTAGTTTTGATTTAGGCACGCGTTCATGGCATCATGACCTGGAAGCGAAGTGTAGGGCTTGGCTTGATGGCTACGTTAAAGGTAAACAGCGGTTGGCAAGAGTAAGTGGTAGTGTAAAGCAGCTCATTGAGTCTTTTTCGACTCTCGAAGGCGAACTCCTGAAGGATACCCTCCGGGCGATTGCCGAGGGGCTGGATGACGAAGCCTTGGGCGAGCTAAGCCGTGTTGTTGCCGATGAGGCTCGAGCTAAGGGCATCGCTCTCGATTATGCCGACCAGGCGTCGTCATCCGATCCAACAGAGTCCACCGGTTCGTCTGCACAGAGTACCGCGAGTACCGCAACGGCCTCTGCCAAAAATCCCGCCGGAGCTTCCAGAGACCCCGTGGCAGTCGCTGTCGGCAAGGAGATAAGGCGTCTTCGTGAACTTAAGGGCAAGAAGAACGCTAGCGACTTCGCGAAGCTCATTGGCAGGACTCGCGGACAGTTGTCGAACTGGGAAACCGGACAAAAGCTCCCATCATTGAAGAGCATGGTGCTGATAGCCAAAGCCCTTGAAGTGCCTACCGAATTGCTCTCCAGTCTCGTCGAAGGTGATTTCCAAGAATCTGATTGAATCTTCTTGACGACGTATCCCCGAAGGGATACAGTGGGGTTGTAATGCCTTCCAGCAGTGTTTTTTTGATCCATGTGTATCCCCCGGAGGATACGATGCCCTTGAATTATGCCGCCGACCAGCCCAAGGTGCCCGAGCCAGATTCTCGTCGGGTCACTGTTGAGTCCGCTCCAGCCGTCTCGGACGATGGCACGGGTTCGGACGTCGCCAGCGGCGGCGATCTGGCCGCCGAGATTCTTGCGATCGAGGCTCGACTCGTGGCGGGCATCGAGGCTTACGGCCACGGCGACCCTCGCCGTGGCGAGGCTCTTGCTCGCCGCCGCATTCTGATGCCGACCGTTATCGTCAACGCCGCGGAGCGATACGGCCAGCTTCTGCTTCACTCAGCGGAGGAAGGCCGGACTGAGTTGCCGCTGCGCTTTCATGACCGCGGTCCGGTCAGTGCATGGTTCCCACTCGCCCTGGGGCTGGCTCACTTGATTGACCACCGGGCAAGAACTCTCGGTCGCCGCTCGAAGTCGGTCACTCCTGCGATCGCCGGAGCGGCCGCCTCGTGCGACGCGGCGAAGGAAGGGGAGCAGCATGCCTGATTAAGTTAGCCGAGGTCTCATGGCCACCCACCCTCACGGGTGCCGGTCAAAACTGAACATCGCGCGAGATACCTACCGCCTCCTGTACCAGACCCTCCTTCAGTTCTTGCCATAGATTCCTTATCGAGGTTATTGCCATGTCTCTACTTGAGCCTGGGTCTGGACATAGTGTCCAAACCACTCACGACGGGGAAGTCGTTGCGGATACGGAGTGGGGGCTAGAGCCGTCTGACCGTGCCAAGCTCAATCTATATTCCAAGCGAGTCTGTCAGGATAGCTCGAAGGTTGTAATTCACTACCTGAAGATCGGTCGTTGGTTGTATGAGGCACGCGAACTACTTAACCGGGGCAGAGACGGTCGTTACGGGCGTTGGATAAAGGAAGAGACACCACTGGAATACAAGACCGCAACGAGGATTCGCAAAAGTTGGGAGCGTTTGTGGCCAATCATCGAGGAGCACCATGGAGGGAAAATTGAACAATGGTGGTCAAACGTTAGCCAGACGGCTTTCTATGCTTTTGGCGATCCCAAGCGAGTTAGTGATGAACTGCTCGAGCGGCTCTTGACTTTGGCCGCCAGCGGTGAGCGAGTAATGCCCAGGACAGTATATTTGTTTACTAACCAGGATGTCAGGTTAGACGAGGTGAAATCGTCGCGACACCACGAGTCACTTCCCGTGCAGGTCGTGCGGCACTACTTGCGAGCTGGCGGCTACAAATGTTTCGTTAGGAGCGACGATCCGAGCTATGGGATTGCGATTGCTTTCGTTCGCGAAGACGAAGCCCCCAAGTACCCGGAGTCTCCTGATTATGATTGCGACTTTAACGCGCTAGGCAATCTCAATCCCCCGGAGAACCTGAAGGCCATTATGGCTCTTAAGGCAAAGTAGTTCACCTTACATTCGTTCGCTGGTATTGAGCTACCGCGTGCAAGCGGAGCTGCGACCATTGCTGCAACAGACACGTCTATAGCCAACGTTAGATGAGTTCCTCCAGAAGATTATGACCCCCGACCCCCCCCGGAGATAAGAAACATGTTGGATTTTGCCGAGATCCAGATCGAGGGTCGCCTGGTCTCGCCGCTGGTGGTGAAACAAACCACCATTGGCGAAGTCGGCGAAGGGACCGTCGTCGCGAATAGCGCCGTTCGCGGCGGAGAGGGTTGGATCGACCAACCGATGTTTATCGACTTCGCCGCGTTCGGCGTCACGATTTCTCCGGCCCTTCGCGATGCCGCTAAGGGTGACCGAGTCCGTCTCGAAGGTTTCCTCCGCTTTGAGCGTTGGGAGCAAGACGGCCAGAAACGCTCGAAGCACAAAGTTATCGCTCGCACGGTTCGCGTCGAGCCCAAGGTCGAGAATACGCATGCCACGAAGGCCGTCGCCAGCAAGTAGTCCACTCCTACTCCATACTCTCGCGAGACAACGCCCAACACCACAGTTCAATGTTTCGCTCCATCGCTAACAAGCTCCGAGCAATCGACGCCGCCGAGGTTCCCACATGGGTTCCGATCGCTCACGGCATGCCGGTGCTTGGCCTCGGCGTTCGGTTTGGTGCCGGTGGCGTGCTGGGCGCCGTCGATGTGAATGGTGACGCCTTTGAGGTCATTCTCACTGAAGACTTCGGTCGCACGTTCCGCGTACGGTTGGTGGACGGGCAGGCTGGCGAGTTGATTGTTCGATCCCCGGGGTGGTTCGATCTTGTCACGGATGCCGGGTTCACTTTGAGCGTTCGCTTTGCAGGGGGTACTTATCATCAGCACCTCCTGTGTCGTGCAGTCACCAGAGCAAAACTCTGCGGATCCAGGTTTCGCCTCGGTGAAGACGGCTCCGTTCGCGTCGACTGCAGTCGTTTCTCCGTCGGCGAGCCGTTCGCCCTCGCGCTGTCGGACGGAACAGTTGCTGTCGCCGACGGGAAGTCCGGTCTGGTAGCGATTTCAAGCTCGTCTCGTGGCGTTCAATGCTTCCGCTACCTCGGCCGCAACGGCTGGCGGGAATGCTTCACAGTGGCGAGGGAGTGGAGCTGGGGCCGAGTGCTCAACAGTGAGGGTTCGGATTCGGTGGTGCTGTTCGACTCGGTGAAACTGTACTCCAACGGCACCGTCGAGTTATGTGGCACTCAAGCTTTCGGTCGATTTGCTGAGGTGGAGGCAACGTACCGTGACCCGAGCGACCGAGGCTTCATCCTGATACGCCGCTCGGTCGGAAGCGACCTGCTTCGGGTCTACGAAGACTCGCTGACGAATCCGTCTGCCCTCGCCTGGTACCAGCCGCAATCAGTCGTTGGGAAGGACGGCGAGACAAGGTACGACGCTTGGTTGTTCTCGGCTGCCAACAACTCACTCCCCACTGGCACAACCGGTACCAAACCGCTCCGTACTGCTCTGCTCGGTGTGATGTTCCTAGTTGCGTGCCTATCTCTCTTCGTCCCCTCTGCAAGTGCTGTGCTCTGTGCAACGTTCTGCGCTGGCCTCACGGCCTTCAGCATCATTCGTTCCTTCAGACTCATCGCATGGTGACCGATGTCCGCGATTCTCCGCCGAGTGTTCTTGACCGGTATAGTCCTCGTCTTCTTCGCCCTCGTTAGTGGCAATGTGTACGGGTTCGCCGATTCGGTCGAACGCGTCATTGCGTGGGTGGCTGCTATTTACTTTATTGCTGCGTTCATTGTCTGGGGCCGTCAAATTCTCGAATTATTTCTGGATCGCGTCGGCTTCTAACCCCGTTTTTTTAGGAGGTGTTTTTTAGCTATCAAGCGTTATTTTTCTTGTCGCTGTTCCAATTTTCAACTGATCGCGCCGCGTGATGAGTTGGGGAATTGGATACAGCTGGTCGCCCCTGCTCCGAGATTCTCTCGTAGTTTCGGCCGGCTACTTTTTGGAGGTCGTCATGACTTACTTTAGAAACAAGAGGAATAACTTCGCTAATCAGCAAACAACGAGTGTCGCTGGCCGGAATCCGGATCGGCTGCTCACAGTGCCTGGCACAGAAATCGAACTTTCGATTTGGACTGCCTCGGCTGGGAGCCAAAACGCCGGGCAAACTTCGGTGGGGTTCGACCGCGTGACGTACGGCTCTGACGGCACTAAACGCCGCAACCGTACGTTTCGGTTTTCCCGCTCGGAGGACTTGGTCGGGCTGCTACTGGGCGTCATCGGGGCACTTGAGTTAGCTGCTCAAGACGAAACGCTCCCGGGCAACCTGCGTAGCTGCTACTTGCGACTTGCTGAGGAAGCTGGTGCGGCCGTGGCTGTCGCCATGGATCCTGCCAAGCCCCAGGCGAAAATGAAGCCAGAGATGAGTCTTACCGCCCTTGCTGCACAACCAGCAAACGGACGGGTGGGCATTAACTCCAAGGTTTCGAGCTTGCTGAGCTAGAAAGGCACCTTCGGTGGTCGGGGAGAGACGTTTCGCGTCCTCCCCGGCCACCACTTTAAATTATCACGTTCCCGTGGCTTTAGAATCACCTTTTAAATCCTCTGGATAGGAATCCATACCTATGTTGAATCCCACCACTTCTAGTAACAACGGTAACGACGACAAGAGCCCGCCGGGTAGTAACGGTGACACTCCTCTTATAGAGGACGCCTTCGACTCTCAACCGACTTGCGGTGCTCCTCGTTTCACCTTTCCGGACCCCGGTGATTCTGCCGCGAAGGGTAACGTTGCTCTCAGAGATGCCCCTACCCCCATTTCTCTGCATTCGGGCTCGATCACTACAGGGGCCTTAATCTGGAGAACCAACAGTGGCGTCCCAATTCCGGAGCTTACGGATGAGGCCGAAGCGTGTCTCAGTTCGCTGCCTGCCGAAGACACCGTGTCAGCGGAGTTGACGGGTCTTCTCGCCAAGAATCGTGACCCGAATGCCGGGGCGTCCCAAGCGATGTTGATTGCGGCCTCTCAAGGCAAGCGGTCGCCGGAGCTTTACCCGATTCGTCTCGTTATCGAGTCGGTCAACGCCGAGGTGCCTCCGATAAAAGCGGAGGTCGAAAAGAAGAAGCGGACCCAGGAAAGGCGAGCGAATGCAACACCTGAATACGTGATGACGCGTCGGGGATCTTACGCTGATTGCTTCCTGCCGGGGAATATCGGCAAGACGTTGAAGCTCTGTTTCTTCGCTACTGTTTTCGTTCTCGGGCTTGGCCTGGAGTTCAAGGCGATGGAGATCTACGTCGTGGCCTGCATGCCGGATCTTGTGTTGGACCCGATGACGGGCGCCATCGACTTCTTTGCGGCGTTTGCAATCTGCGGTTCCTACGTGTTGGCGCCGTTTATCGCGGCGAAGGTTCTGTTCTTCGATGTGCCGCCCGAGATCTATAAGGCACGTCTCAACGTGTTCGCTCTTGCTGGCGGCGTTGCTGCTCTCGTTCTCCCCGTCATTTATTCGTGGGTGATGGGCGGCACGAAGGACGAGTTGCCTACCCCGGGCACGATCGCGTTCATGCTGGGGGGGCTATACGGCTGCCTCCTCATGACGACCGGATCGTCCTTCCTCGTCGAGTCGGCGTACGCGGATCTTCTCGATGTCCAAAAGGTGCGGTCAGAATCCTATATCGTTCTTGATGCCTCTTTGAGTGCCTGCTCGTACTCGATCGCAGCGTGCAACTCGGTACTCCAGAAAGCCAGGGCAGCTCAGAACGCCCTTGACGCTGCTGGGGAGCATCTCGGCCATTCATATCAGGCGTCGCTTGCCGCGGCTCAAGCCCGTGTTGCCGCCGCCCAAGCCCAAGCATTTGCCAATTAGCTTTCTCGTACTCTTTTGATTTAAGGACGCAAGCCGATGCCATGTTCGATGCCCATGCTCTTAGCATTCGTCATGCTAGCCGTACAAGGAATTACTGTCGCTTCGCCACTTGCCAAGGAGCCTGAAGGTCAAGCAAGCACAGAAGTCTTCCTATTCGCGGCCGAAGCTACCGACTCAGCAACACGGAAAGTGCTCTCTGATAAGCTACTTCACCGAATGCACGAGGAGGCTCTCCCCGGTGATGTCTTCCACTTGTTTTCTTGTGGCTCTGGCCACAAACCCGTGGGTACCTGCACAATTCCGCCCGGCACGTTTGGCGTCCGCAAGAATCGTGGAGAGATGAAGAAGCAGGTGAAGCCGTTTGTTACGTGGCTCGGAGCAGCGCCCTCTGAGCGCAAGTCTTTGGAACTTAACATCCCTGAGATTGGCAAGTCGGTCGCGAGCGTTCGGAAGACCGATTATCGCTCGGAAGTGATCCTCATCGGGGATCCGAGTTACAATAACACTCTGCACGACGGCTGGAGCATGCGGGGTCGCAACATCCCATCGGATAGCTCAGTCACAAAGCAGGCTCGAAGCATCTCTCCGTTCAACCGTGGCGTTGTCGATCTGCCCGCTAATACAAGCATTACCCTTCTCGCTCACCGAGAGGATTTTGGCGCCGACCATGTCTACCGCCATGGGGTAGAGCGCTTCTGGCGGTTGTTCTTCCAGGTAAATGGCGGAGCCAAGCTCCTAAAAGTGACGGCCTCCGTCGAAGCGGCACTTGACCACGCAGAACGCAATAATCCACCGGCGCCGGTAGTGGCCGTGCCTGGCAATCAAGGCATGCGGTTAGCGACTGCCGAATCATTGGGTGATGACTTTTTCGGTGAACCGGTGGTCATTTTTCTTGGTGGCGAACACCGAAAGCCCCCACTGAATAGAATTGTCCCCGCGGTCGATGTCGAAGCTATTCTAAGCCAAGCGATGTCGTGGCAGAACTACACGACCTACGCCCTCCGCTGGACGGCGGACGAGGAAGTGAGCTCGTACTGCGACCTCGATTGGGCGGTCGTCAACAAGGCCACGGGAGAGGAGGTCTTCTTCGCCCATCCCCGTGGCACGTCGGCTCAACTTTATCGCGACATTCGCTACGGCCAGGGTCATTCCGATCGCCGCTCGTTTGGCTCCAACTTTGAGATCGTCAAGGTCGCGAACTCGGCGCCGCACGACTTTTGGATCAACTGCTTTAAGGGGTCCGGCCGCATCGAGGCGGAACTTATTCAAATTCGCAGCGGCGTGCGAACTACCCAAGCCATCACGTTCAAGGCCGCGGTAAGCGATGGCCGTCGCGACACCGCCATCCGAGACACAAGCAAATCGTGGCTCAAGCTCGAACTCCCCCTGGGTGATCCGGGTCGACCGAGCACGGCCAATGCCCCTACACTTCGCTAACTTGTTCTTTGCCGCGTACCAACAGGTAGGACAAAGAACATTTTTATCAAGGAGGGCTTCTATGGACGATCGTAGAAGAATGAAACGTCGGAGACGTACGGCACCAGAGCAACGCAGTAAACTTAACAGACGACAACGCGACTTGAGCGAGCTGACACATTGTGTTCGTATCCTCTTCGCTATCGTTGTCCAATCAGTACTCCTCGCCTCCGGCCTGGTTCTGATTGGTTCGGGTCTCATGCGTTTTGCTCTGTTGTCGGGCTAACAGTGACTACGTCGCTCGTTAGTTCTGCCTGCTCTTCACTTTGGAGAGCAGGCAACTTTATTCCGTAAACCCCGGAGTGCCTATTTCCGATCCCTAAATGCCCCCCCAACTCCTTCCGAGGTGTTTTTGTCTGGATGAGCCCGACTCCCCTAAAGGGGGAGCATCAAATTGCAGTAAGCCCTTTAGCTTATGGCTGCTGCATTCTCCGAAGGAAGAAGCATGGGAATGGGCGTATTTGGACACAGCGCAATGAGTCGTAGTGGCGAGTAGTTCAGAGCTTCTCACTCTACGTGGCGACACTCATGGTTCTCGTAATAGAACTATGCGGAGACCTGTAAGCCAAGAACTAATAGTTGCCATGCTGTCTAATGACGGCGTCGGGGTCACATGCCCTGTAACCCGTCAGAAGCTTGCGGGGCTGCTTGAAGACTACCTCGCCACGGACCACGTGTCGGTGACACTTGCGAGCGAAATTTTCGCAAAAGGCTCTGTTGGCCGCCTTGATTTACGCGACAACGAGTCCACACAGGTCGTTGATGCTAGTTGCGAAGTGACTGCCGACGAGATTAGAGACTTTGCCACCTTCCTTAAGGTCCGGGGCGGATTCTCTGTTTGCTGAGCATCTCGGTGTGCTCCTCCCTGGGGCATGCCGCGTCTTTCCTTTCCTGACGTTCACCTCCGCCTGCTTGGCCAAGCATCCACGTGGTGCTTGGCGAGGAAGGCTTTTGCCGCAGCCTCCTTGGCTAAACTTTGCGGCAACTAATGGTGAACTATATGGATACAAGAACTAACAACAAGCTCAAAGGGCTACTTCGTACGGGAGACCCTAAGAGTCTTTATCGATTCGACTCGCCACTTAACCCGGAGGAGGTGACTCCTAGCCGAATTGGCTATCCGCGAACGCTACTCAGCACGAGCAGGAAAACCGAGAAAGGACGATCAGTCGGGGTCAGCACCAAGGTGATGTATTTAACCCCTGGCGCCCTTTGTCCGGCGGCGTCACCCGGTTGCGTTGCTGCCTGCTTGGGCTTTAGCTCTGGTCGGATGAGCCTTCAGCAGGCTAGCTTCGCACGTGATCGGCGTACCTCGCTATTCATTCACGAACGGGACATGTTCCTTTCGAAGCTGAACAGCGAGATCGCTGAGCATGCCGACGAGGCTAGAGCAATGGGACTCGTTCCATGCGTTCGATTGAATGGATCCAGTGATGTGGACTGGTCTGAGGTCGCTCCCCAGATCTTCCGCAGGCACTCCGATTGCATGTTCTACGACTATTCCAAAGTCCCCGGCATAGCGCTTCGCTATGCGGCACGGGGCGATAGTGGTAGCTCATGGCCGACGAACTACGCCATTACTTTCTCTGTTGCCGAGCACAACACAAAGCGTGCTCTTCAGATGCTGGAAGTTGGCGTCAACGTGTCGGTGGTGTTTTCCGGCGGACTCCCGAGTCAATGGCTCGGTGTCAAAGTGATCGATGGTGATCAACACGACGCAAGGTGGCTCGACCCGAACCCTTGTGTGGTGGGCTTATCCGCTAAAGGGCTTGCCCAATACGACCAGACAGGTTTTGTCGTACGTCCAAATTGGACGACACGCACAAAGTCATCTGTGTAGGGTCAAAGACCTTCGGCACGGCGCAACACTCGTGTTGCGCCGTGCCGTTTTCTCACCAACTGAAAAGACTCTGTTGTGTCCCACTCGATCGCTGATGACATCCTAGTGGCGCTAACCCACTCGGTGCGAATCTTCTCGATCGGTCAAGTCGCCCGCGGTTGGTTTGAAGATGATACCACCGAGGCAGCCGCATTCCTGGACCGCCTTCGTCGCGTGAATTTGGTGACCTTCAAGACCCATCTTGTTCACCCCGAGTTCGATTCGCTCTCGGCTACCGTTTCTTGGGAGCCAGGGAATCTCCCGCCCGACTTTCGCCGTGCTGCTTACTGGCTTAGAAGTCGTTGGAAGCAACCCAAAGAGGAACTGCCTCTGGTTTCTGCTTCGGATAACGCTTGCAGGCGTTATGGCGGCACCAATGTTTGCCCAAGAGCTTCCGAGATGTCTCACGATTTGCACATGGCCTCGCTCTTCGTCGCCTGGCGGCTGAACTCGCTGCTGGACGGCTTTGGCGTTTGGCGCTCCGGCGATTGGCTTCGGGCACAGGGGCTGTCACGCGAGTTTGGAAAGAACGTGCCTGATGCGGCCCTACTTGACGGTTCACTAAACGTGTCTCACCTCATCGAAGGAGGCGGCTCTTATTGCGTCCGAAAGCTGCAAGCGATCCATCAGGCCTACAAGAGCTACCCCTACTCCATCTACTAGCAATGGCAGACATCCTCTTTAAAAAAGACTTCAGCAGCGAAAGCCTTTCGGCCCGGCTGTTGTCGTTCATCGAACGTTATCGGATTGCCAACCCGCCGTGTGTCGCCAAGACGTTCTTTAGGGACACCCCGCTCGTGGACGGCTTGCTTGCGGCAAAAGAGGCACTTGAAGAACTCTTCAAGGCGAAGGCTGTAACCAAGCTCAAAGGCAACTCCCGATTTGCGAAGGAGACCTACATCCTCGCCGACGCACAAATCAAGGAGGGCTACGACCTTGCTAGGCTCTGGTACTGCACGATGTCGGAGTCGCCTAAGCAGCTTCTCACCTACGAAGAGCTTAAGGGGCTGTTCCACGCCGAGGGTCAAAAGCCTCCTCACCAGAACTACGCTCACGCGATTTCCCCGGAGCCAGGTGGTGACGCCCTCTTTCGCATCTACTGGTGCCAGGCAACAACGTTAAAGAGCTTCCGTACTCAGCTGGGCAACATCCTTGCGACGCAGTCTACGTCGTACCGCGGCTGGGTCGATGACGGCAGCTTTGGTGTCGCCATCCTCGTTCACACCGAGAGCAAGGCCGCTGAGCTTCGCCGCGTGCTCGAAGATCCCGTCCGCGGCAAGGCGCCGTTTAACGCCGTCGCACGCATCACGGTCTCGGTCGTTCCAGACCACGAAGGGTATGCGTCTGCGGTAAAGGCTCTTCACGATTCGCCAACTTCAGTTTGTGAAGTTAGCGATGACTGACCAGATCGTTCTGGGGGAATGGCTCTACGACGAGAAGGAAGTTCCAGAACTTGCTCTGCAGGATCAGTGGCGTCCCGAGCAGCTAGCTTACCAGCTGGGCAAGGCAGGGGAAGCTTTTAGCTTGCCTCGCGAGTTCTTTAGGTCGGGCGTACATACACATTGTCGGGGAAAAACGGGGTCCGGAAAGTCCTCGCGCGTTCTGCTCCCACTGCTGATGCAGCTCATGGAGCCCTACAAGATCGAGTGGACATCAGATGACGGGATGACACGCACCATCACTGAACAAGATGCGTTTTTAGTCATTGACCTTGGAGGTGACAAGTCGCTTTTTCATGCGACCAGGAAGCGGGCTGAAGAGCTCGGTCGCAGGTTCCGTTTTCTCTCTCTCGATTCCAACCACTCCGAGAAGTTTGACCCGTTCCAGTCCATCAAGGCTGACGGCCACCGAATTATCCGTCTGTGCAATCTTTTTTTGGAAGCGTTTTCGTTGGACCATGGCTTGGCATACGGTGGCTCGTGGTATAGCCAGCGTAACCTTCTGCTGCTCTTGAGCATCTGTGAACGCCTGGTTGCAAGAAAACAGAGTGGGCAAGACATCTCTCTTCGTGAAGTTGACCGATACCTCGCCGACCCAAACAACGGCAACATCAAGGACGCTGAGCAGATCCGCGGCATCTTTAGCTTCTTGCTTCGCTACGGCCAGCTGCAACCGTGTGCTGCTGATGACTCGATCAACATGCGAGAGAGCATCCTCAACCGGGACGTTGTCTACGCCTACCTCCCGTCAATTTCTGAAGCGACGACGGCACGGCAAATAGCCGGCCTGATGCTGTACGTGACGGTAAACGCCGCCATGTCACTCTACGAGGAGAGCGAAGGTAGCTCGTTCGATCGGCCGCAGCCGCACCTGCATGTCGTCATCGACGAGTTTCACACGCTTGCAGGCACTGCGTTCGAGAGCCTCTTGACCGGGGCCAGGAAGTACGGCATCAGCATGTACCTCGCCAACCAAACAACGGAGTCGCTCGTTAAGCGGGACATCGATTTGAGCAGTGTCGTCAGAGACAACTGCGGACTGAGACTCTACCAGACCGTAACGGGCAAGCAGGACTTCGACGAGCTTCAGAACTTTTCTGCAGAAGCCACGCGGATCCTCAAGAGCACCAAGGCAAAAGAGAGCGTTCGGTACAAGGGCAAAGGAGCGTTCGGCACCGAGAGCTATAGCCAACAGGTCACCACTCTTCTGAGTAAGCGGGAGATTCAAGAGGTTAGCGCCACTGAAGGTGCGATGTTCGCCATCGTCGATGACGGGAAGGGCCAACGCGAGCCAATCCCTTTGATTACCAAGTACCACCTCACGCGAGGAGAGTTCCTCAAGTACCGCTCTCAGACACTCCCCGATACGAGTCAACTTTACGACGACTCGGTAAACCCGGCCTTGTTGTCGAGCCTTCCTGCCTGGCAATGCACGCACCTGGAGCCTGCGAAGAGTCCGGCACTCACAGCCCGCCTCGAACGCCTCCGCTCGCTTCGCAATCAACTTGAAGCCGAGTTTGGGCCGGGTTGATGACAGGCCTCGCCCAAGAGTAACCGAACGACCCGAACGCGTCAGGGACGATGCGACACTCCACTACGACCTTCCTTGGCCCAACTACTCAGCATCACCGAAGCGGCGTCCTACCTTGGCTACACGGTCAAGGGGCTCAGGAACATCGTTGATCGATCGCGTGCGGCGGCGCGCGGTGAGCAGGTGCGTGGCCCTGTCGTGAAGTTCTTCCAAGCGGGTCGACGCGGCAAGGTCATGTTCCGTCTCGAATGGCTAGACGAATTCGTTGAGCAGAATACGGTCGATCCGACGATTCGTGGGTACGCTCGATCGAACAAGGATAGGCAACGAAAAGCGTCACGCTTGACCGTGTCTCAAGCGGTTGGGAACTCGGGTTTGGATGAAGCCTACTTCGACTCCTGAGGGGCTCTAGCACGTCCCTGCTCGCCAGGCGCCTGACTGCCCGCCGCTTGGTTTCCATTCTTTGAGGTTAGGGAGGGCGATGGTACAGGTGGCGATAGGTAAAGGCTGCGATGAGAGAGTGCGGCTTCAGTTCGTTGCGGATTTATTGCCGAAGCAGCCGCACAAGGCTCCGGCACAGAACCTTCCACCGAGGGTAAAAACAGAGCGGCCCCCATCTGTGATGATGAGAGCCGCTCGACCGTCAGCGGATTCTCCGCCGCGAGCCCCCGAGTATTCCCCTGCCACGGTTGCTCCTCAGCAGAGCCGCGACTCAAGCTTCCCCGGGTAAGCCCATTATCGGACAAGTTGAATTCTTAGGCAAACAAAGAGCGTGAAACATCGGTCGGCTGCCCCGGAAATTCTTTGTCGTGAGCCATGCCCCCCCAAAAAAACCTCACCGACAGACCTGGCTGCGGAGCAGCACTACTCGTTCTGATGGAGATTCTTTCGCGGCAGCACGCGTGGCCTTCCGCCGCCGGTCCAGAACGCGGTAGGCTTCCGGCCCGAGGTCAAAGATGAGTAGCGAGCCCAGCAAGACGTGAAGTTCTTAATCGACACCAACGTCCTGATCGCCGGTGAGCCGACCGACGCCCAGAACGTCGAGCCGGCAACCGGCGCCGTAGCCCGCTTGGTCGGAGCGGTCTTGGCCCATGGCGGCGAGTTGTACTGCCACCCGGACTCGCTCGTAGAACTCGGCAGTGACCGCGACCCGGCGCGACGCGAGTTGCGGCAGACGCTGGTGGCGAAGTATCCGAGCCTGCCCGCTCCGCCTGCAATCGGGCAAGCACTCATCGAGGAACTGGGGCCACTGGTCCCTGGTTCGAATCACGAAATCGATGCGAAGATGCTCGCGGCCGTCGCCGGTGACGCCGTGGACTTCCTGGTCACCAGCGACCTCGGCATTCACCGACGCGCCAAGCGGGTCGGGCTAGAGCAACGAGTTGTCAGCGTCTCGGACGCCCTGTTCTTGCTTCGAGAGCTGGCGGCCGAGGCTCCGCTGGAGTTTCCGGCGGTTTCGAAGATTTTCTGCCACGAGCTGGATCACACCGCTCCCTTCTTCGACTCTCTCCGAGCGGGTTACGATGGGTTCGACGACTGGATCAAGCAAGCCAAGCGGGAGCACCGCCCCGCCTACCGCATCGAAGTCGGCGGGCGGCTTGCCGGCTTGGCTCTGCTCAAGGAAGACGACAACGAGCCGCTCGCCGGGAGTAGCGGGAGGCTCTTGAAGCTCTGCACGATGAAGATCGCGGACGAGTTTCGGGGGAACCGCTACGGCGAGTTGATCCTCAAACCGGTCTTCGAGCACTGCCGTGTCGGCGGATTCGACGCGGTCTTCTGCACGTGCTTCCCGAAAGAGAAAGAGCTGGTCTCTCATCTCTCCCGCTTTGGCTTCGAGCTCGTCGGGCGGAAGGGCCAGGAGCTGGTCTTGGTAAAGCGATTCAAGCCGACCGATCACGAACGGCAAGAACTCGACCCGTTGGCGTACCACGTCCGCTTCGGCCCTTACCGCGTGAAGGCGGCCGGGGCGGCCGCTTTCGTAGTGCCGGTTCAGCCGCGTTGGCACGAGCAGCTGTTCCCGGAGCTAGAGGAGCAGATGGGGCTCTTCGCTGGCCAAACGCCCTACGGCAACAGCATCCGGAAGGCGTATCTTTGCCGTAGCATGACCAAAACGATTGAGCCGGGGTCCGTCCTGCTGTTCTACCGCTCCCAGGACCGGTCCTGTGTTCAGGCGGTGGGAATAGCCGAGGCCTCGGTCCGAAGCCGCGAGCCCATCGAAATCATCCGCTACGTGGGTACGCGTACGGTCTACAGCGAGGCGGAGGTAGAGGCGATGGCGGCGGAGTCGAACCAGGGGGTGCTAGCGGTCTTGTTTCGGCAGGCCCAATCGATCGACAATACTCCGCTGCTAGAGCTTGTGCGGGCGGGGGTCCTCAAGGGCGCCCCGCAGTCCATCACAAAGGTCCGAACTCCCAAAGGAATCGAATGGATTCGGTCCCGAGTCGAAACGTAGTCCTGCTGTCGATAAGGCCTCAGTTCGTCGAACGCATCCTAAGTGGAGAAAAGGCGGTCGAGTTCCGCCGGACGGGACTGCCGGAGACAGTGGCCTCGGTTGTGGTCTACTGCACCGCCCCTGTTCAACGGGTCGTCGCCTACTTCTCAGTGAGCGGCGTTGTCACTGCCCCGCCAGACAAGTTGTGGCGGCAGTTTCGGGGAGTCGCGGGGATCGAGCGCGAGGCGTTCTTCGAATACTACAAGGGGTGCGAAAAGGGGCGAGCGATCCAGATCGCCGAAGTCACGCGGCTAAGCCAACCAGTAGACTTGGCAAAAATCTCGCGGGGCATGAAGGCTCCACAAAGCCTTCGCTACCTCGACGCGACCGAGTTCGACCGCGTCCGTCGGCACGCCGCGTAAATGCAGCCTTACGCCATTCGGAAGCGACGGTTGTCGGCGGTCATCGCCCACGTGCACCAGTGTTGGCCGAGGACCTTGTCACGCTCCCGAGCGTGGCGGATGAGCGAACGGGTTAGGCCAAGGATAGACCCCACAAGCATCGATTCTGGGAGGTTGGTAGCGGCGGCCATTCCGCAAGCGTACCCGATCCCGAGGCCGACGCTTCCTTCCTTAGCGGTGAGGGTCCAGAGTGAGAGTTTGTTGAGTTCCTTCTTCAAGACGCTAAGGTCCCGTCGGGCAGCCTCCTTGAAGTCCGAGACGATAAGGTCACGTTCGTTGTCTTCAGCGTCACGAAGCTGGGTAAGGTAGCGGTCGACGACCTCACGGAAAGCACGCTGCCTCTCTCGGACATCGTCTTTCTTCCTGGCCTCGGTCAGGTTCTTTAGCGTCTCGGGGGTGACCTCTTGTCCCACGGCTTGACCCAGTCTCGGAACGGTTGCAAACAGGCAACGGAGGTCTCTCCCGATAAGAGCCTCACCTAGTCTTGGCGAGAATGCGGCGATGTCAGCTGGCTCGTTGTCCGGTTTGTACTCGAACGACACCTGCGTCACTCCCGTTGCTGACGACTGATGATTCAGCAGGGAATTGATGGTGTCTTGGAACAGGTACTCGTCGTCGGTAACCGGTGGCATGTGCTCGGAGCTGCAAGCAGCGGCGAGGGCCGACATGACAAGGCTCGTGATGCCTTTTGGGAGACGCAGCGTGTAGCCACCGAACTCCGGTGAGAGTTTACCTCCCGCCTTACGCTGTTCGACATACCTCTCGACTTCGTGGGCGGGCTTATCGCAGTCCTTGAGCCACCCCCCGTGCAGCAGTAGTTCGAGGGTTTGCGGGGACGCCTTATCCGCAAAGAAGTCGGTCCATAGAATCGTCTCGCCGCGTTGTGCCGGGCCTTCGATCAGAGTTTCTCTGAGCCACTCGTGGGCTTGGCGTTTCTGATTGTCGCTCGGTACCAAGTTCGATGAGAACTCATCGAGGGCGCCACGCATCGCGGCTTGCATCTCGGCTGGATGGCCGCGTCTACGCTCCCGGTAGCTTTCGACAGGAACGATGCACGCGACGTTGTCCCAGTACAACATCGCATCGACGAGGAATCGCGGGTCCCAAATCGTTGTTTGCGGGTAGTAGAGGGCTCGGTCGGGCATCGTGAGACTGGCTCGGTGGACAACCGGAAATCAACGCGGCAAGTGTCGCACAAGACATCTCAAGAGCCAAGTTTTAACTACCGCCAGCAGAGTAAAAAACCGGTCCAATCCGTGATAGAATTGAGCGACGGGTTTTTGGGAAGCGTCAATCAGCCGTCTCGCGTGCCGGTCCCCCTGTAGCAGATAAGCGGAGCGACCCTGTGGTTCGGATTCTTCTCTTGATCGCCGCTTTTCCCGCCCTCTGCCACGGCTGGAATGCTGCTGGGCATGAGGTGATTGGCCTAGTCGCTTGGCAACAGCTTGGCGAGCGAGACCGCATGGCGGCGGTCGAGCTGCTGAAGGAACACCCAAGATTCGAGTCCCACTTTCTGCGGCGTATTCCTGAAGAAGTTTGGCAGGCGAGCATCGCCGAACAAGACCAGTGGGTCTTCGCCTTCGCGGGAACATGGCCCGATCTCGTCCGCAACCAGTCGGACGCGGTCACGTCCGACGATGTCCGTCGGTTCAATCGGCCGCGGTGGCACTACATCAACCTGCCGGTCTGGGCATCGCCATCCGACCGAGACGCTTTGTTGAGAACGCTAAGCACCAACCGCCGAATCGAACCGCCAGGCGACCGCGATGATCCATCAATGAACGTCGCCCAGGCGGTAGCCAATTCGCTGCGAGTGCTTGAAGACCCTCGTGAGACCAGGGCGGTGCGGGCAGTCCACCTCGCCTGGTTTTTGCACCTTGCCGCTGACTTGCATCAGCCGTGCCACGCCACAGCCCTCTACAGTGCGGACCGATTTCCCGAGGGCGATCGTGGTGGGAACGAAGTCCCGGTCCGTGGAGCCGGGGGCAAACTCCACGCCCTGTGGGATCAAGCCATTCTCCCACGTTCAAACTACAACCGTATCCGACGTAAGGCATTCGAGCTTGGCGATGAGCACGGTAAAACTGGAACCGCCGCTCGTTCTTCGCTGGCGCCCGAGGCCTGGTTACTGGAAAGCTACCAACTCGCGAAGCAACGAGTCTACACGCCCCAGTTGCTCTCGGCGATCCAAGAACAAGGCGAGCAGCTTGGCCGGATTGATTTGCCAGCGGCCTATCACCGAGAAGCGGGCGAAGCAGCCGACCTGCGAGCCGTCCAAGCCGGTTACCGAATCGCGACACTCTTGCACGGACGGCCGCCAGCTACTGAGACGGTTCAAACAACTCACCGACTGGAACGCCCCGTAGTAGATCCGGAAGTTGAAGTTCCGGAGGTTGAGCTTGGGAACTCCACACATTCAGCAACGGTAGAACTTTCTCATTGGATCAATACCAAGAGTGGCAGCCGACACAACCGTTCGTGCAAGTGGTACGGTAAGACCAAAGAAGGCAGGTACTGCACGGCAAACGAAGGGCACCCGTGTGGGCAGTGTGGAGGTTGAGCCGATTCTTTGCCGAATGCGATTTGCCTCGAGTGGCTAGGCAGCACCCGCTTGGGGTGCGCCGTTAATCGTACGCCGCCAGTGCTCCAACAACGCCGTGTCGAGGTAGACCTGAAAATGCCTGTTCGTGCGGGCGTTCTCCGCCGCAAGCAGCTTCCCATGAACGCGAGAGCATCGGATCGCCTCCGCTTGGAAGTCTTTGCGGGCGACCTCTGAGAGACCCGTCCAGAACTCAGCGAAGGCCGCTTTGGCGCTCGCCTTCCGGTCAATCGTTTGCTTCAACAAGCTTTGCTTTCTAGCGAGGCTCTTCTGTTCCCCCTCCCTCGTCGCCTCCGCTTCTTGCCGAAGGCATTCGGGCGACTTATAGCCTTCACGGAAGTCGTAGCCGTCTTTGCTGAGGATGTCTCCAGCAAGCCACCGGTGACTAATTTTCTCGCCGTGACACAGCCGGTCGTCAAAGTTCAGGATGGCGCGCTCGATTCGCGATCGATTCCGCTGCCTTCGCAAAAGAAGCGAAGCATCCGTGCAGCCACGTTCTTGCAGCTGCTTGAGGAGCAGCGAATCCCTGACCGCTGCCTTCTTGCCCGTCTCAGTCCGGAGGTCGGTGTAGACAACTTCCCATCCGCTTTGTCCCCGGTCGATGTAGTTGGCTCGACAAAAGCCCTTTCTTTCTAGCTCGTGGTGAGCCGGTTCCAGCGACTCCTTTATCTGTCCGGTGTGGTGCTTCCTGCTCACGCCGACCTTCTCAAAGGCGAGCTGCTTTAGTTCAAACGGCACCTCGCTTCTCGCGTAGAACTTCTTGCCAAGAAACCGGAAGAGCCTCCTTGAGATCGGGTTCTCCAGGCCTCGCCAGAAATCGACATCGAGGCCGCGGACATAACCCGCTTCGATAGACTCCCAAACAAAATCGCTCCACACGAAGAACGCTGTCTTGGTCTCGGCGTCCGGCATTGCGTTCTTGCCGACCACCTGCCAACGGTCGAGGATCCCAACGACATCCCGCACCCGTTGCCGCTTGCCTTTGCTCCAGAACGCTTCCTTGGAGATGATGGTGACGCTCGCCCAACGGTCGAGGCTCTTTGTCAGTCGGCGGTAGTTCCTGGTGCTCCGCTCCCAGCCGATCTGCTCCAAGAAGGCGTACGGCGTAAAGCACACCCGGCGGCTTGGGGATGAGGCTTGGTGGGTCAGCTCTTCAAGGCCAATCAGCACCTCCTCGTCGTATGAGGTGGGCAAACCCAAGAGGTCGGACCCGGTGACGGTCAGCTCCCTCGGTACCCGCTCTGCGGTTTCAGGGTCGGTGATCTCATCGCGGAAGGTGAGCGTCTTAACTCCCCGAGGGGGCCGCTTCCCCATCACGGTCAGCGGGAATTCGGCGAGGTTCATCTCGTCAGGGACCCGCCTGGTGCGTTTGGCTGTACTCTCTTCTCTCTCCATTCTCCTCCAAAAACAAACTCGTCGCACTTCCTCTACGACGTTATCTAATAAGTCTATAGAGTTTAGGCCCCACTCAACCTGCTGACATCATTGGTCTTTCAACGATCCCGTGTCGGTCAAATCACATGGATCGGTCGGTCAAATCACGTGCCCTTGTCAGTCAAAGCACGTGTCTACTGTCAGTCAGATCACGTGTGTCGTCAGTCAAATCACGTGCCGCCTGTCGGTCAGATCACACTAGCTGGCCATGTGGCGTCGCTCCTAGCAGGTAGGCCGTCCGCCAAGGCTCCCGACCAACGTCCTGGCTTGGTTCAAACTGCTTAAAGGAAACTATTACGGATGCCGTTGATTGGCAATAACTTTCTTTAGGGTCTCTGAGGTCTGCCGCGAGAGGTGCTCTGCGTGGTCGGTTGTGCAACTGTGCGGATTGCAGGGCTAACGAATGAAGCCGTTCGCATGCGACTGCCGCCGTGCAGATTCAACTCTGACGGCAAGTAGAGCCGCGTCAATAAATCGCCCTGAGAGACCCGGAGCAGCGAACCCTACCCGATGGCCTCGCGGGCGATAATCGACGCTTCAGTGGCCACCCAGGCCCTTTCTCCGCTGTTGTGGGATAACGCTACAGATTACTTTCGTCGCCATCGTCCCTTTAAGCCCGTTCGTGATATCACGCTGGCCAGCTGGCGTTACTTCTGGCAAGGCCTTGTTCCATCAGGCCAGCCAACTCGCCAACCCGCTAGCCGGCTGCCCATCACGAAATAACTCGTTGTGTCATGCTGGGAATCGTGATAACTCATTAACCATGATCGTATCATTTGCAAATTCAAAAGGGGGCGTTCTCAAGACGACGTTGGCTGTTCACCTAGCAGACTGGTTCAGACTTCATGGCTGCTCGGTCGTGCTGTTTGACTGTGACGCTCAACGCCTCTCTTCCAGGTGGCTCAAGGTAGCGAGGCCGGAAATGCGAGTGCTTACCCCGCAAACGCCAGAAGAGATCGTCAAACAGGTCAGCGAAGCCTCGGTCAGCCACGACGCGGTAGTCGTTGACGCTCCAGGAGGTCTTAGCGAAATTACCGGGGCGATCCTCCAGGTCACCGACGCCGCCCTCATCCCGACAGGGGCCAGTCAGCTGGACATTATGGCCCTCGATTGGACGACGGAGACGATCCACGAGATCCAGAAGCTGAGGGACGGCCTGCCACAGACCGCAATCATCCCGACCCGAGTGGGGAGGGGGAGAAAGACCACCGAGAGTCTTCGGCAGCACGCAAGCTCGATGCGGTTTGGGATCACCAAAAGTACGATTCCCTACCGCGAGGTCATCGTCCAATCAGCGGGGCTACGCTCGCCCGGCAACGACGGTTGGAAGATACCACCGAGCCTTGTCTGGGACCTTGGCCGGAGGAAGCAGGTCAGAGAACCGGCTCTTGAGATCGACGCCGTTTTTCGCGAGGTGTTTGCCGCGGCTTGCCAAGAGAACCCGCGTCTCATCCTAGAACGAGTAACACCAAGAACTAAACTAAAGCAGACAGCAGAAAAGGAGGGGCATGCCGCAGGATCCAGAACTTAAAGTAGACGACGCGATGCCGTCAGCAGCTGCACTGCGTTTCGTCAAGGGTAGCGTTGGCGACCCAAAGAAGCCGGTGACGACACAAACAAAGAAGACGAGCGCTGCTGAAGGCGGCGAAGTGGTGGAAACGGGTGGCCCGGATCAGCCAACGAGAACTGCACGAGCCGAGAGTCAACGTAGGCCGCGTCAGCAGCCCAAGCCCGTTGAGTCGCAACCGACTCACTACGTCCTGCTCTCAACCAAGATTCGGCCGGAAATCAAGCGGAGGCTTGCCGAAGTTAGGCACCAACGCGTGATGGCGAACGACCCAGTCTGCACACTCAAGCAGTTCATTGAGGAAGCCGTCGAAAGTTGGCTGAAGTTCGAAAAGACGGGGGCCCAACCTCATTCGTCCGGTGCGAGCCAGCCAACTGCGTCTAGTCGCGTGCCGCGTGAGCCGTTCAATAATCAGATACGCGTCGACTTAAAGCGGATGCTGATGGAAGCGAGCCACCGACGGAAGATGAGGGGCAACCCGTCGCACACGATCCTCGCGGTCGTCGAAGAGGCAATCACGGCCTGGCTTGGGACTGGGAGAGCGAGCCGTTAGTGCCATTTTCAGCCTACCGTAGTAGAGGATGTGAATGATGTCCGTCCGAGACTACTGAGCGTTTACGATCCCGGCAGCTTTCTGCAGACCGGCACAAAGCCACTCTCTCGCATTCGGCGACCCCGACGGTCGGGCAAGCTGCCTTGCGGTCGAATCGACCGACCGACCTCAGAGGTCGGCGGCCGCTCTGCCCGTAAGATCGAGCGGTTGGGGCCACCTATCGCATTTGGGAAATGCATGACTTCATAACAATAAACCAGAAGTCATTATGCGACGGCAGAGACCCCTGGCTTGACGTCATGCGGCCTCTGCTTCCCTAAGCAACTCGTCGATATACTCTATCAATGGAACTATCGATTGTGCAAAAGCATCGACCACCAGAATGCCAATCGAAGTAATCATAATATTGCGGTATGTCCCCCAGGCGAAGAAGAACGTGCCCGCATATCCAAATCCAAGGATGGCTATCAGCACAAGGGGAACAAATCTATGTGGGTCGATGTCTGGGCTCGTCGGCCGCGAGAACATTGCGAACAGCGTACAGAAGTAAGCCCAACCAATTGCCATCGACATGAGATAACCCTTGGGCATCGGTCGGGCCAACTTCTTGCCCTTCCATCCAATGCGCCCAAGTGCGTACCGGACGAGTACCCAAACGGGGAGGATGACTAGGAATATAAATACTTCTCCTAAGATACGACCAAGTCCACCAGCGGTAGATAATTTGTCTAGCAAGTTCGGCAGGCCGAGAGCAGTAAGAAAGAAAAAGAATGTGAAGAGCAATATAGCTATGCCAAGCCACTTTCGTCCCCATTCCAACTTTTGGCACCCTTCCAAGTAGTGCGAAACCCAGCAACTGGCTTTGGAGGAGGCCGTACCGATCACAGCGCCAACACCAAAGAGAACTAAAGTCAGAGCGTCCAGTTCATGATTGTGAACATCGACATCAAATGGCATCCAATCAAGAACACGCCTCCACAAGATCCTGGTTGCTTCCTGGAACTCCACTACCAGCCTGCGTAGGAACTCGGTCAGCTTGAACTGCTTGTTCAGCTTCCCAATCACGTGCAAGGCCGGAATGATAGCCAATAGCTGCAAATAGCCTACTTGGTCGTACCCAAGTAGTACTCGCAGCGATTTAGAATCCGATGGTTCTGGACCGTCGACAGGCTTAGAAACCTCTCTGATCGGTGGCTCCTTCTCTATCCGACTCATGCCTACTTCCTCGGACTGTGGGCCAATCAATTACTATCTATCGCGACGTTATCTCTAGCTCTATTGGTTGCCAAGGTGCGGGCTGTTGAAGGACAGCCTTATCGAGTTTGGTTTTGAAGTCAGTTGTGCCACCATGGACCACGCTATGCTCCAAAGTCGCCCAACTATTGCAGCTGGTTAGCATTCAGTTGTTCCGCGTCAATCGCAAGCACAGAACGGCTCTTGGATGCAAGTGCTTCGGGCCGTTGCAATTGTTGGCGACAGAACCTCAGCACCTAAGCGGTCTGTCCCACCGAACAGGACGCCAGAAGGTACTGGATGCGGTTGGGCAATGTCAAAATTGGGTGGAATCACCTATTCGCTAAGTCGCAGCGGGTGGCACGCAGAGTGCACAGTTTGGGTGGAAGCGAATCAGACGAGGTAGCATCGACCTCGCTCTGGTCGGGCTCCGAATGAGTCGCTGAGGTCGTCTTCACCGACTCCAATTCGGGAAGCAGATGCCAGCTGTCGATTCGATGACGCTGACCTGCCGTGGATCAACCCTGAATCTATTCGTTAAGGGGTACTCGGCTCGTCGCCGGACCTGTATCTTCCCCACTGCGCTATAACCCGCCGCGGTGCGGTCAAGCATCCGGTAGCGTTGGCAATTAATCTGGCAATTAGTGGCAGGCAAAGAGCCGAAATCACCGGCACTTTTGGGCACACAAAGGGAACCGCAGAAAAAAAATTCGAGCCCTAAGGCCTTGCCTGCAAACGCTTTAGAGAAGCGTGCGGCGGCTATCCAGTTGAGCTAGGGGTGCTCCGTACGCCGCCTATCGGCGTCGCGTCCCTCGCTTCGATAGGCGAACCCGGCTGAGTGAGGGAATCGCAGATTATGGCGGCTAAGCAGCTAAGCCGCAAGCGGCTGAAATCTCAGTTAAACCAGCCCTCCAAGTTTCGCTAATCCGAGCGGTTCACGCGTCTCGATCGGTTCGCCGTAGGCCGTGCCGATCGATTTGCCCCAGTAGGCCGCCTCGTCGCGGAGTCGGTCATAGAACGTCGGCGAAGTCGTTGGCCTGCCCGTGACGAACTGGCTCTCATAGCAGCGGATCGACTCGATTTTCTTTTCCCACACGTCGCTGATATCCACGACGAACGCCGGCTGCGGCGCCAGCTTGAGGTGAACGCAGTAGTAGTAATAGACCCGCGACGGGTGGTGGGGTTCGCCCGCTAGGGCCATTTGCCCCGGTTCGTCAGTCTTGGTGAGCTTCGACCAGAAGCGGGCGTCCTCGACGAGCTTGGTCGCGGCCGTGTGGTCCGGGTGGGCGTCTTCCCAGTACGGCGCGAACAGCCACTTGGGCTTCACACGGCGGAACACGGCGGCGAGCTTCGCGCGGTTCTCGAGCGTCGCTTCGAGCGAACGGTTCGGCAGACCGAGGTTCTCACGCCATTCGAGGCCGAGCACCTTGGTGGCGGCTGCTGTCTCCCGGGCGCGGATCTCTAGCGACCCTTGCGGCGTGGGCTCGCCCGAGGTGAGGTCGAGCACGCCGACACGCTTGCCCTCTTGTTGCAGCTTAAGGATCACGCCCGCGGCGCCCAGTTCGGCGTCGTCGGGATGCGGGGCGATGACGAGGGCGTCGAGCATCGGGGGAGGGGCCAGGGGCTGAGGGGCGAGGGGCTAGGGACGCATCGGCGTGTGTCCTAATCTAACAAGTCGTCGATCAATCGACTGTGGGAGGGGTCTCCAGACCCCGATTACGGTATCCATTCCGAAACGGCGTGGTGCGCGTAACCAGGGTCTGGAGACCCCTCCCACATAAAGCTCTTTCCAAACAGTTAACGACTAACCGCTAACGGCTTCATCATGTCCGCCGCCGAGACCTTCGCCAAACTTCGCGCTCATGCCCGTGAGACCGCCCTGGTGGCGTCGATCGGGGGCCTTGTCGAATGGGACGAGCAGACTTACCTCCCGCCGAGTGGCGGCGACTGGCGGGCCGAGCAGCAGGCTTACCTGGCCGGCGTCGTTCACGCCCGCAGCACGGCGCCCGCGCTAGGCGAGTGGCTCGCTGAACTGCGTGACTCGGACGAAGCCCGCGACCCCGAGAGCGACATCGGCTGCGTCACGCGCGAGCTGTCGCGACGCTACGAGCGCGAGACAAAGCTCCCCGGTGATCTGGTCGAAGAGATCGCTCGCACCAGCAGCAAGGCGCACCACGCCTGGACCACCGCGCGCCGTTCGGACGATTTCGCCATCTTCCGGCCGTGGCTCGAGCAGATGCTAGCGCTGCAGCGCCGCAAGGCGGAGGCCTTCGGCTACGAGGCGTCGCCGTACGACGCGTTGATCGAGGACTACGAGCCGGGCGAGACCGCCGAGTCGGTTGGCAGCGTGCTCACGGGGCTCCGCGCGGAACTCGCGCCGCTGGTGCAGGCGATCGTCGGCAGCGGCGTCGCCGCGCCGAGCGAGGTCCTGCGCGAGAGCTTTGATGTCGAGACGCAGGCCATCTTCGGCAAGGCGGCCGCGCAGGCGATCGGCTTCGACTTCGCCTCCGGGCGGCTCGACGTGACGGCGCACCCGTTCTGCGGCGGCGCCGGTCCGAACGACGTCCGCATGACGACGCGCTACAACGAACACGACTTCGCCGACGCCTTCTTCAGCACGCTCCACGAGACGGGCCACGGCCTCTACGAGCAGGGCCTCCCCGGCGAGTGGTTCGGCCTGCCGCCGGGCGAGGCGATCTCGCTGGGCATCCACGAGTCGCAGTCGCGGATGTGGGAGAACCTGGTGGGCCGCGGCCGCGGCTTCTGGCGCCACTTCTTCGGCCCGCTGGGCGAGGCGTTCCCTGTGGCGATGAAGGGCGTCGATCCGGAGTCGTGGTACTTCGCAATCAACGAAGCGAAGCCCTCGCTGATCCGCACCGAGAGCGACGAGGCCACCTACAACCTGCACGTGATCGTCCGCTTCGAACTCGAACGCGCGATGATCGAGGGCGACTTGCTTCCTAGTGACCTGCCGGCCGCATGGAACGAGAAGTACGCCTCGATCGTCGGCATCACACCACCAAGCGACGCCAACGGCTGCCTGCAAGACGTGCACTGGAGCGCGGGCCTGTTCGGCTACTTCCCGACGTACTCGCTGGGCAACCTCTACTCGGCCCAGTTCTTCGACCAAGCCGAAGCCGACCTCGGCGACCTCGAAGCGATGTTCGCCGCCGGCGAGTTCGACCCGCTGCTGGGCTGGCTCCGCAAGAACATCCACCAGGTCGGCCAGCGCCTGTCAGCGAGCCAACTCGTCGAGCGCGTCACCGGCAAACCGCTGTCGCACGAGCCTCTGATGCGTCGCTTAAAGGCGAAGTTCGGCGAGCTGTATGGGTTCGGTTGAAGACTCACGCAAAGCCGCGAAGGCGCAAAGAGAGCCGCGGAGCCAATTCAACCACAACCAACCCAACCACCGAGGCGCGACCGCCAGGGAGCGACCAAGCAGCAACGCGGTAGCCTGATGGCCCACTACTGAGATAACTCAAAAGGTAGGTGCGCAAATTAGTACCGATCGCGATACGGTCACCGATATGCAAAGGATGGCTAGAGAGGGAGCCAGCATGTCATCGATCATCCGATACCTGCGGAGCAAAGAAGAAGGGCTCTCTCCGATTCGGGTAGTTTTCTACATAAAAGAAGCGTTTGACATGCCGTTGCCAGCGATTCAAGAGATTCTAGGTTGGTCGGAGATTAGCGGTGGCGCGCTCGACGAAGAGGGCGTCAATGCATTGGGCGATAGATTTCTTCCTCGTGGCTGATCCCGGCTGTTGTGAGCAAGTAAACGTAGGTCAGGACAGCCTGACCTATTGAACTGGCCACCAAATAAGTCAATTGGACCGTCTAGTTCCCTCTGCGACGACCCATTTGGTCCCTCCCAAGTATAGTCGGCCGAAACCATATTCATCACGCACTTCGAATAGCACTGGCAGGTTGCCAAGCACGTCTGAATCGACATCGACAGCGGCAGGCATCGGTGTGTCTTCGGGTTTCCATGCGCCTATGATCTGATCTTCTGATTCGATCGTCTGTAGCCAGTCGGCGACATCCCGTAGCTCGACGGGTGCAACGACAACAAAGTAAGTGCCGAAACTCTTCATGCAGTAGCTGCAATCGCCACTAATCCGCAACGTATCGAAAACTGAGGGCAGCTTTGCGTAGTCAGGAAGTTCGCGGAGGGCGCCGGTCCTCCCCGGAGGGGGGGGAGCCGTGTAGAGGTAGGCTACGTACGCGAACGGAATCGCCGCGGCAATCACTAGCTCCCACCTGATAACTCTCAAACTCTTGCGCGACATGTACCTGGGCTCCGCCGTAAGCGTATGGGCTCGACTATTCAAGCAAATGCCTTCGCAATCTCCGGTCGAAGTCTAACGGCTTTCACACCGTTGCGCGGGCGGCCCCGACTGTCGTGAAGAAGTGACTTCGCAATCGCTTGATTATCGCCGAACGACTGTCGGGGCGCGCAGCACAGGAGGGCATGTGGAATCAATCGGCCCTTGTTGCTTCGCAACGTGCGACTGTCGTTCGAGATAGTCTAATGGCCAGCTAGTTTTTTGCTCACGACGGTTAGAGCCATCCGACCGTCTATTGCCATGACAACTGCGTGGCCAAAAGCGAGCGAAATTTCGGCAGAAAGCAGCAAAAAGCCGCTGCCGCGTCGGGGCCGCTGTGGGGCCCTCTGACGCGTTCGTTGGTCGCGGCGGTTGAGATGTCGACTGGGGGCACAAGAGGCCCGCTACGGGGCCGCTAGGGTCCTTAGAATCGATGCCATAGGGCGCCGATTAGTGTGGTGGAAAGTCGACCTGGAAGGCCCCCCCTCTAGTGGGGGCGATCGCGGCGTGGGTCCGGCAGGCGGCGCGTTTGATGACGCCTTGCCACGGCCCACGCCGTGCTTGTTCCGGCCGACTCGTTGGGCTGCCGACAGGCGTCTCTCACTTTGTCTCCGTCACCTCCACCACCTCCGTAACGTCGTCCGTTTCCCCCTCACGCATCGTTACAAAGTGTGGCGCCTCGGGTGGGTGTTGTTCGACTACCGAGGGGCAGCCGATCTTCTTCAAGAGGCGCTCCAGCGCTGGGGCGTGGAGGCCGGCGCGTTCTTGGTCGAGCGCTTTGTCGATCACCCACAGGTACTCGCCCATCAGGTGGTCGGCAAAGTGGTCGATGCGGCCCTTGGTGAGCGTCCGCCAGAAACCCCACCAGCGGTCGCGGACCCGCAAGATGCCTCGCACGCCCGACACCCGCCCGCGGCGATTGGCGTAGACCTCGACGCCGCCGTGACGGTAGCCGAGCCACATTGGCGGCACGCGCGGGACGATGTCGTTGTTGTTGACCCAGCGGTAGTAGTTGAGTTTCACGTGGTTGATGTAACGCTGGTTGCCGACGCGCGGCGAGCCGAACGTGAAGACCGCCTCGGGCGAGCTCTTGATGTGCGACAGGTAGCAGCGCCCCGCGCAGATGGCGGTCATCGCGCCGCCGAGCGAGTGGCCGGCGAACCAGAGGACGCGTTCGTTGCTCACCAGCGCCTTCTCGAGTCGCGGCCAGAGGTCGTCCACCTCGCGCTTGAAGCCGCGGTGGACGCGGCCCACCGTTTCGGCGGCGTCCATGAAGGCGTTGAGGTCGGCGCGGACGTCGTTCCACTCGTTGGGTTCGGTGCCGCGGCAGCAGATGACCGCGTCGGTCTCGTTGCCGAACAAATATGCCTGCGCGCCGTCACGGTCGTAGAACCGCGTTTCGGGAAAGCCGACGTCCTCGGCGAGTTGCCCGGCGATCGTGCGGCTGAAGTAGCTCGCACGCGAAAGCTCGGCGAAGAGGAGCGACTTCTCGAGAAAGGTGAGCTGCGAGACGGGCCGCCCCTCGAGCCGCGTCATCGCGACCAGCTCGGCGCCGGGCGCAAGTGGCTTGACGTCCTGGGGCGTTGGGAGCGGCACGCTTACGAACTCACAGAGGGCGGGGGGGGCGATGCCGGTGGAATCTAACCGGCAATGGGGTAACCGCTCAAGCAAAGATGATGAGCGCAAGCGAATCAAATAGCCCCGGAGGGGCGGCAGCGCGTAGACAGGGGCGCAAGCCCCTGGAGTAAAAGGCCAAGCATAAACGTAAGCCCCGGAGGGGCGACAGCAACTTAAGGTAGGGAGTTGTGCTGTCGCCCCTCCGGGGCTGAACAACCGATCGCCGCAAGGTTCCAGGGGCTCGCGCCACTGGCTACGCGCTATCGCCCCTCCGGGGCTTTCCAGAACGCTTCCGCTTCGGCATAGGCCTTGGCGTCGCTCGCGCCGAACTCAGCCTGCGCTTCCTTTAGAGCGTTCAGCCACTGCGTGCGGTCTTCGCTGTCGGCTCGTCCGCCGCCCTTGCCTTCGACGAACCACGGCGCGGACATCGCCATCTCGTAGTGGTCGGGCGATTCGGCGACCGCGACGATCGCGAGCCAGCCCGGGGCGTCGAACTCGATGCTGGGGAGTTTACCTCCCGAGGCGGCGAGCTCGGCGATGCGGATGTTGTGGACGGTCGCGCCGTTCTTGACGATCTCGACGTAGTCGATCTTCGTGCGCGTGGCGAGGTTGAGTCCGATCGTCAGCGAGCGCTTTCCATTGACAAGCAGGAACGTCTCGCCGGGCGGCGCGCCTTCGACGAAGGGCCGCAGCAGCGGGCCGTTGGTCACGACCGTCGCCATGCGGTCAGCGGCGTCCCACCACGCTCCGGGCGACGCGTCGCCGTCGGTGTAAGCGTAGACGCGCGCGGCGCCGATCGGCGCCGTGTTGAGGCCCGAGCCGCTGACCGCGACGGCGGGCAAATGAACACCGGCGTCGAGGAGTGATTCGTAAAGCACGCGCCGCCAACGACCCGGCCCCTGCGCGCCGGGGTAGCGGAGCCCGTCCCCTTGGCGGCCACGCTTGGCGGCTTCCTTGCCGGCCGGCGACTCGGCCCAGCCGTCGATGACAACAACCGCGTCAACGACATCGTGCGCGATCCACAGCGGTAGCTCACGGCTGGTGATTGACGCGACCACCCGCCACCCGCGCTCTTGCGCTTCGTTCAAGAACGCGACAGACGACTCGCCGGGTTGCGGCAACGCTTCGAGCGTGCGCGACTCGTCCGGATCGATCAGCCACACGACGCCGCGCGCGTCGTCCCACAGCGCGCTGGCTCCGGGCGAGACTTTGTCGCGACGGCGACGTTCGGCGAGTTCGGGCGGCGCCCACGCCTTGCCGTCCCAAGCGGCGCTGACCGTTGGCGTGTAGGCGAGTTGCTCGGCGCGGTGAAGCAGCGGCAGGTCGGCGACGGGGCGGCACGTGGCGAGGTCCGCCGCGGCCCAGCCCTCGTCGGCGAGGTCCGCGAAACGCGTCATCTCGACCCGCTTGGAATCTTCCGCATGGCGGACGATCTCGAAGTGGCCGTGCTGCGTACGGAACTCCGGCCCGGCGTCGAGGTCGAACCGGTAGACGCCGCGCCGCAGGCCGAGCAGCGTCTCGCCATCGACGTAGACGTAATCGCCCAACGGAGCGGCGCCCCAGGGATCGACCCCACGGGCGGGCGAGACCGCGTTGTCACGGGCGTCGCGGAGGTGGAGCCGGGCGGCGACCGGTTGGCCGCTCTTGGCGTCGACGACGGACAGCTCAAGCTGCCCGTCGGGCCGGCGGGCCGAGGCGTCGGCACAGGCGAGCGCGAACGCCGCCGCGGCGAGCCAGCCCAATCGGTAACTTCGGTCAAACAGGAGCATACGGAAACCTAGCACACAGAGGGGTGCATCGGGCGGCCCCTCTGCATTGGGACTGCGGGCTCTCGGATGGCCCCTCTGGATCGTGACCGTCGGAGGATAAGCTTACGATGCCCACCACCAGCGACAGCCGCAAAAGATCGATGGCAGACGACTACTACAAAGTGCTCGGCCTTCCCCGCGGGGCAGGCGAAGAGGAGATACGCAAGGCGTATCGAGACCTCGCGCGGAAGCACCACCCGGACCGCAACCCGGACAACCCGGAAGCCAAGAAGAAGTTCCAGGAAGTGCAGCGGGCGTTCGAGGTCCTCAACGACCCGAAGAAGCGCGAGCAGTACGACCGGTTCGGCGCCGACTTCGAGGCGGCAGGCGGGCCATTCCGCGGCGGCGGTGGTGGGCAGCGCTATCCCGGCGGCGGCTTTCCCGGTGGAGGGCCCGGCGGCGGACAGACCGTCGATTTCGACCTCAACGACCTGTTCGGCGGCGGCGGGGCAGGGGCCGGCGGCTTCGCCGACCTCTTCAAGCAGTTCGGCGGCGGAGCGCCGGGCGGCCGCGCCCGACGGGGCGCCGCTCAGCCGCCAACGCGCGGCGACGATATCGAGCACGAGATCACCGTCCCCTTCGCGACGGCCGTCACCGGTGGCGAGGCGGCGATCACGGTCGCCCGCGGCGGCGGCAAGCAAGAGACGCTGACCGTCAAAATCCCCGCCGGCATCGACGACGGCAAGAAGATCCGCCTCCGTGGACAGGGAAACCCCGACCCCAGCGGCGGTTCCGCCGGCGACATCCTGCTGACGATCCGGGTCGCGAGCCACCCGATCTTCCGCCGCAATGGCCGGCGGCTCGACGTCACGGTGCCGATCACGCTCGCCGAGGCCGCCGAGGGCGCCAAGGTCGATCTCCCCACCCCCAAGGGGACAATCACCCTCACCATCCCGCCGGGAACCTCTAGTGGAAAACGCCTGCGGGTGAAGGGCCACGGCGTCGATCCCCGCGGCGAAAACCCCGGCGATTTGTACGCCGAGGTCCAGATTGTCCTCCCCGAGGGGCTCAGTGCGGAGGACCGGGGTCTGCTAGCATCGGTCTCGAGTCGCTATACTCAGCAGCCCCGGCGTGAGCTGCGCTGGTGACCCTTGCCGAGCGGAGGTCGCCCATGTGGATCGATGGATTGCAGGCTCAACCGATGTTTCTGGCGCAGGCGACCGCTGTGCCGCTGCTCGACCCGCCGACGCGGGCCGTGCTGCTAATGTCGCTGTTGGCGTTTATACTGCTGGGCCTGGGCCTGATGGCAGGCGCCATGCTCGGCGGCCGCTGGGTGCGACGGTTGGGGAGTGTCGACCTGCGAAAGCCCCTGCCATTGCGCCGTTCGGCGGCCGAGATGCGCGAACCGCTGCCGGCCATGCTCCGCGGAGTCCCCTGGCAAGAGAGTGGCGACACGCAGGCCGCGGACCACGGCGGCGCCGACACGGTCTCGCGCTAGACGTTTTGATTGCCTCCTGCGAGCCGCCCTTGTCTGACGCGAAGCGATACTCGTTCCCCAAAGAGCTCCGCTTGCGCACCGGCGCCGAGTTCGACGCCGTCTTCAAGGCGAAGGTCTCCGCGGGCGATGGCGTGCTTGTCATCCACGCCCGCCCGAACGGGCTCGGGCACGCGCGTCTCGGCCTCGCGGTATCGCGCAAGGTAGGCGGCGCCGTGCGACGCAACCGCTGGAAACGCTGCCTCCGCGAAGCCTTCCGGCTATCGCAGCACGACCTGCCGGCGCTCGACTTCGTGTGCCTGCCCCGACTCCGGGACAAGCCGACGCTAGCGGTTGTCGACGCCGCGCTGCGGGGACTAGCGCGTCGGCTCGAGAAGAAAGCCGCCAAGCAGGCGCAGCCGTCCGAGGGCCGCTCGTGATCCGGATCGCGATGTTCCTACTCGCCGCGGCCCGCGACCTCACGTCGCTCGCGCTGGTGCTGGCGGTGCGGTGCTACCAGCGACTGATAAGCCCCTGGCTCCCAAACGCGTGCCGCTATCAGCCGACGTGCAGCGAGTACGCGGTGCTAGCGGTGCGGCGCTACGGCCCGTTGCGGGGGATGTGGAAGACCGCGGGACGGATTTCGCGATGCCATCCTTGGGGACGGGGGGGATACGACCCGCCGTAGGCGGAGGGGTTAGGAGCTGAGGGGATAAGGGCTAAGAGTACGCGCACGCGTCCCCCAATCTTCCCTCAGCCCCTCCCCTTAGCACGCCGACACTCCAATTCGCGTTGCGGCCCCGCGACCCGTCTTGCCCCCCCGGTAGAAAGCTCCTACTCTTCGCCGCCGCGCGAACCAGGGACGGTTTGCGCATGACGCTTGCGCGACGGAGCGCTCGTATGAGGCCTCGCTGCTATCGGACTTCTCATTGGCTGTTCGTCGCCACCTTGGCGGTGACGACCGGCTGCGCCTCATCGCTATTCCGCGACCGCACGCCCGAGGCGGCGCTGGAAGAGGTCACCGAGAGCGGCACGCCGCTGGTGGCCGACTACGCGCATCCGTACGGTCTGAACTATGTGAAGGTCGAGGCGGTTGCGCTCGTCACGGGCCTGCATGGTACGGGCGAAGACCCGCCGCAGACCCCGCAGCGCGCCACGATGCTTGACGAGATGGCGCGGCGGCAGATCGAGAAGCCCAACGAGGTGCTCGCTTCGCCCGACACGGCGATCGTGCTGCTGCGAGGCTTCTTGCCGCCGGGCGTTCAGAAGGGCGACCAATTCGACCTCGAAGTCCATTCGCCGAGCCGCAGCAAGACGACAAGTCTCCGCGGCGGCCGGGTGCTCGAAGCCCGCCTCACCGAGCTGGCGGTGATGGGACAGCAGATCCACGCTGGCCACGTCCTCGCTAAGGGCGAAGGGCCGATCCTGGTCGATCCCTCGGCCGATGGCGAACGCGACATCGCCGCCTCGACCCGGGGACGCATCCTCGGGGGCGGCGTCGCGATCAAGTCGCGTCCGCTGGGCTTGGTGCTCGCGCAGAACCACCAATCGTTCCGTAAATCGATCGCGGTCGCCAAGGCGATCAGCTACCGCTTCCAATCCTACGAAGGCGGTCAGAAAATAGGTGTCGCCGAAGCCAAGACCCCCGAGTTCATCGAGCTGAAGCTCCACCCGCGTTACAAAGACAACATCGGTCGATTCGTGCGGGTGGTGCGGAGCGTCGCGGTGAACGAAACACCGACTGAACTCCAAGAACGGCTGGTCCTGCTCGAGAAGCAACTCCTCGACCCGCTGACCGCCGCCAACGCTGCGCTGCGTCTCGAAGCAATCGGCGACGAGTTGGCGATCGCTAAGCTCCAAGAGGGCGTCAAGTCGCAAGACGCCGAGGTGCGTTTCTACTCGGCCGAGGCCCTGGCGTACCTCGACAAGACCGACGGTGTCCAGGCTTTGGTGGACGCGGCCAGCGAGGAGCCGGCGTTCCGCGCCCACGCCCTCGCCGCGCTCAGCGCGATGGACGACGTCACCGCCTACGAGGGCTTGCGCTCGTTGCTCAACAGCCAGAGCGCCGAGACCCGCTACGGCGCCTTCCGCGCCTTGTGGGCGATGAACCCCAGTGACCCGATGATCCGCGGCGAGCGGCTCGGCGGCCAGTTTGGCTACCACGCCCTCAATACCGACGGCCCGCCGATGGTGCACGCCACGCGCAGCGGCCGGCCGGAGATTGTGCTCTTCGGCGCCGACCAGAAGTTCAAGCTCCCGCTGGTGCTCGACGCGGGCAACGACATTCTCGTCAACGGCCTGTCGGGCAACGAGATCACGGTCAGCCGATTCCGCGCCGACTCGCCCGACCGGCGCCGCACGGTTACGACAGCGATCGACGACGTGATCCGCGCGATCGTCGAAGTTGGCGGCGAGTACCCCGACGTCGTGCAAGCCCTTCAGCAAGCCAAACGCGACGGTGCGTTGCCGGGCCGCTTCGACGTCGACGCGATCCCCCGTTCGGGCCGCGAGTACGACCCGGACAACGAAGTCGCGGGCGAGTCCGACCCCGACAACGAAAACGCCGACGAAGAACCCGCCGCCGGCGCGTCGATGGACGCCGACTACCGCGTCGGCACGCCGCTACCGGATCTGTTCTCGAACAAGAAGTGATCCGAAAGGGGAAAGGCGAAAGGGGAAAGTGGAAGTTTGCCAAACCCTTTCCGCATTCCCCTTTCCACATTCAACTTTCCTCGCATGCTCAAGTCGCTCGAACTCGTCGGCTTCAAGAGCTTCGCGGAGAAGACGCGTCTTGAGTTTCCTGCTGGCGTGACGGTCGTCGTCGGGCCGAATGGGTCGGGCAAGTCGAACGTCGTCGATGCGGTGAAGTGGGTGCTGGGGTCGCAGAGCCCCCGCAGCCTCCGCGGCGCCGAGATGACGGACGTCATCTTCAACGGCTCCGAGTCGCGCGGCCCGCTCAACTCGGCCGAGGTGACGCTAGCGTTCGACAACCGACCCGGTGAAGAGGGCGGGCGGCGGCTGTTCGACCTCGACGAAGAAGAGATCCGCCTCACCCGCCGCGTACATCGCAGCGGCGAGGGCGAGTACCTCGTCAACGGCCGCTTGTGCCGGCTCAAGGATTTCCGCGAATTGCTCGCCGGGACCGGCGTCGGCGCCGATTCTTACAGCATCATCGAGCAGGGTCGCGTCGATGCGGCGCTGCGAGCCTCGCCGCTTGAGCGGCGGCTGCTACTGGAAGAGGCGGCGGGTATCAGCCGCTTCCGTCTCAAAAAACGCGAAGCCGCCAAACGGCTGGAGCGTGTCGAGCAGAACCTGCTGCGCCTCTCCGACATCGTCGACGAGGTCGAGGGCCGGCTGCGGCGTGTGCGCTCACAAGCGGGCAAAGCGCGGCGCTACCGTGAGGCGTCGTTGCGGCTCAAAGAAGCCCGCACCGAACTCGCCGCCGCCGATTGGCGCCAGCTCACCGACGAGCGGCGTCGCCTCGACGCCGAACGCCAGTCGCTCGCCGAGCGGATTGAAGCGTCGCAGGCCGAGATCGCCGAGCAGGAAGAGCGCCTTGCGCGCCTACAAGACGACGCCGCGACGGACGACCGCTCCGAGCGCGTGCTCGCCGACGCGCGCAAACGCATCGCCAAGCACGAGAAAGCCCAGGCGATTGCTCGCAATGAGTTGACGCGGATCGACAAACAGCTGTCCGACACCCGCTCCGCGTGGCTCGAGGCCCGGCGAGAAGAGCTCGCCGCGGCGGTGGAGAACCCCGCGCGGGCTGCGCTCACCGCCGCCGAAGAGACCGCCGCGGAATACACCACGTCGCTGCGGGAGGTCGAGGCCCGTGTCATCGCGGCGACCGGCCGGCTTCAAGAAGCCGCCCAGTTGCACGCCAAACAGCAACAGTCACGCGACCGCCTCGCGGCGGTGCTGCGTCGTTCGGACGATCGGCTGGCGAACTTGACGCGGCGAAGCGCCTCCATTGCGGCGACGCTCGCCGAGTTGCAGACGCAGCTCGCGGCCGGGCGTGGTTTGGTGGACGACTCCGCCTCGGCGCTCGCCATGGCGACCGAAGAGCGAGACAGCTGCGCCGATGCGCTGCTGGCGATCGACAACACCATCGCCGAAACGCAGCGTGAGCTGGCGCAGCTCCGTCGCACGCTCATCGATCGCCAGCGCGACGCGGCGGCGGCGCGCGAACGGCTCGTCGGATTGCGGCATCGCTTCGAGACGCTCGTCGAAGAGCAGCGGCGTATCGAACGGCTCAACGACGACGTGGGCGGTCTGGTCCATCGGGCCGCCGCGACCGGCAAAGCGGCGCCGCAGGTCTACGGTTTGGTCGCCGACCTGATCCACGTTGAAGAAGACTTTGTGGCGATGGTCGAGGCGGCCCTCGGCGCCCGGGCCGAGCACGTCGTCATCGACTCGCGCGAGGCGTTGCTCGAAGCGCTAGGCGAGGGCCGCACCTCCGAGACGCTCACCACTCGCGCGGGCTTCCAATCGCTCGAGGCGTCGGCGTCGCTAACGGCGATCGACCAGATCGACCTCAAGGGCGAACCCGGCGTCCTCGGACGAGCGGCGGACTTCATCGAAGTCGAGCCGCGTTACGCCCCGCTCGTGCGACGGCTGTTTGCCCGCACTTGGTTCGTCGATACGCTCGCGACAGCAAAGCGGCTCGCCGGTTCGGTGGGCAAGGGGCTCAACTTCGTAACTCTCGACGGCGAGACGCTCGGGGCCGACGACTCGCTCGTCTGCGGCCCCAACGACACCGCGATGCGGGTGCTGACCCGCCGCGAGGACGGCGTCGCGTTGCAGCGGCAGATCGCGTCGGCGGAACAGTCCGTGCAGTCGGCCGAAGCCGACGCGAAAGCCGCCGACCAGCGCATCGCCGACGCCGAGTCCGGACTCGTCACGCAGCAGGCGTCGGCGAATGAACTCCGCGCTCAACTCGCCGCCGCGGCGCAGCGGGCCGCCACGCTCGAAGAACGGCGCCGCCAAGCCGACGCCGGCGCCGAGCGCCTCGTAACGCAACTCGCCGCGTCGAACGCCGAAGCGAACCGCGTCGAGGCGCGCGTCGCGAGCCTGACGTGGCGTCGCGACGCCATCGCCGAACACGCCCACCGCGAGGCCGAACCGGCAACCGACGCGGCCGCCGCCGTCCGCGCCGCCGAGGCCGAGATCGCCGCGCAGCGGGCTCGCTCGAAGGAACTCGCGGCCGCCGCCGCCAAGCACAACGAGTTGTTGGCGTCGCTACGCGTCGAGGCCCGCCGCAGCGGCGGCGCCGACGCGGGGCTCAGCGACAAGGTCGATCGCCTCGCGGCCGACCTCCAGTCGCTCGTCGTCGAGCGCCAGCAGCCCGAATTGGCGGCGCTCCGCGCCACCAGCCAGCTCGCCGTGCTCTTTATTGAAGCCGCCGCCGCGGCGCACGAGCTCGCCCAATCCCGCGCCGCTCGTCGCGCCGGTGAACGCATCCGCGTCGAGGTGGCGTCGGCGGTCGCCCAAGCCCGCGCCGAAGCGGACGCCTTAGCGAGGCGTCTCGGCGAAGTCGACCTGCGTCGCCAGCGGATCGACATGGAGTCGAAGTCCCTCGCCCAACGCCTCCGCGACGACTACGGCGTGGACGTGGCGGCAGCCGCGGCCAAGGAAGGGGAAACCCTCGGCCAAGCCCAGCGTCAGGCCCTGCGTGAAGAGATCGAAGCGCTCCGCCAAGAGGTTCAGTCGGTCGGCCCAGTGAACCTCGAGTCGCTGGAGGAACTCGACGAGCTCGAGAACCGTTTCGCTCAGCTCTCCGGCCAGTACCAAGACCTCAGCCAGGCGAAGCAGTCGCTCGCTCGACTTACCGCGCGGATCAACACAGACAGCCGCGAGCTGTTCCAGACAACGTACGAGACGGTCCGCGAGCACTTCCGCGAACTGTTCACGCGCCTCTTCGGTGGCGGCGAGGCGGACCTGTTGATGGTTGAGCCCACCGGCGCCGCCGAGGGGGACGACGCGCTGGAGGGGGGCGTCGAGATCGTCGCCTGCCCGCCCGGCAAGGAACTACGAAGCCTCTCGCTGCTATCGGGCGGCGAGAAGACGATGACGTGCGTCGCGTTGTTGCTAGCACTCTTCCGCAGCCGTCCGTCCCCGTTCTGCCTCTTGGACGAAGTCGACGCCGCGCTCGACGAGGCGAACGTCGGGCGGTTCAGCGGCGTCCTCAAAGACTTCCTCGGCTCGACGCAGTTCGTTGTCATCACGCACAGCAAGCGGACGATGTCGGGCGCCGACACGATCTACGGCATCACGATGCAAGAGTCGGGCGTGTCGAAGCAGGTGTCGGTCCGCTTCGAGGACGTCTCCGAGGACGGCCACATTAATCTCCGCCGGCGGGAAGCCGAAGCCACGCCGCTACGCCGGGCGGCATAGACGGCGCTAGGTGTAATTGTGGGAGGCGTCTCCAGACGCCGATTACGCGCACCATGCCGTTGCGGATGGACGCCGAAATCGGGGTCTGGAGACCCCTCCCACAGAAATTTGAGGCATACCAACAGAAGCGCCTGCGCGGCTGCGCTAAGGAACTGCGAATCCGGCTCTAAAGTCACCCCCCCAGAAATAACGAAGATAAGCATCGGATGGGTTGTTCCCCTCCGAACGCAGGCAACGGGCCTGCGGGCGGCGCCCGGGGGACACGCAGGGGGGAGCCTGCCTTACGCATCCATCCGCTGGACCTGCTGTCGTTGCGCGCTGACGGGGCGAAACCCTTCCAAAGGAAGGACCGCGCCGGTGGTGGCGGCTACGGTGAGGAGTGTGGGTTCCCCTCGCGCAAGACCTGTCTCGTTAGCGGCGTCGTTCCCTTAACGATGGCGTTCGCTGACGACGGCGCGGGTGCGGTAGTCGTGCGGGATTGTAAGGGTTGTGCCGGTTGCACGGAGCGACACGCTCCAAACGGCTGGAGAAACCTTGTGATTGACAATCCCGACGCGACTCTCGCAGCCGATCCGTGAAGCAGTAACGAAGGAACGGTTCAGTCAGACCTGACCCGGTCCCCAGCGACGATTAAACCCCCTTTACCCCGACCCAGACACGCATGCGTCTCGCGGTGACCCAGCCGTTGAGAAACATACGTGAGGGGCGCAAGGCGCAGCTTGCCGTGACCCAGCGGCAGCCTTCGCGACGAGCGGACATTCAGACAGAGAATTGGAGAGCCCGATGAAGGTCTTCACGACGGGTCAGGTCGCTAAGATCTGCAAGGTCGCCCCGCGCACCGTCAGCAAATGGTTTGATTCGGGACGTCTCAAGGGATACCGGATCCCCGGTTCCCAGGACCGCCGGATCCCCCGCGAGTACCTGATCAAGTTCCTCAAGGAGCACGGCATGCCCCTTGGCGACCTCGAAGACGAGGCCATGGCCAAGGTCTTGATCGTCGCTCAGGACCAGGTGCTGATCGAGAACCTCAAGCGGGAGCTTCCCGCCGACAAGTCGTTCCGCACGCAGACCGCCGCCAGCGGTTTCGAGGCGGGCATCCAGGCGGAGAGCTTCCACCCGGACTGCATCATCTGCGACTTCTCGATCGGTCATGTCGAGGCGCTGCAGATCTGCCAGAACCTGCGTCGCAACACCGACTTCGCCGAGACGATCCTGATCGCCCTGTTGCCGGACGACGGCTCGAGCATCAGCTTCGACCGTTCGACGATCAACGAGACGTTCAAGAAGCCTTTCGACTCGGCCCTGCTTGCCGAACGGCTTCGCACGCTGATCGGCGCCAAGAAGGAGCTCGTCTGAGCTTCGTAAGGCGTCGTGACAACCCGGCTTGCAAACCGCCGGCCTCGCCCAACCCGCGTTGGGCGTAAGAGGCGGAATCAATAACCGGGGTCGGCCGCAAGAAGCGGTCGCTGCCGAGGCGGCTATCCCAGCCCCTCGGCGGTCGCCCCAACTGACAACGAAGGCCCGGTCGCCCAAGTGGCGGCCGGGCCTTCGGTCGTTGTGAGGGGGGCGAATCAGAGTGGAAGGTTTGTACCCGCTTCCCTCCGGTCGCTGACGCTCCCGGCTCGCCAGCCGAATTGAGGCGAGCCGGGAGCGTCAGCGACCGGAGGGCGTTAAGGACAGCTCCCCACTGCGGTTAGCCCGCTACCGACCGAGCCCTGCCCCTTGCGGCTCGCTGGCCTTAAACTGGACAACTGCCAGGGAGGCGTCCGTCCGGCGGCGTCCCAACGAACGGATCGAACGCGGCGAACCCATGGACTCCTCGACAACGACCTCAGTGAATACCGCCGCAACGCGACCGCCCTCCGCCGTGGTTGCCGACCTTTTCGGCCCCATTCTGCCGGCTTTGCGGCGTGTGGAAGACCGGCTCCAATCCGAGCTCACCAGCAGCGACCCGCTGGTCGACGAGGTCGTCCGGCACGGCTACCGCCTCGGTGGCAAGCGGCTGCGGCCTGCGCTGGTGCTGCTGGTGGGAAATGCCGTCGGCGAATTGACAAGTGCGCACGAGTTGCTCGGCGTGGTGGTCGAGATGATCCACACCGCGACGCTCGTCCACGACGACGTGCTCGACGAGGCCCAGCTCCGCCGCCACGTCGATACGGTCAATGCTCGCTGGGGGAACGAGAAGAGCGTTCTCTTGGGCGACTTCCTCTTCTCGCAAGCCTTCTACTTGGCGGCGACCGTCGATCGCGACGCGGCGACGGCGTGCCAGCTCATCGGCCGCACGACCAACCGCGTCTGCCATGGCGAACTGCGGCAGACGCTCGCCGAGGGCGACCTCGGGCTCTCGCAAGCCGACTACTTCGACATCATCGACGGCAAGACCGCCGAGCTGTGCGCGTGCTGCTGCCGACTCGGCGCGGTGTACGCGGGCGCTTCGAGCGAAGTCGCCGACGCGATGGAGTCCTACGGCCGCAACCTCGGCATGGCGTTCCAAATCGCCGACGACCTCTTGGACCTCACCGGCGACGAAGCAACGACCGGCAAGACGACCGGCGCCGACCTCGCCAAACAAAAGATGACGCTGCCGCTGATCTACACCCGTGACAGCCTCGTGAACGGCCCACGCCTAGCGCTCGAAGAGTGGCTCAAAGACCCGTCGTCCAAGTCTCGCGCCGAAGTCGCCAAGCTCGTCGAAGCGGTTGGCGGCTTTGCGTTCGCGCAAAAGACCGCGATTGAATACGCCAACCGCGCGGTCGCCGATCTAGCGGTGCTCGAAGAGAGCGAGCTTAAGCACTCGCTCGCTACGCTTGCGTTTTTTGCGAGTCGTAGGGACGCGTAACGTAGTTGGCGACGCTTCCGCTATTTTGCGGGTAGTGTTCCTTCGAGCGCGGCGTCTATTTCCTTGTGAAACTGCTCGTCGTCCAGCTTCAGCATAAACAGCTCGGCGACCTTTGCCGCTTCTTCTTTGCGGTCAGTCATTGTCAGTACAGCCACAATATTCGCAGCCTCTGAATGGAAGTGTTCAAGAAGGTCTTGTGAGAGAGGGTCCTCGCCCTCCTGCGGTGACTCATATGATCTGCGTTGAATTGCATCAACTGTCTGCGAGATCAATTCGTAGCCTCGCATGTTATCGACATGCTTTGCGTAAAGTTCGTACGCCTCGTTTGCAAGTAAATCGAGTTTGGCAAAGTGGAAGGCACTTTTGGCCGCTTTTGGCGACTGACTATCGAGGGCGGCGAATGCCTTGGTGGTTTTGGAGCTCTCATCAAGCACCCGGTTGATCGCCGCGAAATCATGAAAGCGCCTTCCGATGTCTTCTCCCCGTAGAACTTGCTTTTCAAGGTTGTCACGTATCGATCGGAGCACTTCGAGTGCTGGCGGGTATTCGAGTCCAAGGTCGTACCATTCCGAGAGAGCGAAAGACAATCGAACGGCGCTCTGGCTTGGCTGAATACTCTCAACGTTCTCGTGGTACCACACATGCTTCGCCAAGGCGATGTCGTACCGCTTCGCCTTGGCATCCGCTCTCGCCTCGCTTTTTATTTTCTGTGGATCGGGATTCTCAGGAGGCGTCCAAACAACAACTGCAGCATTCGGATTGTCTGGATCGATTGCAACAAGTTGTCGATGCAGCCCGTCAGATGTCTTTGCAAGTTGAAGCCCAAAAGACTTCTCTGCAAGCAGAGGCTTGCCATCCTGACCAGCAACGTAGACGGAGTTCGAGTCGTCCACCCAACTGCCTGCATTGGCGGCTCTAGGAACGATCTGTTCTAGCTGCCGCTGCACACTTGCAAGAGCATCGGCAATGTCTTTCTGATTGGCGGTTACGGACGCCGACATGGCGATCTGGTTCCAGCCGATCGCAACAACACCAAGTAGTAAGAGCCCAATTAACATCGCCTGAACGCGCTTCAGCATCGGGACATCTCCTTGCTTTTCACGGCGGCAGCGCCGTAGGAGTTGGTTGAAGTCGCCGAAGCGTTCGGCGGCTTTTTGCTTCGCTTGCTCCGGCGAGAGGCCACGGCGCTCTTGATCTTCGGCCAACAGGTCAAGGTGCAACTGCAACTCCTCGGCGATCTCGTCGTCGATCTGGTCCGTCGGCCGGTCGTCACCGGGGAAAAGCCAGTAGGGGAGGGCGGGCATGGCGGCTTCGGACGAATGGGACGCGGATGACGCGGATTGAATAGGATTAAAGAAGATTTGCTTTCCGTTGGATCCGCGATAATCCTTCTAAATCCGCGATCATCCGCGTCCCATTCTTTTTGAATTAGCTGAGGGACAGACCTAGACGCGGGGTGACGGCGCCGGCGTCGATGACTTTGCCGATCGCCTCGGCCATCGCGCGCCAACTGGCGACTTCGACCTTCAGTTGCGCGCGGCCCGTGCGGGTGAGGCCGTAGTACTTGGCGCGGCGGTTGGATTCGCTGAGGCCCCACTCGCTGGCGATCCAGCCGCGGCGTTCCATGCGGTGCAGGGCGGGGTAGAGCGACCCCTCTTCGACGCGCAGCACGTCGCCGCTGGTGGACTGGATGTGCTTCGCGACTTGATAGCCGTGCCGTTTGCCGCCGGCGAGGGACTGAAGGACGAGTAGATCGAGGCTTCCTTGCGGAAGTGAGTTATCAGAATTGGTCGCCATTGGGCTCTCCCCTTGTTTGTCTAGGGGAGAGTTTAGGGCGGCTCCCCTAGAGCGTCAAGGGGAAGGTGGGGGGGTCGCAACGACGATTTGTGGCGAGCCGGCGACGTTAGTCGTCGGTGGAACCATGGTACCCGCTTCCCACCGACGACTAACGTCGTCGGCTCGCCGTCACTCGTGATGGCGGAGCGTTAGCGCGATGCCGGGCTCAATACCCATAATGCGCCGCGGCGTGGAGCTTCTCTAACTCCGCGTCGCTGAGTCCCGCGATACGGGCCTCGTCGAAGTGGTGGTCGCGCGTGAGGTGCTCGGTGAATGTCATGCCGCTGACGCCCGCTTCGGGGGGCGTGATCGTGGCGAGCCAGACGGAGAGTTCCGGCGCGTTAAGCGTTCGCAGCCAGCGGCTCGGCGGGCGGCCGTGGCGGGCGCGGCGATAGGCGGCGGCGTCGGGGCCGGGGGCGTCTTCGGTAGCGGCAATGCCGTCGTCCCCTTTGGGCGTCGCGGGTTCGCCGTTGGCGTCGGTGATCTTGTCGTAGGCTTGGAGGAACTCTTCGGGGACTTCGTCGTCGGGGAGATAACCTTCGACCGGGTCTTCAAGGGGTTCGCCGTTGTCGCGGCGGACGGGCGTCGTCATGCCGCTGACGCGCCACTCGCCATCGAGGTAGTGTTCGCGCTGGACCCACCGCCACGTGTTGTTGTGGGTCATCTGCCAATGGACCGGCATCTCGGCCGACGCGGCTTCTTCGGCAATGGCTTCAGCGGGCGCCGGCGGGGCGGCGGGCGCCTCGGTCGCCTTCATCAGCGACGCGGCGACCGTGTCGAGACTTTCCGCGCGGAGCCGTTCGGCGATGCCGAAGAGGCCCATGCCGATCCAGAACGCGAAGCGCCGGCGTGTCATGGCGAGAGCGGGGCGGGTGAGGAATTACCGCCCAAGTTTACGCCGCCGGAAGAGTCGGGGCCGGTTGTAGGGACCGGCGAATCGCTTGAGTTTTTCTGGGCGGGGTGTTTGAACCAGACCCGAAAAAGGCCGTCAGGCCTATGTGGGAGGGGTCTCCAGACCCCGATTACGGTATCCATTCCGAATACGGACGGCATGGTGCGCGTAATCGGGGTCTGGAGACCCCTCCCACAGTCCCATTTGCGCGGACGGCTTATCCCGCTACGGCTACGATGCGGTCCGCGATCGTCCCGGCCGTCTCGTCGGCTGCGACGTCGATGAAGCGGCACTCGCTGAGGCTGCGGAACCAGGTCCCTTGGCGTTTAGCGAACCGCCGCGTGCGGGATTGAATGCGCTCGACGGTGGACGGCAGATCGAACTCGCCCGCTAGATGTTCGAGCACTTCGCGGTAGCCAACAGCTTGCGCGGCGCTGCGGCCGAGGGTCTTGCCGTCTGACGTGAGGCCACGGACCTCTTCGACGAGACCTTCGGCCATCATCTCATCGACACGGGCCGCGATGCGGGCGTGTTGATCGGTGCGGTCACGCCGCAGGACGAAGACCTTGCACTCCGACGCGGGGCGGGCGTCGTCGAACTCGAGCTGCTGATGGCTGATCGGCTGGCCCGTCGTGCGAAAAACTTCCAGCGCGCGGACGATGCGTCGGGCGTCGTTGCGGTGGATGTTCGACGCGGCGACGGGGTCGACGAGTTGAAGACGTTCGTGCACCGCCTCGACGCCAAACTGCAACAGCTCGGCTTCGAGGTCGTGCCGCAAGCTCCAGTCGGCGCCGGGGCCTTCGAAGAGGCCACGCAGCAGGCACTTCAAATACATCGGGGTGCCGCCGATGAAGACGGGTGTCTTGCCGCGGGCGAGCACGTCGCGGGCCACGGCTTCGGCCGCGTCGCGGTAGTCGGCGACGCTGAACTCTTCGTCGGGGTCGCGGAGGTCGATCAGGTGGTGCGGCGTGTGGGCCTGCTCAGCGGCGCCGGGCTTGGCCGTGCCGATGTCCATGCCGCGGTAGACGGCCATCGAGTCGAGCGAGAGGATTTCCGCCCCACCGCCAGCGGCCGCCAACCGGTCGGATACTTCCAGCCCCACGGCGGTCTTGCCCGAAGCGGTGGCCCCGGTGATGAACCAACAGGTCGTGGCGAAATCAAAGCTCATGGGGAGAGTATAACGATGATTCACAGGCGAGCCGGGAGCGTCAGCAACCAGAGGGAACCCGGCCATTTGATTTCAGTTACCGGCACATCCCTCCGGTCGCTGACGCTCCCGGCTCGCCTTTACTCGATTGCTCGGCGGTTTCCGGGCGCTTAAGCTATGGGGCTACTTACGAGCGTCCGGCCAACAGCCTAACCGCAGCCCCCTCCCCCCACACAACCCACCGCCGTGGACCAGCCGACGCGACCGATCGACGCCCTGGAAGAGACGGTCCGCCAGCGCGCCGCCGATTCGGACGCCAGCAAGTCGTACACGGCCAAGTTGCTCGCGGGTGGCGTCGAGAAGATCGGCCCGAAGGTGACCGAGGAGGCCGGCGAGGTCGTCGAAGCCGCCGCCGAGCCGGGCGACGAGGGCCGAGCCCACTTCGTCTACGAGGTCGGCGACCTGCTGTACCACACGCTGGTGCTGTGCCGCTGGCGCGGCGTGGACCTGTCGGAGGTGGAAGCCGAACTAGCCCGCCGCTTCGGCACGTCGGGCATCGCCGAGAAAGAAAGCCGTCCTAAGACAAGTTGAACCACAAAGGAACTAAGGAACGAAGGAAGCGGTTAGACCGGTAGTCTGATAGTTAGTTAGGAATTGCGAGCCGACCGTTTCTTCCGGTCTACCCGACTAGCCACCTACCGTACTTATTAGTAGTTCCTTCGTTCCTTTGTGGTTCGTCTATTAACAAGTTGAATCGATGAGTAATGAACCGCTTCGTATCGGCGTCCCTAGCAAGGGCCGACTGTCGGAACTCGCCGCTGAGCTGCTTGCGGACGCGGGGCTCAAGTACCGGCGGCAGGACCGTGACCTCTTCGCGCGCGTGAAGGCCGGAGGGGGGCTCGACGGTCCGATCGATGTCACATTTTTGCGAACGGACGACATCCCCGTGCTCTGCGCCGAGGGCGCGATCGATATCGGCGTCACGGGGAGCGACCTTGTCGAAGAAGCCGGCGTCAACAAGGCGGTCGCCGATCGCCCCGCGGTGGTGACGCGGATGCCGCTGTCGATGGGCGGGTGCCGGCTAGCGGTCTGTGTGCCGGACGCGAGCCCTGTGGTCACACCGAAGGACCTCGCCGGCGACCGCATCGCGACGAGCTTCCCGCACGTCACCAGGGCCTACTTGAATTCGCACGGAGTGTCGTGCCACATCGTCGAGCTCACCGGTTCGGTCGAGGTGATGATCGCGTTGGGGGTGGCGGACGCAATTGTCGATCTGGTGGAGACCGGCAGCACACTGGCGGCGAACAAGCTGCGGATCCTCGATACGATCGGCAGCTACGAGACGGTGCTGATCCAGAACCCGGCCACCAAGCACGGCGCCCTCTGCGACCAGATCGCTCGCCGTATCGAGGGGGTGATTATCGCCCGCGGCTACTCGCTGCTGGAGTACAACGTCCCTGAAGAGAGCCTCGCCGAGGCGGAAAAGATCACCCCGGGCTTCAGCTCGCCGACCGTCAACCGCCTGGAAGAGCAGGGCTGGTGCGCGGTGCGGGCAATGGTCAAGCGCGGCGAAGTGATCGGCGTGATGGAGCGTCTGGAGAAGCTCGGCGCCCGGGCGATCCTCGAAACGGCGATCAAGAATTGCCGCCTCTAGCGTCCGTGGGATGACTTATGGCCTTGAGCCGCCGGCGCTAGCCGCGGGTGGCGCTACGACAGACCCACCCTAGCCCCTCTAGGAGGCGTGCGAGGATACTGCGGCGGGCGGGTACTCGTTCACCGCAGGGATCGGCGATGGCGTCACTCAAAGAGGTTGGGGACCGGGTCGGTCCGTATCAACTCGTCGGCGTCTTGGGCGTCGGGGGGGCAGGCCAGGTCTTTCGGGCCGTCTTCGACCCTAACGAAGAAGAACGCGCCGACGCCCCCGCGGACCATCCGCGCGAAGTCGCGCTGAAGCTGCTGTTGCCCAGCGCCGCAGCCAACGAGGGCGTCTTCCGACGCTTCGTGCGTGAGATCGGCGTCGCCCGGCAGATCGCCCATCCGCACATCCTGCGCTTCGTCGATTCGGGGTTGGCGGGCGACCTGTTGTACTACGCGATGGAGATTGCCCCGTACGGGTCGCTCCGTGAAGTGATCCAGAAGCGACACCGCCTGCCTTGGCGTGACGCGGCCGAGAGCGCAACGCACGTAGCCGATGGGCTATCGGAATTGCATGACAACGGCGTCGTGCACCGCGACCTCAAGCCCGAGAACGTCTTTCTGACCGAGGATGGGGCGTTGAAGCTTGGCGACTTCGGCTTGGTGCGGCGTGACGATGGCGCCGAGCTGACGACCGCGGGACAGACCGTGGGCTCGGTCCGCTACATGGCGCCCGAGCAAGTCCGCGGCCGCTCTGACATCGACGGGAGGTGCGACCTCTACGCGCTGGGATGCCTGCTGTTCGAGCTGCTCACAGGCAGGCCGCCGTTCCCGTCGATGGAGCCGATGGTCGTGTTCCAGCAGCATGTAGAGGTGGCGCCTCCGAAAGTGCGGACCCTCGCGCCCGATACGCCGAAGTCGCTTGAGGAGTTGCTCGACAACCTGCTGGCGAAGGAAAAGGACGACCGTCCCGCGAACGCCCACGTCGTACGCGACGCACTGACGGCGATTGTGGCCTCGGAGCGGGGCGAGGTCGAATCGCTCGAAGACCTGCTCGATGGAACGGCCGCCGAGATCGAGCCCTTGCCGATTGACGAGGACGACGAGGAGGGCTCGCTCACCGGCAGCGGAGGCCTCTCGGGGTGCGAACTCACCGACGAGATCGAATCCGACGATGACGATGACGATTTTGATGAGAAGCCGACAAAACCACAGGGCTTGTCGCAACGACTCGCAGCGTCCTCGACGAAGCCCAAGCAAGGCTGCATGGGCCTGCTGCTGGTGATCGCCACAGTCGCGGCTGTTGGTACAGCGGCTGTGGCTGCGGGGCTTTAAGGAGAGGGGACGCCGATATAATCCTGCCTACTCCGCGCCCCATTCGTCCGTTAAGCCTTTTCGCCCAACAGCCAGACGATCCCGACCAGCGCCGCGGACTGTAACGCCAGCAAAACCCAGACATTGACGCCGAGCGCCAGTGGTAGGGTCCCCAGCAGCACGACGACCGCAGCAACGGTCATCGCGTAGGGCAGTTGTGTGCGGACGTGGGCGATGTGGTCGCAGCGGCTGGCGATCGAGGAGAGGATCGTTGTGTCGGAGATCGGTGAGCAGTGGTCGCCGAAGATGGCGCCGGCGAGAACGCTGCCGAGCGACGCCAAGAACAACGCCGTTGTTGTGGGATCACCCGGCGCGCCGTCGCCTGCGGCGGCGAAGGCGATCGGCACCACCATCGGCACCACGAGGCCCATCGTGCCAAAGCTCGTTCCCGTGCAGAAGGCGACGACCGCTGAGATCAGGAACACACCGGTTGGCAGCAGTGCCTTGAGCGTTGCCGTGGGGGCGGCGCCCTCGGTCCCGAGGAGCTGTTGGGTGAGGTACTCGCCCGTATAGAGCCGCGTTGCGGCAAACTCGTAGGGAGTGGTGGTTGGCGCGCCATCCACGTCGCGGTTACCGGTCATGCGGGACATGGCGCCGGCCAGCCAGAGGATCGCCACCGCGGGGAGGACCGTGAGCACGCCCCGCACCAGGGCCTGCGAAATCTCCGGCGGCGGCAGCAACTGCTTCCAGCGGACCATCAGAATTGCCGCGGCCAGCCCCGCCAGGCCGCCGTACATCAGAGCGAGGCCCGAGTCGGCGGCGCCGAACACGTTGCGGAACTTCTCGAGGGCCGGAGCGGCCGGGTCGTACTTTTCGCCGAGGTTCGCGACGCCCGTCGCCCACAGCAGGCACAGCACGACCAGCAGCGTCAGCCCCAGCGGCAGAACGGCGTTGGACCAGTGTGACGGCTGGGGGGCGCCGGCGAGGTCGCTGTCTTCGACGAGGTCCTCCTCGGCCCGGTCTTTGGCGGCGCGCTCGGCGGCGAGCATCGGGCCGAAGTCCCGTCCCAGAATGGCGATCAGCGGCACGAACACCAGGGCTTGGATCACATAGAACCGGTACGGCAGGCACGCCACGAAGAGCGAGAACGCGCTGACGTCCTCGGGGACGCCCGTGGTGAGGTTGGCGAGGCCTTCTTCGATATAGGAGAGCTCAACCGCCACCCACGTCGAAACGACCGCCAGGCCCGCCACAGGGGCCGCTGTGGAGTCGACGACATAGGCAAGCTTCTCCCGCGATATCTTCAGCCGGTCGAACACAGGCCGCAGGGCGCCACCCAGGAGCAGGGTGTTAGCGTAGTCGTCGAAGAAGACCAAGAGCCCCATGAACCAGCCGGTGACCTGCGCGCTCTTGGGGCCCTTCGCCAGCGGCGTGAGCAGACCCACCAGCCCGAGCATGCCTCCTGAGGCGTTAATGAGCCCGATCGCCGCCCCCATCGCCATCGTGAAGGTGAACAGCCGTAACTTGCCGGGCTCCACAAACGTCGGCCAGAGGTGCACCTCGCCCATGTCGATCACGGCCTGCACCACGTCGCCGCCGGTCGTCAGCAACGCCCCAGCGAAGAGCCCGACAAGGACCGATGGCAGGATCCGCCGGGTGGCGATCGCCATGACAACGGCGATGACGGGCGGCGCAAGACTGAGGATGCCGTAGGGGTGCATTCGATTGCGGATTGGGGATTGCGGATTGCAGATTGGCCTTGATAGCACCCAATCCGCAATCCGAAATCCCCAATCCGCAATCAAAAATCACTCAGATACGCAGGCTCTGCATGAGGTCCGTCACGCCGATCGCCCTCGGGCTTGCCAGCCGCTCGCCGGCGGCGAAGCCGGCCGCGTTGCCGATTGAGACGTTCATCGCCCGGACGCGTTCGAAGATGTCCCCCTTTTCGGGCGGGAATTGCGTCTCGTACGCCTTGATCGCCGCCAGCTTCTTTTCCAGCACCGTACCGATGTCCGTGACGAAGTCATTTGCGGTTGGCGGTGGTTGGAGCGTGTAGAAGGTCAACGCGTAGTAGACCTGCGCCTTGATGGTGTGCGGCGGGAGGCCGTCGAAGTGGTCGTCCCATTTGGTGAGCCGCGAGTAAAAGACCGCCGCGTCGGTGATCTGCATCGCCTGCCAGTGGTCGGGCGACGCCATCGGCGTGCGATCCCCCAGGCCCATCACCAGCTTCGGCCGCCACTTCCGGAAGATCTTCGCCAGGGCGACGCGCTCGTCAAAACCGTCGAACAGCCGGCGGTTGGTGAGCGGCAGCGTCACACGCTCGTGGACCCCCAAAATCTCCGCCGCCTTCCGTGCTTCGGCGAGCCGCACCTCCGGTCCCGGCGAAACGGGCGTCGGCTCGCCGTCCGTTAGATCGACGATTCCCACCCGGTACCCCTGCTCCACGAGCTTGGCGAGCGTCCCCCCACAACCGATCTCGACATCATCCGGGTGAGCGCCAACGGCGACGACATCGAAGGGGTCCGTGTCAGGCATGGTCTCTCAGGGAAGGGGACAAGGGGATGGCGGGACGGTACAGGGGCGACGGACTTGCTGCGGGCTGCCGGGGGCGGCTGCGGGCCATCGGAGGGGAGAATTGATGTCGCCTCTGTGGGGTGGGCCGGGCGGCAAAGTGGGTTGGGCTGAAAAATAATCTATCATCGTTCTCGAATGTCGTTTGGCGGAGGCCGCTCACCTCGCAGGCCCGCCATCCCCATTATCCCCCCAGAAGCCGTGTAATTCTCGCTCGGCGCCTCGGAACAAAATCCGCGGTCCGCCACAGAAGCCGCCATCCCCCATCTCCTTCTCCTTCTAGACCCGCCACTTGGTGGTTAAGATACTGGGCTTGCTCCCCCAGCCGTTTCCTGAGGACCCATTCGATGCCCGCTTCTTCCGACCCGTTCGACGACTTCGAAGACGACGACTTCGACGACGAGTTCGACGACGATTTCGAGGAGGAGTGGGACGACGAGCCCGAGGACGATGGCTTCGGCCAGGAGTTCCAGGACACCGAGGAAGAGAAGTTCGATGTCAACGCCGTTGACGAAGACGACGACCTCGACAAAGACATCCCGATCATCGCCGACGAAGAAGAAGAGTCCGACGATGGCGACTCGTTCTCGGACGACGAGGATTTTGATGAGTAGCCGGTCGGAAGAGGCTAGAAGCTAGACGAGCCACGGAGGGGCGGCAGCGCGTAGCCAGGGGCGCGAGCCCCTGAATCCCTGGACAACGCAATTCACGAAGCCCCGGAGGGGCGACAGCAGCTCGGCGATAGTCGAGTGCTGCCGCCCCTGCCGGGGCTTTGATTTTTCTTGCGGCACGCCTTCCAGGGGCTCGCGCCCCTGGCTACGCGCTATCGCCCCTCCGGGGCTGTCCCTAGCCTCTACCCAGCTGACAACTGACAGCTGACCACCGGCCCCTCCGGGGCCCTGGTGGCCTTCGCGTCGGGCCCCCTGCCGGGCACAATGGGGCGTTTCCCCTCAAACTCCGCAGCCGACGGCCGAAAGCCGATAGCCGACAGCCCCGCCCCCTATGTTCTCCCCCCTCGAAGGCCAGGTCAGCTTCCCGAAGCTCGAAGAAGAGATCGTCCGCTTCTGGCGTGAGGAGCGGGTCTACCAGCAGTCGCTCGATCGCCGCGAAGGGGCGCCGCCGTTCGTCTTCTACGAGGGCCCGCCGACCGCCAACGGCATGCCCCACCCGGGCCACTGCCTGACGCGGACCATCAAGGACGTGTTTCCCCGCTACAAGACGATGCGAGGCTTTCGATGTGAAAGGAAGGCGGGCTGGGACACGCACGGCCTCCCCGTCGAGGTCGAGGTCTGCAAAGAGCTGACCAAGGAGCTCGGCCGGCCGGTCCACTCGAAGGAAGACATCGAGACCTACGGCGTCGAGCCCTTCATCCAGCGCTGCCAGCGGAGCGTCTGGCGCTACATGCAGGAGTGGGAACGGCTCACCGAGCGGCTCGGCTTCTGGGTCAACCTCGACGAGGCCTACGTCACCTACCACCAGTCGTACGTCGAAAGCGTGTGGTGGAGCCTCAAGGAGCTCTTCAACAAGGACCTGCTGTACCAGGGCCACAAGATCGTCTGGTGGTGGGCCCAGGGCGGCACGGCCCTCTCGGCGGGCGAAGTAGGGCAGGGTTATCGAGAAGTCGCGGATCCGAGCGTCTTTGTAGAATTCATCCTGCTTGATGATGCGGGAAAACGGACCGACACGTCTTTCTTGGTGTGGACGACAACGCCTTGGACTCTTCCCAGCAATCAGTTTGCCGCTATAAATCCAAACATTGAATACTCTTTTGTTTGCGAGGCTCAAAACGGAATCTGCTCGGAGCAGTACATCGTTGCATCTGATTTATTAGAAGCGCTCAGCGCGAAGAAGAAGCAGGAATACGTTGTTGCCAAGACTTGCAAAGGGTCGGAGCTTGTAGGGCTGCGATACGAGCCGCCTTACGATTGCTACTCTAAGAAAGGTTCATTAAACGCATGGCGCATCCTCTCCGCTGACTTTGTGACTACGGATAGCGGCACCGGTATCGTTCATATCGCCCCGGCTTTTGGCGAGGACGACTACAACGTCCTGCAACGTGAGCGCGAATCGCTCGGCGACAAAGCCCCGCCACTCATCAATTGCGTCGGCCCCGACGGCAAGTTCACCGACGAAGCCCCTGAGTTCGTACGTGGCCGATGGGTAAAGGACTGCGATAAGGACATCGCGCGCAACTTGAAAGAGCGCGGACTGCTGTTTCATCAAGAGCAGTATCTGCACGACTACCCGTTCTGCTGGCGGGCGGAAGAGGACCCGTTGATCCAGTACCCGCGTGAGAGCTGGTTCATCAAGACCACGGCGTTCAAGGACGCCATGCTCGAGAACAACGGGGCGATCAACTGGCTCCCCGAGCACATCAAGGGGGGCCGGATGGGCAAGTTCCTCGAGTCGAACGTCGACTGGGCCCTGAGCCGCGAACGCTACTGGGGCACTCCATTGCCGATTTGGGAGTGCGCAGTGTGCAGTCGGCAGTGGGCAGTGGGCGGTTGCGACGAGCTGCTCGCGCAGCCCGGCGTTACGGGCGTCGAGGTGTGGGAGAAGGCGAAGCAGGCCGACCCCACGCTGCCAGACGACCTACGCGTCCACAAACCCTACATCGACGCCATCGAGTTCGACTGCGGCTGCCAGAAGGGCGCGCGAATGCAACGCGTCCCCGAGGTAATCGACTGCTGGTACGACAGCGGCGCGATGCCCTTCGCGCAATGGGGATACAAGGGAGAGGGGCTAGGGACGGGGGACGAGGGACGAGAGAACGCCGCTGCTGCGCAGCAGTTTCACAGCCAATTCCCCGCCGACTTCATCAGCGAAGCCCTCGACCAAACTCGCGGCTGGTTCTACAGCCAACTAGCGATCTCGACGATGCTTTGGAGTGGGCAGTCGGCAGTCGGCAGTGGGCAGAAATCCCTAGCCTCTAGCCTCCAGCCTCTAGCCTCTTACCCCCATCCTTTCAAAAACTGCATCGTCCTCGGCCTCATGCTCGGCGAGGACGGGCAGAAGATGTCCAAGAGCAAACGCAACTACCGCGACCCGTCGGAGATCTTCGACCTCTACGGCGCCGATGCTTTGAGGTGGTACCTGCTCACCAACCAGCCGCCCTGGTCGTCGATCCGCTACAGCGAGCAAGCGATCAAGGACTCGATCCCCGAGTTCCTCCTGCGGCTGTGGAACTGCTACAGCTTCTTTGTGATCTATGCGAATATTGATGGCTTCGATCCAGCGGTGGAACTGAAAGAAGGCGAAGCCGCAATAAAATCCCCCTCCCCCCTGGGGGGAGGGGCTAGGGGAGGGGGTACGGCGTCCAGTGGAGGGAACTCCGCAGATACGAAGCCGGTCAGAAGCGCAGAGCGTCATGTAGCTGGAGACGTAAAACCCTCCCCTAACCCCTCCCTAAAAGGGAGGGGAATGGCTGGCGCCGCTTCCTATCGCCCCGTCGCCGATCGTGACGAACTCGATCGCTGGATCCTCAGCGAACTGCATGGCGCCATCGCCGACGTCACCGAGCGGATGGACGCTTACGACAACTTCGGCGCCGGCCAAGCGATCACCGAGTTTGTGGACGGCCTCTCGAACTGGTATGTGCGGCGTTGCCGGGATCGGTTCTGGGCGAAGGACAAGCGTTCAGCCGACAAGCTCGACGCTTACTGGACGCTCTACGAGTGCCTTGTGGAGACCGCGAAGCTGATCGCGCCGTTCACGCCATTCATCGCCGAGGCGATGTGGCGGAACCTTGCCGGTGTCTTCGGCGATCAGGCTGCGGCCAGCGTGCACCTCTGCGACTACCCCGAGTGCGATGCGTCGCTCGTCAACGCCGAATTGTCCGAGCGGATGGGCCTCGTGCGGCTGATCGCGTCGCTCGGTCTGCGGGCCCGGCAAGAGGCGTCCCTCAAGGTCCGGCAGCCGCTCGCCAAGGTCGAGGTGATCCTCGCTGACAACAAGCACCAGGCGTGGCTCGAAGCGCACGCCGAGGTGATCGCGGGCGAGCTGAACGTGAAGGCGGTCGAGTTCTCCGACGCGCCCGAGAAGTACGTCGATCACGAGGTGCTGCCCAACTTCAAACTGCTCGGCAAGAAGCTCGGCAAGCTGATGCCGCTGGTGAAACAAGAGCTGAGCAAGCAGAGCGGCTCCGAACTCCTAGCGAACCTCCGCGACAACGGCCTCATCGACCTCACCGTCCAGGGTCAAGCCGTGCAGCTGACGCCCGAAGAGGTGGAAGTCCGCATCACCGCCAAACCCGGCTGGGCCGCAGCAAACGACCGCGGCGTCGTCGTGGTGCTCGCGACGGAGTTGACTAATGAGCTAATTCAAGAAGGTATGGCTCGAGATCTGATCCGTGTAATTCAAGACCGTAGAAAGGAGTTGGGTTGTGAATTCACCGACCGAATCCACCTCCAATTGAGCACGGAATCAGAATTGTTAGAGAGAGCTTTCCAACGATTCGGAGTTCACATTGCCGCTGAGACTCTTGCGACAATGAATGATCCGGTGAAGTTAGATGATTCAGATGCTGTAGATGTCACAATCGCTGATGCAACAGCAAAGCTCTACATTCGTATTAAGAAATAGTAACCACGACGGACACGACGAACACGACGAACACGACGGCCTTCTCGACGAGGCAAATCGTGTCCGGTAAGCCCCGGTAGTTGCTCGTCGTGTCCTTCGTGTTCGTCGTTGTAAGAGACTTTTCGTGAGAAGACTTTGAAGATCGCGGTGCTCATCTCCGGTAGCGGCCGGACGCTGAAGAACTTCATCGAGCTGATCGCCGACGATCAGTTGCCGGTTGAGATTGCGCTCGTGATTTCCAGTAGCGCCACGGCGGGCGGGCTGGAGCACGCTGCGGCAGCGGGGTTACCGACTTCGGTCGTCAATCGCAAGGATTATGCGACGGACGAGTTGTTCGGCGCCGCCGTGTTCTCGCGCTGTCGGACGGCGGGCGTCGAGCTCGTGGTCATGGCGGGGTGGTTGAAGCTCTGCCCCGTGCCTGAAGACTTTGCGGGCCGTGTTGTGAACATCCACCCGTCGCTGCTGCCGGCGTTCGGCGGGCACGGCATGTACGGCGACCGCGTCCACGCCGCGGTGATCGAGCGCGGCTGCAAGGTGACGGGCGTCACGGTCCACTTCGTGGATAACGAGTACGACGCCGGCCCGATCATCTGGCAGACCCCGGTCCCGGTATTCGAAGACGACACGCCACACACGCTCGCCGACCGCGTCTTCGAGGCCGAACTCGAAGCCTACCCGCACGTGCTAAAGATGCTCGCCACGGGCCGCGTCCGGCTCGAAGAAGGACGTGTACGCACGTCAAGAGCTAAGAGAAGAACCACAGATGAGACGGATATACACGGATAAGAAATCGTATCCGTGTTATCCGTGCCATCCGTGGTTAAATATTCTGGCGATTCTTGAGCGAGTCGCGGATCTCGCGCAGCAGCAGAATGTCTTCCGGCGGTGCAGGAGGGGCGTCGGGCGCCGTTTCTTTGGTCTTCGTCAGCGAGTTCATCACCTTGATCGCCAGGAAGATCGCAAAGGCGATGATCGTGAAGTCGATCACGACTTGCAGGAACTCGCCGTAAGCGAGCGTAGGCGCCTTCCAAACCCCCTCGGGCATGCTGTCCGGGAGCGGGAGCGTGTACTTCCAGTCCTTAACGTCGATGCCGCCGGTCAAGAAGCCGAGGATCGGCGTAATGATCGCCGAGACGAACGTCGAGACGATCTTGCCGAACGCGGCGCCGATCACGACGCCGACCGCCAAGTCAACGACGCTGCCGCGCATTGCGAACTCTTTGAACTCTTTAATCAGTCCCATCGCGTTGGTCCTTCGTGGGGCGTGTAGCGGTCTTCAGCGCGGCATGCTAGCGGATTGCGGCCGATTCGCAAACAGAAAGCTGTTGGCGAAGGCCGCAGGACCTGCTGTGCAAACCTTTCCAATGCGGTGGGCCGCTTATCGTGAGCCTGCTTAGCCTTGAACCGAGGCGTACCAGAGCAACACACACCCGCCCGACGCACAAAGGAACCCGAAGACGCGATACATTGAGAGAACTGCTTGCGATGGCTCGGCATTGGCGAACTTCCAACCCTCTGCCGAACGCCAGGCGATCTTTGGAAAAAGCATCATCGCGAAGCCGAATCCCAAGAGGATAAGAGCCAACAAGACGAGCAGTTCGATCATTGTGGCCTCCGATGAGTTTGGAAGAATCCTCGAAGGAATACGCTGCCTAGCCGCGTGTGACTCACCGAGTGAGTCGCCATCAAGAATCGCCCCGCAGGAAACGCAACACGCCCTCGATATCCTCCGGCAACGGCGCCTCGAACGTCATCCGCTTGCCCGTCGTCGGGTGGTTGAGCGTCAGGCGGTGGGCATGTAGGGCTTGCCGCTCTAAGAGGGCCGGCTCGTCGGGCTTGGCGACGCCGCCGTTCAGTTCACTCGCCGTGATGCGGCTGCGGCCGCCGTACTGCTTGTCGCAGAGGATCGGGTGGCCGATATGCGCCAGGTGGACGCGGATCTGGTGCGTGCGGCCCGTCTTGGGCTTCGCACGAAGCAGGGCGAAGCGGCGGAATCGTTCAATGATCTCGAAGGTCGTCACCGCGTCGCGCGAGTCGGGGTGGCCCCGGCGGATCGCCTTCTTTTCGCGGATGTGCGGGTGGGGGCCGATCGGTTCATCGACGATGTCGGCGTCGCGGTCGTACACGCCGACCATGATCGCCAAGTACTCCTTCTCCGTGGTGCGGTCCTGGAACTGGTCGGCGAGGCGTTCGTGGGCTTGGTCGTGCTTCGCGACGATGATCACGCCAGAGGTGTCGCGGTCGAGGCGATGGACGATCCCCGGCCGCGTTGGACCGCCGGTCTTACTGAGCCCCTCACCGAAGTGGTGCGCGAGCGCCGCGGTGAGCGTCCCGGCCCAGTGCCCCTTGGCGGGATGCACGACCATGCCGGGCGGCTTATCGACGACGACGATATCGTCGTCCTCGTAGATCAAGCTGAGCGCGATCGCCTCGGGCGTCGGGCCTTCGGCGGGCGCCACCAGTGAAGCCAGGAGGACGACGTCGCCGGCTTCGAGCTTATAGGCGGGACGCTCGGCCCGGCCGCTGACCGTAACGCCGCCGGCGTCGATCGACTTCTTGATGAGCGTGCGGCTGAACTGCGGCAGGCGCTCGGCGAGCAGGACGTCGAGGCGCCGACCGATGTCGGCTTCATCGATGGTCAGTTCCAGCAGCGGCTCGCTCACTCGTCGGCCGGCTTGTCGGTGGGCGCTTCGGTCGCTGGAGCTTCGTCCGCGGCGGGCGCCTCGGCATCGGCCGACGCTTCTGCTTCGGCGGCTTCTTCCGACTCGACTGCTCCTTCCGACTCTATGGTCTCCTCGGTGGCGATGTCTTCCTCGGAGTCAACGTCTTGTAGCATGGCGTCGAGCGTCGATTCCGCCTCCTCGGACGTCATGTCCGGCAACGGGATGTTGTCCGGATCGAGATTGTCGAGCACGCCACCCGTGCCGCCGACCGTCGTCGAGCCAGTGGCTTTCGCGGCCGTGATCCATTCATAGGATTCTTTGACAGGTTCCGATTCCAGCTGAAGGATGCGGTCCTTGGCGACCAGGGCGAAGGCGCCGGTGACACGGCCGTACTGCTTGATCGCTTCGTCAAGCTTGCCTTGCAGCTCAAGGGCGCGGCCGAGCTGGTAGGTGGCCCGCTCGGCGATGTCGCGGTGGCTCGACTTGACGAGCCGCTCGTAGACCGCGATTGCTTCCTCGATCGCCTTGTCGGCCTCGCTGCGGTTGCTGAAGAAAATCTGCGACGCCCGGTAGAGCTTGCCGTCGGCCCAAGTGGCGTCGGCCCACTCGGCGACCGGTGTGCCGGGGTTGTTGTCGGCGGCTGTCTTGAGGTCGACGAGGTCGGGGTTCCCCTGCTCGAGGGCCACGGCGAAGTCGGTCCAGCGGTCGGCCTTTGCTGCGGCGTTGGACGCCGACCAGCTATTGACGCCGATGATCGCCGCCACCAAGACCACCAATCCCAGCAGGATTGCCGGGAGTTGCGGCTTGAGGACCTCGATCTTGTCGGCCAGCCAAGAGGCGAGCGTGTTTTCTTCGAGTTCGTGACGGTGCTGGCTGTCCATATCGAAAAGGCCCGCAAGGGCAAGGGCTGGGGCGGAGCTGGGAAACCGGTATGGTAGGGGCAAAAAGGGGAAAGCGGAAAGGGGAATGCCGAATGTCGTCCCATTAGTTTCCTCCCCCCACTTGCTATTTCCACTTTCCCCTTTCCGCATTCCCCTTTCTCGTGCACGGTCTCAACCCCGCCCAACACGACGCGGTCCATACCCTGCGGGGGCCGCTCTTGGTGCTGGCCGGCGCCGGGACGGGGAAGACGCGCGTCGTGACGTTTCGGATCGCCGAGTTGATCCGCAGCGGGGTCCCGGCGCCGCGGATCCTGGCCGTGACGTTCACCCGCAAGGCGGCGGGCGAGATGCAGGAGCGAGCCGTCGAGCTGCTCTCCCGCGGCCGCAAGCGACAGGCCAAGAATCTCCCGAAGCCGGAGATCAGCACCTTCCACTCGCTCTGCGTCCGGGTGCTGCGGCGGCACGCCAAGCGGATGGGGTACCCCGAGCGGTTCACGATCGCGGACCGCAGCGACCAGGAGTCGCAGGCCCGCCAAGCCCTGCGCGAGATCAAGGCGCCGACCGACGCCCTGACGCCAGGCGATCTCTTGGCGCTCGTCAGCCGTTGGAAGATGTCGTCGATCCTGCCCGATGTCGCCGCTTCGCACGCCGAGAGCGACCGCGAGCATCTAGCCGCGGTGGCGTACCGGCGCTATCAGAACAGCCTCAAGAAGGCCGGCGTCGTCGACTTCGACGATCTGTTGTTACTGACCGAGCAGCTCTTTCGTCACCACCCCGACGCGAGGCGCGAAGAGGCGAGCCGCTTCGATCACGTCCTCATCGACGAGTATCAAGATACCAACCACAGCCAATACGAGATCGTCCGTGGCCTGGCGATGGGGCACCGCAATCTGTGCGTCGTGGGGGACGACGACCAGTCGATTTACGCCTGGCGCGGCGCCGAAGTGACGCACATCCTGTCGTTCAAGCGCGACTGGCCGGACGCCAAGGTCGTAAGGCTCGAGGAGAACTACCGCAGCCAGAGCCCGATCATCCACTTCGCCAATACGCTGATCGCGTTCAACACGGTGCGGCATGAGAAGCGGCTGATCCCGCAGCGGCCAGCTGAGGGCGAGGGGGGCGAGCGGCCCCGCATCTTGCAATTCAAGGACGAGACCGACGAAGCCAAGAAAGTCGTCGCCGACTTGAAGGGCCTGCTCATGGCGGGTGGCTGGCGCCTAAGCGGCGAAGACCGGGAGAAGTTCCTCCGCGCGGGCGGCAAGCCGTTGCGGGCGTCGGACTTCGCCATCCTGTTCCGCACCAACGAGCAGCCCCGCGCATTCGAGCAAGAGTTGCGAGCGCAGCAGGTGCCGTACGTGCTAATCGGCGGAATGAGTTTCTACGATCGTCGCGAGGTGCGCGACGTGATCGCTTACCTCAAGCTCGTAGCCAACCCCGACGACGAGCCTTCGCTCCTGCGGGTCTTCAACACGCCCCCGCGTGGACTCGGTGACGCCGCGCGCAAGGCGTTGATGGAACGGGCGGTCGATAAAGGCGTGCCGTTGTGGCGTGTGGTGGACGACCCCGCCAACTGGCCCGGCATGAGCGAACCGGCCCGGCGGGGTCTCAGCGACCTCCGCGACGCGGTGAAGCACTGGCGCGCCGCGGTAGGACTTGAGCCCCTAGCCGTTACGGTGCAACGCGTCATTGACGAAAGCCGCTACCTCGACGAGCTAACACGGCTCTATCCCGACGCGCAGGAGCGAGAGGCCCGTGTCGCGGCGATTGGCGAGCTCGTGAGCGCCGCGGACTCGTACGCCTCACGGAGTCGCAAGGCGACTCTCGCCCAATTCCTCGACGACATCGCCACCGGCGATCGCGACGACGGCGACAAGGACAAACAGCTCAACAGGGACGCCGTCGCGCTGATGACCCTGCACGCCGCCAAAGGCTTAGAGTTCCCGCACGTCTACCTCGTGGGCATGGAAGAGAGCATTCTTCCCCACAAGCGCTCGATCGACGGTGGAGAGATCGCGATCGCCGAAGAGAGACGCCTCGCGTACGTCGGCGTTACCCGCGCACGCGACCGGCTGACGTTGTCGCTAGCGCTGACGCGCCGCAAGTGGGGCAAAGCCAAGGAGACCATCCCCAGCCGGTTTCTCTGGGAGATGACGGGTCAGGCGGACAACCCGAAGTACCTGGAGGCGAAGACGGGGCGGAAGATGCCAGCCCCGCACGGGAAGGGTTCGAAGAACGCCAAGCGCTAATCGGCCTGTAGGGCCGAAATAGGATAGCCCAGCGCAACGCCCTGGGGTCACGGATACGGGTACAAAAGAAAAGCCCTGAAGAGATCGCCTCTCCAGGGCGTCGTTCATTTCTTTGGCGATGTTCACCCAGGGCGTTGCCCTGGGCTGCCCTTACAGGGCTAAGCCTCACCTCACTGGAAATACTCCGGATTCTCCGGCGAGAAGTCCTTGTCCGTGAAGCCGTTGTTCAGCTTGATGTTAGTGTAGATGTACTTCTCTTCCAGGATTGGCTCTCCGCCCTGGACGGCGGGCCAGCTGAACGCCTGGTAGGCGACCGGGATTCGCAGTTCGTTGTCGATAAAGATCTCCGCCTTGTGGTAGCGGAAGTTCTTGCGCGGCGTCGGGTGGATCGCGCGGATCATCGTCACGTCGCGGCCATCGATCGTCGCCTTGCCGTACGATACCTCGCACTCGGCGTATTTGACGTCCTGTTCGGCGATCATCACCAGCTCGGCGGTGAGGTTACGGATGCCGGCCTTCGTGATCGGGTAGCGCTGGCCATTCATCGCCATCATGCCGTCGACCGGCAGGTTCACCTTGCCGAAGCGACGCTTCCAGCCCGACCCCAGCGCGACGAGCTTGCCGTCGTTCTGGTTCTCGACATAGAGAGCTTCCTGACCCGGATTGGGGGTGATGAATCGGGTGTAGACGCTGAAGGGCTGGTGGCGGACTCGGATCTCCATCTTCTGCGGATCGCCGAGCTGGCCGTCGAGACGCTCAACCTTGGTGAAGGTGGCCGAGTAGTCCTGGATGCGTTGGTCCATATCCACCAGCGCGCCTTTCGCGAGTCGCAGGCACGGCATCAGGGGATGCTCGCCCGGTTGCTGCGTGAGGTCGAACGGCGAGTCGATCTGCCCGCTCGCTGGCGTGACGGCGACATCACGCATCGGCGGCACGTCAACCGGCGCGGTGGCGACGGCTTGCTGTTCCGTGGCGGATTGCCCTTCGCTGGCGGTGTTCTCCGCGACGTGATACACGGGCCGCGTCAACTGCTGAGCTTCGGCGGTGAGGGCGCCTGTCGTTGCCAGCGGCAGAACAAGGGCAATCCGAAACAGGGCAGGGAAGATGGTAGCGGGCATCTTGCGGGTCTCCTCGCCGGGGCGAAGGGCGGGTTCGGTAGTGAACGGGCGGCAGTCGTCGCGGGGGGACGACTCCGGTACATTACGCAGCAGGCGGGCGGCGGTCGACCTTGGGATTTGAGAGCCCGGGAATCGCGCCTGCGGCGATCCTAGACGAGCCTCGCAAGCGTCGAAAGAGTAATCCTGTGGCCGATTCCATCCCCCATTCCGACAGCGGCGCCAGCGGGCTCGTGGTCGCGAAGGTGATCTCCGTTCCCTTCGACGAGAACACTTACATCTTCCGTTTGGCGGACCGCCAGGACTGCATCGTCTTCGATCCGGGGCTGCAACCGGCCGCTATCGTCAAACTGCTCGACGAACAGGGCCTCACGCCCGCGGCGATTCTTTGCACGCACGGCCACAGCGACCATATCGCCGGCAACGAGACCCTCAAGGGCCGCTGGCCCGATGCGCCGCTGGTCATCGGCCGGGGGGACGCGTCGAAGCTCACCGACCCGGTGGGGAATCTCTCGGCTGCCTTCGGATTCGAGATCATCAGCCCCGCGGCCGACCACACCGTGGTGGGGGGCGACTTCTACGAAGCGGCCGGAATGAAATGGCGTGTGGTGGACACTCCGGGCCACTCGAGTGGGCATGTGTCGTTCGTCATCGAATCGCCCGACGGCAACACGCACACGGTGGCCGGCGACGTGCTCTTCCGCGGCTCGGTCGGCCGAACCGATTTCCCCGACGGCGACTTCGAGACGCTCCGCGAATCGATCCACTCGCAGCTCTTCACGCTGCCCGACGACACGATCGTCTACCCCGGCCACGGGCCAACAACGACGATCGCCGAAGAGAAACGCTCGAACCCGTTCATCGGCGCGCCGGCGGGTTGGATCGAAGCGTAACGAAGGTCAAACCTACTCGTTCGATCTGAGCCGCGGGCGGTAGCCCTCGGAGCCAAACGGATACCCGGCATACTCCGAGAGCTACCGCCCATGGCTCAGACGGAACGCTCGGGCTTGGATAGTACGTCTAGAGTTTGCCCGAATCTACGAGACGGATATCACTGCAAGGCTCATAACGAGCACCCCTGTTGCGGCTAGAATTAGCCCGGAATTCATTTTCTTCGTCCAGAACTTTCTGGCGGCGGCGAGAAGGCAGCCGCCGAGCGTCAGGTAAGACATCACGACGGTGAAACCTTTGGACATCACCATCCAGTGAAAATCATCCGTACGGTGTCGCACTGCCAGCTCGTAGACAATCGAGCAGGCAATCATTACACCGGCAATAATTGCCATGCTTCCGATGAATCCGGCGATGAGTGCTGGGATAAGCCACCAACGAAATCGTTGTGCCGGTTCGGTAGGTTGGTCCATTCGACGCCAGAAGGTTTAGTCCAGTTCGTTGCCCGTGTATAGCGTTGACGGCCCTCCGAGCGAAACTCGCATCCGCTGCCCACCTATGACTCGCGCCCGCGACTCAGGCGTTCTCGGCAATATGCTCGATCGTTCCAGCGTAGAAGTTGGCGACGCCGCCGTTTGACTTCAGTCGTAGCGCCCCGTCGTCGGCGACGCCAACGCACTCGCCAGTCGTGACGAGCTCGCCGACACGGAGGGTGACGATTCTGCTCGTGAGCACACAAGCGAAGCGAGCAGCCTGGATCGGGGACGCGTCGCCCGACTCGATTTGCCTTAGGCGATCGTCGTACGCCCACAAGAACGCGGCGAGCACCGATTGCCGCGTTATTTCCGCATACTCGACAAGCGAGGTGGCGCGGGCTCGCACTTCGGCCGGCGCCTGATCGAACCGGTTCCTCACGTTGATCCCTACACCGACCACTAGGGTTCCCGGCAGTGGCGCTTCGATCAGCACGCCAGCTAGTTTCCTGCCGTCGAGGTAGACGTCGTTCGGCCACTTCACGCCAGCGACCAGCCCGGTCGTCTCGCGGACGGCGTCGCTGATAGCGACGGCTGTCGCCAGCGATATCAGACCGTACCGCGACGGCGAAAGGCCACGCAGTGCGGCGTCTACAGCGATGCTGAACGTCAACGCCCCGTCCGCTGTCCACCAGCGGTTGGCGCCGCGGCCACGACCGTCGGTTTGCCGATCCGCCACGACGAGGGCCGGGAGCCCTGCGCCAATTGCGAGAAGTTCACGGGCGCGATCGTTCGTAGAGCCAAGCTCGGCGTGTACCTCAACGGTTCTAGCCAACGGCGCGTCACGCAGCGCGGCTACGTCCAAGGCGTCGTTCACGGCGTCGGCGGTCGCATGAAGTCTTCTTGCTCTGCCTCCTCATTCCCATCGTTCGGCGGGCCAGCGATCGGCAGGCGTATGTGGAACACGCTGCCACGGCCGAGTTGGCTCTCGACTTCGACCGTGCCCCCGTGCTCCTCGGCGATCTTCATCGTCACCGCCAAGCCCAGACCGGTTCCCTTGGCGCCCTTGCTCGACTCGAACGCCCGGAAGATCGTGGGCAAGCGATCGAGCGGGATTCCCGAGCCGTTGTCCGCCACCGTGACCGTAGCGATCTCTTGAACCGCATCGGTGTTGGAAGTGATGACGACGCGGCCGCGCGGGCTCTCCTCGCAGGCGTCGATCGCGTTGGTGACGACATTGAGCACCGCACGGTGGACGGCCTCGGGGTCGGCCATGATCGTTGATACGTCGGCGCCCGGTGACCAAGCGAGATCAACTCCTTGCTCGTCGGCCCGCGACTGCATCAGTTCGATGACATCGCTCACGACCGCGTTGAGGTCGGTTGGTTCGGGGTCGGGCTTGCGCTCTTTGCTGTAGGAGAGCATGTCCATTACCAGCGACGAGATCCGCTCCTGGTTCTTCTCGACGATCCCCCAGCCCTTCTGGATCGTCTCCACCGATTTGACGGCCGCGTCCGAATCTATCTCACCGTTATTGAACGCCTTGCCGTGGTCGCCGAGACCAAGCTCGATCAAATAGCTGCCGCCGCGGACGCCCTGGAGGATGTTTTTGATATGGTGCGAAAGCGTGGCGATCGTTTGCCCGACCGCCGCGAGCCGTTCGGCTTGGACCATCGCCCGATAGTGCGACGTGTCCTCGACGGCAAGCGCCGCTTGGTGAGCGATCGCCACCATGAGCTTGAGGTGCTCTTCGCCAAACTTGTTGGCGCTCTGCATCTCGAGCATCTGCTTCGGCGTGATCGACGTATCGATGTAGATCACGCCTACCAAGCCGTAGCGTCCCTGCATTGGCACGCAGATCGCCTCTCGGACGCCCATCGACATGATGCTGCCGGCGGGGTCCCAACGGCTGTCATCGCCGGCGTTGCTGGTCAGGACGCCCTCGCCGCGGCCGATGACGTAGTCGAGGATTGTCTGGCTGATGGCGATCTTAGGGCTGTCGCTCTCGGAGCCATCGGCTGTCGCCGGGGCGACGCCGCGGCGTAGCCGCCGCACGCGCGGAGTGAGGCGGCCCGACTCGTCGTCCTTGAGCATGATGCAGCCACGGTCGGCGTCGACCCACTCGAAGATCATGTCCATGATCCGAGTGATGAGCTGATCGATATCGAGCGTGTGACTGACCGCCAGCGACGTGCGGTACATCAGCTGCAAGTTGCTCCGCGCCCGTGCGAGCCAAGGGCTCTGCGTCTGGTCCGCGGGGGTGGCGAGCAGGTCGCTCCCTTCCGATTGGCTGATCGAGTGGAGGATCCGTGAGCCATCGTCGTAGCCGCTGGAGCCGACGATGCTGACATCCCCCTCGGCGTCGGCGACCGACCCGGCGGCGCCGGTGTAGAGCAGCAGGGTGCGGCCCATCTGGACCTGATCACCGGAGAGCAGCCGCTTCTCACGGATCCGCTGGCCGTTGACGAAGGTGCCGTTCGAGCTGTTTAGGTCGCGGAGGACGAACTCGTCGCCCGTCTGCTCGAAAACGGCGTGCTTGCGAGAAACCTCGGTGTCGTGCAGCTGGATCGCATTGCCACCGACGCGTCCGACGCCGACGAGGGGCTCGTCAAGCGGGAAACGCAAGCCTTGGTCGCGGCCTTGGATGACGAAGAGCGACGGCACGTTGGGGGGGCTACGCGTCACTGCGTAGCGCGGCGGGGGGACGGTCGGACGAGTTTCGTGGAGGGAAACGCTCGGCTCCGCCCCGCAACGAATCGCGTCCGCTGACGCTACTTCCCGCCTGGAAAGCTGATGCTTGAACCCTGATAAGTGGGCGACGCTAGGCGGCCGCCCTACCCGGGTTCTCCGTTGCTTCGAGAGCCGTCCAGATTTTATGGACCAACTCCCGGTAGTGATAGGGTTTGCGGACGAAGCCGAACTCCCCGGCCGGGCGATTGGTTCCGGCGACAACGGTTGCGGCGCCCCTGCGGGCGGCGGCCTCGACCAGTGGCGACAGTTCGGTCGGCTCAAAGGCGTCGGCGTCGATGAAGAGCACCTTCACCGCCGTGCGGCTCAGCTTCACCAGGGCGTCGCCCACGCCCTGAGCCGCGGCGGTGGCGACGCCGGTGCGTCCCAGCAACTCGCAAAGCACCAGCCGACCTTCCGCCGACGGGTCGAGGACCAAAACACGCGGCGAAGTCGTAGTGGCGGCCGGCACGGCGACGGTTCCTGCAAGGTCCAAGAGGTGGGGCGGCGAACGGTAGCGGGTGTGGGGCAGGGCGTCAAAGGCAAGGGAGAAGAAATCCCAAACCTCGATGACGCAAGCCTCAATGCCCAATGCTTGCAGTTCAAGCTCATTGGCCTTTGGTCATTTACTACACACTTTGGCGACGGATCGCGTTTTGATCGCAGAACGCTATTTACGCCCGTTCGTTATCTCGGCAGAATGCCGCCGCGTTTCACGAGATGTCCGGTCGCGGTCCCCCCGCGAATTCCCGCGCCGACAAATCGTTTCAGGTCACGGACGACCAACAACCAAAACTCGGCAAGGAGTGCTGACGTGAAGACTCAGGTTATGGCCGCACTGGCGGCCCTCGTGGCGGTAGCTGCTCTCGGCTCGCCGGCTCTGGCCCAAAACGCCGCCGGCGCGAACGCCCAGAAGTACGGCGTCGCCGTCGTCGACATCAACTACATCTTTAAGAACCACCAGAAGTTCATCACGGCGATGGACGCGATGAAGACCGACTTCCAAGCTGTCGAGGCGGACGTCAAGGGCAAGCAGCAGAAGATCATGCAGGCCCAAGAGCAGCAGAAGACCTTCACGCCCGGATCGCCGGAGTTCAAGCAGCTCGACGAGCAGATCGTCCGCATGACGGCTGGTCTGCAAGTGGATGTGACGCAAAAGCGTAAGGAGCTGGTCGATCGTGAAGCCAAGATCTACTTCGACACCTACGTCGAAGTGACCGACACCATCAAGCTGTACGCCGAGCACAAGGGCATTGGCCTGGTCTTACGCTTCAACGGCGAGGAAGCGGACCAGAACAACCGTGAGAGCATTCTCCGGTCGATCAACAAGGCCGTTCACTTCCAGAACTCGATCGACATCACCCCGGACGTGCTCGCCTACCTGAACCGTTCGGCGGTCACGCAACGCCCCGCCGGTGGTGCAGCGGCCACGCCCCGCTGATCGCTTGATCAAAGACCGCGGCGGACCCTCGTGGTCCGCCGCGGCTTTCTTGTATCCGGCTAAGCCGCCCGCGTCATGCAGACGCGAGCTGAGGCCTAGGCCGCCCTGTCCGCCACGGACAAGCCCCTCCAGGGAGATAGTCGGCCATGTCGCCGCCGCGTTTGCAACGCACACTCGCTCGTCCCGCCCGCGTCGTTGGACGTGGCTACTGGACTGGTAGCGAAGTCACCGTCGAGTTCCGCCCTGCGCCGGCGGGATCGGGCGTCACCTTTGTCCGCGACGACCTCGTCAAGAAGCTCGACGACCCGCGGGTGCCGGTCTCGGTCGCCTTCCGACAGCCCGCCTCGCGTCGGACCGTGCTCCGCGGCCCCGGCGGAGCCGAGGTGGCGATGATCGAGCACGTTGTCGCCACGCTCGCCGGTCTCGGCATCGACAATTGCGAGGTCGGCGTCAACGCGACCGAAATGCCCGGCTGCGACGGCTCCGCCGCGCCGTTTGTCGAAGCAATCGACGCCGCCGGCGTCGCCGAGCAGCAGGCGATCAGCGACGCGCTCGTCATCAACCGTCCGGTACGCTGTGGCGACCGCGACACGTGGATCGAGGCCCGCCCGCCGATGGGCCCCGGCCTGACGATCGAGTACCGCCTCGACTACGGCCCCGAATCGTCGATCGGCCGCCAGTGGCTCGTCGTGCAGGTGGACGAATACTCGTTCCGCTTCGAGATTGCCCCGGCCCGAACTTTCTTGCTCGAATCGGAAGCCGCCGCGATCCGCTCGCAGGGCCTCGCTTCGCACGTCGCCGCGACCGAACTGCTCGTCTTCAGGGACGAGGTTGACGCGGACGGCGACTGCCAGCCGATCGGCAACACGCTGCGTTACGCGGACGAGTGCGTGCGGCACAAGATCCTCGACGTAATCGGCGACCTCGCCCTCGCCGGCCGCCCGATCATCGGTCATATCGTGGCCTGTTGCAGCGGCCACCAACTCAACGGCGACTTGGTCGAGGCCCTCGTCGCCACGCACCCCGATCGGCTCCGGCGCCGTCGCTCGGCCTGAGCGACGCGGCCCTCCACAATTCACCCCTGCCAGTCGAAGCCAAACCATGTCAACAAAAATTGCCACGAACGCATGGATCGATCCCCGTGCTGAATTGGACGTGGATGTCGAGATCGGCCCGCTGTGCGTCGTCGGCGCCGGCGCTAAGATCGGCGCCGGGTCGAAACTGCTCAGCTCGGTGACGATCCTCGGCAATGTCACGATGGGCCGTGACAACGTCGTCTATCCGCAAGCCGTCCTCGGCGGCGAGCCGCAGGATGTCAGCTACACGGGCGGTGAAACGCGCGTCGAGATCGGCGACCGCAACACGATCCGTGAGAGCGTCACGATCAACCGCGGCACGACCAAGGAAGAGGGCGTTACCCGGATCGGCTCGGATAACTTCTTGATGGCCGCCGCTCACGTCGCGCACGACTGTACACTCGGCGATCACATCGTCGTTGCGAACGCGACACTGCTCGGCGGGCACGTCCATGTGCAGGACCACGCGGCGTTGTCGGGTGGCGTTGTCGTCCACCACTGCACGACGATTGGCCGCTACGCCTTCGTCGGCGGCCTAAGCCGCGTGCTGCACGACGTGGCGCCCTACATGCTTTACGAAGGGAGCCCCGCCAAGGCGCGTTGCATCAACATCGTCGCGCTGCGTCGCAAGGGCTTCGATCCGGTCGAGGTCGACAATCTCGCCGAGGCCCACCGCCTGATGTACCGCTCGAAGATCGGCCTGCAAGCCGCGCGCGAGATGCTCGCCACCGCCGGTCGCGACACCCCCGCGGTGCGCGAGATGCTCGACTTCATCAGCTGCCAATCGTCCGGCCGCCACGGCCGCAGCCGAGACGTGGTCCGCGTCGCGGCGTGAGCGCGCAGCAATAACAATTGAATTGCAAACATGTGGGAGGGGTCTCCAGACCCCGATTACGGCATCCAATCCGTTTCGGCGTGGTGCGCGTAATCGGCGTCTGGAGACGCCTCCCACAGTTTTTTGAATCGAGGAGCAGCAAGATGAAACCCGTTCGACTCGCCGTCATCGGCGCCGGCAAACTCGGCGGCTACCACGCCAACCTCGCCGCGAAGCTCGAAGCGTTCGACTTGGTAGCCGTGGCCGATCCGCACCCCGTTTCGTGCGAAAAGCTCGCGGCGAAGACCGGCTCGCATGCGGTGGCGAAGGTCGAAGAGGTGCTCGACCGTATCGACGCCGCCGTTGTGGCGACGCCGACCGCGACGCACTACGACGTGGTGACGGGGCTCCTCGCCGCCGGCAAGCACGTGCTGGTCGAGAAGCCGATCACCCCCGCGGCCGCCGAAGCGACGAAGCTCGTCGCCGCCGCCGACCGCGCCGGCGTCGTGCTCCAGGTGGGCCACGTCGAGCGTTTCAGCCCGGCCCTCGTCGCCGCCGGCGATGCGGTCAAGCAACCTCGTTTCATCCGCTCCGAGCGGACTAGCGGTTACACGTTCCGCTCGACCGACATCGGCGCCGTCTTGGACCTGATGATCCACGACATCGATCTCGTGCTGAGCCTTGCCGACTCGGAAGTCGTCGAAGTCTGGGCGACGGGCCTCTCGGTCCTCGGCGGCCACGAAGACATGGCGAGCGCCCGCCTCGTGTTCGCGAACGGCTGCGTGGCGGACCTCACCGCGTCACGCGTCAGTTACGAGCTGCGCCGCACGATGCAAGTCGTCACCGCCCGCGGCTTCACGGCAATCGACTTCGCAACCGGTAAGGCGACCACCGTCTCGCCGACGCACGAAGTCCTCCGCGGCGAGTTCAACGGCGAGTCGCTACCCGCCGAACGCAAAGCCGAGCTCTTCGCCGGCAAGCTCTTTGAAGAGGTGCTGGTAAAAACGCAGCACGAAGCCCCGCCGGTCAACGCAATCGAGCTCGAACTGCTCGACTTCGCCACCGCGATCCAAACCGGCGCGAAGCCCCGCGTCCCCGGCGCCGCCGGCCGCGACGCGGTCGCCGTCGCCGAACGCATCCTGGCGTCGATCGCAAGAAACGCGTCGGTAGAGAGAACGCTGCACCGCGCTGCGTAATTTTAGGCGAGCCGGCGACGTTAGTCGTCGGAGTGAAGCGGTTTCATCTACTGGGGGCGTGAAGGCGGTTCGTGTGGCGCCGATGAAACTTCAATACTCTTCAGTGGGAAGATCGAGAGCGAGCAATTTATCGGCGGCAGCCAGACACCGATCTTGATCACCACTCAAACCGATTTGTTCGGTTCCAAGTCGATAGAGATAAGCCGCAATTTCGTCGCGGCTACGGCCATCAAGTAATAGGCTGACGACATCAGCGATGTAGGCGTCGTACTCATCAGCGACGTACTGCGAAACCCCTATCGGGTCCCACTTATTAAGGACGGGACGCACCATTTCGATTTGAGGCCCAGTTACTCTACGCATGATTTGTGAGAGCCTCCGATGCTAGTCGGAGAGTGAGCGGAAGCGGGTACCAAGCGTCCTCCGAAGACTTGCGTCGCCGGCTCGCCTAACTTCTCAGCCCGCGAAATGCGTCGGCCAATTCTCGCGGTCCGCGAGCGCCTTGCGCAACGCTTCATCACGCGACGCATCTCTAGTGTAGGGGATCGACCATTCGTCGTGCTTTTCGAAGGCGCTGGGACGCAATCCGATGTCGATTTTGTAAGGCGATACAGTCGTTTCGCTAAGTTGAAACTGACCAACGAAGGGCGCCAACCTCCACTTCTCTTGTCCCTGGACGGCAACTAGCCACCCTTCAGCAGTCCATCTGTCCTTCCCAATCGTAAGGTTTGTATACCATCCACCATCTATCCAAACATTTGGCCAAGTAACCTTGTCCTTCTTGAAACTCTGTTCAACTAACCATCCGATCGAGTATCCAATATCCTGCTTACAGAATGCCGCAGCTTTGTTGTCACCTTTTGTCAGAGCTGCGCGGTGGCGTGCAAGGAAGTAAGCGATCTTTTCCGTGACGGGCTTGTTGCGCCACGCAACGCTGGCACGGGGGAACAGGCCAGACGCCTTGTCGGCTTCCCAGAAATTAAAGCGGCGAGTATTGAAAACATCCCACTGTTCAAGCCCCGCCCGCCGCGCCTGCAGCACACCGTATCGCAACACATCAAGCCCCTCGGTGCTGTGGGCGTCACTGGAAATCACGATCGGCACGCCAGCGGCTTTAGCCGCGGCGCAGTTTACGTCGTCGAGATCGAGCCGCATCGGGTTGGCGTTGAGTTCTAATAGCTTGCCGTGCTCGACGCACGCGGCGATCAGCTCGTTGACCTCCACGTCGTACGACGCGCGCTTGCCGATCAGGCGGCCGGTGGGGTGGGCGACGATCGAGACGCTCGGGTGGGCGACCGCGCCGAGCAGCCGTTCCATGATCTTTGCTCGCGGCTGATTCTGGCCGTAGTGCAGGCTGGCGATCACCCAGTCGGCTTCGGCGAGCACGTCGTCGGGCAGGTCCATCGGGCCCGCTTCGAGGATGTCACACTCGATGCCCTTGAGGACGACGAACTCCGCACCCTCGGCCTGCAGCTCTTCGTTGACGAGATCGATCTCTTTCCACTGCGCGCGAAGCCGGTCGGCGTCGAGGCCATGGGCCATCGTGACGCGCTTCGAGTGGTCCGTGATCGCGATGTATTCGAGGCCACGCTGGCGGGCGGCGGCGACCATCTCTCTAAGCGTGCCGCGGCCGTCGGTCGCGGAGGTGTGCATGTGCAAGTCGCCTCGCAGGTCCGACAGCTCGATGAGCCGTGGCAGCTCGCCCGCTTCGGCCGCAGCAAACTCCTGGCGGTTCTCGCGCAGCTCTGGCGGAAAGCACGGCAGGCCAATCGCCGCGTAGACCTCTTCTTCGGTGTCGCCCGCGATACGCGTGTCGTCAGCCGTGTTGAAAACGCCCCACTCGCTGACCTTGAGCCCCCGCGCCTTCGCACGGCCGCGGACCTCGACGTTGTGCTCCTTCGACCCCGTGAAGTATTGCAGGGCGGCGCCGAACGACTCGCTCGGCACGCACCGCAAGTCGATCTGCAAGCCGCTATCCAAACGGATCGACATCTTCGTATCGCCGCGCGCGATCACCTCGGCGACTCCCTCGAACTCACCGAAGCGATCCATCACCGTCGCGACGGTCTTGGCGTCCATCGTGGCGCCAACATCGACGAGCAAATCGAGGTCGCCGACCGTTTCCTTCCCACGCCGATAGCTGCCGGCGGGTTCGCGACGCTTGATCGCCTCGACGCCGTCCATGTGCGCGAGCAGCCGTTGCACGATCGCGTCGGCGTCGGCCCAGCGCACACGCTCACCGGCCTTCGCCGCGTGCTCGATGCCGGCAAGGATCGTCTCCTCGGTCTTCTTGCCAAAGCCCTTGAGCTTCTGCACCTCGCCCGCTTCGCACGCGGCGCGTAGCTGGTCGAGCGACTGGACGCCCAGCTCCTTGTGCAGCGTCGCCGCCTTCTTCGGCCCCATGCCCGGCACTCGCATTAGCGCCATGACGCTCGCCGGCACTTCGGCCCGCAACTCGTCGAGCATCGCCAGCGTGCCGCTCGTAGCGAGTTCGGCTATCTTCTCCGCCAAGTCCTTGCCGACGCCATCGATCGCCGTCAGCGCCTCCGCGCCCGAATCCCCGACGATCGTCAGCAGCGACTTCGGCGCGTCCTTCACCTTCTGCGCGCCGTTGCGATATGCCCGCACACGGAACGGGTTGGCGCCTTGGAACTCCAGCAGGTCGGCGACCTCTTCGAGCGCGGCGGCGATCTCGCGATTGGTCATTTGAACGGCGAAAGGGGAAAGTTGAATGCGGAAGGTCGGGAATCGCTGCGTGCATTTCCACTTTCCACTTTCCCCTTTCGACTTTCCAGCCATCCGGCGATCATGCCAGTCCGCGGAAGCCAGCACTTCAAGCCAACCTCCCATGCCCAACCCCGTTCCCCTCATCGAGATGCGCCGCGCCGGGTTCCGCCAGCAGGAGACCGACATCCTGCTCGACATCGATTGGCGGGTCGAAGCGGGCGAGCACTGGGCGATCCTCGGGCCGAATGGCTCGGGCAAGACCTCGCTGATGCGGGTCGCCTGCGGCTATCGCTGGCACACCAGCGGCGTCGTCAAACGGCTCGGCGAAGAGCTAGCCGACCTTGTCGAGATGCGGAAACGCCTCGGTTGGGTGTCGGGCGAGGTGCTCGCGTACGCCCCGCCCGAAGAGTCGGCCGTCTCGTTTGTCGTTTCGGGCCGCTTCGGACAGATGGGCTTGCGGGCGATGAGTGATCGCACTGTCACCGAAGCCGACTTTTCTGATGCGAGGAAGTTGCTCGAAGCGATGGGCGTCGGCCTACTCGCGGAGAAGCCGTTACGGGTGCTCTCTCAAGGCGAACGCCAACAGGTCCTCGTCGCCCGCGCGCGGATGACCGAGCCGGTGATGCTGGTGCTCGACGAACCTTGCGCCGGCATGGACCCTGCAGCACGCGAGCGCTTCTTAATGTGGCTCGGCGGGTTGATGGCCGAGCCTTCGACACCCGCCGTGATGATGATCACACACCACGTCGAAGAAGTGCTGCCGCAGTTTGAGCGGGCGCTGTTGATCGGTGAAGGCCGCATCGTTGCCGTCGGCGCGACGGGCGAAGTGGTGACGGCGGCGTCGCTAGAGAAAACCTACGGCGTAGGAGTCGCGCAACTCGTGGAGCACGGCGGCCGCCACTGGCCGATCTGGGGCGAGCGGCGCTAACGCGCGCAACACCTAAGTGGCACACAGGCGTGTCCCCGCTATGCTTCCGGCGCTACGCTCCTGGCTCGGCAGTCTTCGCGCGTCAATTCTTAGAAAGATACTGCGGAAGAACAGCGTCGAAGACGTGCGTTCACACCCTCGCCTAGCCCCTCAGCCCCTAATCCCAACGCGTCAGCGTCAGCGGCAGGAGCGCATCGCGGAGTAGCCGCGATTGGTGAGCGAGTACGCTCCCTTGGGGCGTTCGCGGGCGAGCAGGTCTTTATCCGCAAGCGACTCGAGGGCCGCGCGGTTGGTGTCGAGACTCGGGCCGGAGAAGCAGAGCATCTGATTGGGGGTCATCAGGTACTCGCGGAACTGCCCCAGGGCTTTTTGTTCCGAGTTGGTGAGCATCGTCGGCCTCCTCGCGGTGTAGTGAGATATTAAGCCGCTGGGGCGACGCCCTAAGCGTTGCGGGCCATGCGGAGGATTTCCGCGTCGGTGAGCCGACGGACAGCTTGGCGCTGCGTGGCGGGCTCGGCGGCGACTTCGGCGCCGTCGTTGTTCTTGAGCTGCTTGCGTGCGCGCTTCTCGTTCGCCTTGCGCTTCTTGTCCGCCTCGCGGCGCATCTTCTCGAACGTGTTTTGATTTTTTGCCATGGGTTCCTTTATTGTATCGCCGCTTCCCATCCTGGGACCGGCTAGAGCGAGCCGCGGGGCAGGCCTGGACCGCGCCCCTCGAATAGCCCTTGAACTAGAAAATGCCCGCGGGATAACGGCTTCCCTAGAGCCCGCGGACCCGGCGCTTCGGCCGGAGTGGAGGTAGGCGAGGCGAGGGGGCGTGCCGAACGCCGCCTCGCGTATGTCAGTAGTCTACCAGAATTCGCCGCGACGTGCAGGGACGATGCTACGGTCCACCGCAGAAATGGCGGGGAATGCGAAGAATGTAGGGGCAAATCGACGTAACACGCGGGGCCCTACAAAGGAGCATGGTGGACGCTTCCGCCCGCGCGGCCCAGCGTCTCGATCCTAGACGGGTAGCCCAGCAAGCTAACGTTTCCAACTGCTACCGCGCGGAACGTCGTCGCGCCGGGGCCGTTGACAGGTCGGTGAACTCCCTGTCGTGGGCCCGCGGCGCGAATACCGGTAACATGGTCTACATGCCGAGTGGGCCAGCCTACCCACGACGCGGCTTGAGGATCACGGTCGCCAGTGGCGGCAGTGTCAGCTCGATCGATGCGGGGCGGGCTTGGGCGCCGCGGCTTGTGGCCATGACGCCGCCCGAGTTGCCCAGGTCGCTGCCTCCGAAGTACGTCGAGTCGCTGTTGCTGATCTCTTCGTAGAAGCAGACCTCGGGGACGCCCAGCTTGTAGCCGACGCGCGGCACCGGCGTGAAGTTGCTGACCGAGATCGTGAAGTCGCTCGGGTCCTTCGCCTTCCGCATGAAGGCGAGGATGCTGTCCTCGTGGTTGTGGCAGTCGATCCACTCGAAGCCGGCGCCGTCGAAGTCCACCTCGTACAGCGAAGCCTCTTTCTGGTAGAGGTGGTTCAAGTGGGCGACGTAGTTCTGCAGGCCCTGGTGGGTCTGCCACTGGAGCAGGTCCCATTGCAGCGACGTGTCGTGGTTCCACTCGTTCCACTGCCCGAACTCGCTCCCCATGAAGGTGAGCTTCTTGCCCGGGTGGGTCCACATGTAGCCGTACAGCAAACGCAGGTTGGCGAACTTCTGCCAGAGGTCGCCCGGCATCTGGTCGATCAGCGAGCCCTTGCCGTGCACCACTTCGTCGTGGCTGAACGGCAGGCAGAAGTTTTCCGTGAAGGCGTAGATCAGCGAGAACGTCAGCTCGTCGTGGTGGTACTTGCGGTGGATCGACTCGTGCCGCATGTAGCGGAGCGTGTCGTTCATCCAGCCCATGTTCCACTTGAGGCTGAAGCCGAGGCCGCCGAGGTACGTCGGCCGCGAGACGCCGCCCCAGGCGGTCGACTCTTCGGCGATCGTCAGCACGCCGGGGTGCCGCTCGTGGACGACCTCGTTGAACCGCTTGAGGAAGTCGATCGCCTCGAGGTTCTCACGCCCGCCGTACTTGTTGGGGATCCAGTCGCTCCCCTCACGGCTGTAGTCGAGGTACAGCATCGAGGCCACCGCGTCGACACGCAGGCCGTCGATGTGGTACTTGTCGCACCAGAACAGGGCGTTGGCGAGCAGGAAGCCCGACACCTCGTTACGGCCGTAGTTGAAGATCAGCGTGCCCCAATCGGGGTGCTCGCCCTGGCGGGGGTCTTCGTGCTCATACATCGCGGTGCCGTCGAAGCGCCGCAGGCCGTGGTCGTCCTTCGGGAAGTGGGCCGGGACCCAGTCGACGATCACGCCGATGCCCGCTTGGTGCAGCGTATCGACAAACGCCATCAAGTCTTCGGGCGTGCCGTAGCGGCTGGTGGCGGCGAAGTAGCCGACGGTCTGGTAGCCCCAGCTGCCGGTGAACGGGTGCTCGCTGACGGGCATCAGCTCGACGTGCGTGTAGCCCATCCGCTGGCAGTACTCGACCAGTTGCGGGGCGATCTCGCCGTAGCTTAACCAGCGGTCGGGGTCCGCCGGGTCGCGACGCCAGCTGCCGAGGTGCAGCTCGTAGATGCTCATCGGCGCGTCGAGGCCGTTCCGCTCGACCCGGCTGGCCATCCAGTCGCCGTCGGCCCACTGGTGAGCGCCCAGGTCCGTGACGATGTTGGCGGTGCGTGGCGGCACCTCGGCGGCGAAGGCGTAGGGGTCGCACTTCTCAACGACGTGGCCGCCTGGCTGCTTGACGGCGAACTTGTAGAGCGTCCCCGCGTCGATGCCGGGGATGAACAGCTCCCAGATGCCGCTGGGGACCCGCTTGCGCATCGGGTGCGTGGTGCGGCTCCAGCCGTTGAACTCACCGATGACGCTGACCCCCTCTGCGTTGGGGGCCCAGACGGCAAAGTTCACGCCGACGACGCCGTCGATCTCCCGCAGGTGGGCGCCCATCCGCTCGTAGGCGTCGTAGTGCGTCCCCTCGTTGAGGAGGTGGAGGTCGTACTCCGTCAGCAGCGGCTGGAACGCGTAGGGGTCGTGCATCGTTTGTCGCCCGCCTCGGGAATCGGAAACTCGGATCAAATAGTCGCTGGCCTTCGTGGCCTTCCCAGTTAGTCCATCTTCAATGGGACAGATCGCTTCGTACAGCCCCGCAGGGTGGATTCGCCGCATCGGACGCGAACTCCCAGCGGCCGGGTCCACCAGCCACATCTGCTGCGAATCGGGACGGAACGCCCGCACCGCCAGCGCGCGGCGGCCTTGGTCCACCACTTCGTGCGGGCCGAGGATGTCGAACGGGTTCTCGTGCCGGCCATCGGACAGGGCGCCGATGGCGTCGAGGGAAACTTGCGTACGCACGGGGAGGGGTCCTTCGCGGTTGGCTATCAGGGACTGCGTCGGGGAGAGACGGGGCCTGGGAGGGGGAGTTGTTCGGTTGGCTGAGACGCGGCGGGCTCAGCCGGCGACGGCGACGGGCTCGAGGAACCGCACCCGGCGGCGGGATCGCGGCGTCCGCACGATCACCATCGCGGGCGAGTCGGGCCGGCCTTCGATCCAGCTCTCGGCTTCGGGGAGCCGCTCGCCGGCCGCCGCCACGCGCTTCGGTTTGAAGTGGGGCTTTGGCGGGCCGCTGCGTTGCGTTGACTGGGAGGGCGGACTCGGTTGATCGAACCGCCAGCTGCGGCAGTGGACGGTGTGGAACCGCAGGGCCTGATCGACGCGCCGCCAGAGGTCGGCGTCGCGGATCGGGATCATGCGGCCGAAGCTCTCCCAGCGCCAGTGGTTGTTACGCCACTCGGAGAGCCCGCGGGTCAGCCCCTTGAGGACCGACGCCGAGCGGGTCACGACCGTCACGTCCGCCGGTTGGTCGAGGGCCTCGAGGCCGCGGACCACCGCCAGCAGCACCAGTCGGTCTTCGTCGGCGCCCGCCTCGGAGTCGCACGCAGCGACCGACACCGAGGCGTCGGCGGCGTGGAGGGCGAACCGCCACAGCGACCCCTCCGCCGCAGGTTCGGTCTCGGCGATCAGCACGTACCTTGGACGCGAAGCCTGCATCGTGGGGGCCGTCTTCAGTCGGAGGGGGAGGGAGAGACCGTCGCCGGGCGGGCGTGCCGCCTTAGCTTGCCGTGCTAGCAACATCGGCGCAGCGGACACCCTTTCTCCAGACTTCCTAGGCGTTACCCCTTACCAACACGGTTGCAACGATCGCGCGGGCCTCATCGAGCCGAAGTTGGGTCCCAAGTACGCTCCGATCTGGGTCCCAAGTTGGGTCTGAGCCGGGGGCGCGAGCCCTCGGTGGGAAGCGATACCCGGTGCCCACCGAGGGCTCGCGCCCCCGGCTCAGACGAGTACCGATGGTGGGAGCGGAGTGGACTGAATGTATACATGCGTCCACATCGCCATGGAGGGGTCATTTAGGGCCTTCTGGCGGGTCGCTAGGGGTTTTAAGGCCACCGCCGCCGAACGCTTTGAACGGCCTCCTGGGGGCTCCTGGAGGGCCCCTAGGGAAGTCACCCGTTAGGGGGGTGGCGGCCCTGGCGGCCCGATTTCAGATCGTGGGCATCCGTAGGCGTTTACCCCCACTTGGCGGGCTAGATTTTTCAAGCTTGGGAAAAGGCGGGCCCCCGCCGTTTGCCCCTGCTCCGTGCCTGACAAGGCCTCTGCGACAGAGCGTCCGCGGTGGAACTGGAACTCTCACTCGTCCGATCGGGCTTGGTCTCCGCCGACGACTATGTCGAGGCGCTGGGACGGCGGGAGGAGGAACGCCCCCCCCTCGGCCAGGTGGCGATCGAGGAGGGGCTACTCGGTGTCCGCCAGGTGCTCGAAGTGATCCGCACCCAGCAGCTCCAATCTGACCGCAAGTTCGGTGAGGTCGCCGTCGAGAAGGGCTACCTGACCAGCGCCCAGGTCGCCACGCTCCTGATGCACCAGCAGCAGCGCCAACGGCCGGTGATCGATCACCTCGTGGAACTGGGAAGCGTCACTTACGAACAGATCGCCCAAGCGGCCAAGAAGGGGGCTCGGCTCAACAGCCCCGACCATCCCACGGACGAATCGGTCGCAGAACCCGCGCTCGCCTAGCACCCGCCTCGAGTGGCAAGCGTCAATCGACGCGGTCGATCGCTTCGTGGATCAAGTCCGGTAGCGACCTTAGTGACCGCGCGTCATCGGCCAGCCGCGGGTGGACGAACACCCGCACCCGTTTGACGTAGTCGTCGAACTGCTCGCGCGCGAGGGTGCGGACCATCGGCGAGATCTCGCCCAACCGTCGGTAGACGCCGCTGTGCGAGTCGCGGACGTCGATGTCGAACTCGACTTCGAGCTCCGTCGGCGGGGCGTCGAACAGCACCTCGTGCGGCGCGACGACGCGCGACAGAGCCCGGCTCATCACCGCGGCGAACTCCTCCGCACAACGCACCAGCCACGGGTACGGCCGTCGCGCCAGCCTCTGATAGAGCTCGGGCGATTCGAACAGGCTGTGCTGCGTCAGCCGCTTGTAGAGCCGCCGCGTCGGGCCGAAGAGGCCGCCCAAGAGCTCGGCCGCGGGGCCGTCGCCGGCGGCTTCGGTGAGCGTCGTCACGAACGGCTGCTCCGTCATCCGGAACAGCGCGTCGAGATCGACGTTGCGGTACGTCAAGAAGAACGCCCGCTGGAACATGGCCGTCGCCGACCGCACGGCGTGGTGCCAGTAGACCTCGCTGAACATCACGTAGCGGGCGAAGACCATCATCTCCGCGGCGGTTTTCCCCTTCTCGCTGATCGCGACGCCGTCGCCGGTCTCGTTCAGGCACAAACTCCGCACCAGCCGCGCGCGGTCGAAGTGCTGTCCGTACGGGACGCCGGCGTGCAGGCTGTCACGCACCAGGTAGTCGGCCTTGTCGACATCGATCGGCCCCGAGAGCAGCGACCGCAGCACGCGCCCGCGGCGGTCGGTCGGCTTGCCGGAGAGCATCGCCACCACGTCGCGCGGGTTGACGCCCCAATCGTCGCGGAGGGCGTCGGCGATCTCGCCCTCGAGCAAGAAGCTGTTGGCGAACAACTCGTGGTCGGGCGTCTGCGGTAGCCCCATGTCCTCGATCGGGTGGCAGAACGGCCAGTGCCCGAGGTCGTGCAGCAGCGCCGCCACGAGGAACAGCTCGGCGTCTTCGGGCTTGATCAGCGCGGCGAAACGTTCGTCGCTCGCTAGGCTGTGCAGGTACTCGATCGCCGTGCGGTAGACGCCCAGCGAGTGCTCGTGCCGGGTGTGGTTGGCGGCGGGATAAACCTGCGCGACGAGGCCGAGCTGGCTGATACGCGACAGCCGGCGGAACTCGGGCGTGTCGATCAGCTGCCTGACGCGCGGCGTGATCGGCACGTCGATCCCCGGCGGCAGCCGCACCATCCCCGTCGCCGAACCGTAGAGGCCCCGGATTTCGGCGATGTCGAGGAGGGAGGGCATGAGGCGGGGCCTTTGGGAATCGTTGAGCGAGCTCTTGGTTCACTCCGGGCGCTGACCAGGATTATGCAAGGGCTAGCAGTTACCACGTTCAGATAAGGACTTAAGCGTCGTCGGACTGCTATCGCAGCAGTGCATCATCGACGTAAGTCCTTTGTTAAACGTCCATTTGCTAGCAGTTACATAATCCTGTGACGCTTACGGCTCGCCAACTCAATCAAAGGCGAGCCGTAAGCGTCAGCGCCCGGAGTGCGCCACAAAACGCTAACCACTCGCTGAAAACGTCTACCCCGCATCCCCTGTCACCAACCCCGGCAGCACCGGCAGCGCCATCACCACCCGTAGCAACACGGTGACGACGAAGTACAGCGAGCAGTGGAAGAACGCCATGAAGGGTTCGAGGTCGAGCGCGACGAACGACGCGAATGTCGCGATGCCTACCGCGATGCCGCCGGCGACGAGCATCTGCCAGGTCTCGAGGCCCGTCGTCAGCCAGTCCGATTCGCCGAGGACACCAGCCAGGTGGTAATAGACGTACCACGACAGCGCGAACACGGCGCCAGCGGCGGCAGCGCGGAGCCACAGCATGCCACCGGTGTAGGGTTCGATCTCGGAATCTCGGAGGAAGCCATAGCCTGCCCAAGCGACGAGCGGCCCTAGCAGCACGCACATCCCCGCCCACCACCAGATGGCGTTATCGTCACCCTGAAGCAGGAACGCCGCCAGCAGCGAGAGGAGAGCAACCCCGGCGACGCCGGTCGCCACTAGCGGGTCGAACGCGCCGTCACTGCGTCGGACCGTCTTGAGGACCGAACGCCCCTTCGAGTCGGTGGGCCCCTCCGGCTTCGGGGCGTGGATCACCACCTGCTCGTCGAGCTTCGGGATGGTGATCGGCTTCTTGCAAGCGGGGCACGGCCCGGTCTTGCCGGCGTGCTCGTCGGCGACGTTGAAACGTTTCAAACAGCTCGGACAAGTGACATTGATCGCCATAACAGCAGGCAGCGGGAAGCAGGCAGAGGGCAGTTAAGCGAGTCGCGTCGTGTCGATGCGGTCAAGAATCCGCAGAGTTTCAGGCCATCGGGTCGAACGCTTTCAGTTCGTCCTCGTTGATCGTGTGGAACCCCTTGGAGAGCAGCGTATCGACCGCTTGCTCGATGTTGTCCACCATCAACGCCACCGCGGGCCTACCGTTGGGACGCACCAGCAGCGGGTAGACCTGCGTGATGTTGATCTCCGCCGCCAACAGCGCGGTGCAGATTTGCAGCATCGGCTGATTGGTCATCGGCAGCTCGACGCCGATCAGGTCGGACTCGACGATCGCCAAGCCGGCGCGCTCGAGGATTTCGCGGCCCGCTTCGGGGTCGCTGAGCAGGAACCGCACCAGGGCGCACTCGGTCGAGTCGCTGATCGTCAGGGCGACGATCCGCACGTTGCTCCCTTCGAAACGACGCACGACGCTCATCAGCTGGCCCACACGGTTCTCGAGGAACACGGTGAACTGCCGGATGGCGGGATAATCGTGCCCGCGGGCGGTCAGGTCCTGGGTGGCCGAGCCGTCGCCGATGCTCATGCGAGGTCCGTCGAGTGGGTAGCTAGCACGACAGGTGAGCGGTCCGCCCGCCGCGGCCGCTAGAAGCCGTAAAGATAGACAGCACAACAGTTTGTTGCAACTCGCCGAAAGGAGGCTCCGTTGCCCCTACCGGCTGGGGGCGGTAGCCTCGGGGGACGCTCACCTCGCCTCCCCAGCCGATCTCTCCCCAGACGGCCCCCAGCCTTTGCCTCTGCCGCCGTGATGCCCCGCGAACACGAGTTCGACCTCCCCGTCCGCTACTACGAGACCGACGGCCAAGGCGTCGTCCACCACTCCAACTACCTGCGGTACATGGAGCTGGCCCGGATCGAGCTGCTCAACGCCACGGGCTACGACTACGCGAAGATCGAGGAGGCCGGCATCCTGCTGGTCGTCGCCAAAGCGACCGTCCGCTACAAGTCCCCGGCGCGCTACGGCGATGTCCTCCGCATCTGGCTCCGTACCGAGCGGGCCTTCGGCGCCCGCATCGACCACACGTACGTCATCAAAGTCGGCGAACGGATCGTCGCCGAAGCCGAGACGACGATCGCCTGCATCGACCGCGAAGGCCGCGTGCAACGGCTGCCGCGAGAATTGGAGATCGACGAGTAGGGTCCGCTGGGCGGACCGTACTAGGCGGTATGAAGTAACGAGCCAATTCGCCACATTCAATCCAACGAACGGTCCGCACAGCGGACCCTACAAGTAATGAAGCAACTCCTTTTCCTCGTCGGCGACTACGTCGAAGACTACGAAGTCATGGTCCCGTTCCAGGCGCTGGCGATGGTCGGGTACGACTGCGTCGCGGTCTGTCCGGGGAAGAAGGTTGGCGACACGGTCGCCACCGCGATCCATGACTTCGACGGCGCGCAGACCTATAGCGAGAAGCGTGGCCACAACTTCGCGATCAACGGCGACTTCGACGCGGTGAACGTCGCCGACTTCGCCGGCCTCGTCATCCCCGGCGGCCGAGCGCCGGAGTACCTGCGGCTCGACGAGCGGGTGCTGGCGATCGTGCGTGAGTTCGCCGCCGCCGGCAAGCCGATCGCCGGAGTCTGCCACGCCGCGCAGCTGCTGGCGACCGCGGGTGTCATCTCCGGCAAACGGATGCAGGCGTACCCCGCATGCAAGCCCGACGTGATCGCCGCCGGCGGCGTGTGGGACGAGCCCTCGGCGGGCCTCGACTCGGCGTGCGTCGATGGCGTGCTGGTGACCGGCCCCGCCTGGCCCGCCCACCCCGCCTGGCTGCGCGAGTTCGTGCGAACCCTCGGCGGCGAACTGCGTCCGTAGTGAATTGCCGAAGGCTGTCTGTAGGAGGGGTCTCCAGACCCCGATTACGCGCACCGTGCCGATTCGGGATGGAAGCCGTAATCGGGGTCTGGAGACCCCTCCTACAAGTTCATCTCTAACCTCGCCGAGCGGGCCGTCGTGTCCTTCGTGGTGAACAAACAAAACAACGCGGCCCGGCGCTGAGCGCCGGGCCGCGTCGTGCAGCGCTTCCGTGCGCTGTCTGTTGATCGGCGTCCTTGCCAACCAATGTGCTTCGAATCGATCAGGCCACCAGCCGCATCGGCTCGGTGGTTTCCTTCACGCCGGTGAGGAACTCCTCGAAGATCCGCAGGTCGAGCGCCGAAGCGGTCTCGGCCTCGGGGTGGAACTGCGTGCCCATCGCAAACCAGTCTTCCATGTTGGATTCGATCGCTTCGATGACGCCGTCCGGGCACTTCGCCGTCACTGTGAAGCAATCGGCGAGCTCGTCGATGGCCATGTGATGCCGGCTGTTGACGCGGAGTTCCCCGTCGCCGTAAACGCGGTCCATGATCGAACCGGCGGCGAGCTCTAGCGTGTGTCGGTGCGCCGGGTCGAGGATGTCGTGGTGCGGCAGCGCCTCGGGGAGGTCTTCCGGCAGGTGCAGGAAGAGGTTGCCGCCCATCGTGACGTTCAGCAGCTGCATGCCCAGCCCGATGCCGAAGACGGGCATGCGGCGTTCGCACACGGTGCGGGCGAGCATGCGGTCGAACGTCTCACGGCGCGGGGCGAGCGGACGCACGGCCGGGTGGAGCATCCAACCGTCGCGACGCGGGTCGAGGTCGGCGCCGCCAACGAGCAGCACGCCGTCCACCATCCGCAGGACCTGGTCGAGGTCTTCTTGTGATTCGACCGGGGGCAGGATCACCGGCAGAGCGCCGGCTTCGATCAGAGCGTCGTAGTACCCAGCGGGCACGTAGGAAACGGCCGGCTTGTCCCCGGCGGCGACTCGGAAATCTGCGTTCAACGCGATAATCGGCTTCGACATCTTCGCTTGCACTCCCTGCGGCGAGAGGGCCGTCGTGCGATGCGCCACGAGCGTATCGACGAGCAAGAAGCATCGATTGGCAAACGCAGTAGCGATGAGTCGACTGACCCTCTCTCGCCAATCGGCGAGCCCCACACCGCGCCGTCACTGGCCCGGCGGAGTCGTCAGCAGTCTCAGGGGCGTGCCTACGACGCCGGCGTCTCCGAAGAGACCTTGCGGCGTCACGTGCCTTCCCTAGCACGCCATTCGACGCTTCGCTCACCGGGCGCCATCCTTCGATAGCGCCCTGCGGGCTCAACGCCGCTACATTGGTTGTCGCTCGATCCCTCGGCGCGGCCCCTGTTGGTGACGACCGTAGTCAGCGGTCTGGTGATCGGTGGGGTGCAAGTAGGCGGTGAAGTTAACGAGTCGTAACGCCTCTCGGTAGACGCTAGAAGATTTTGGCCACCGACAAGACTGCTAGCACAAGATGGCGTGCTAGAACGGCGGCGCTAACGTAAGAACCGTAAGATCCAGCTCAGGCCACCTTGTCCAAGAAGTCCTCCAAGGGCAGGTATCGGCCGGGGCGTCAATCGGCTAGTTTCGGGCGTGTTCCGGCTTAAAACCAGCACTTTCAGACAAGGGCTATTGGCGTGTGGTTCGATCGGGTCTTTGTCGAGGCGGTCACGCACATCCTCCCCGAAGAGGTTGTTACCTCCGACGCGATCGAGGAGCGGCTCGCCCCGCTCTACGACCGACTGCGGCTCCCGCCGGGCCGCCTCGAGCTGATGTCGGGCATCCGTGAACGGCGGTTCTTCCCGCCCGGCACGAAGCCCGGCGACATCAGCTGCCGTGTCGGCGAGCTGGCGATCGAACAGAGCGGCGTGCCGCGCGAGGCGTTCGGCGCGTGCCTCCACGGGTCGGTGTGCCGCGACTGCCTCGAACCCGCCACCGCCTGTCGCGTCCATCACGCCCTCGGGCTGCCCCACGGGTGCATCGTCCAGGACGTGTCGAACGCCTGCCTGGGCATCCTCTCGGGCGCCCTGCAGATCGCGACGATGATCGAGCTGGGCATGATCGAAGCCGGCATCGTCGTCGGCACGGAGTGCGGCCGGCAGCTGGTGGACAACACCATCGACAAGCTCAACGCCGACACGTCGTTGACGCGCGACTCGGTCAAGAACTCGTTCGCGTCGTTGACGATCGGCTCGGCCAGCGCCGCGATGGTGCTTTGCCACCAGCGGTTGAGCCGGACCGGCGCCCGGCTGCGTGCGTCGACGGTCTACGCCGACACCACGCACCACGACCTCTGCCAGAGCGAGGGCCTCGCCGAGGTCATGCAGACCGACAGCGAACGCCTGATGCGCGCCGGCGTCGCCGCCGGCGCGGCGAACTTCGAGCGGCTGCTCGACGCCGCCGGCTGGACGCGCGAACGAATCGACCGAACATTCTGCCATCAGGTCGGCGCCGCGCACCGCAAGATGATGCTCGGCGAACTGGGCCTGCCGCTGGAGCGTGATTACTCGACCGTCGATTGGCTGGGCAACACCGGCTCGGCGGCGCTGCCCAGCGCCTTGTCGCTGGGCCTAGAAGCCGGCGCGGTGAATCGTGGCGACCGCGTCGCGCTGCTGGGCATCGGCTCGGGCGTCAATTGCCTGATGATGGCGGTGGAGTATTGCTAGCGCGGAGGGCCACCATTGGGCATCCCACCATGATTTAGCCCCCGGTCATTGACCGGGGGCTAAGTGCGGGGACGAGCGCTCAAGACGGTGGCGCCCCAAACACGCGGCGGTGGGTCAACTGTTGTGGACCCACGCCACGATGCTGATCACCGCCACCAAGAACATCGCGCCAACGACCCACACCCAAGCCGGCGTCCTGGTATAGGGGTTCACGTACCCCGGCGGGTGGAGCGGGTCGTACTCTGTCTGTGCGGCGCGTTGCGCGCGACGTTTGATTGGGTCGTCCTCGGTCGCGGCGGCGTACTCTTCGTCGAAGATCGACTTCGGCTTGATCGGCCTCGAGGGCGAGCTGAGCGACGCGGCTTCGGTCTCTTCGGTGACCCTATCGCTTGAGCTCGTCACCTTGGACGAGCCCCGATCAGGCTTCGCGACAGACTTCGCTGACGAGGCCTTGCCCGACTTGCTGGCGACGTTTGCTTTCGATCCGAGCTTCGAGTTGCTCTCGTCCGAGAGGACGCCCGACGACGCGGAAGCCTTCTTGGCTTGGCGCGCGGCGGGGCCCTTTTCTTCTTCGTCCAGGGGAGCGAGGCCGATGTCCTCATCGGTATCGACGGAGGGCGTCGAGTAGAGCTTGGCCGTTTCGCTGGCGGCAGGAGGGACGCGGCCACTCCCGCTGCCCGGTTTGGACAGCGCGCCAGGCGGGGGCGTTTGTGAGTAGCGGCTGAGGATGCCGCTGCCGACGCCACTGCCGAGCCCTTCACCGACCCGGACACCGCTGCCGCTGGATCCCATGCCGACGGTCGATTCGCCGCGTTCGGCGAGCCAATCGTTCATCAGTCGAGCCACGTCCCCGGCGGTCTGCGGACGATCGTCCGGCTTCTTCGCCATCATCCGCGCGCAGAGGTCCACCAACGAGAGCGGCGTGTCGGGCCGCAGCTTCAGCAGGCTTTCGGGCTCTTCGACTTGGTGTTTGAGGAGCCGCTCGGAGATCGTCCCGTCGGGGAACGGCGGGCGGCCCACCAGCAGGAAATAGAGCGTACAGCCGAGGCTGTAGATGTCCGCCCGCGCGTCGGCGGCGTGGCTGTTGAGGGCCTGCTCGGGCGCGAGGTAGTCGGCCGTGCCGAGGACGTTCTCGTCGTTGGCGAGCGTGAGCGACGTCTCGTCGTCGTTGAGCTTCGCCAGGCCCATATCGAGCAGCTTGACCGTACCGTGCTGGTCGAGCAGGCAGTTGGCCGGCTTGATGTCGCGGTGCACGAGGCCCATCTCGTGGGCGTGCTGAAGACCGGTCGCGACCTGCGTGACGTACCGCACCGCGGTGACGAACGGCAGCGGGCCGTTCTGACTCACCGTCTGATGGAGATCGCGTCCATCGACGTACTCCATGACGATGTAGTGGGTGTCTCCTTCGTTATCGATGTCAAAGACGCGGACAATGTTGGGGTCGTCGAGCCGGGCCGCCGCGCGGGCTTCGAGCTGGAACCGCGACAGGTACGAGCGGTCCTTCACCCGCTGCCGCGGCAAGACCTTGATCGCCACCCGCCGTTCCATGAGCACGTGCTCGGCGAGATAGACGTGGCTCATGCCGCCCTTACCGATCTGGCCGAGCAACTTGTACTTGCCGAGTCGAAACCCGCGGTGCTTGCCGGCGAGCAGCTTGTCGGCTTGCCAACGCGTCAACAGCCCGTCGGCGACGAGCATGTCGGCGACCTTCTCCTGCTCGACGGGAATCCCGCCGGGCTCCTGCGCGCTCTTCTCTAAGAACGCATCGAGCTTCTTCGGAGTTACGAGGTCGCTCCGTTTGACCAGGTCGATCAGCTTTTCGGAGGCGTCCTGAGACATCCGTCTTGCTGGGTCCGTTGCCGACCGTTGCGGCCTCCGCGCGTACGCCAAGTTGTGGCGTCGGCGCGTTAGCGCGAGCGATACTAGGAAAGTGCCAAAGCCCAACCGACCGGCGTGACGCATGACGCGTCGTCCGGCCAGCCTGAGCTATTCGTTTGTTCCGAGTGGGAGTCTTCCTGACACTCCTGACGAACGCCGAAATGCGACATCCGCCCGCCTGAGAAGAGTCAGCCGCTGGCGCCGATCGCGACGAAATCGCCGCAACCGTCGCTAGCTACACCAGTTAAGCGTATCACGGCCAGTCAAACGGGACCACCGTTTTTCCGTTGCGGTTGGTCCTAATTGCGAACGAGTCTCAGCCCGAAGGGCCGGTCGTGCCGGAAAAAACACCAGCCCCTACCACCGCCCCCCGTAGGGTGGGAAACCTAGCTATTCCCGTTCGACGACGGCCCGGACGATGTCCGAGTCGAAATAGTTGGTGCGCATCCCCGCATCAACCACCAGCCGCTGGGCGTTCATGCCCGAAGACCGCGGGCTGAGCAGGAAAACCGCCGCCGCGGCGGCCTCTTCGGTCTTCACGGCTTCTTCACGGAGGGTCGCCTTCTCGGCAAACAGGTACGAATCGACGTACCCGGGGATCCCCGCCGAGGCCGAAGTCTTGAGCAAGCCTGGCGCCACGGCGTTGAACCGCACCCGGCTGAACTGGCTGAAGGACTTGGCCAGGAAGGCCAGCGACGAGTCGAGGGCCGCCTTGATCGGGGCCATGTAGCCGTAGTTCTCGCTGGCCATCTCGGTCGTCGAGATCGAGATCGCCACGACCGAGGCGTCCTCCGCCAGGGAATCCTTCAACGCCCCCGCCATCGCCACCAGCGAGTAGCAGCTGATCGAGAACGTCCGCAGGAAGGCCCGCTTGGTCGTCTCATGGAACGGTTTTAATCCGTCCTCATAGTCCGCGAAGGCGATTGAATGGACCAACCCATCGAGCTTCTGCCCCGTCCGCTCGCACTCGGCCGCCACCTCGGCGCCGAGGCGTTCGATCTCCTCCTCGTGCTCCACGTCGCAGATCAGCACCAGGGCGTCGGGCCCCACGAGCCGCTGGACCTCGTCGCGCCGCTTCTCGCTCCGCACCGAGTAGATGACGCGGCAGTCGGCCTCGGTCAGCAGTCGGGCGATGTGCCAGGCGACGGACTTCTTGTTGGCGACCCCGGCCACGAGGACAGTCTTGCCGGCGAGTTGGAGGAAGTCGGAGGGCATGTGGAGTGGGCAGGGGGCAGGGGCCGGTCGGCAGTGGGCAGTGACGGCAAGCCAGACTTAGTCTGACTTGGGGCGAGACTCGATCTCTGCGATGAGCGACTCGGCCTCGGTGGGCTCGATCTCGCGCACTAGCAGGCGGCGGAAGCGGGTTTCGCTGCCGTGCGTTTGGAGGTGGATCCGGCCTTCGTCGAAGACCGGCGCGGCGCGGTCGAAGTAGTTTTCGAGCGGCGCGTCGTCGACGACGAGCTTGTCATTGAGCACGACCCGTACGTAAGGGCCGACCATCCGCACCGCCATCGTGTTCCACTCGCCGGTCGGCTTGTCCGCCGGCTCGAGGGGCCACTTCCCTGGGCCGTTGTTGTTCCAAAGGGCGCCGGAGCCCTTCTGGGCGCCGTGCTTGTGGGCCGCTTCATTCCAGGGGTCCCAGAGCTGCACCTGCGGCGTGTCGCGGAGGTAGACGCCGCTGTCGCCGTTGGGCGCGAGGTTCCAATCGACCAGCAGCTCGAAGTCGCCGTACTTCCGCGCCGTCACGAGGTGCGGGCTGTGGCCGTCGCTCACCAGATCGTCCCCCTCGACGCGCCAGTGGTCGTGGAGCTCGCCGTCCCACTTCGCCTGCTGCTCGGGCGTGATCGTCGACGGGTCGATCGTCGTCCCCCCGACCCAGCCCGCGAGGCTCGCCGCGGGAAAGATCGACACGAAGCCTTCCGGCATGTCCTCCGCCATCGCCAGCGACGATAGGCACGAGCCGGCGATTAACGCCGCAAAAACCGCAAGCCTTCTCATGGTGTAACTCTGCGGGGTAACGCTACGGGGTGAGCGGCGCCGACATCGGCAGAACCTTACTGGCGAGCGGTCAGCGTACACGCAAAGTCGAACCGACACGCCAACTTGCCACGGGTCACGTTCGTCACCTTCGCCTTCATGAAGAACGCGTCGGCGAGGCGTTCGGTCAGCTCGACCTCGATCTCGACCGTATCGCCGGGGCGGACCATGTCGCGGAACTGCACGTTGTTGGCCCGCGTGGCGACGGGAACCTTGCCCGCCGCATCGGTCACCAAGCCCGACAGCAGCACGGCGCCGGCCTGCATGCTCGCTTCGCAGAGAATGACGCCGGGCGTGATCGGGAAGTCGGGGTAGTGCCCGCGGTACCAGAACTCATCGCCGCTAAACGTCTTGCGACACACGATCCGCGCCTCGCCCTGCTCCGTGACCTCGTCGATCAGCAGGAAGGGGTCGCGGTGCGGGATGGCGGCGAGGATTTGTTCTTTGGACATGGGAAAATCTAGCCGCAGATGGACGCAGATGTTGCTTGGTAGGCTAAGCCATATAAGATGGCCGATTGGCTTTCCGCGCGGTAGGATGGGGGTATGAGCACCGTCGTCAACGTCGATCCGGAAATTCTCGGCGGCACCCCGGTCTTTAAGGGGACGCGGGTGCCGATCGTGTCGTTGTTTGACCACCTGAGGGGTGGGTACTCCATCGAGTACTTCCTAGAAGATTTCCCCACAGTCTCGCGGGAGCAGGTAGATACGCTGCTCAAAGAGGCGCAGTCGATGGCCCTTTCCGGGGCCCCGGCGGTATGAAGCTGCTACTCGACGAGAACCTCCCGCATCGCTTACGACCGCTCATCGTGGGACATGACGTAGCGACAACAGCCTACATGGGTTGGGGTGGGAAGGAAAACGGTGAGCTGCTTGCCCTGGCTGCGGCCGCCGGCTTCGACGCTCTGCTAACGAAAGACGGCAATCTCCACTACCAGCAGTCCGCCCAGCTGCCGCTGTCGGTCGTCTTGCTCAGCGCGCCGAGCAACAAGCTCGATGACATCCGCCCTCTGATCGCGGCGCTGCTCAAAGCTCTTGAGAACCTGACGCCCAAAGCGGTCACGGTCGTCAAATGAGCGGGCGGTCATGAACGCACTCGCCCCTCTCTGCATGGTAGAACGCCCAAACACCGGCCGAGACTTCTCCAGCAGCGAAATGCACTTCACGCTCGCTGTTGGTTGAAATCGAATAGACATCCATTGAATGCAATTGATTTCGGTGCTGTGGGTGCGGCAACTGCACGAAACCTTCACGGAGTTTTTTCCACTCATTCGTCCACGGATCGACACCGTCCACCAGGATCTCGCCGCCTTCAGCGACTACCCCGATCTCTTCGAATCGCCATCCGCGGTCATCTGCGAACATCTGTGGCTAAATCCTTAACCCGCCGCCATGTCGGCGGCGACCGTGGCCTCGGCGCCCGCCGTGCTGTGGCTGCTGTTGGTCATCAGGTGGTTGTCCACTTCGTTCGCGACGATCACGCCGTAGTTCATCGCTCCTAGCCAGCCCGACATGATGATGCCCACGCTGCCGGCGTGGTACAGGCCGCCGATCTGTTGCGGCAGGGCGCGGCTCACGGCGAGGCCCTCAAACTTCGTGCCGAAGCTCGCGCCGTTGAGGTGGTGCGTGTAGTGGTTGAACGTCCGCGGCGTCGAGGCCTCGACGTGGACGGCCCGGCTACGCACGTCGGGGACGTACTTGTCGAGCGCGTCGAGCGTCGTCTCGCAGAGGTCACGCTTACTCGCTTGGTACTCTTCCTCGGAGAGGCCGGCCCAGTCTTCCCAACGGGCGTTGGTGCTGCTGACAATCAGCTTCTGCGGGCGGCCCTCGGGACGCGTCCCGGGGTAGTACATCGAGTAGGTGCGGCTGGTGATGTCGCGCGAGAGGAGCTGCTCGGTGTTGAACGTCGGAGCCGTCGAGGTGAACAAGAGGTCGCCCGTCGATTCTTCGAGCGGATCGTCGGGCTTCAGCGCGATGTAGACCTGCGTGCTGGAGTTGTTCACGCGCACCGCGCGGGCCTCGTCAACAAAACTGTCGGAGAACTTGTCCTCGCCGACGAGCTTGAAGATCGTCGCCTTGAGGTTCGAGTTGCTGACGACCGCGTCGCACTTGATGCGGCGCCCGTTGACGGTGACGCCGACGACCTTATCGCCTTCCACATGCACCTGCTCGCAGTCGGCGTTGATACGGATATCGACGCCGCTCTTCCGCAGCTCGGCCTCCATCGACGTGATGAGCTTGTCGGTCCCCCCTTCGAACGTGAAGACGCCCTTCGACATGAAGTTGCTGAAGACGATGCCGTAGCTGATCGCCGGGTCTTCGAGCGTCGAACCGTTCGCGTAGGTGATCGGCTCCATGAGCAGCCGAATCACGTCCTCACGGCCGGGGAAGAACTTGTCGAACAGCTCGCGCGCCGTCGTCGTCTGGTCATCGTAAAAGTTCATCCCGCGGGCCGTGTCGAAGAACGCATCGACGGTCGCCTGCGGCACGCGGAAGTTCTCGACGAGCTTCTTCGAGAAGTCAGCGCGGGTGAAGTCGGTTTGCAGCGAGAACATCGGGTTCTCGAAGCGGATGCCGGTGAGCTGGACGATCGAGTCGGCGATCTCCTGCGACCAGTACCGCCGGCAGCTCTTCACCATGCCGACGGGGAAGCCGTGCAGCGAGATGTCGAAGATGTGGTGGCCGGGCCGCTTGAACCACGTGGCGAGGCCGCCGAGCTTGTAGTGCTGCTCCAGCAGCAGGACCGAACGCCCCTGCCGGGCGAGGATGTTGGCCGAGGTGAGCCCGGCCAGCCCGGCGCCGATGACGACGACGTCGTAGTGGTCCTGGGCGCCGGCGAGGAAGTCTTTGGGCATGGGGGAGTGGGCAGTGGGCGGTCGGCAGGGGGCGGGAGGGGACCCTGTAGTTTACCGGGGAGGGGGCGGGGTGGGGAGCGGTCAAGTCAGCCAACCGCTAGACGCTACTTCTGAGGAGCGATCCAAACTAGCAATCCCTCACAGGGTTCTTCGATTTCTTCAATCAAAGGATTCCCATACGAGCCAACGAAATTACCTACCGTAAAATCAGGGCCTCGCGACTCTCGGTCAACGTGTTTAGCCCGGTACCGCACAAGGACAAGTGCCTCATCAAGCCGAGGAGAGACCGTTTCGAAGTCTAGAAACTCGCGCGAGGCGAAGCGTTGCTGCCAACCGTCGTGCCGAATCCAGTCGTGGTTCAGTTCGTCAAGAACATGAATCGAGGTAATTGCTCCATCCAGCAGAATCTTCACCTCGATCTGATCTGTGGCGTCGTCATCCGAGAAGTACACGTCGATCAGATGCTCGCCCGATTCGATAAGGCTTCCACTTCCGCCGGATGGCCGGATTGCCTCCCCCTCGTCAATGACCCAAGTCTCGCTGCTTTTTCCCTTCGGGATGAGGTCACTCATGCAGCCGAACCAGTACCTTCGTTGGTCTGGCACCAAGACTCGGAATCGCCAGTGGTTTTCATCCGTGGTGGCGACACGAATTCCATGTAGGCGATTCGGGTCCTCTACTGAAAGCTCACCAACCTCGCTCCGCAGTCGCTTGTTCTCGATTCGCAACGGTGCGAGTTCGCGAGCTTGCAGGGTGACGACGATCAAGCACGCGACCACTGCCGTCAGCAGCAGCAAACTCAGCAGCGAGATGCGTGGCCGCAGGCGGGGCTTTGGCTCGGGCGATTCCATCGCGGCGGGGCTCTGCTTTTGAGGGCGAGAAGTTGGGAACACTAATCGGCGCTAATTTACGCTAATGTGCTTCGCTTGTGCGCTTTGCGGAGATTAGCGTTGATTCGTGTTCCTCTTCAACTTGATTGCGTGCGACGCGGGGAGTTTTGCAGAACCGTTGAGCGAGTCGCATCGTGTCGATGCGGTGAAGTGGGTTGAGCCGTACCGCGTCGACACGACGCGACTCGCGGACGCTTCGCGTTCGCCCTTTTTTACTGCCCACTGCCCACTGCCCACTGCCTACTCCTTCAAGCAATGCAGATTCGCCATGCCGATGCCGCTGACGATGCTGCCGACGATGCCGACGAAGCCTTGGTCGGTGCCGCAGATGAAGAGGTTCTCTAAGTGCGTCGTGCCGTCGAGTTGCTTCTCGGGGGCGCCGTAGACCGCGCCGTTGTCGTGGCCGGTGAAGCGGACAATCGTCGTCGGCGTGAACATGTCCGTGTCGACGATCCGCCCGCGGAAGTCGGGCGTGAACCGCACGGCCGACTCGTTGACGCGCTCGAACCAGCGGAGCTTCTCGAGCTCGTAGGCTTCTTTGTCGAGCCCGTTCCAGTAGTCGTAGTTGGCGAGCACCGTGATCCGCATCGTGCCGCGGCCGCCGCGGCCGTCGTCTAAAGCTTCCGTGTACTCGAAGTTGTTAGGGCTACAGATCACGCCGCTACGCAAGTCGCACGGCACGTTCGGCACGGTCCAGTCGAACTTGTCGTGGTCGTTGAAGAACGTGATCGTGCGGTCGTAACCCATCTCTTTGGGATCAATATCGAGCGTGCTGATCGTCTCGCAGAACGAGAGCCGCCCCGCGGAACGCTGCGGCGAGCCGGCGACCTCGACGGGCTGGCCGTCGTCGCAGAGCCGCATCGTCTCGCACCAGCCGGCGGACGAAAGAATGCGTTTCGCCTCGATGACCTCGCCGTTCTCGAGCACGACGCCGACGACGCGGCCGTTCTCGACGTGCATCCGGTCAACGCCGCTACGCAGCTTCAACTCGCCGCCGAGGCCGCGGAACTTCTTCACGAGGTTCTTGAGGATCAGCCGCACACCCGCATGAGGCCGGCCCAGTCCCTCAAGAAAGATGCTGCGGAACATGATGCAGAACTGGCCCCAGTCCATGTCATGCTCGCGGGCCGAGCCGTAGAACATCAGCGGGCAGAAGAGCATCTCCACGAGCAGCGGCTCGGTCAGGTAGCTCGACACCACCGCGCGGGCCGACTGCTGCTGGTGCTCGTCGGTCAGATCGTCGTAGTCGGCGATCGACGCGATGAACTTCCGCCAGTTGTCGGCCTGCGCCGGGAACTCACGGGCGACCGACTCGGCGAGCCGCTCGGGGTTGTTGTCGAACTGCAACCGATGGCCCGGGAAGACCACCTGCGAGCCGATCTGCGGCGAGATCTGAAAGTCGTCCCAACTAAACCGCAACTGCCGCAAGAGCCGCGCGAGCGGTCCCTTCTTCGTCCCCTTCGGCGTGATGTTCGTCAGCGCATGCAGGCCAACGTCGTAATCCCGTCGGCGCAGCCGATAGAACGAGTTGAGCCCGCCGATGGTGGTGTGCTTCTCAAGGATGCACACGCGCTGATCGTACATCGCCAACCGAATCCCGGCCGCGAGCCCGCTCATGCCGGCGCCGATGATGAGGGTGTCGTACACAGGAGGGGTTAGGGGCTAGGGACGAGGGGCGAGGGAAACGAGCGCCAGCCGGCTCGGCGAAGCGAAACTTCCCTAGCCCCTAACTCCTATCCTCGGCCGTCAGGCCTTGGCGATATCCTTCATCAGCGGCTCGAGGTAGTTGACCGTTGAGCTCATGCTCGCCAGTTCGACGTAGTCGTCCTCGGGGATCTGCACGCGGTGACGCTTGCGCAGCTCCATGACGATGTCGAGGAAGTCCATCGAGTCGAGCTCCATCTGCTCGCGGAAGGACTGTTCGTCTTTCAGCTCCGAAAGGTCCTCGTCGGGAGCGATGTCGCCGAGGATGTCGAGGATCTCGTCGCGAATCTCATCACGCGTCATTGAATTACCTACTTCCTTCTCTTATTAAGCCCACGAATCGCACGAATCGACGCGAATAAGATTCGTGAGGATTCGTGTGATTCGTGGGCTCTTAACGTATTTAGACTTTGGTTACGATCAGCGCGCTGTTGATCCCCAGCATGCCGAACGAGTTGTTGAGGATCGCTTTGACTTCGTGGCCTTCGCGGGGCTCGTTGATCACGAGGCCCGGAACGGCGCAGTCGGGGTCGAGGTCATCGACGTTGATCGTGGGGTGGACCACGCCGTCGACGAACGACAGCAGGTTGCCGGCGAGTTCGAGCGAGCCGGCGGCGCCCATCGCGTGGCCGATGAAGCTTTTGGTGTTGTTGACCGCGGTGCGGGTGCTCTGGCCGAAGACCTTGCGGACCGCCTCACACTCCTGGATGTCGCCGCTGGGGGTGGCGGTGGCGTGGGTGCTGAGGAGGTCGATGTCGTCGGCGTTGAGCCCCGCCTTCGCCAAAGCCATGTGCATGCAGCGGGCTTGCTGGACCGGGTTGGGCAGAACGAAATCGCTGGCGTCGGAGTTCATCGCGTAGCCGGCGATCTCACCGTAGATCTTTGCGCCGCGGGCCGACGCGTCCTGGAACCTTTCCAAGGTGTAGATAGCCCCGCCTTCGGAAACGACAATGCCGTTGCGGTCTTTGTCGAAGGGACGCGAGGCCTTCGTCGGGTCCGCGTTGCTAGCGAGGGCGCCTTGGCTGGCGAAGCCGGCGAAGATGCCGAACGTGTGGATGCTCTCCGAGACGCCGCCGCAGATCGCCAGGTCGCACTCGCCGAGGCGGAGCATCTGGGCGCCCTGGATCAGGCCGGCGTTACCCGCAGCGCAAGCGGCGCCAATCGAGTAGTGCGGGCCGGTGATGCCCAGGTTCAGCGTCACTTCGCCGGCCGGGTTGTTGGCGACGGTGCGCGGGTTGTGGTGGTGCGACCAGACACTCGTGTCGTAGTCGTAGCCCTTAATCTCGTTGATCTCGTTCTCGGTCTCGACGTTGCCGTGCTCGGTGACGCCGATGTAGACGCCGACGCGTTCGCGATTGACGTTGGTCCAATCGATGCCCGAGTCCTGGATCGCCTCGTTAGAGCAGTAGATCGAGACCCCGCCGGCGCGCGTGCCGCGGCGGACTTCTCGCCGCTTCTGGTACTTGAGCTCGTCGAAGTCGCAGACGCCCGCCAAGGTCTTGCCGACGTAGCGGATCTCGTAGTCGCGGACACCGCTGCGGCCGTTCAGCAGCGCATCGCGGTACTCGGCAAGCGTGTTGCCGTTGGGCGACGTGAGACCGATGCCGGTGATGACGATGCGGTCGGTCGGGCTGGCCTGGCTCGTCATCGCGGTGGGTCGGCAGCGAGTGGGGGTGGGCGCTACGTTTGTCGGTCCGTCAGGCCCAAAGGGAAGCTGTTGAAGCTACCGGCGCGGCGGCGGCTTGGCAAGCGTTCGGAGAGTCCGCTGGGCGGACCGTGGTTGGCGGTAGAAAGCCACGTGGCGGCGCGGCTTCCAACGAACGGTCCGCACAGCGGACCCTACAGAAACCCCGTTGCGTTGATGCTGCGGGCGTAGGCGGCTTGCTGCTCGTCCCAGCCGCGGGCGTGGTGGATCGCTTCCCACTCGTCGGCGGCTTGCTGGAGGGCCTCGGCGGGGGGGCGGCCGTCGAGGGCTTCGCGGACGCGTTTGCCGAGGACTTCGAGGTACTCTTCCGACCCCGGCAGGCGGGGGGCCAGCAGGAAGCGGGGCGTCCGCAGGGCGGCGGCCTGGGCTTCGGCGAACCGGCGGCCCAGGTCGCGGTTGTCCGAAGCCCGCCAGGCGTCCGGCGCCCGGGCCAGTGACCCGCGGCAGTTGGCGACGTTGTCACTTGCCGTGGAAACCAGCCGGCTGTTCTCGGGGCTCACGAGCCAGGCGGCGTAGCGGAAGGCCGTGGCCGCGTTGCGGCTCGTGGCGGAGATACCGAGGAGGCGGCCGCTGGAGGCCAACAGCGTCGCTCTACGGGCCTCGGCGCCGAGTGGCTCCCATTCACCGGAGATCGGATTGAAGACGCTCTCGGTGCCTCCTAGGGGCTCTGGGGAGGCCTCTGCGGGCGCCGGTGACTCGCGCTGAGGCCAGGCGATCGTGCCGGGTCCGTCGCCCGCCGCGGCGACCAGCGATTCCAGCGCCCTGACGAACGGCGGCGCCGCCAACCGGGGGCGGAACGTGTCGCTCTCGATCAGCGTCGAGATGCGGCTGCGGTGCTCGGCGTACGGGGCCGCCCAGGCGAGATAAGCCAGCGCCAGCTCGATGTCGTCATCCGGCAATGACAGATTGGACGCCTTACCCTCCGCCGTCAGCAGCAGCGGTGTCGGGCAGCCGATCGGCAGGGCCATCACCTGCTGGGCGTAAACCACCTCGTGGTCGCGGACCAGCGGCAGGAAGTCCTCGAACCGCAGATCGGGCGATTTGAGGACGCTCGGCCGCACGGGCAGGAGGGCCCGTGCCTCGCACAGCTCGCCGATCGCCCGGCTAGGGAAAACTATCAGATCGGCCTCCTTGGCCGCGGCGACGAGGTCGGCGTCCTTGGCGACATCGAAGGTCTCGATCTCGCCGTCGGTCTGTTCACGCCACTCGCCCCGCAGGCGGTCGATCGCCCGGCCGAGGGATTCATCGCTGACGACCGCGACCCGCAAGGTTACACTCGCCCGCGGCAGCGCCCCCGCGTCGCCCTTTTCAGCTGATTCCTTCTTCTCTGGCGCGTCGGGGCAACCCGCCGCCACGACGACAAGTAAGCCAACGAGCACACTCCGTATGAGCGGTTCTGCGAAGAATGTCTTTCTGGGCATCGACATCGGCACCTCGGGCACGAAGACCATCGCGATCGACGCGGCGGGCCAAGTGCTCGCCGGCGCCAGTGCGACGTATCCCTGCGAGCATCCGCGCCCGCTGTGGAGCGAGCAAGACCCGCAGCACTGGTGGGACGCCGTTGTCGAGACCGTCCGCGGCGTCGTCAAGAAGGCGAAGCTAAAGAAACAGGAGGTCCGCGGCATCGGCCTCTCGGGCCAGATGCACGGGTCGGTCTTCTTGGACAAGTCGGGCAAGGTGCTCCGCCCCGCGTTGCTCTGGAACGACCAACGCACCGCCGCCGAGTGCGACGAGATCACCGAGCGGGCCGGCGGTCGCAAGAAGCTGATCAAGCTGGTGGCGAACCCCGCGCTCACCGGCTTCCAGGCGCCGAAGATCCTCTGGCTCCGCAACCACGAGCCACGGAACTTCGCCAAGCTCGCTCACGTGCTGCTGCCCAAGGACGACGTCCGGCGCCGATTGACGGGCGAGCTGGTCACCGAGGTCAGCGACGCCAGCGGCACGCTGCTGCTGGACGTGGTGAAGCGGCAATGGTCGAAGCCGCTGCTCGACAAGCTGGAGCTTGATCCCGCGCTCTTGCCGAGCGTCGTCGAATCGGAGGACGTGACGGGCAAGCTGACGCCCGAAGTGGCCGAGCTGCTGGGCCTCTCGACCGATTGCGTCGTCGTCGGCGGCGCCGGCGACTGTGCGGCGGGGGCGATCGGCAACGGCATTGTGCGGAAGGGGCTCGTCAACACGTCGCTGGGCACGAGCGGCGTCGTGTTCGCTTACAGCGACCAGCCCGAGTTCGACCCGGCCGGTCGGCTGCACACGTTCTGCCATGCCGTGCGCGGCAAGTGGCATCAGATGGGCGTCACGCTCGCGGCGGCGGGCTCGTTCGGCTGGTTCGCCGACGCGCTCTGCCAGACCGACAAGGAGCTGGCGAAGAAGGCCAAGCAGGACATCTACGAAAAGCTCGTCGCCGAAGCGGCCGAGCACGCCCCCGGCGCCGAGGGGCTGTTCTTCCTGCCGTATCTCGCCGGTGAGCGCACGCCCCACGCCGACCCCAACGCCCGCGGCGCCTTTGTCGGCCTGACGCTGTCGCACGACCGCGGCGCGATGGTGCGGGCGGTGCTCGAGGGCGTCACGTACTCGCTGCGTGACTGCCTCGACCTGATGCGAGAGCTGGGCGTCCCCGTCAACGAAATCCGCACGACCGGCGGCGGCGCCAAGAGCCCCTTCTGGCGCCAACTCCAAGCCGACATCCTCGGCGCCAGGGTCCACGCCATGCAAGCCGACGAAGGCCCCGGCTACGGCGTCGCGCTCTTGGCGGCGACCGGCTGCGGCGAGTACCAGAGCATCACCGAAGCCTGCGACGCCACCGTACGCACAGCGAGCGAAACCAAGCCAAGCGCCAAGGCAAAGAAAGCCCACGACGCCCGCGTCGGCGTTTACCGCGACCTCTACGGGCAGCTTAAGCCGGCATTCGATCGCATCGCGACGTTAACCTAGTTCAAACGACAATGACTCACGCAAAGGCGCGAAGGCGCAAAGAAATCGTAAGCAGAGACCTTTGCGTCTTCGCGCCTTTGCGTGAGACCTAAATCGCGACTACTTGAACAGCGAAAAGCCGACGCCCGGGATTGGCAGCGGCAGCGCCGGCGCGATGGCGCCGCCAGTTTTCGCCTGCTTCTCTTCACGGAAGTACGTGTAGAGGTCGGCGTGCAACTGGGCCGCCTCGAAGGAACGCGTCCGCGCCGTGGGGTCGGCCAGCAGCATCGCGTTCAGCTCGGCCGCCTCGCCGTCGTCGAGGCAGTCGTCGAAGAACAGCGACAGCAGCTCGTCGAGCCGGTCGCAGGCGACGTCGTTTAGATCGGTGAAATCGTGGTTCGATTGCTTGGGCATCGGTCGTGACTCGGGAGGGAGGGAGTCGTGGAGGGGACCGGTTTGTTGGGCACAAACGGTTCAGCTGTCCTCTTAAGGACTGATCGGATTCTGAGCAACGGCGTTGTGAGCAAACCTTGCGGCCATGTGTGCTAGCGGTCAGGCGTGCTGGCGTGGTGGAGCGGGTTTCGGTACGGTCGCTGCTCAACCACAGAAACGAATGGCGAGCCGGTAGCGTCACAGGATTATGCAACTGCTAGCAAATGGACGTTTAACAAAGGACTTACGTCGATGATGCACTGCTGCGATAGCAGTCCGACGACGCTTAAGTCCTTATCTGAACGTGGTAACTGCTAGCCCTTGCATAATCCTGGTCAGCGACCGGAGGGAGCCCTGAACCTGCTTCACTCCGGTCGCTGACGCTACCGGCTCGCCAATGTTCCGCTTGGCGTCGCCGACGCCACTGCAAGCCTAGCTCACGAGCACCGTGCCCGATCGCCCGCCGCTGGCGCCGCCTGCCTCCAAGACGCCGTCGGGCCGGTTTTGGTTCGACGGGGCGCTGGTTTTCCTCGTGTTCTTCGTCGCCGGCGGGGACCCCTCGCCGGGGGTCAACGAGCCCCACTACCTCTGTCGGCTGCGGCACTTCTGGGACCCCAGCTACTGCCCGGGAGACCTGTTCCTCGATTCTCCCGACGCCCATTTCACGGTGGTCTGGCTCTTCGGCTGGGTGACTCAGCTCTTTTCGCTCGAAGCGACCGCTTGGATCGGGCGTCTGGTGTCGTGGGCGTTGATCGCCGCGGGGTGGACTCGGCTGGTGCATCGCGTCATGCCGGGGACGCTGCTGGCGCCGCTGGGGGCTGCGCTGGTGGTCTACGGCACGCGCCAACTGCACTTCGCCGGCGAGTGGCTCATCGGCGGGTTCGAGGCGAAGACGCTCGCCTACGGGTTTGTCTTCTTCGCCATCGCCGATGCGATCGACGGGCGTTGGAACCGCGCCTGGATTCTGTTGGGCGTCGCCAGCGCGCTGCATGCGCTGGTGGGCGGTTGGTCGGTCGTCGCGCTCGGCGTGGCGGGGCTCGTGAGCCGGCAAATCCCGCCCGTGCGGTCGATGCTGCCGGCGCTCGCGCTCGGCGGCGGCTTGGCGATGGCGGGCGTCGTGCCAGCGCTGCTGCTAAATGTCGGCACGCCCGCCGAAGTCGTCAGCGAGGCGAACGAGATCTATGTCTTCACCCGCCTCTCCCATCACCTGTCGCCGCTCACCAAGCCGTGGGAGTGGATCGAGAACCGTGGCGGCCATCATCTGCGGATGGTGGCGGTGCTCGCCGTGCTACATGCGTTGCGGGTGCGGCGTGACCGGCCGGGTTTACGGCTAGTGACCTACTTCGCCTGGGCCGCCGAAGCGATCAGCCTCGCTGGCCTGACCATCGAACTCGTGCTGTGGAATCACCCGGCGTGGGCCGCGTCGTTGCTGAAGTATTACTGGTTCCGATTGGCCGACATCGCCGCGCCGGTCGCCGCTAGCATCTTGGCGGTCGAATGGATCGGCGTCGCGATCGCCGAGCGCCGCCGCTCGGGCGCCTACGCCGCCGTCGCGCTGGTGGCGCTGTGCGGTTGGTACATGGGCGACCTCGTCGTCGAGCGGGCGCGTCAGCCGGTCGCCGCCTCCGACGCGGCGATGGACGACCCGGCGGCGTGGATCGAGATGTGCGATTGGGTCCGTGAGAACACACCCGCCGACGCGGTGTTCCTCGTGCCGCAGCAATCGCAGTCCTTCAAATGGCGCGCCGAACGCGGCGAGGTCGTCACTTACAAGGACGTGCCGCAAGACGCCCGCAGCATGGTCGAGTGGCGGCGGCGTTACTTCGACGTGTTCAAGGCCGGCGAGTTCGCCGACGGCTCGACGCGGTGGACGCCGAGCCTCGCCGCCCTCGGCGCCGAGCGGCTGCGAGAGCTCGGCGAGGAGTACGGCGCCACTTACGTTCTCAGCGAAGAGCCCCGCGGCGACGTCGAGTCGGGCCGCATCGGTCGCCGCCGCGCGAGTTTGCCCATCGTGCATCGGGTGGGGCCGTACACGCTGTATGGGTTGGCGGATGTCGGGGACCCGTAGGTTGTTGGCGAGCCGGCGACGCGAGTCATCGGTGTGAGGCGGGTACCGAAACGACACCGACGACTCACGTCGCCGGCTCGCCGTCATTGGTGATGACCCGCGACGGTTCTACGCAACCTGGGCTGGCAGCCGCTCCCGCGTCCGTTAGAACAAAGTTCCCACCTTGGCCTGTCCCGCCCCAGCCGACTGCCCACCGCTCACTCCGCATGTCCCACCCCCTCCCGCAAAAGCCGATCCGCGCCGTCACCTTTGATATGGACGGCGTGCTCGCCAGCAGTGAGGACGTTTATCTGCGTGTCGGGACCGAGACGCTTCGCCGCCGCGGCCGGCTGTTCGAGGACGACCTGCGGCACAAGATGATGGGGCTGCCCACGCTCGTGGCGCTGCAGACGATGATCGACTTCCACGGTCTGGAAGACGACCTGACCATGCTGGCCGAGGAGTCGGAGCAGACCTTCTGGGAGTTGGCGGGCGACGACCTGTTGCCGATGCCCGGCGTTACCGAGACGTTCGACCGCCTCGACGCCGCCGGCTTGCCGCGTGGCGTCGCCACCAGCGGCGCCCGCAACTACGCCGAACGCATTCTCACGATCATCGGCGTGCGTGACCGCTTGCGGTTCGTGATCACGGCCGACGACGTCACGCACGGCAAGCCCCACCCCGAGCCCTACCTGATGGCGGCCGAGCAGCACGGCGTGACGCCGGCGGAGATGATCGTCTTCGAAGACAGCGCCAACGGCTGTAAGGCGGCCGTCGCCGCCGGCGCGTATGTCGTCGCGGTCCCGAGCCCGCACACGCACCACCACGACTTCACCGGGGCGGCGTTTGTGGCGGAAACGCTCAGCGATCCGCGAATCGCCGCGGTGCTGGGGTGGTGAGGTGAAAGTGGAAAGTGGAATGTGGAAAGTGGAATGTGGAATGTGGGAATGCAGCGCGAAGCGATCCTCAAGCTCCGCTAGCGCTTCTTTCCCCTTTCCCCTTTCCACATTCCCTTTTCCTTCAAACCCTACAACCGCCCCAACCGATACCACGCTAACGTAGGCGCACGCGGTGCGCCGTCGGCAGCTGCTAGCGGAGTGTGGGCGTCATGCGGAAACCTTCGGTTGTTGTGGTGGTTCTCGCCGCTCTTGCTGGCGCCGCGCAGCTTGGCTGCCGGGCTTGCCAGAATCCTTACGACTACAGCTCGCCCGTGGCCGGCGCCAGCTGCGGCGGCTGCAACGAGTGCCGCGCCGGGACCTACGCCGCGGCCCAAGCCGGCGGCCACACCGTCGTCGCCGAGGCGCCGACCGGCCAAGTGATGCGCTAGAGCAGCGCTCAATCAGCCGCGGGGCCTTAGCCCCCGGTTTACTCTGCGATCCACGCAGGTGCGACCCACGCAGGCCTCCAACAGCCGTCGGTTCACTCCAGCGGCTCGTCGTCCTGAGGACGACGGTAACGGGTGTTGAACACGGCGGGGTCGAACTCATCCCGCGGACCGACGCGTTTGAGTTGCGCGCCGTGCTTCAGCTCGGGCGGCTTCGCTTCGGCCGCCGCGACGATCGCTTCCCAATCGGGCTCCTCGGACGCTTCGTTGGCGGCAGCAGGCGTCGCTGCCGAGGTCGGCTGAGCAGCGGCAGGCGGCGTCGGTAACGCCGCTGCGGCGGATGCGGGTGGCGATGGCAGCAGCGCCGCGGTTGCTGGCGTAACGGCCGGTGATTCGGTTGGCGTCGGCGGGGCGTTGTAGCTGGCGATCGACCCGACCCAGATCGCGATCCGCTCGAGCATCTCGTCGCGTCGCGGCCCGCTGATCGGCGACACGCCCGCATGCGGTCCCCGCGCCGTTGTCAGCAACGTGCTGTCGAGCGGCCGATGAACATCGATGAGGCGGAGCGACGCGAACAGGTTGCGTTCGGTCGATCGCGCGTCGCCGTAGCCGCGGAGCGGCGCCACGTCGAGCGCGAAGCCGCCGGCGGGCTCGGCGCCGTGGCAGCCCGTGGCCGCGCAGCTGTTAAGCAGCACCGGCTGGATCCGGCGGGTGAACTGTTCGAGTGCGCCGTCGGGGAGCTTGGGGCGGTCGGGGTCGTCGGCGAGGGCCTCCGCTAGGGGCCCACCAGGAGCCTCAGAAGGCCCCGTAGACGCATCGGTTTCGGCAATGGCGTCTTGGGCCTCCAGCCGCATTACCTCGTCCAGGCGACGCTCCAGGAGCCCCAGGCGGCCGCTCTGGGGCACGAGCTGGCGGGCGTCGAGCAGTTCGCGGGCAGCCTGCTCCCACAGGCGGTTCTCGATCGCCCAGTCGGCCAGCTCAAGGTGGTCGATGGCGGTCAGCCCGCCTTGCCCCATCTGCCCCCGCTTCCATTCATAAGCCGCCAGTAGCGAGTCGGCGACATAGGCGACGTCGGCGGACCGCAACCGGATCAGCGACCCCTGGCCTTCAACACTAATCGCCTCGGTGGACCGTTCGACGGCCCCCTCGAAGACCCCGCCGTTGTGCAAGAGCACGACCTCGGCCCCGACGTGCCCCGCTGTCAGCAGTGCGAGCGCAGCGGCGGCGGATCGGGGCCAGGAAGACACGGCAGGGACGCTACAGGGAGGCCGCACGGGGCGTCAACAGCGAAGAGAGAACCGCCAGCACGCCAAGAGCGCCAGGGATCGCCGTGGCATTAGCCGCGGGGCCTTAGCCCCCGGTTCGTAGCGCCACAACCGGACGCTAGCGCACGCTTCGCCAAACCGTCGCGTCTGAGCCGTGGGCGGTACAGGATTATGCAAGGGCTAGCAGTTCGACGTTGGGCAGATAGAAGAAGCGTAAGCGCGTTGTGTCCCCCTCCACCGCTTTCGGGGGAGGGGCTAGGGGAGGGGGTTGGAACCCTGGTACCCGCTTCAGCACCCTCCCCTAGCCCCTCCCTCTGAAGAAGGAGGGGGACACAACGCGCTAACGCTTCGTGGACGAAACCACCTAAACCCACTTCACACCGCTAGCCCTTGCATAATCCTGTACCGCCCACGGCTCAGACGTTTCCGGATGGGAGCCGCTACGCCTAGGCGTAGCCTGCACAAAAGCGTTCCGGCTGATATCCGTAGCTCTGGCGAGTCTCTGCGCTATTCCCAACACTGGCCAAGAGAAGGCCCAGTTATTATGCTGACGTACTCGGGCGCAAACCCTGCGCCTGCCGAGGCTTACAACAAGTCGCACGACGACGGGTGGGCGATTGATGCAGCGGCGGACGGTCCTGTTCAGCGGCGAGGTGCAAGGCGTTGGCTTCCGGGCCACGACCTGCCGGCTCGTTGCGGGGAGGGCGGTCACGGGCTACGTCCGCAACCTGCCCGACGGGCGCGTCGAGCTCGTCGCCGAAGGCGGGCCCGACCTGCTCGATGCGCTTGTCCGTGACTTGAAGGATTACTTCGGCGACATGATCCACCAGGCCGCTAGCACGACCGAGCCCGCCACGGGCGAGTACGTCGGCTTCGGCATCCGCCGGTGACGACTCGAACCAGCTAACAGGCTCGCGACGACATGCTCACGCTCTGGTTGACCCCGCTGTGGCTCTTCGCCCTTGGCGTGACCGTTGGTCTGGCGATTCTCGCCGTGCTGTTCGGCCTGCTGTGGCTCATCAATCGCAAAGCGGCCGAAGGCGTTTGGGCGGCGGTCCGGGAAAGCGTGCTGATGCCGATCCTCTGGATCGCCGTGGGCATGGTCGCGCTGTTCGCGTTTGCGTTCCCGCAGATGCCGACCGACCGCGTGCTGGAGTCGTTGCGACGCCTCCCGTCCATGGGCACGCAGTCCGTCACGGTGGACCTGGAGCCGCGTAGCGAGGACGTGAAGGTCCCGGTGTCGCTCGTGGCGGAGGAAGTGGTCTCGTACCGGATCGAAAGCGACCAGGACATCCGCGTCGCCGGCGCGCCGGAGCTGGCCTACTCCCGTCCCGCCGCTGTGGTGCAGGGCGGCGAGACCTACAACTGGAACACCAAGAGCAAACTGCAGCGCGGCCTGACTGGCAAGATCGACGCGGTCTATCTCACCAACGACGGCGACGCCCCCACCGAGGTGACGCTCGCCTTCACCAGCGAGGCTCGCACGCCCGAGGTGCGGCAGATCCCGGTCACCGCGGCGTCGTTCGTAGCGATCTTCTTGGCGTTTCTGGGGGTCCACTGGCTCGTCCCACGGGCCGCGACGATCTCGGCCGCCACCGCCAAGGAGGCGATCTCGCAGCCGCTGTTTCTGCTCTTCGCCGTGGTCGGCGCCATCGCCCTGATCGCCTACATCTACATCCCGTACAACACGTTCGGCGAAGACGTGAAGATGCTGAAGGACTCGGGCCTGGCGACGATCATGGTCCTGTCGATCCTGTTCGCTGTCTGGACGGCGAGCACCTCGATCGCCGACGAGATTGATGGCAAGACGGCCCTGACGCTCCTCTCCAAGCCCATCAGCCGCCGCGACTTCATCCTCGGCAAGTACCTGGGGATCATGTGGGCCGTGCTGCTGCTGTACGTGATCCTCGGCGTGGTCCTGTTGGCGAGCGTCTCGTACAAAGTCGTCTACGACGCCCGCGAGACCAGCAACCCGACCCCTGATTGGCAGGTCTGCAACGAACAGATGGTCTCGACGACGCCGGGCCTCGTGCTGGCGATCATGGAGACGGGCGTCCTCGCAGCGATCGCCGTCGCGATCAGCACGCGGCTGCCGATGCTGGCGAACCTGCTGATCTGCGGCGCCGTGTACGTGCTAGGCCACCTGACGCCGCTGATCGTGCAGTCGGGCGTGGGGCAAAACGAGTTCGTGAAGTTCTTCGGCCGGCTGTTATCGGTGGTGCTGCCGATGCTCGACCACCTCAACATCCAAGCCGCCATCGCCGGCGGCAACCCGGTGCCGTACGTCTATCTAGCGTGGGCCGCGCTGTACACGTTGATCTACATCGCGGTAGCGATGTTGGTGGCGCTACTGTTGTTTGAGGATCGTGACTTGGCGTAAGGGCCGCGTGCTGATTGCCCTATCGTGGCGCGATTGGCGAGGCAATCTCGTTAGGTGATTCGATGCCGTAATCGTTGGCGGATGTGATGGCGCATGTCGTCGGTTCGAAGCAGCACCGGCAGCCGTGGATTGACGCCGAGATCGAGCCTGAGCTCTACGCCTACCTGGAGCGTGTTTCACTTGGCCGTAGCGTTTCTAGCCTCGCTCTGATCCACGGAGCAACTTGGGGAAGTCTCACGCAGAGACGCAGAGACGCAGAGTTAGATGCCTTCAAGACTCACGCAAAGGCGCTAAGCCGCAAAGAACGCGTTGCTGTGCGATCGTTTGCGGCTACGCTCATTTCTACTTTGTCTTTGCGCCTTGGCGGCTTGGCGTGAGTCTTCGCTGCCGACCCTCTGAGTCTCTGCGCGAGACGCTACGGCAAAATAAAGTACGCTATAGCGGCGTAGCCAAGACTATTGGTTGCACGCCGTTCGCGGTTGGCGGCGTCGAAGACCACGTGCACGTCGCTTGCGAACTATCGTGAACGGTGACAATCGCCGAGCTCGTCCAAGCGATGAAGCAGGGCTCGTCGAATTGGATGAAAAAGAGCACGGCGACGCCTTCCAGTCCTTTGCGTGGCAGAACGGTTGCGGCGTCTACTCCGTCGGCCAATCGCAACTCTCCGACTTGCGGCGCTACCTCGCCAACCAACACGAGCACCACCGCCGCGGTACTCGTCAGGACGAGTACCGCACGATCCTCGAGTGTTACCAAATCGAATACGACGTATGCTACGTCTGGGACGAATCCCGCTGCATCAAGAACGCGGCGACGACAGCGACGAGTCCCCTCGGCGTCAGAAGCCTAACGGGAAACCCATCCCTGGATCAGCGCAGCTCGTCCGGCGTGCGTTCCCACTCCAGGCCCGACTCTTCCAGTAGGTTGCCCACCAGGGCCATCACCTTGGTGCGGGCGCGCTGGGTGTTGAGGGCCTCGGCGCCCAGCCAGCGGTCGCCGTCGCGGAGGAACTCGCGGCGGAGCTCTTCTTCGCTGCCGATCCGCTCGGCGATCCGCAGCACGTAGGCGAGCGAATGGTCGTGGTTCAACTCGGCGCCCACTTGGCCCGGCTTGAGTTCGAAGACGCCTTGCAGCAATTCGGGGCCCGCCGCCACGAGCGGTTCGGGCTGGCTCATCTGCAGCGGCACCTGCCGGCTGTTGGGGGCGATGCGGCCGATCGTCAGGTAGGCGAACGCGTCGGTCTCTTTGATGTCGTCCGAGGCGACCGGCGGGTTCTCCATCGCGGCGAAGAAGTCGGTTAGCGAACCCCCCTTATCTGACGCCTGCTTGGCAAGCTCTTCGGCCTTCTTGAGCGCCAACTCGGCGGCCTTCTGCCGCTTCCAAGCGGCGACAACCTGTTCGCGGACGTCTTCGAGCTTCGGTGTGACGCCGGGATAACGCTCGGTGACGAGCGTCAGGTAGTTGTTGCCCTCCGGATCTCGGGTCAGCAGCGGCTGGTAGAGCGGGAGTTCTTCGCTGAGGAAGGCGGTGTACCACAGCGGGATGGCGGAGTTCGTGGCGGCGTCGATCGTGAACGAACCGCCAACCGGCGTTTCGCGCAACTCCATACGCGAAGCCTGATCGACCTCAATCAGCTCGAGCTGCTCGGCCTCGGCCAGCGGCTTGAGGTCGGTGAGCTTGGAGGGAACGGCCGGCTTCTTGGCATTGGCGTTCTTCTCGTCGACACGCAGCAACTCGTCCTCGTAGGCGTAGAAGGCGTCATCGAGTTCGCGCTTGATGCGGTTCATCTTCTCGGTAATCCGCTGGACAGCGAGGTCGATCGCCAAGCGGCGGCGGATCTCTTCCTTCACCTCGTCGAGCGGCTGATAGAGATTGGTGTCGTCGGCCTCGGGGCCATCGTCAGCCGTTTCATCGGCCTCGTCAGCGGCGCCTTCGTCAGCGGCTGGCTGCTCTTCCTCTTCTTCTTCTTCCTCAACCGCTTCGCCCGCGGCGTCGCCGCTGCGGAGGGGGTTGGCGGGCGGGGCTTCCTCGCCTTCTTCGGCGGCGGTGGCCTCTTCGCTCTCGGCATCGTCCTCAGCGGCTTCTTCAGCGGCAGGCTCGTCAGCAGCAGGCTCTTCCATTGCCGACTCCTCGTCGGTGGCCTCTTCGGCGCCCTCTTCCGAGCCTTCTTCGGTGGCGGGGGCCTCGCTAGATTCGTCGGATGGCTCGTCTGCTGTCAGGTCGTCGGACCCGAACAGGCTGTCATCGCCAAACAGCGCGCGGTCGGCTTGGATGAAGCTCTCCTTGTTCTCTTCGTAGAAAGAGGCGATCTGCTCTTCGGTGACTTCCGGTGTGACCTCTTCGACGACCGCGTTGAAATCAGCGCGGAGGACGGCCAGCTTTACCCGCTCGGGGGTCGCGAACGCCGGAACCGCGGACGGCAGCTCGACTCCAAGCACGGGTTCGGTCGTGGGAGTCCGGAGCTTGTAGAGCTCGAAGAACTCTTCCAGCTCGGCTTCGGTCGGCTCGGGCGCCTCGGCGACAAAGTCTTCCGTTTTCAGCGGCGCCGCTTCAACGACCACGCGCTCGTTGACGGTCTTCCAGTCTTCCCAACGCTCTTCGGGGAGGATCGTTTGGAAGGCGTACAAGTAGCTGCGGCGGTAGTTATTGGCGAGCATCGACTCGCGGAGCAGATCGAAGATAAAGGCGATCGTCGCCCGCTGGCCGCCGCTGAACTTCATATTCGAAAGGATGTCGCGCATCTGATTGTTGCTGACGCGGTCACGGCCCAGCGCGCGGAGGTAGTCGATGATCATCTCGTCGCTGACCACCATGCCCGCTTCGCGGGCGCGCTCGGCGAAGATCTTCATCGCTACCACATCGCGTTCGACGCCTTCTTCTGGCGTCCGCGGGAACTCGATCGGCATCACACGCAGGCCGAGGTCCTGGACGCCATCGGCCTCGGCGTCGCGGGCGCCGAGAACGTAAACGGCTTGCTGAAAGGAGGCGAGGATGTTGCGGTGCATGACCGCTTGGTCGAGCTGCCGTTCGTTGATCTTGCCGCCGTTCCACCTAGCGACCACCTCGTTGCCGCCGCTCGGGCCGTCCGACCCCCCACCCGCGTACTGCATCAGCGGGTCGCCGATGACAAAGCTGAACATCAGCAGCACGCACAAAACGGCCATGAGGGCGCCGCTGTACTTGCTGAACGTGGTGAGGGGCGTGGCCATCGGTAGCTAGCTCCTGGCGGCTGATTCCCCCACCCAGGGGGGCTGTGAGGCCGCGTCGTTATCTTGGTTGGTGCGTCGCATCCGGCGACGCAAGCGGCCAACGTCCGACAGCGAAGCTGGCGGCGCCGGTCTTGACAGACGTTAGGGAGTCGCCGCACCTTGCTGCGGCCTTCGGCGACAAGTGAAGCGGGGGATTGTCCGGCGTTTTCGACGTAAACGCAATCCCAGCAAGCGAGTGTCGTCGAGGAGCGAGCCAGATTTTGGCCCCTCCGCAGCGTGCTAGCCATCGTCACCGGCCCGCCAACCGCGTAGCATTCGGCGCGATTGGCGCAGTTTTGCCGGCTGCCTTGTGGTGAGGTGTGTCGGCACAACCCGGGCAACCGGTCGTTTTTGCCAACGGCTGGGGTGACGTCGGCTTGCTGCCAGATAGACAGCCATACCGCCAAAACTCCCGCCGACTTAGCACCGCTACTTTTACTCCCGTCTACGAATCCTCAATGGCCAAGAAAGCAGCCGCCGCCGGTCAGGGCAACGCCCTGGTGATCGTCGAATCGCCCGCCAAGGCGAAGACGATCGGCAAGTACCTCGGCAAGGGCTACACCGTCGAGGCCTCGGTGGGCCACGTCCGTGACCTGCCGCAGGGCGCCGCGCAGATCCCCGCTAAGTACAAAGGGGAGAAATGGGCAAGCCTGGGGGTCAACGTCGAGAAGGACTTCGAGCCTATCTACGTCGTCTCGCCCGGCAAGACCAAGCAGATCAAGCTGCTCAAGGATCAACTGAAGAAAGCGGACACGCTTTATCTGGCGACGGACGAAGACCGCGAAGGAGAGGCCATCAGCTGGCACCTCTTGGAGTTGCTCCAGCCGAAGGTGCCGGTCCATCGTCTGGTGTTCCATGAGATCACCCAGGACGCGATCCAGGAGGCGATCCGTTCGCCCCGCAGCGTCGATACGGGCCTCGTCAAGGCACAGGAAACGCGCCGCATCCTCGACCGCCTCTACGGTTACGAGGTCTCGCCGCTGTTATGGCGCAAGGTGCGGCCGAAGCTGTCGGCGGGTCGCGTTCAGAGCGTCGCGGTGCGGTTGATCGTCGAGCGCGAGCGTGAGCGGATGCTGTTCGTCTCCTCCACGTGGTGGGACCTGCAAGCCGTCTTCACCAAGAAGAACGACGCCAAGCAGCGCCTCGAGACGACAATCGTCTCGGTCGATGGCAAGCGGCTGCCGAGTGGTAAAGACTTCGACGACCGTACCGGCGAGCTGAAGAACACGGCGATGCTGCTGCTCGACGGCCCCGCCGCCGAGAAACTCGCCGAGAAGCTCCGCACCGGCGAGTTCCGCGTCGCCAGCGTCGAAGAGAAGCCGTACACCACGAAGCCGTACGCGCCGTTCACGACCAGCACGCTGCAGCAGGAAGCGAACCGCAAGCTCGGCTTCACCGCCCGGCGGACGATGCAGGTGGCCCAGGCCCTCTACGAGAACGGCCACATCACCTACATGCGTACCGACTCGACGAACCTGTCGAAGCTGGCGGTCGAAGAGGCGCGGAACCTCGTCCGCAGTGAGTACGGCGAGAAGTACCTGCCCGGCGCGCCGCGCGTCTATAGCTCGAAGGTCAAGAACGCCCAAGAGGCTCACGAGGCGATCCGCCCCGCGGGCACGCCGTTCGCGGTGCCTTCGGTGCTGAAGGCGCAGCTCGGCGCCGACGAGTTCAAGATCTTCGACCTCGTCTGGAAGCGCACCATCGCCAGCCAGATGGAAGACTCTCGCGGGCGGCGGATCGTCGTCACCATCGAGGGTGAGGGCTGCGTCTTCACCGTCAGCGGCAAGACGATCGACTTCCCGGGCTACCTCCGCGCGTACGTCGAAGGCTCCGACGACCCCGACGCCGAACTCGCGGACCAAGAGAAGGCGTTGCCGAGCGTCGAGGTAGGCGAGGCGCTCGACGTGGCGTCGATGATCGCCAAGGACCACACCACCCAGCCGCCAAGCCGGTTCAGCGAAGCGGCGCTGACCAAGGCGCTCGAAGAGAAGGGCATCGGCCGGCCGAGCACCTACGCGTCGATCATCGATACGATCCTCGCACGGAACTACGTCTTCAAGAAGGGCGGCGCGCTGGTGCCGACCTGGGTCGCGTTCTCGGTCGTGAAGCTTCTCGAAGACCACCTCACGGGCCTCGTGGACTATCAGTTCACCGCCCAGATGGAGGACGACCTCGACGCCATCAGCCGCGGCGAGCGCGACAACCTCGACTACCTCAAGAACTTCTACTTCGGCAACGGCAAGCCGGGCCTCAAGCGGCAACTCGAGAACAAGGTTGAAGAGATCGACGCCCGCTCGATCAGCCGCATCTCGCTTGGCAAGGCCGACGACGGCGAAGAGGTCTTCGTGCGCGTCGGCCGCTACTCGCCGTTCGTCGAGAAGGGCGAGCAGACCGCCTCGCTGCCAGATGAACTGCCTCCCGATGAGGTAAAGCTCTCGTACGCGCTCGACCTGTTGTCGCAGGCCGAGAAGGCCGAGGAGCCGCTGGGCTACGACCCCGAGACCGGCAAACCCGTCTATCTGAAGATCGGCCGCTTCGGGCCCTACGTCATGCGGGGCACTCCCGAGGACGAAGAGAAGCCCAAGAACGCCTCGCTGATGAAGGGGATGGCTCCCGAGGACGTGGACTTCGAGACGGCGCTGAAGTTGCTGTCGCTGCCGCGCGAGTTGGGCGTCCACCCGACGCTGGAAGGCAAGATCGAGGCGTTCAACGGCCGCTACGGACCGTACGTGAAGTGCGGAAGCGAGACGCGTTCGCTACCGAGCGACATCTCACCGCTCGACGTGTCGCTCGAACAAGCGATCGAGTTGCTCAACCAGCCGAAGCAACGGGGCAGGGGGGCCGCGAAGCCGCCGCTGCGGGTCTTCGAGGAGAAGTCGCCCGTCACGGAGGGAGTCGTCCAGATCATGGACGGCCGCTACGGCCCGTACGTCACCGACGGTGAATCGAACGCCTCGCTCCCCAAGGCACAGAGCCCTGAGGAACTGACCTTCGCCGCAGCGCTCGAGCTGCTCGCCGCCCGCGCGGCCGCCGGCGGGTCGAAGAAAAAGAAGCCCGCCAAGAAGAAGACCACCAAGAAGGCGGCGACAAAGAAATCGACTGCCAAGAAGAAGACCACCAAGGGCACGACCAAGCGCGCCCCGAAGAAGGCCGACTGATGTTCGCGATCGAGCCGGGGAAGGACTACGCGGTCATCACCGGGGACGTGATCGCTTCGTCGGACCTCGAGGCCGCGCGGCGCAAAGAACTGCCGGCGACGATCGAGTCGATCGCCGCGACGCTGACCGACTGGCTCCGCGCCGATCAGGTCTCGCCGATAGCCATCTTCGGCGGCGACTCGTGGCAACTGCTACTCGCTAAACCGGCTGACGCTTTACGCGCGGCGCTGTTTATGCGGGCGTCGCTGTTAGCGTCGCCCTTAGAGATCGACACACGCCTAGCGATCGCCATCGGCGGCATCGATTTCGTTCCCGAGGCGGGCATCGAACAGGCCGACGGCGAAGCCCTGCGGATGTCGGGCCGGCTGCTTAGCGAGTTATCCGGCCGGTCGGTCTCAATGGGCTTCGAGTGCCACGACCCGTCGCTGTCACGGCACTGGGACCTCGTGGCATGTCTGATTGACGCCCTCGTCCGCACCAACTGGACCCCCAACCGCGCCCGCGCCGTTAGCGGCGCCCTGCGAGGCCTCACCGGCGTCCAGATCGGCGAGCTCTGGTCCACCCCGATTACGAAGCAAACCGCCGGCCGCCACCTCACCGAAGGCGCCTGGGAGGCTCTCGAACGTGCGGTGACGGAATACGAAGCCGCCTTCAGCCAGTCAGCGCCAGAAGGCTGACACCGTCAAAGTAAGCGCCCCAGCGCTTACTTCAACAAAGTAAGCGCCATAGCGCTTACCGTCAGGCTGCCAATTATCAGCCGCGGGGCCTTAGCCCCCGGTTCGCCTGCTATCGTGCGTCGCTGAAAGCAAACGTTTCGATCGACCGACGCCCCCAGCAGAGCCATGAACGCACAAACGCTGGTAATCGCGGCCGTCTTTCTTCTCGGCGCGTGGCTAACAACGTCCCCCGCCGGCCGCTTCGTCGCGCGGGTGTTGCGGCGTAAGACCGAGCAAATAGAACAACTCCCCACCGCCGACGGCGTCCTCCGCCAAGAGCAGCGCGGCTTCGTTGACGGCGGGGCCGTGATCGGCTGCCTGGAGCGGCTCTTGATCTATCTCTTCGTGATGAGCGACCAAGCCGGCGCGGTGGGCTTTCTGATCGCCGCCAAGAGCGTGTTCCGCTTCGGCGAGTTGAGCCAGCAACAGCACCGCCTCGAAGCGGAGTACATCACGATCGGCACGCTGCTGAGTTTCGTGGTCGGCTTCGCTATCGCGATGGCGGCGCGGCATCTAATGCTGTCGATCTGACTCGCGCGATTTGTAGGAGGCGTCTCCAGACGCCGACTACGGTGTCTTGGCCGCATCCGGCATGGTGCGCGAAATCGGCGTCGGAGACGCCTCCTACAACAGTCATCGAAATCGCTTATCCTCATCACGGGTTTCTTTCCTTCGACGAGCGAGAACGCGATGAACGCCATTCAAGCGATCCAGGCCGCGGCGGCTTCGAGTGACCGGGTCCTCAAGTCTTACGTTGGCGACCTCACCGACGCCGAGCTGCTCGAGCGTCCGCACGCCGAATGCAACTGCATCGCGTGGCAGTTGGGGCATCTCGTGGTCTCTCAGTGGGGCCTGCTCAAGATGCTCAAGCCCGACGTCGTGCCGCCCGAACTCCCCGCCGGATTTGCGGAGAAGCACGCACGCGACAATACGGACCGCAACAACCCGGAAGGCTTCTGGACTAAGGACGAGTACCTCGCGCTGTACGACGCCGCCCGTACCGCGACGATCGAAGTGCTCGGTGGCATCAGCGAAGCCGACCTCGACGCGCCGAACCCCTTCGAGCGCTTCCGAGAAGTCTTCCCAACGGTTGGCTCGATGTACCTGCTCGCCGCAACGCACCCAATGATGCACGCCGGGCAGTTCGTCCCCGTGCGGCGTGAGTTGGGTAAGCCCGTGGTGATCTAAGCGATAGACTCCCCTGCGGCGGAATGCCACGGCGATTGGGCATCCTCCAAACTGCTCTTGGTGGTTAAACTTGCCGATGAAGAGAGTTAGAGAGTCATAAGTCCAGAAGCGGGCGTCGTTGCGACGCTAGCAGGGGCGTCGCCGCAGACCGGCGCGGCGCCGAGCCCCTCCGATCGCCCCGGTCCTATCCCACCGCGTCGATCAACACCGCGCCGATCCCACAGGAGAGCAGCATGCCCTACAACATCAACCTCGACAGCTACGGCATCCACAACGTCAAGGTCCTGCGGAACCTGTCGGCGGCGGAACTCTACGAGCACGCCGTGAAGCACGATGGCGCCCAGATCGCCGCCAGCGGCGCGTTGTGCGTCTACTCGGGCGACAAGAAGGGTCGCAGCCCGCTCGACAAGCGGATCGTCGACGAAACCACCAGCCGCGACGACGTGTGGTGGGGCTCGGTCAATATCCCGCTCTCGACCAGCTCGTTTCAGAAGAACCGCGCGCGGGCGATCGACTACCTCAATCGCTGCGACCGGGTTTACGTGATCGACGCGTTCGCCGGCTGGAGCGCGAAGGACCGCATCAAGGTGCGGGTAATCTGCTCGCGGCCGTACCACGCGTTGTTCATGAACAACATGCTGATCCGGCCATCGGCGCAAGAAGCCAACCAGTTCGGCGAGCCCGACTACGTCATCTTCAACGCCGGCCAGCAGCCGGCCGACACGTCGGTCGACGGCGTCGAAACGACGACCAGCGTCGCGCTCAACTTCGCGCTCGGCGAGTTCGTGATCCTCGGATCGGAATACGCCGGCGAGATGAAGAAGGGCGTCTTCACGATCATGAACTATCTGTTGCCGAAGAAGGGCGTCCTTTCGATGCACTGCTCGGCGAACGAAGGCAAGAAGGGCGACGTGTCGCTCTTCTTCGGCCTGTCGGGCACCGGCAAGACGACCCTCTCGGCCGACCCGCACCGCGACCTCATCGGCGATGACGAGCACGGCTGGGGCGAAGACGGCGTCTTCAATATCGAAGGCGGCTGCTACGCCAAGTGCATCGACCTCTCGGCGAAGAGCGAGCCGGAGATCTACGGCGCCATCCGCTTCGGCACCGTGCTCGAGAACACAGTGCTCGACCCGGCGACGCGCGTCGTCGACTTTCACGACAGCTCGTTGACGGAGAACACCCGTGCGAGCTACCCGATCGAGTACATCCCGCACGCTCAGATCCCGTGCCGCGGCCGGCACCCGCGGAACATCATCTTCCTGACGTGCGACGCGTTCGGCGTGCTGCCACCGGTGAGCCTGCTCTCGCCCGAGCAGGCGATGTACCACTTCATCAGCGGCTACACGGCGAAGGTCGCCGGCACCGAGGTGGGCGTCACCGAGCCGAAGCCGAACTTCTCGGCCTGCTTCGGCGCGCCGTTCCTTGTGTGGCACCCGACGGTTTACGCCGAGCTGTTGGCGAAGAAGATGCGTGAGCACGACGTGAAGGCCTACCTCGTCAACACCGGCTGGAGCGGCGGGTCGTACGGCGTCGGTTCGCGGATGAGCCTCGGCTATACCCGGGCGATCATCAACGCCATCCACGACGGCACGCTCGCGGGCGCGCCGACCGAGGTCGATCCCTTCTTCGGGCTCTCGGTGCCGACCGAGTGCACGCACGTGCCGGCGGAGATTCTGGTGCCACGCAACTCTTGGGCCGACGGCGCCGCTTACGACGAAACGGCCCAGAAACTCGCGGGATTGTTCGTGAACAACTTCCGCAAGTACGAAGACGTCGCTTCGCCAGAAATCGTCGCGGCCGGGCCTTTTGTTGGCGCCGCGGTGTAGGGATTTGCTAGACTGCGACGAGACAGCCGCGGGGTCGCGGCGGTCGCGGAGTACGGTGGGGATTCTTTTCAATAACGGCCGACAGCCATCCGCGGGGTCTCGCGAACCCCTACGATCCTGTCGGAGACACCGATCACCATCCCCCAGTCTCCGCGCCCGCCGCGCGCCCCGCGGCTTCTTTCTTGGCCTACTCTGTAGGTCTCGCGCGGAGACGCAGAGTCGTAAGGCCTCACGCAAAGGCGCGAAGTCGGAAAGGCCTCCGCTCGTGAATCCTTCGCGGCTTTGCGCCTTTGCGTGAGGCCCGAAAACTCTGCGTCTCCGCGTCTCTGCGCGTGACTAAACGACAGCCCGCCGGCGTGTTACGCTGCGTCGCATGGCGAGAATCCTCATCACCTCCGGGCCGACGCGGCAGTACATCGACGCGGTGCGGTATCTGACGAACGCCTCCAGCGGGCGGATGGGCCGGGGGCTGGCGCTGGCGGCCCTGGAACTGGGGCACGAGGTCACGGTTGTCACGGGGCCGGTCGAGGTCGAGTACCCAGAGGGCTGCCGCGTCGTGCCAGTGGTTTCGACGGAGGAGATGCTCGAGGCGGCAACCGCGGAGTTTGAGCTTTGCGATGGCCTGATCGGCGCCGCGGCGCCGTGCGACTACCGCCCGGTGCGGATCGAGCCTGGCAAGATCGCCAAGACGGGTGAACCTTTGGAGCTACGGCTTGTCGAAACTGCCGATGTGGTGGCGACGCTCGGGGCGAAGAAGGGCGGCCGCTGGGTCGTCGGCTTTGCCTTGGAGTCCGAGGACCACCGGCTGCGAGCGCTTGCGAAGCTAGAACGCAAGCACTGCGACCTGATGGTCAGCAACGGCGTCGCGGCGATGAACTCGTTGGAGAACGAGGTCGAGGTGCTAACGCCCGACGGCCAAGTCGTCGGACAGATTTCCGGACCGAAGGACGAAGTCGCCCGTGGGATACTAGCAGTGATCGCCGAGCGGCTGATCCGGTAAGGGGCCGCTGGGCGGACCTAGCGATCGATTGACGGTCGGTGGAAATATTCTGCTTGCTGAGCGATTTCAGGCGAGCCGGGAGCGTCACAGGATTATGCAACTGCTAGCAAATGGACGTTTAACAAAGGACTTACGTCGATGATGCACTGCTGCGATAGCAGTCCGACGACGCTTAAGTCCTTATCTGAACGTGGTAACTGCTAGCCCTTGCATAATCCTGGTCAGCGACCGGAGGGAAGCGGGTACACGGGGTCCCTCCGGTCGCTGACGCTCCCGGCTCGCCGTCTGACTCGTTAGGGGAGTTGATACAGGGGGGGAGGTTTCCAAACCACGATCCGCACAGCGGACCCTACGGAACGGGCCCTTCGGGTGGTAGCGACCCCGGGCGGGGTTGATTAAGATTTTGCGAACGAGAGCGTTCTTTCAGGCGAGAAGGGGACGATGGCTAGGGTCGCGATCTACGGCGCCAGCGGCTACACCGGTCTAGAGCTGCTAAAGCTCTTGGCCCGCCATCCGCATGCCCAGGTGACGGCCCTGCTGACCCGTCAGGACGAGGCGCCCCACCTGTCGGAGATCCATCCGCAGCTCACCGGCTCGTTCGACTTGCGGCTCGAAAATCTTTCGGTCGATCAGGTCGCCGAGCGGGCCGATGTCGCCTTCACCTGCTTGCCGCATGCGGCGAGCGCGGAGGTCTGTGCCGACCTGCTCTCGCGCGGCGTAAAGGTCGTCGATCTTAGCGCCGACTATCGACTCGGCGACGCCGGCACGTATCAGCAGTGGTACGGCCACGAACACCCCGACGCCGCGCGGCTTGGCAAGACGCCGTACGGTTTGCCGGAGTTGTTCCGTGAGCAGATCATCGGCGCCGACTTGATCGCCAACCCGGGCTGCTACCCGACGTCCGCGATCCTCGCGTTGACGCCGCTACTGCGCGCCGGGCTGATCGAGCGTGAGGGGATCGTCGTCGATAGCAAGAGTGGCGTCAGCGGCGCCGGTCGTACGCCCAAGCTGCTGACTCACTACCCCGAGTGCAACGAGAGCTTCAGCGCGTACGGCGTTGGAACGCACCGGCACATGCCGGAGATCGATCGGGTCCTGTCGATGGCGAGCGACCAATCAAAGGCCAGCCACAAGGCGATCGAGGTGCTGTTCACGCCGCACCTCGTGCCGATGGACCGCGGCATCCTCAGCACGATCTATGCGACGCCTAAGGGCGACGCGACGCCGGCTTCGGTGATGGCGGCGCTCAAGGAGGCCTACGCGAACGAGCCGTTCGTGTCGGCCGTCGAGGCGCCGCCGGCGACGAAGCACGTCGCGCACACCAACCGCTGCCACGTCTACGGCACGGTGGTCCGTGGCAAGGTGCTGCTGGTGAGTGTGATCGACAACTTGATCAAAGGCGCCTCGGGCGCGGCGGTGCAGAACTTCAATTTGATGTGCGGTTTCGACGAAACGACGGCGCTGAGGTAGGAGAGACATCGATAAGCGTCGTCGACTCGCCAGGGGTGGCAGTAGTTGAGAAAAACAGCGAAGACACAACCAACACTGACCCACGCCGCGGACGCAGGAGCGTCGCGGCCAAGCCGGACCCCTGCGAATGTCGGAAAATCAGCACCAGTTGCCGAAGGGCTACTCGGTTGGCGGCGTCTACAGCGGCGTGAAGAGTGACGCCTCGAAGCTCGACCTGTCGCTGGTCGTCAGCGACCGGCCCGCGACGGGCGTCGGCGTCTTCACGCAGAACCTCGTCAAAGCCGCGCCGGTTCAGCTCGACCGTGAGCGGACCCCTAGCGACCACATCCGCGCGGTCATCACCAATTCGGGCTGCGCCAACGCCTGCACGGGCAAACGCGGCCGACAGGACGCCGAGCGCGTGACGGCAATCGTCGCCGAGAACCTCAGCGGCGCCGAGGCGGCTGGCTCTTCCTCAATTGGTCCCGAACAAGTCCTGATGATGTCCACGGGCGTCATCGGCGAGCACTTGCCGATCGATAAGCTCACGGCCGGCGTGCCGAAGGTCATCGCCGACCTCGGCGCCGACGAGGCCGCCATCGAACGCGCCGCGCGGGCCATCATGACCACCGACACGGTCACCAAGGTCCGCTCACGCACCGTCGAGATCGGCGGCCGCACAATTACCGTCACCGGCATCGGCAAGGGCGCCGCGATGATCGGCCCGAACATGGCGACGATGCTCGCCGTGGTGATGACCGACGCGCCGGTGCTCCCCGCCGACGCGCAGTCCGCCCTTTCGGACGCGGTCGTCGAGAGCTTCAACTGCATCAGCGTCGACGGGCACATGAGCACCAACGACACGGTGCTGCTGCTCGCCAACGGCGCCGCGGGTGGCGAGCCGTTCGCCGGGCGTGACCTGTCGTTGTTCAACGCGACGCTGCTGGAGGTGTGCGAAGACTTGGCGATCGCGATCCCCGCCGACGGCGAGGGCGCTACGCACCTGATCACCGTCGAAGTCCACGGCTGTGCGACGCGCGACGACGCGATCCGTATCGGCAAGACGATCGCCGACAGCCCGCTGGTGAAGACCGCCATCGCCGGCGCCGACCCCAACTGGGGCCGCATCGTTTCGGCAGCCGGCTACGCGGGCATTCCGTTCGACCCTGAAGAGGTAACGCTCCTCATCAACGGGCTGCTGGTCTACGAGAAGGGCGCGCCGGTCGAGTTCGATGAGAAAGAAGTCTCCGACAGCATCGCGGGCAGCCGCGACACGCTGCTGCTCTTGATCCTCGGCGAAGGCACGGCGACCGCGCGCTTCTGGACGACCGACCTAACGGCGGAGTACGTGCGTTTGAACGCCGACTATCGGACCTAGTTGAATTGCGGATTGGGGATTTCGGATTGCGGATTGATGCGGCGGCGTGGTTTTACCCATTGCGCGATCTTGGGAGCCCTAAGCGCCAACGCCGGGAGTGCGCCGGGTACCCGCGCCTCTCACGTAAACGAAAGTGAGCCGGTTTTGGGGTGTGGACGCCCCCGCAGATGGGCCCGGGGCGGGCGACCCCACAGCATCGATTTTAAGGGCCCTAGGAGGCCCATGCCGGGCCGTTTGATGTGTCGGTTGGTCCAACTGTAGGGTTGGGCTTCGGACGCGTTAAATTGGCTCTCAGAGCGTCTGGCGTGGGACGCCTTTTTCCGGGGTTTTTGACGGCTTTTCGCTGGCTTTTGGCCAGTGGGGTCGAACGCGCAGGTCCTGGGTTTGGCTGGTCTTTGAAGGGCAATCGATCGGCAGGTTAGAACGATCGCTACGGTCCGCACAGCGGACCCTACCAAGCACTGTTCGCACCGATTCTGCGGGCTGAAACGTTGGCGACCGTGGACTACACTTTCCAGTCCAACCACAGGCACGCTTTCATCACTGACGAGGCCCCATCGATGCGATCGGTCGTAACTCGCTGCGCTCTAGTTGTCGCTTTGGTGTTGGCGGCGTCGTACGGTTTCGCCGAGCATGTCTGTCGTTACTGCCAGGCCGACGCCGCGGCGGAGGCCGCCAAGCATGGCCCGCACTACGCGCCGGACCGTGTGGTCGATGTGAAGCACATCGAGATCGACGTGACGCCCGACTTCGCGGCGAAGACGATCCACGCCACGACGACGCTCGAGTTCGCCCCGATCGCTAAGCCAGCGCGGCTGGTGACGCTCAACGCCGTGGGCCTGCGCGTCGAGAAGATCGACGCCAGCCGCAAGCTCGCCGAGCACTCTTCGACGGGCGAACACCTCAAGCTGCTCTTCGAAGAGCCGATCCCCGTCGGCGAGACGGTGAAGGTCGCCATCACTTACACGGCCGAACCGAAGAAGGGGCTCTACTTCCGCACCGAGGACATGGGCTACCCCAAGGGTGAGGATCATATCTGGACGCAGGGCGAAACGCACGAAGCGCCGCACTGGTTCCCCTGCTTCGATTACCCGAACGAGCGTTCGACAACCGAGGTCATCTGCCGTGTGCCGGAAGAGATGACGGCGCTCTCGAACGGGAAGCTCATCGACGAGACCGTTGATGAAGCGACCGGCCTCAAGGCCGTCCACTGGCGCCAAGGGAAGCCGCACGTGAATTACCTCGTCTGCTTGTGCGCGGGGCACTTCGCGAAGCTCGAGAAGGAAGCGTCGGGCGTGCGGTTGGGCTTCTACACGCAGCCGAGCTTCATCGACGAGGCGCCGAACTCGTTCCAGGACACGGCCGCGATCCTCGAGTTCTTCCAGGAGGAGATCGGCGTCCCGTACCCGTGGGACAAGTACGACCAGGTCACTATCCTGGACTACAACTGGGGCGGCATGGAAAACACCACGCTCACCACCCTCACGCACGAGACGGTCTACTCCGACGCCACCGAGAACGTCCGCTCTTCGCAGGGGCTCGACGCCCACGAGTTCGCCCACCAGTGGTTCGGCGACTACGTCACTTGTAAAGATTGGAGCCACATCTGGCTCAACGAGGGCTTCGCCACCTACTACACGCACCTCTACGCCGGCCACAAGGACGGCCGCGACGCGCTGCTCTATGGTCTGTGGCGTGACGCGACCGGTTCGGTGCTGCCGGCGATCATCAAGAACGGCGACACGAAGCCGATCGTCTACCGCAACTACGCCGAGGCGTTCGACCAGTTCGACTACCGCGCGTACCCCAAGGGGAGCTGGGTGCTGCACATGCTCCGCAGCCGGCTGGGCGAGGACCTGTATCGCGAAGCGATCAAGAAGTACCTCGAGCGCCACGCGTTGTCGAGCGTCGTGACGGACGACCTGCGGCAGGCGCTCGAAGAGGTGTCGGGCCAGCCGCTCGACGCGTTCTTCGACCAGTGGGTCTACCACGGCGGCGCGCCGAAGCTCGAGGTGTCGCACGATTGGAAGCCCGAGGAGAAGCTCCTCCGCGTCACGGTTAAGCAAGGCGAGCCGATCGAGGGGAAGACGATGCTGTTCACGTTCCCTGTAATGCTCCGCGCCCACGTCGGCGACGAAGTCGTCGATCACGAGGTCGAGATCACCAAGACCGAGCAAGACTTTTACTTTAAGCTCGACGCACAGCCCGACGTCGTCCGCTTCGACCCGCAGTTCACCGTGCTGGCGGAGGTGAAGCACGAGAAGTCGGAAGAGATGCTCGAGAAGCAGCTCCAGCTCGCCGACGACATGATCGGCCGGCTTCTCGCCGCCGAGGCCCTCGGCGAGAAGGACAGCAAGGCGGCGACCAAGGCGCTCGCCGCGGCGCTGGGCGAGGACAAGTTCTACGGCGTCCGGATCGCGGCGAGCAAAGCCCTGGGAGAGCAGGGGACCGACGACGCGCTCGACGCGTTGCTCGCCGGTCGCGAGCAGTCCGACGCGCGCATCCGGCTGCAAGTGGTCGAGGACATCGGCAAGTTCTTCGATACGAAGGCGTACGAAGTATTGAATGCCGTTGTGGCGAACGAGAAGAACCCCGACATCGTCGCCGCGGCGCTCAGCGGCCTCGCCAAGTACCCCGAAGCGGCGGCCGGCGAGGCGATCGCCAAGGCGCTCGATAGCGAATCCTTCCAGAACCAACTCGCCATTGCCGCGGCGCGGGCGCTCGGCAAGCGGCGCGACCCGGCGCTGGCGGAGTCGCTCGTGAAGGCGCTCCGCGACCGTCGATTTGAGTTGCCGGGGCGTCGCTACGGCGAGGTGCTGGTTGGCGTCGGTCGAGTGGGGCGTGAACTTGAGGACAAGACGATCGTACGCGAGTTCCTTGCGGAGCTGCTCCAGGACCCCGTGATCGCGGTGCGACTCGGCGCGATCGAAGGGCTGGGCGAACTCGGCGACAAGCGCGCGAAGCCGCTGCTGGGCGACCTCGCCGCCACCTCGGGCAAAGAAGCGACCACCGCCAAGAAAGCGCTCCAGCGCCTCAACGCCGCGCCGAGCGATCCGCCCGAAGCGGTCGAGGACCTGCGCGAGCAACTCGACAAGTTGCGTGACGAGCAGAAGGAGTTGAAGAAGCAGGTCGAGCAGCTGCAGGCGACGTGACGCGCCACAGACTCGCGCCCCCGCGAATGACGGCGAGCCGGCGACGTTAGTCGTCGGTGGGAAGCGGGTACCCGGCGCGCACCGACGACTAACGTCGCCGGCTCGCCGTCAATCGTGTTGGTGGATCGCTCGTAATGCCGCCCGACTCTAGCGCGGTCGGTTCAATCTTTAGCCGCCACCCACCGCACCGCGGCTTCGATCATGTGGTTCGGCCCGCCCGTCTTCTCGGGGTGCGGGCTGATGCAGAGGACGCGGCCTTTGCCGAACGGCGCCGCGGCGATCGCCGTGGTGCCCGCCATGACGCCGGACGGGGCGTCTTTCTTGGCGATCTCCGTTTCGTACACCGCCAGCGGGGTGTAGGGCGGCAGCTCGGGGTCGATCGCCGGCGCGAGCAACGGGCCCTGGCCGTAGTAGACCTCGACGCGCTCGGACGGCTCGTTGAGGACCTTGCGGCCCTCGGTCGAGAGCGACAGCGTCACGGCGCCCGTGCCGCGGGCCCAGTGCTTGCGGTCGATGACGCGGGTGTTGATCAGCCGCAGCGACCAGGGGTATTCGGCCGACGCCAAATACGAGCCCGCGCAGATGCCGACGTAGCCGCCCCCTTCGCGCACGAACCGCCGCACCTCTTCGCCGCCGACTTCTTCGAGGTGCTTCGCCTGACTGCTGCCCGAGCCGCCGGGGAAGATCACGACGTCGGCGTCGCGGATGGCGCCGTCGCGGATCGCTTCGCCGCTGACGCGCGTCACTTCAAATCCCTTCTCCTGCGTGAGGAGCTTCGCCAGCGTCGTCGGGCCCTTGGACTCACCGGTACGGTCGTAGATCGCGACCCGCAGAACGTCATCAGCAATCGCGGCGCTGAGCAGCGAGACGCAAAGACAGAGGACGAGAGCGAACTGACGCATGGCGGCGACCCGTGGGGTTGGCGGACCTGACGGCTCACAATGTAACGCCAGTGAGCAAAATGCGAGTTCTACTTTCTAAGCAGAGGAATCTCGCAAAGGCGAGCCGGGAGCGTGAGCGACCGGAGTTGGACCCGGTTCCCCGCTTTTCTCCGGTCGCTTGCGAGCATTTTGCATCCATCGTCGTAAGTGGAAGAACCGGATGCTAAGGCGTGCCGGCTGATCTTATGGGCTAGCGCTTATTAGCCGCGGGGCCTTAGCCCCCGGTTCTTTGCCTACCGATTGGCATAACCTCTTGATCGCCAAAGCCTTCGATAAAGACCTGCAAAATGCTCGGCAGCGACCGGAGTCCGCCCTGCGTCCCCGCTTCACTCCGGTCGCTCACGCTCCCGGCTCGCCTTTGTTCTCGATGCGTCGTCGTTCGTGGCGTTACTGGATGCTCATGGTTTCTCTTTCGCCTTGAGGATCTTGCCGAACAGCACGCCGCCGTGCTCTTTGCTGGACCAGTGGCCGGCGTAGTGGCCTTCGTGGAAGAGCACCCTTGCCGAGTAGGTTCCTGCGCCGGGAAAGAAGAGGTTGTCGATCACCACAACGGGTGTCGGGTGCGGGCCGTTGGCGCCGACCCACTCGACCGGGACCATGAGGGGCAGCTTGAGGTCTTTGTCGCCGTAGCGGATGCGGGTCTGCATCTGCCACTGGCCGTTGGGGAGCTTGTGGACGTCGCCAAGCTCGTAGCGTTCGACGTGCAGCTGCGGCGGTTCGTCCGGGTTCGCTTCTCCGAGCGTGAAGCTGCCGACGAGCGTCGCGCCGGCCATCGCTTTGGCGAAGGCGTTCTCGGCCTCGTTGAGTTCCACTGGTTCGGCTTCTTGCGCGCGTGCGGGCGCCATGGCGGTTGCTAACGCCACGCTGCTGGCGACGACGAAGAGGATTCTGGAGTATGGAGACATGAGTTGTCCTTGCTGCGGGGGACGCGACCTGCCAACGCCTCGCTGATTGTACCCGCCGAGCGGGCGGGAGGCGGCGACCCGCGTTCTCAGCGGGCCGGGATAGTGGTAGGCTGAGCATCCCCCGATCGGCCCCGCCTCCCCGCCCCGCCGCCATGAAGCACTACGACGTCATCTGTATCGGCACCGGCCCCGCGGGCCAGAAGGGCGCCATCCAGGCCGCCAAGCTCGGCCGCACCGTCGCGGTGATCGAGAAGAATCCCGTTGTCGGCGGGGCCCAGGTCAACACGGGGACGATCCCCAGCAAAGCCCTCCGTGAGGCGGTGATCACGCTCACCGGCGCCGACAAGCGGAACATGCTCGGCTCGTCGTACCGCCCGAAGAAGGACGTGACGATCGCCGACCTTGTCGGATTCTCGCAGCAGATCATCCGCCACGAGTGGGAGCTGATCGGCAGCCAGTTCGAGCGCAACCACGTCGACCTCATCTGGGGTAAGGCGAAGTTCGTCGGCCCCAACGAGATAGTCGTCGCCGGCAAGGACGGCCCCGAGCATTACACCGCCGACAAGTTTCTCGTGTCGGTCGGCACGCGCCCGGCTCGACCGGAGCACATCCCTTTCAATGAGCAGACCATCGTCACTAGCGACGAGTTGCTGCACCTCGACCACATCCCGCGGACGATGATCGTCGTCGGCGGCGGCGTCATTGGCAGCGAGTACGCCTGCATCATGGCGACGCTCGGCGTGCGGGTGACGCTCGTCGAAGGCCGGCACCAGGTGCTGGGCTTTCTCGATCAAGAGATCGCCGGCGCCTTCCAGTACTTCATGCGTCAGAAGGGCATCACGCTGCGGCTGGGCGAGAAGGTCGAGTCGATTAACGAAGTCGACGCCGAGAACGCCGAGGTTGGCAACTCGTTCGGCGGCCGCGACCGCCGGCCCGATCGCTTGGTCGAGGCGAAGCTCGAATCGGGCAAGAAGCTCCGCGCCGAGGTGCTGCTCTACTCGGTCGGTCGGCAGGGCGTCTGCGGCGAGCTCGGGCTCGACGCGGTGGGCATCGAGTTCGACGACCGCGAACGCCTGAACGTCAACGAGAGCTATCAGACCAACGTGCCGCACGTTTACGCCGCGGGCGACGTGATCGGCTTCCCGGCTTTAGCGTCGACCAGCATGGAGCAGGGCCGCCGCGCCATCTGCCACGCGCTGGGCGTCTGCGACGTGCGGAACTACAACACCGAGCTGTTCCCCTACGGCATCTACGCCGTGCCGGAGATCTCGATGGTCGGCAAGACCGAAGAGCAGCTCACCGACGAGGGGATCCCTTACGAGACGGGGATCGCCCACTACCGCGAGATCGCCCGCGCGAAGCTGCTCGGCGACGAGTTGGGCATGATGAAGATGCTCATCCACCAAGAGACGCACCACATCCTCGGCGTCCACATCATCGGCGCCGAGGCCACCGAGTTGGTCCATATCGGCCAGGCGGTGATGGCTCTCGGCGGGACGGCCGAGTTCTTCATCGACAACGTGTTCAACTTCCCGACGCTCGCCGAGTGCTACAAAGTGGCGGCGTACAACGGGCTGAATAAGTTGAATCACGTGTGAGAATGGAGGGGCTGAGGGGCTAGGGGCTAGGGACGAGAGATTGGCGACGCTTCGCATCGACTTGTTTTTCCCTCGTCCCGAGCCCCTCGTCCCTCCCCCCACCTCTTGTGGAATTCTCGCTTCTCGGAAAATTTTCCGGCGCGCCCTCAAGGCGTGACCTAGCCTTTCAATGACGCGAAGGACCAGACCGGGTCGCTTCCGTCCGCCTAGTCTCGCATTCTTCTCGGTTCTGGTTGGGTTTGCTGGGGAGCGCCCTGCCACCTCTCTCCTTCAGGAGTCGGCGAAATGTCCGCCCCAAGATCGCTGCGCGCCGCGGCTGCGGCGTCTCTCACACTGTGTTGGCTTGTAGGCCCGACGACGGTCGAGGCCGACTGGGGCGGCGGGGGCGGCGACTGCACCGGCTGCGTCTGCGAAGGGGACGCCGACCAGAAGGACGTCCAATCCAGCTTCCGCGTCTTCGGCATGAACATCGCCGGGCTGGTTCAAGAGAGCGGAAGCGATCAGCGAGCGTGCGAGTTCAACCAAGAAATCCTCCCCGGCGCCAACGCGCTGGTCGAAGCGAACCTGAAGGAAGGCGTGCAATTCCTCGCCGTCGGCGTCACCCGGCTCGACGAGGACGCCCTCTACCTGCTGCGCGACTCGGACCGTCCGGTCCGTGTTTACTTCATCAATGAAGGCGCGGGCTACCGCAATACGCTCGGGTACTCGACTTCACTGGCGGGTTCGACCTCGCCCGGCTCCCGCCACATCATCTTTCCGGATGTTTCTAACGGCAACATCGGCGGTCCGGTCATCCTTCAGAATGGCGACTGGGTTGAGCTCGGTGACTTCCAGGCCGGCACGCAGTTCGAGTTCTTCATCGTCCGCGACGCCGTCAACGGAGGCCGCCACGTCTTCACGAACAAGGATCACCTCAACCCCGATGGGATTCAGCACCTCGCGGCGTGGCTGTTGGGCGACCGCTATGTGTTGCTCGGCTTTGAGGACCTCTTGAACGGCGGCGATCTCGACTACAACGACGTCGTCTGCGTGGTGGATCTCAGCCCCGACCTCGGCCCCGGCCCGCAAGGCCTCTTGCCTCGTTAGTTGTCGTGTCCATCCGTTCCCCGGGAGGAACCAGCCATGACGCGACCACGCTTCCGACGCCGTTCGAACCGCTCCCGCGACTCGCGCCGCTGGGGGATCGAAGTCGCCGAGCTGGCCATCTCGCTGCCCGTGCTGACGATCATCACCTTCGGTACGCTCGAGACCTGCCAGCTGCTTTTCACTAAGCAATCGCTTGCCGTGGCGGCGTACGAGGCGGGTCGCGTCGCGGCCCGCCCCGACGGGACGACCGAGTCGACGCTGAACCGCTTCAACCAGATCGCGACCGCGCGTCGGTTGCAGGGCGCCAACTTCACGATGACGCCGGCGGACCTTAACGGAGTGGCGGTTGGAGAATCGATCCGCATCGACGTCACCGCCCCCGTGTCGTCGAACAACAGCACCCACCTTGTCCTTTTCAACATCCCCGACATCGTCGAGTCGGTGGTCGTCATCCGTGAATGACGACCGCCGGCGCCCCGTTGCCGCCGTCTCTCACGCGTCGCCGAAGGCTTTCGCTATGAACCTCTTCTGTCACTCTGCCCGACGCGCGCCCGCGGCCCGTGTCGCGTCCAAGGATCGTCGTGGCGCCACCCTGGTGCTGATCGCCGTGATGTCGTCGGCGCTGGTGTCGCTGGGCGTGCTGGTGATCAACTGGTCGTACATCGAGCTCACCAACACCCAGCTCCGCAGCGCCACGGACGCCGCCGCCAAGGCCGCCGTCGTCGCGCTTAGCCAGACGCAGCAACAAGACGACGCCCGCGACGCCGCCCGCGCCATCGCCGCTCAGTACCGTATCGGCGGCCAGCAGCTCACTCTCTCCGACGGCGACATCGAGTTCGGCAACGGCGTGCCCGACGGCTCCGGCGGTTACGACTTCGTCGCCGGCCAGTTGCCGCTCAATTGCGCCCGCGTCGTCGGCCAGTGCGGCGGCAATTCGGCGACGGCCGCGGTGCCGGTGCTCTTCGCTCACCTCTTACCCGAGGACTCCTTCAATCTCGAGAAGGACGCCGTCGCAGGACGCTACGACCACGACGTCTGTGTCGTGGTGGACCGCTCGGGTTCGATGGCCTGGGACCTGACGGGCGTCGATTTCAGCTACCCGGATGAGTACCAAGACGACTCGACCGTCCAGAACTACTTCCGCCCGCCGCACCCAACCGGCAGCCGCTGGGCGAAGCTCATCGACGCGCTGGAAGTCTTTCGGCAGGTCGTCGATCGCCGGGACCTGAACGCCCGGATCGGGCTGGTCTCTTACTCGAGCAATTACACGTTCGGGCTATTCCATTCGGCGACCGTGACGACCGACCAGACCATGAGCCCAGATACCTATCGCTTCGTCGACGCCGCGCGGGCGATCAGCCTGAATCCGATCATCGGCGATACGAATATCGGCGCCGGCATCGACCGCGGGGTCTCGGTCATCACCGATCCGGCCTTTAGCCGCATGACCGCCAACCGCACGATCGTCCTGCTCAGCGACGGCCGCCGCACTGAGGGCGCCGACCCGATCGGACGCGCGCAGCTCGCGGCTGGGCAACGCATCACGGTGCATGCGGTGTCGTTCGGCGACGGCGCCGATCAGAACGTCATGCAACAGATCGCCGCTATCACCGGCGGCAATCACTACCACGCCAACTCGGGCGCCGAACTCGAAGAGGCTTTCGAACAGATCGCCGAAGAACTCCCCGCGGTCCTAATCCAATAGTCGCCAGCCCCCATAACCGCCCCGTGCCAGTACCCGTCAGGCGCCAAGATGTTCCCCCTTAAGCTCCCCGCGACACGGACTCGCCGCCGCCACGCCTCGCTCTTGCGGCGCGGCGTGGTGGCGGTCGAGTTCGCGTTCTGCGCTTCGATCGTCTTCTTCTTTTTCCTGACAATGATCGAGGTCGCCCGCTTCCATATTGTGCGGCACTCGCTCGACCAGGCCGTCTACGCCGGCGCCCGCGTCGGCATTGTCCCCGGCGCCACCGCGGCCGACGTCAACCAGTCCGTCACCGAGCGTTTGGCGATGGCGGGCGTCGTCGGCGCGACGATCACCGTGACGCCACCGGTGATCAATACATCCACGCAGGCCGTCACCGTCCACGTCGCGGCGCCGTACAACGAAAACAGTTGGACGCTTCCGAAGTTCTTCTCCGGCGTCGATGTCGTCGCGGAGATGACGCTGGACCACGAGAATGTGGCGTTCAATTAGGGAGGGGCTAGGGAATGACGAATGACGAATGACGAACCTGTCGGATGGAGCTAGACCCCTCCGACAGGTTCGTCATTCGTGCTTCGTCATTCTTTCCTAGCCCCTCATCCCTCCGCGACAGCATACGCCGTCGCGTACGCTCGGCAGTGGCTGATCGAGACATGGATGCGTTCGATCCCCGAACGCTCCAGCACGTCGCGGGCGCCCCCGTACAGCCGTACTTGCGGGACGCCCGCGGCGCTGTTTCGGACCTCGACGTCACGCCACGAGATGCCCCGCACCCAGCCCGTTCCCAAGGCTTTTAGCACGGCTTCTTTCGCCGCCCACCGCCCCGCGTAGTGCTGCGTCGCCGCCTTGCGGCTCGCGCAGTACTCGATCTCGTGCTCGGTATAGACGCGGCAGATAAACAGCTCCCCATGCCGCTCGATCATCCGAGCGATTCGCAGCACTTCAACGATGTCGGTGCCGACGCCGAGAGTGGACATGGGAGGAGAAGCAATTGCAGACGGCAGTGGGCAGGAAGATGTTCGATGAGCGAGCGGAGCGAGCCGTCTTTATCCCCCTCCCTTCTAGGGAGGGGGGCTTTAGTCGCCCACGTTTATTCTAGCCTCTAGCCTCTAGCCTCTAGCCTCTCAAGCCCGCAGAGCTTGCTCCAAATCCGCGATCAAGTCCGCCGAGTCCTCGATGCCGCACGCCAGGCGGATCATGTTGTCGGGGATGCCGAATGCTTTGCGTTCTTCGGGCGTCCGTTGGTAGTAGCTCATCACCAGCGGCTGCTCGATCAGCGACTCGACGCCGCCGAGGCTGGGGGCGATGCGGCAAAGCTTTGAGCGGTCGACCACGTCGGCCGTCGCCCGCCAGTCGGCGTCCTTCACGAGGAACGTCACGAGGCCGCCAAAGCCGCGCATGTACTTCTTCGCCTGGGCGTGGTCGCGGTGCGATTCTAGGCCCGGGTAGTAGACCTTCTCGACGCGCGGGTGTTCTTCGAGGAACCGCGCTACGGCGAGGCCGTTCTCGTTGTGCCGCTGCATCCGCAGCTCGAACGTCTTCAGGCCACGCTGCAGCAGGTACATTGCGTGCGGCTGGTTGATGGCGCCCATGATGCCGCGCAGCTCGCGCACTTGGGCGAGTTGGTCTTCCGAGCCCGCGACCGAACCCGCTAACAGGTCGTTGTGCCCGCCCAGATACTTCGTGCAGCTGTGCAGCACGTAATCGACGCCCGCTTCGATCGGCCGCAGGTTGTACGGCGTGGCGAGCGTCGCGTCGATCAGCGTCTCGACGCCATTCTTGCGGCCGATCTCGGCGAACTTCTCGAGATCGATGCAGCTCTGGTGCGGATTGGTGGGCGACTCGCTGATGAGCATCCGCGTCGACGGCGTGATCGCCGCTTGGACCGCGTCGTAATCGCCTGTCTTGACGGTGATGGTCTCGACGCCGAACCGCGACAGGTGTTCGCGGCAGAACTGCCGGCTGCGGTGGTAACACTCGTCGGTGAAGACGACATTGTCCCCCTGGCCGAGCTTCGCCATCAGCACGCCCACCAGCGCCGCCATGCCGCTGGAGAACAACACCGCGCTCTCGGCGCCCTCGAGCGCGGCGAGCTTCTTCTCGACGACCTTCTCGCCCGGATTGCCGTAGCGGCCGTACTCTTCGCGGGCGTGGCCTTGCTCGATGAAGTCGATGACCGACTGCGTGTCGGTGAACGTGTAGGTCGAGGTGCAGTAGATGGCGTCGGTGACCGCGTCTCCCCCCTTCTGCCGAGCCTCGCCCGCATGAACGGCGAGCGTCCCCGTACCAACTCCAGCCGCTTGCGGCTTAGCGGCAGGTTCTGCTTTCGAGCGATCCTTGGAATCCATCACAGCGTCGAGCGAGGCCATTGTCGCGTCGTCCTACAAGCGATCCGGCCGCCGCGGCCTCTCCACGGTCGTGGAGAGCGCACAAAAAAACCGCCAACGGCCATCAGGAGCCGGGCGGATGCAATGCGTGAAAAACTAAAGATCGCCGCCACCTGTGGCCATGAAAGGCGACAGGCGGTCTTGCGATGGCTCTTTAGCAGTCACACGGCTGCAAGCGGCCACAAATCCCGAATTACCTCCGACGGTAACAGGCGCCGGGCCGAGAGGCAAGCGGTGGGGGAGGGCGGCGGCGGGGATTTCCGGCCTGGGGGCGGGGTTCTAGCGGCTAAGGTGACTCGGCGGGCAGGGCAGTGAACCCGGTAACCTTGCGTGTATGCTGACGAGCGAGATGACGGAGCCCATCAACCCCTCAGCCCTCCGCCGCCGCCTGCTCCTCACCCTGCGGGTGCTTATCGTTCTCGTGGTTGGCAAGACGATCGCCGCGACGCTGGCGAACTGGCCGTCGTACTTCCCGCCCGACTTCCGTTCGGATTTCTTGTTGGGGCGTGAGGGCTACTTCTTCAACGGTTACCACGCGGCCTTCTACGCCCACATCATCGCCGGTCCGCTGACGCTCGGGCTCGGCCTCGTGCTGCTCAGCGAGGGCATCCGTCAGCGCTGGCCCCTGTGGCACCGCCAACTGGGGAAGTTGCAAGGCCTGCTCGTGCTCTTCGTCGTTGCGCCGAGCGGCCTGTGGATGGCATTCTATGCCGCAACGGGCCCCGTCGCGGGCGCTGGATTGGCGCTGCTCGCCGTCATGACCGCGGTGGCGACGGCTCTCGGTTGGCGGTCGGCCGTCCAACGCAAGTTTGCCAAGCACCGCCGCTGGATGCAGCGCAGCTACGTGCTGCTCTGCTCGGCGATCGTGATCCGAATGATTGGCGGCGCCGCCCAAGTCGCCGGCGTCGAAGGGACGTATCCGTACGCCGTGTGGATCAGCTGGCTCGCGCCGCTCGCAGCGCTGGAGCTGTGGCGAATCAGTCTTCTTCGGATTTATCCCCGCCGGCAATCTTCAGCATCCCGCGCAGCACCTCGGGATCAACATCGCGGTGAATTGAGGACGCGTGGCCGTCTGCAAACGTCGCTAGATTGACGTTGGGATGAGCGCCCTTGGTCTCCTTGCCGAACGGCAGTCCATCGGCCTCTTCAAAATCGTAAGGCGACATCCAGTGGACGGCGCGCTTCTGATCGACTTCGATAATGAGAATTGTTTTCGCTGCGCCGTCGTCGAAATCGTCAAGCGAACGCGGCTTCTCACCCGCAAACGCCCGGTTATCGCCAACTAAAGCTAGATACGTCGTGAATCCGGGTTCTGTGTCTGACGCGAGACAATCGTAGCAAGAAATTGACGTGTCTCTTGCCTTCGCATTCGCCGGGTCGTCCCAAGGTTTGGTGAGATCGATCGACTCAGCTAGTTGTGTTTCTTCCATGTAGGGAAGAATGAGCGTCCGCCAACTGTGCAGTCGTTTGCCTTCGCTATCGACCGTATAAGCGGGCGGGAAATGGCCATGTACGTCGTGGTAGTTGCGCAGAGCCAAGCTGATCTGCTTGAGATTGTTCTGGCACAGGTTATGCCGAGCCGCTTCTCGGGCGCCGCCTCTATAGAAAGGGCTTAGGAAAATAATCAACAAGAAGATGATGGCAACGACGACTAACCCCTCAACGATCGTCAGCGCGTTTCGGTTGCGAAGCATGGCTATCTCTCCAACGGGGACCCCGGTGAACGCATCGTAAACGGAAACGGCGGCGGGGTCGCTGGGAGTGTGAGCGGTAGCGGGTGGAAAGCGGTCGGGTGATTCCTCCGGGAGCTGACGCTCCCGGCTCGCAGGCGGGCCAAACGTGCTCCACCCCAAACCAGCTCCGTGCGAGCCGGGAAGCGTCAGCTCCCGGAGCGCCCCGCCAAACCGCTCCCTACAACCGCGCAACTCCGCCCCATCCATCCCCAAAAAATCCCCCAAATCCGCGGCGCCCGCCCTCTGTGGCGGGGTTTTATCCCAAGGGGGGCCGTCTGCGCGGACGCGACCCCGCTTTGCCCCACGACTAGGATGGTGGGCGATTAGGATGAAGGATCGTCCCCCGCTTGGATTCCTGACGCCCGACGACATGCCCCTCCGCCGCCAACTGCTGACCCGCCTCGCCACGGCCCTCCTGGTCGCGGTTTTTGCTGTTCCTGCCCTGGGGGCCGAGTCGGAGATCGTCGGCCTGCTGGCGGTGGCCCTTGAGCCCGCCGTCGCCAAGGACCTGGGCTTGTCCGACGACCAACTCGGCAAGCTCCAGGCGCTCGCCGACGAGCGCGAGATGAAGGGGATGACCCAGGCGATGAAGGTCGCCAACCTGCCGCGCGACGAGCAGGTCGCCCAGCTCGCCGACTTTCGGGCGGAGAGCGAGCGGATGGCGTTCGAGGTTCTGACGGCGGAGCAGACAGCGAAGCTGCGCGACGTGGCCCGCGGTCGGGACGACGCGGCTCTCGAGCCGGTTGAGAAAGAATCCACCGCGGAGGACGCGGAGGTAAGGGACACCGTGATTACGGCGCCATCGTCCGATCCGAGCAAAGAGGAAAGCGCAGAGGAAAGCGAACAGGACGAAGTTGCCGAGGAGGAATCCGCGGCTCGCCCGCTTAGCGGCGAAACGCCAGCCGTTGCCACTACGATCCCCAACGACGGCAAGCTCTCGTTCAACTTCAAGCAGCAACCCTGGGCCGACGTCATCCGTTGGTTCGCCGACCAAGCGGGCCTGTCGTTGATCGTCGATCAGACGCCTCCGGGGACGCTTACCTATCGCGACGACCGCCGCTACACGCCCGCCGAGGCGCTCGACGTGCTCAATGGCGTGTTGCTCACCAAGGGTTACACGCTCGTCCGCAAAGACCGCATGCTGCTGGTGATCGACCTCGAACAAGACGTGATCCCGCCGAACGTCGTCACCGACGTGCCGCTCGAGCAGCTCGACGAGCGTGGCGAGTACGAGCTGGTGCGGGTGCTGGTGGAGCTTGGCGATGTCGACGCCACGACGGCGGCCGACTCGCTGCTGCGGCTAGTGGGTCCGCAGGGGGCGGTGGTCGTGCTCCCCGAAGCCAAAATGCTGCAGATCACCGAAGCCGCCGGGCGGATCCGCACGATGATTGCGGTCATCGACGCCATGAAGCGCGCCGCGACGCCCGTAATGAACGCCGAGGCCGAACTGCGTTCCTATCCGCTGGGCGGCGCCGACGGTGCGACGGCCCTGGCGATCCTGCAGACGCTGCTCGAAGGGACCGGTTCCGCACGTTTGGCGGTCGATCAGCAGACCGGCAGCCTGATCGCCCTGGCCACGCCGTCCGAGCACCTGGCGATCCAGCAGACGCTCGAGAAGCTCCAGACCGATGGCCGACGTGTCGACGTGATCCCCGTCAAGAAGGTGAACCCGACGACCGCCGCGGCGCTCGTGAATCGGCTCTTCAACCCGACCGTTGGGGACGCGAAGACACGCGACCCCAACGCCCCCGTCATCGAGGCCGACCGCTACTCCGACGCGCTGTTGGTGCGCGGCACGGCCGACCAGGTGCGGCAGGTCCGCGAACTGGTGAGCCAGCTCGACGAGTCGGACACGTCCGCCGAAACCACCGCGCGCGGCCCGGTGCGGACGCTGCCGATCTCCGGCCCCGAGTTGCAGCGAGCCCTCGAGCAGATCGAGACCCTCTGGCCGACGTACCGCGAAAACCCGCTACGGGTCACCAACCCGGGGCAGGGCATCCCCAGCTTCCGCCCCGGCGCCGAAGTCGAGCGCGAGCTCGAGCAGGGCGATGACCCGCTCGACATGCTCTACGGCGAACCCGCTTCGCAAGAGCAGCCGCCGCGCCGATCGACCAAGCCAAACAGCCGGACGACCTCGGCGCCGACGACGGGCTCGCCATTTCGCTTCGCGGCCCAGCCAGGAGAGGTTGCCGAAGAGACCGACGGCGCCGAGCCGATCTACATCTCGCCGGGCGTCGGCTCGACGGTGATCGCCAGCCGCGACGCCGAGGCGCTCGACGCGCTCGAGGACCTGCTCGCCTCGGTGCTCGACATGCAGACCACCGGCGGCAAGGAGTACGCGGTCTACTACCTCAAGTTTTCCGAAGCGACGACCGCCGCGGCGCTGCTCACGACCATCTTCGGCGGCGACAGCGGCGGCGGTGGCGGCAGCCTGATGGGCGACCTCGCCGGCGCCGCGATGGGTGGCGGAGCGGGCGGCGACCTCGTCGGCGACCTGCTAGGCATGGGGGGCGGCGCGACCGACAGCGTCGGCTTCAGTTCCGTCTCGGTTGATATCGTCCCCGACGTGCGCCTCAACGCCCTGTACGTCTATGCGACGCCGCAGGACCTGCAAACCGTCAATCGATTGCTCCGCGTCATCGACCAGCCGCGTGGCCCGGACCGCATCGAGTCCGTTGGCGTGCCGCGGCTCATCAAGCTCTACAACACCGAAGTCTCCGACGTCGCGACGGTGGTGAGGCAAGTCTTCGAGGACCGTATCGGCTCGTCCGCCGGCGGCGGCGGGCAACCCAGCCCGCAAGAGCTGCTCCGCGCCCTGCAGGGCGGCGAGAAGGGCGCCAATGACCAAGAGCCCGAGAAGATGTCGATCGGCATCGACGAGCGCAGCAACTCGCTGGTGGTCCGTTCGAGCGAGCCGCTCTTCGAAGAGGTAAAGACGCTCGTCGAACAACTCGACCGCGCCGGCGTCGAGCGCCCGGTCTCGACGCGCGTCGTGTCGCTCCGCAACACGGGGAGCGAGGCCCTCAAAGAGACGCTCGTCTCGCTGCTGGGCGACAAAGCGGTCGTCAGCGGCGAAACGCCGGCGGCCCAGAATGATCAATCCCGTCGAGAGTCGGGCCGCGGCGAGAGCAACAACAACAACGACGACGCCGATCGCCAACGCCGCGAGATGCAGCAACGCATCGAGCGATTCCGCGACTTCCAACGCACGATCGAACGCATGCGCGGCGGCGGAGGAGGTGGCCGCGGAGGCCGTGGCGGTGGTGGCCCGCCGGGCGGCGGTCGAGGTGGCCGCTAACGCACTCCACTCGCCCCTCCACTAACGTCTGAGCCGTGGGCGGTAGCCCTCGGTGGGAACCCGCGTACCCGCTGCCCACCGAGGGCTACCGCCCACGGCTAAGACATTACTCACGTGGGGGTCAGCGCGGTACGGGGTTTGACCTAGCGCCCCGACTCCAACGCTTCCGTCGCGGTGATGATCCCGTCACCATCCGCATCCTTCGACGTGAAGTCACGCACGGTCGAGCTGTTCCACGAACGGCTCCACTCGTGCATGGCGACCTGCCCGTCGCCGTCGCGGTCACGCTGGCTGAACCAGCTCGGCAGGCCTTCCGCTGGCAGCTTTTCACTGGGCGTGGCGATGCGGTAGGACCTCATGGTCAGGGGCGCGCCAGTCGGTGATTTGGGCGCCCCACGGCTGAAATCGACGAGCTCATTGAGGTCGACTTTCCCGTCGTTGTTCTTGTCGTACTTGGCGATCTTGGACCGATCCAATTCTTCGTCGGAGATAACACTGTCGCGATTGGTGTCGTACCGCCTCATGGCCGCGTCGGCCCATTGACGATCTCGATCGCTCGAATCGGCTGTTGGCCGTGCGGCTTCATTGGGCTTCGAGGACCCAAATCCCCGACCTTCGGTCGCCGCCTTCGGCTTGCCAAACCCCATCGACTCGTTCGCCGGCGAGAGGCTTCGCGGTGGCGCGACAACCGTCGGCGCCCTCTCGTCCTCGTCGTCGCGATCCTCACGGCGGTCACGGCCACGGCGCCAATCTCGGCCTCTCTCGCGGCGATCTTCGCGATCGCCGTCCTCCGAACGTCCCCAGCGGCCGCGGCGTTCACGGTCGCCCGAGTCCTCCTGCCCGTAACCGACGGCCGGGACCGCTAGCATCAGGGCCGCGACGAGGCCAATCAGCAGGCGGGCGAACGATTCGTTGTGACGATCGGCGAGCATCGGACGGTTTAGGCGGGGGGCGTCGCTGCGGAACGAAGGGACCACTACATTCTAACCCACACACCACCCAGAGGTTCCGCAAATTGGCCACCGAAGCCCCACCGCCCGAAGAGGCCGACGAAACCCCGCTGGTCGCCGAGGTCATCGCCATCGGTGACGAGCTGACGACCGGTCAGCGGCTCGACACCAACAGCCAGTGGCTCGCCCAGCGGCTCACCGACCTGGGCCTCGTGGTGCGGTACCATACGACCGTTGCCGATGACCTGCAGGCCAACGTTGAGGTCTTCCAGAACGCCGCCGGGCGGGCCGATGTGGTGGTCTCCACCGGCGGGCTCGGCCCCACGGCGGACGACCTCACCCGCGACGCGATGGCCGCCGCGGCAGGCGTGCCGCTAGTGGAGCACTCCGAGTTGGTCGAGCATACCGAGCGTCTCTGGACCTCCCGCGGCCGCGCCATGCCGCCGCAGAACCGCCGCCAAGCCCAGCTCCCCGAGCACGCCCGCGCGATTCCCAACCCCGGCGGCACGGCGCCGGGCGTCGATCAAACCGTTGGACGCTGTCGCCTGTTCGCCCTCCCCGGCGTGCCCGCCGAGATGGTCGACATGTGGACCGCGACCGTCGCCCCGGCGATCGCGGCTAAGACGACCCGCTCGCGCGTCACCTGCCATTGGCTCGTCAAATGCTTCGGCGCCGGCGAGAGCGCCGTCGAAGGGATGCTGCCCGATCTCATCGCCCGCGGCCGCTATCCGCTGGTAGGCATCACCGCGAGCCAAGCGACGATCACGCTCCGGGTCACCGCCAGCGGCGCTGACGAAGCGGCGTGTCTCGCAGCGATGGAACCCACGCTTGAAGAGATCCGTACCAAACTCGGCGACCTCATCTATGCCGAGCAACCAGGCGGCGATGTCGAGATCGAGTTGTCGACCGTCGTCATGCGCCTGCTGGTGGGTCGCGACGCAATGCTCGCCGTCACCGAAGGCATGACCGGCGGCCTCCTCGCGCACTGGCTCATCGACGCCGATGCGGGGCGCAACATCCTCACCTCCACTTCCTGGTCCGCCAACGCCGTGACGACGACAAGAGCGTCCTTCACGCACCATCTAGCAATCGGTAACGCAAGAGACGGCGTTGTCCCGATCGAGGTCATCACACCACAAGGCGCTGTTCAAAAAGACATCCAACTCGTCGGCCACCCGTCCATCCAACGCCCGCTCGTCGCCAAACACGCCCTCAACCTGCTCCGCTTAGAACTCTTGAAACAAAGCCAATAGATCTCGTGCAGAGCCGCGGAGACGCAGAGCCATCGGTTCACTTTGCGCCTTCGCGCCTTTGCGTGAGACATCTCGTCAAGCCTCACGCAAAGGCGCAAAGCCGCCAAGTCAGTAGCCATCGAATCCTCTGCGTCTCCGCGTCTATGCGCGAAACAATAACGTACCCATGCCACTGATCCGCCTCGCCGCCGTCGCTATCAATCAGACGCCCCTCGACTGGGAGGCGAACCTGCGCCGCGTGGTCGCCGCGATCGACGCCGCCCGTGACGCCGGCGCCCGGCTGGTCTGTCTGCCCGAGCTGTGCCTCAACGGCTACGGCTGTGAAGACCTGTACTTTGCGAAGCACCTGCGAGAGCGGTCGTTGCGATCGCTCATCGAGTTGAAGCCGCAGACACGTGGCGTCGCCGTCACGGTCGGCCTGCCACTCGAGATTGCCGGCAAGCTCTACAACGCCGAGGCGATGCTTGTCGATGGGCGTCTTCTGGGGATGTCGCTCAAGCAACACTTGGCGAACGACGGGCTGCACTACGAGGCCCGTTGGTTCACCCCGTGGCCCGCGGGGGGGCGAACAACGGTCGAGGTCGATGGCGAGACAATCCCCGTCGGCGAACTCGTCTTCGAATTTGACGGCGTCGGCCTCGGCGTCGAAATCTGCCGCGACGCTTGGGTCGGCGCCGAACGCCCGGCGCATCGCTACGCCAAACGCGGCGTCTCGGTGCTATTGAACCCTTCGGCGAGCCACTTCGCGTTCGGAAAGCAAGCGATCCGCGACGGCCATGCCCTCGACGGCGCGCGAATCGTCAACGGTCTCTTCCTTTACACGAACCTGCTCGGCAACGAGTCGGGCCGCGCGATCTTCGACGGCGGGCCGTTCTTCGCGAGGGCGACAGGCGACGGTGAGGCCGAACTGCTCGCCGGCGCGGCGCCCTTCTCGTGCCGTGACTTTGTCGTCAGCCTGGTCGACGGCGATGTCGAAGCCCGCCCCGGTGAGGGTCGGATCGCGACCGGCTGGTCGATTGCCAGTGACGAATCGGTTCAGAGGCAAACGCCCACGCTTAGAGGCGAGCGGCTCTCCAAGTTCGAAGAGTTCAGCCGCGCCGTGCCGCTGGGTCTCCTTGACTATCTGCGGAAGAGCGGCGCCAAGGGTTTCGTGATTTCGCTCAGCGGCGGCGCCGACTCGGCCGCCTGCGCCGCGCTGGTGTGGCTGATAGTGAAGCGCGTTGTCGACGAAGTCGGCTTCGCGGGACTCGCCCAACGGTTGCCCAACACGCCTACTCTTGACGGTGCGAATGAGGTCCGTTCGGCGGTGCGATGCCTGCTCACGACCGTTTATCAAGCAACGAAGAACTCGTCCGACGTGACGCGGAGCGCCGCTGCGACCGTTGCGGACGCCGTCGGCGCCGAGCATCACAAGTGGTCGATCGACGCGCTCGTCGATGACTGCGTCAAGCTCGCCGCAACGGCCGTAGGGCGCGAGCTGACTTGGGAGACGGACGACATCGCCCTGCAGAACATCCAGGCCCGTGTCCGCGCGCCGGGCGTGTGGATGCTCGCCAACTTGAAGAGCGCCCTGCTCATCACCACCGGCAACCGCAGCGAGGCGTCGGTCGGCTACGCAACGATGGATGGCGACACGGCCGGCGGCCTCGCCCCGATCGCCGGCATCGATAAGGCGTTCATCCGCGAGTGGCTCCGCTGGATGGAGACCGAAGGACCCGAGGGCGTTGGTCCCTTGCCAGAGTTGCACGCCGTCAACGCCCAGCAACCGACCGCCGAGCTACGGCCCCTGGCGACGCATCAGACCGACGAGGCCGACCTGATGCCCTACCCGGTGCTCGACGCCATCGAGCGCTCGATGATCGCTCACCTCGACCCGCGCGATGAAACCCTACGCCGCCTCGGCGAGGCGTTCCCACAGTACGACGCCGCGCAGCTCGCCAAGTGGACCGACCGTTTCTGGCGCCTGTGGCGCGCGAGCCAATGGAAACGCGAACGCCTCGCGCCGAGTTTTCACATCGACACGCACAACGTTGATTCGCGCTCGTGGCGGCGCTGGCCAATACTCAGCGGCGAGGGGTGATCACGCCAGCGATTGTAGGAGGCGTCTCCGACGCCGATTACGGTATCCATTCCGAAACGGGATGGTGCGTGTCATCGGCGTCGGAGACGCCTCCTACAAATGGCATGCAGTCCGAACGGCTCAGCAATCCCTAGCCCGCTACATGCGAGCCGGGAAGCGTCAGCTCCCGGAGTGAACCCGCGACACGCCGCATTCAAACCGCCGTCAACCGCCAGCAGCGGTGGATGCGTTCGTTCCGGAAATCCTCCGGCACGGTCTGCTTGCTGATCTCACGCACCGCGTAGCCCGTCAGCGCCGACTCGTCGAGCTTGAAGCGGCGGAAGTTGGTGCTGAAGTAGACGAGGCCGCCGTCGGTGAGGCGTTTGCGGATCGCGTTCAGAAGCGGCGCCCCGTCGCGCTGCACGTCCCAATCGTCGTCGAGGCGCTTCGAGTTCGAGAACGTCGGCGGATCGACCACGACGAGGTCGAACTGCGGTTCGCGCGGCAGGCTATCGACATACGCCCGGCTATCGGCGCGGGCGAGGTAGTGCGTCATGCCCGGCTCGAAGCCGTTGAGCCGGAGATTCTCGGCGGTCCAGTCGAGGTAGGTCTGCGAAAGGTCGACCGTCGTTGTCTTCACGGCGCCACCGGCGGCGGCGTAGATGGTGAACGAGCCGGTGTAAGCGAACAGATTCAACACCCGCTTGCCGGCGGCCGCTTCGCGGACCATGCCGCGCGTTTGGCGATGGTCGAGGAACAGCCCCGTGTCGAGGTAGTCCGACAAGTTAACGCGGAACCGTAGGCCGCCCTCGTTGACGACACGGAACGCCCCCTCGTCGGCGACACGTTCGTACTGGGCCTCGCCGCGCTGGCGTTCGCGTTTGCGGAGGAAGACTTCGGCGCGCGGGACTTCGAGCGTCTTAGCGATCGTCTTCATCATCAAATCGAGCCAGTCGGCGTGCTCCGCCGGCGTCCGCTCGTGCGGCCGCTCGTACTCGGCGACGACGACCGCGTCCTCGTAACGATCGACCGCAAACGGCAGCTCGGGGATGTCGCGGTCGTAGAGCCGATAGCAAGTGATCCCGCGCTTCGTGGGCCATTTACGAAGATGCCGAGCGCGTTTGCCAAGCCGCGCGGCGAACTCGGTGGCTTGTCGCTCCGCCTCCGGCCTAAGTCCGCCGAACGCCTGCGGCGGTCGTGGCGGTGAGGCTTGAGGCCTGAGGCTTGAGGGTTCGGCAGGCGTGTCCGACTCGGTAGCCACATCGCTCGAGACCGCCACCTTCCCCTCGTCCCCCGTCCCCCGTCTCTCGTCCCTCCTCGGCCGTCCTCCGTCTTTCGGCTTCCTCGGTCCATGAAACTCATACAACGCGCACTCGATCCGCCCGTTGAACAGCTTCCGCCGCTTCGACGCGCCTTGGCCGACGAGGTTCTCGAACTCGGGGTTCGCGGCCAACAGATAGTGCGACCAAGTCTTGAGACGTCGCAATACCGTCGGCATCGAGCGGTAGAGGCGCCGGACCTCTTCGGCCTCGCCGATGCGTTCGCCGTAGGGGGGGTTGGTGACGAGGCAGCCGTAGTCGCGTTTGCTGGAGAGATCGGCGAAGTCGCGGATCTGGAAGTGGATGTCGTCGGCGACGCCGGCGGCGGTTGCGCTGCGACGGGCGATCTTCAGGGCGTCTTCGCTGATGTCGGTTGCGGAGAGCCGCTCTTCGAGCGCCGGTTTGACGCGACGCTCGGCGGCTTCGCGCGCGGCGCGCCAGCCCTCGCCCCCGATGCGGGGCCATGCTTCACAGGCAAATGTCCGTCGCAAACCCGGCGCGATGTCGCGGCCGATCATCGCCGCCTCGATCGCGATCGTCCCCGATCCGCAGAACGGGTCCCAGAACGGCCGGTCGGGACGCCACCGGCTGAACCGCACCATGCCGGCGGCGATCGTCTCACGGAGTGGCGCCTCGCTCACCAGCGGTCGGTAGCCGCGTTTGTGGAGACCGACGCCGGTGGTGTCTAGGTACAGCGACGCTTCGTCGTTCGCGATGGCGACTTCGATGGCGTAGTCACCGCTCGTCTCTGGAAGCTCCTCGACTCCGTGACCCGCGCGGAGTTGCTCGACGACCGCCTTCTTCACGATCCGTTGACACGCCGGCACGCTCGTGAGCAGCGACTTGTACGACCGGCCGCGGACCGGGAACTGCCCGTCGGCGGGGATCCAGTCGGACCATGGCGCCCCACGCACGAGGTCGAAGAGCAGACCAAAATCGTTCGCTGGGCCGACGGCCACGCGAATGAGAATCCGCTCGGCGCAACGCAGCCAGAGATTCGTCTCGATGATCGCCTGCTCGTCCCCGTGGAAGAGCACGCGCCCCGGGCTCGCGATGCGCGCGGGGTAGCCGAGCGTCTCGAGTTCGTGACGCACTTCGGACTCAAGGCCGAAGGCGGCGGTCGCAATCAAATCGTATTCGGCCACGGCCGCGTATGTCCGCTTTAGTGCGACGCGGCCCGCTCGGGGGCGGCGTCGGCGGTGGCGTGGGCGGGATTCTCGACAGCCTCATCGACAGGGGCGTCGGCGCCGGGGAGGGTGAACACTTCCTTCAGCGCGGACTCGAGCCGCCGCCACTTCTCGGTCACCTCACGCTTGTCGCAGTAGCGGAAGCGGGCGACGTTCTTGTCTTCGGCCTTGTACTGCAAGGCGGTGCACTCGATGTCGTGCCGCGACATCGCGTCGTAGATGCGGTGAACGTGCCGGGCGTGGTCATCGACGAAGACGATCGCCTTCGGCGGATGGTCGGCGAACTCGAGCGCCACCAGCAGCATGGCGCCCTTGTGCTGACCGGCGGTCATCATGACGCCCCCTTCGAGCGAGATCGGCCTGGCCTCTTTGAGGCCGAACAGCTTCGCCTCGCTCGGGCGGATGCCGTAGTTCTCGATGCACGAGAGCTCGTAGGGGAGGAACTCCCCTTGCGGCGCCTTGCTCATCGCGGGGGCGTGGCCGGCGATGTCGTAGCCGGCAGCGCTCAGCTCGCGCTCGGTCGCGGCGCGGAACGCATCGCCGCGGGACGTGATGACGAACGTCGCCACGCCGGCGTCTTGCGTCTTCTTCACCATCGCGGGGAGGTCCGCCTCGGGCGGCCGCATCTTGCCGAGCGTGAACAGGAGGCCCTGCACGTCGAGCAGCCCGTCGAAGTCCTCAGCGACGAGTTCGGGCGAGTCGGGCTCGTTGAAGACGAGGTACTCCTGCCACTCGAACCACTGGTCACTCCCCAGATCGCCCTGCATGGCGAGGAGCGTGTTGTCGATGTCCACCACCAGCCAGACGTTCTCGGCGCCATACTGGGCGACATAGCTGTCCACCGCGGTGACGGCGTCGGCGAACCGCTCGGTCTCACGGAACTCCGAGGCCCCGGCAACGGCAGACAGCCAGCCGGCGGCGAGCAGCGTCAGGAGGGGGGCAAAACGGCGAAAGGGGGGCATTACGGCGGCAATTGGGAAGGCGGGGGAACGAGGATGATACCCACCCGGCAGGCCAAAGGCCACCAGTTCTAGGCCGGTCGGAAGGTCCCCCGTGGGCCGTTTGTAGGGGCTGGCGACCTACGGAGGGGCGAAAAACCTTGTCGATGGCGGGACGGTCCGGGACGTTCTGACTAGGCTGGAGAGACCCCTCCAAGGCTTGAGGGGACGCCCTCCACTACGTTGCCCGGCATCGATTCGACATGTTCAGCGCTAAACGCTTCGCCCCGCTCGCTCTGCTAGTCCTGGCCGCCGCCTCGGTCGCGCCGGCCCAGACGGTCCGCTTCCAGACCAGCGTCGGCGCGTTCGACATGCTGCTCAACCCGACCAACAACGCCAACCTCCAGCCGCTCGTCGATAACATGCTCGCCAACGTCGCGGCGGGCGTGTATCGCAAGTCGGTGGTGAATCGAGCGGTCGAGGACTTCGTTCTCCAGATCGGCAGCTTCACGAGCGACAGCCGGCAGCTCAGCGAGACCCCGCAGTTTGGCTTTGACGGCACGAACTCGTTCGACCCGGTCGTCGTCGACGCCAACAACGACGGGCAGGTCGATTTCGACACCAGCGCGTTGACCAACACCCGCGGCACGATCTCGCTCGCCCTTTCGTCGGCTGGCCCCAACAGCGGCTCGGCGAGCTTCTTCGTGAATCTCACCGACAACTCGTTTCTCGATGACCAGGGCTTTGTCCCCTTCGCAGAGATCGCCGACATGACAGTGATCGACCGCATCATGGGGCTCGAGAAAATCGACCTTAGCGCGGCGGTGGGTCAGCAAGGGAGCCTCGCCTACACCGATGTGCCGCTCGCTTCGGACGGCGACCTCGTCTTGATCGAGACGGCCACCGTGATCTCGGAGAACAACACGCTGTTTGTTGGTCCGCTGCGGAACGCGTTTGGCCTCGACGACCTGCCGATGGCTGGCGACTCAACGAGCGGCGCCTCGTCGTTCTCGTCGTCGTCCTCGCTCGACCCCTTCTCGGCGAGCAACATGGCTGCGGGCTCTGGTTCTTCGATCGCGGTCCCCGAACCGACGGCGCTCTTCCTGGCAATGATCGGCCTAGCCGCCGCAACGCGCCGCTAACTTGAGCCGTCGGCGCTAGCGGCGGGTGGCGCCGCGACCGACCAATCCTTACGGACAGACGGCGAGCCGGAAGCGTGAGCGCCCGGAGTGACCCCGCGTCCTCACTTCTACTCCCGTCGCTGACGTTCCCGGCTCGCCACGAAACGGTAGCGAAGTCTACAACCGACACGAGGGGTTCCCCGTGCAGAACCGTCTGTAGCGCGTCAGCCCGCCGCCGCGGCTAACGCGTAGCTCGACCAGCGAGCCGCAGCGCGGGCAGTACTCGGGTTCGTCGGGTTCGGGCTCGCCCGCCTCGGCCTTCGATTGGCAGGCCACGCAGCGGCGGGTGTCGGGGAAGACCTCGAGCCGTTCGGGGTCGATCGGCCGACGGCAGCGGTCGCAGAGGACGGCGGTTTGCCAATCGTCCCCGTCTCCGAAATCGTCATCGGCCTCATCGGCGTCGCCGACCACCAGGCCGATCCGCTTGCACCCCGGGCAGGTCATCCGCGCGGCGGCCTCGGGCAGCAGCGCGGCCATGATCGCCTCGTCGGGGTCGCCGTCACGACGCAGCATCCCCACCAGCCGCAGCCGCGAGGCGATGTCGGCGGGCCCGCAAACAGTCCGCCAACCGCAGGCGCCACAAGTAAGGGTCTTGGCAAGCATGCCGCTCAGCTTAACCCGCAAGCGGGAATAAAAAGAGCGGCCGGCGTCGGAAGGTTCCGACGCCGGCCGCTTTGCTTGTCGTTTCTAGCCGACTCGGTCAGTTCGACGGGGCCGTGACGCTCAGGTCAGGATCAAAGTCGAACACCGTCGTCGGGTCGGCCGGAACGGCGTTAGCCGGGTCACGGAAGGTGACGTCGTTGTTGTTGTCGTCGTCCAGCGTCGCCGGGTCGTCCGACATGATTTGGAACCGGTTAATCGACGCACTGCGGTTACGGAGGACCAACCCGTCGCCGCTCGAGCCGGAGTTGTTGCTGAAGCTCAGGTCGGTCGAGGCCGACGAGAAGTTGTCGATTAGCAAGGAGTCGCCGGCGCCGTTGTTGTCGATCGAGTTGCTGGTGAGCGTCGCCTCGATGCCCGCCGTGCCCTGGGCCTGGAGCAAGAACGTTTGGTCCGCACTGTTGTTGGTCAGTTCGGCCGAGGAGAGGGCGAAGCGGACGTCTGCGTCGGTGGCGTTGAGCACCATCGCCGAGGCGTTACCGGTGGTAATCGACGTCGACGAGCCGGTCAGCGAGATGTCCGCGTCTGGGACCGAGCCGCCGATGTCGATCGCGAGGCCCACCACGTCGCCTCCCGTGTTGATATCCAAGTTACTGGCGAAGAAGTCGAACTCGCCGCCGTCGGTGGCGTTGACGTCCACCATACCATTGACGTCGAGGTTCGAGCTGTTGAAGTCGAACGTGCCATCGCCGCTGTGGTTGGCGATGATGTCGCCGTTCACGGTCGAGCTGTTGTAGGTGAACACCACGTCGCCGTCGCCGGTGTGGTCGATGGTCACGTTGTCTGGCGTGTCGACGTTGACCAGCAGCACGTTCATGTCGGTGCCGTTGGTGCTGTTGATGTCGATCGATGGGTCGCCCGACGCGGTGATATCGACGTTCCGCATCGTCAAGCCGGACGAGTTGGTGACGGTGACCGCCGTGCCGGTGGTGTTGAACTCGCCGCCGTCGCCGTCGGTCGTGCTGGCGGCGCTACCGATCGACACGATGCCGCCGGTATTGTCCTGCAGGAACACGGCGCTGGCGGCGGGGCCGGTCGTGCCGACGTTGACCTCGTCGAAGTTGACGCCGCCCGCGGCGATCGCCATGCCGTTGATCTCGATGCCGTCACCCGTTTCGGTAGTGATGGTGTTGGTGGTCCCGCTGACGCCGACCGTGCCGCCGCCAGAAGCGGTGAACGCCGCGCCGCTGCCGGTCGCGATGGCGAGGTCCGAGAACGAGGTCGTCGAGCCCGCGTTGTTGTTGGTGACCTCGACGGCGTTGCCGGTCGTGGTCGTCACGTCGACGCTGGTGAAGGTGGTCGATGCGGTATTGCCATCGACCACAATGCCGCGGCCGGTCGTCGTCTCGACGTCGAGGTCGGCGAAGGATGTCGAGCCCGCGGTGTTGTTCGTAACGGTGACGGCGTCGTTGGTGGTCGAGGTGACGTTGGTCTCGCCGAGGAAGCTGTGATTGCCGCCGGTGTTGCCGGTGACGACGATGCCCTCGCCCGTGTCGTTGATCGTCGAATCAGGACCGAAGGTCACGCTGCCGCCGGTGCGGTTCTCGATCCGGACCGAGTTGCCGACGGAGTTGGTAATCGAGCCGTCGTAGGTGATCGAGCCGGCGCCGCCGTTCACGCCGAACGATGTGCCCGTCTTGCCGGTGATCTCGACTTCTTCGTCGAAGGTGAACGTGCCGTCGCCGCCGACGATGCGGACGCCGTTGCCGGCGCCGTCGTTGAATGTCGTGTCGTTGACCGCGACGGTTCCATCGACGCCGTCGAGCACAAGGCCGTCGGTGGTCGTCTGATTCATCGTGCTGTCGTTAATCGTCAGGCTCAGGTTGCCTGCCGTGGCGCCTTGCGTGGCGTTGACCGCGGTGGCGACGCCGTTGTTGGTGGTGACGTCGGTCAGCGTGACGCTCGAGGCCGTCGAGTTGTCGCTGTCGATGTCGATCGCCGTGCCGGTCGACGAGTCGATCGTCAGGTTGGTGATGGTGGCGTTGGTGACGTCGGTGAGGACGATCGCCGTGCCGGTCGAGCTGAGGGTGCTGTCGTTCGCGGCGCCGGCTGAGCCGAGGACAACGCGGCCGTCGTAGTCGACGATGCTGATCGGCGCGGCGCCGCTGCCGTCGGTGGCGTCGATCTCGGTAAAGTTCAGGCCGTCGGAGGCGCCTGCGCCGCCCGAAGACTGGCTGAAGGTGCTGGTGATGTTGATCGCCTGGCCGTCGGCGACGCTGATCGTGTTGCCCGCGCCGCTGACATTCAGTTCGCCGCCGTTGGAGACGATGGCGTCTCCGGTCGTGGTCGTGATGTCGAGTCCGATGAAATCGACGACCGAGTCGGCGTCGTTGTTGTTGAGCGAGACCGCCGCCGTCGCATTCGTGCCGGTGTTCAGCGTCACCTGCGGTCCGAAGTTGACCTGGGCGCCAGAGGCGAGGTCTTCGATACGGATGCCGGCCCCGTCGTCGGTGATGTCGCCGGCAAACTGGACCGTGTCATTGATGTTGTCGACGAAGAGGCTGCGACCGCCCTCGTTGGTGACGTCGCCGTTGATGGTGACGGCGATCTCGCTGCTGGTGTCGGAGTCGGTCCCGTCATCGACGATGCGGATGGCGTCTACCGCACCCGTGTTGGTGATCAACGTGTTGCCGCCGCCGGGTCCGGTGTTGACGCCGCCAACGTTGATCGAAGACTTCGCGTTGAGGATGTCGAGGCTCAAGGCTTCGTTGGCTTCGATGCTGCCGCCGATGGTCACCGATCCTTCGTTGGCCACAATCTGCACGGTGCCGCCGTTGACCGTGGCGTCGGTCTCGATGCCCGAGCTGACGTTCACCGTGCCGGTGTTGCCTTCAATCTCGACGGCGTTGCCGGTGATGTTGCTGATCGAGTTTGTGGAGCCGAAGACGACGTTGCCGATCGTGCCGTCGGCGCGGATGGCCGGGCCCGTGCCGCCGGTGAAGTCGGACTCGGTGACGACGGTGCTCGAACCGGTGTTGGTCAAGAGCAGGCCGCCGCCGCCGGTGGCGCCGCCGTCGTAGTCGTAGTTGGTGATGCTCGTCGAGCTGCCCGTGACATTCGTCGTGTTACGGATGTCGACGCTCGCGTTGGCGGCGCCGCTCGATTCGATGTTGGAGATCGCGATCTGTTGGGCGCGGATGTTGTCGGCGCTGGCGGCCTCGCCATCGATGAAAATGTCGCTGCCGCCGCTGCCAGAGAACGTGACATCGCTAATCGCGACCGCGCCGAGCAGGCTGACCGTCTCGGAGGTGTCGTCGTCGTCGTCGAGGTCATCGACGTCGGCGGCCGTGACCGAGACGAGGTTGATCGCGTTGCCGGTCGTGTTGGCGATGGTCAGGTCTTGCAGCGTCGCGTTGTTTGAGCCGTTGACCGTGTCCGAGGTGATCGCGTTGACGCCGCCGTTGAACGAGAAGTTGCGGACCGTGTTGTCGTCAGCGAGGACGACGCCGGCGGTGGTGGGGTTGTTGATCTGCGGCACGGGGCCCGCCAGGGCGCCGGGCGCGGTCTCGGGCAGCGTGAACATCCGACCGCCGAACTGCGTGACCGTGAAGGGGTTGTTGCCGCCTTCGCCGACGAAGAGTTGCTCGTTCTGGAGCACCGCCGACTGTCCACTAAAGACGCTGCCGCCGTGAGCGAGGACGATGTCGCCCGTCTGGCTGTTGGTGAGGATGTCGCCGATCGAGTCGAGGGGGTTCTCGAACGAGCCGTCGCCGCCCGGCGCGGCGGAACTATCGACGTGGACGATGCGGAAGGCTTGGCCGTCTTCATCAAGCAACGGCCCGCCAGCCTCGAAGACCGTCGACTGCTGCAACGCGACGTAGTTGTTGCGGAGGACCGGCTCTCGGAAGCGGTCGCTGAGCTCGCCCCGCGGGCAGTTCTCCGCTCGGGTGCGTCCGATGAACCACGTAAGGTTGACGAGGGTGTTGGTGTCGAACTCGCTGTCATTGGCGATCGCGACCGAGACCATCAGGTCGGGCGTCGCGTAGCCACGCAGACCCACCTTGCCGCCGCCGCCCTCGAACTCGCCGCCGCTAAAGCCGTAGCCGCCGCCGAAGACCCAGGCGTCGTAGTTGGCGATCCGTCCGGCGAGTTCTATTTCGCCGATGTTCAGCGCCGTATCCGCGACGCCCTGCAGCTGCGTGGCGAGCGAGTTGCCGGAGTAGGTCAGCTGCCCCGTCTGGAAGAAGTCACGCGTCTGCGTGCGTTCGCCGACCGGCATGTAGCCGTTGGCGCGGAAGTCGAGGTGGTCGCCCAACAGTTCGAGCGACACGCCGACCTGCGGGAAGAAGGTGCCGTCACCCTTGCTCAGGCCGTCCGACCAGAGGCTGACGCCGCCGATTTTCTGGCTGTCGGGGCTGAACGGAAAGAGCGGCAGCGTCATCCAGCGGTAGCCGATGCCGAGGTTGTAGCCGACGTTCGAGGCGTCGTTCATCGTGACTTGGCCGTCGATGAACGACATGCCGCCGTCCGCACCGAACAGCTTCATTGTGCCGAGCGACAACTGACCATCTTCTTGGCCGTAGCTCTGCGTCGTGTAGGTGGCGCGGAGGTGAGCGCCGAGCGTCGGGTTGTAGTACGCACCCGATGAGTACATGGAGCTCGGAGAGCCGCCGCTCATGGAGATGTCACCGCCCGAAGGGACGACGTTGGCGCTGCTCATCGAGGGCGTCGTCGCACTCGGCGAGGGACCATCGGTTTCGATGACCGTCCCGGCGAGCGGGTCACTCGGCATCTCGAGCTGCTGCGCGGGGGCAGAGTTCGCGGCGAGCAGCGTGGCGTATGCGGCGAGCGCCAGCATGGGGGCGAAACGGCTTGGCATCCCTGACTTCCCTATCGAGGTGGGCCCGAGCTAGTGCGTTCAGTCAGCGCACCGCAACGACGGCGGCCCGTAGGCCGCGCGATCGGCGCAGATTGCTCCTGCTAGTTTGGTCCGGTAGAAGAGACCAACCCCGGGACTCGACCCGAGGCGGCGGGAAAGTAGGAGCCCCAAGCGGCCCAAGCAACCCCAGTTTCACCGGGTTTTGGCGTCTCTCGGAAAGAAAAACGCCGCTAAAGAAAGGCCCGTCACGGCGCCGATACAGCGTTCTCCAACACGCTGACCCGACGCTGATTGGCGTCGACTCGTGCCCGCACTCCCAGCGGCAGCGTGGCGTTGTCCTTTACATGCCCGGCCGGGAAGTTGTAGACCACCGGGTAAGTGGCGTCGGCGAAGTAATCGAGCAGCACCTCGGCGAGCGCCAGGCTCGAGCCGTCGCCGTCCGACTCGCACTTGCTGAACTGACCGAGGATCACGGCCGCCGGCTTGTCGAGTTGCCCCGACAGCTTGAGCTGGCGGAGCATGCGGTCGATGCGGTAGGGCGATTCGCGGACGTCTTCCAGGAAGAGAACGCGACCTTCGGTATCGAGCTCGTACTCCGTGCCCGTCAGGCTGGCGACGAGCGTCAGGTTGCCGCCGCACAGTGTCCCCTCGGCGACGCCCGGGGCGATAACGCGGAGCGGCGCCCCGTCGGGCGTCTCGTAAGTGAAGCCTTCGTCGCCGTCGTTTTGGTCCGCCATCAAGCAACGCCAGAAGTACTTGGCGTTGTACGCAGGAAAGCCTTCGTCGCTCCCCAAACCCCACTGCGGGTTGGGAGAGTGGAACGTCACCAGATTGCACTTCTTCGCCAGCGCCATGTGGAGCGCCGTGATGTCGCTGAAGCCGATCAGGACCTTGGGGTTGTCGCGGATCTTGTCGAAGTCCAAGAGGTCGAGCATCCGCATGACGCCGTAGCCGCCGGTGCCAGGGAAGACGGCGTCCACTTCGGGGTCGGTGAACGCCTTCATGAATTCGTCTGCCCGACGCTGGTCGCTGCCGGCCAGATAGCCCCACTGGCTGTAGACGTCTTCCGGGACGATGACCTTGAAGCCCAGCTCCTTCAGCCGCTCGACGGCCAGCTCGATGCGCTCCTCATCGAGGTCGCCCGAGGGGGCGACAATCATCACCGTGTCGCCGGGCTTAAGACCCGCGGGTTTGGTGGTCGGCTCGGCCGCCGTGGAGGCGAGGCAGACGAAGCTGAGGCCCAGGGCCAAGAGCGTGCGGGTCATCATCGTGAGGCGGGTTGAGCGAGGTCGTTGGCGAGGACTGCGAGCTGTTTAGCGCGCCGATCCACTCCATCGACGCCTTAGCCGTGGGCGGTAGCCCTCGGAGTGAAGTGAGCAGGCGCTGCACACCGAGGGCTACCGCCCCCGGCTAAGACCTTCCCTTCGTTCACCAGGATAATCCGCCACCCGCCGCCGCTCACCCCACGCTATGCGCAGCGACTACTCGGTTAAAGTGCAGACGCACCTCGTTGTCCACAACGCGGCGGACCCCCTCGACCAAGCAGTCAGGCTCGTTGTCCTCCTGCCCACGGCGGACGACCTCGTCGAGGCTCGTCCCGGGTAAGACCGAGTAGGTGGACTGATTGATGATCTGGTTGCCCGCGTCCAGCTCCGGGACGATGAAGTGGCAGGTCGCCCCGTAGGCGAGCATTCGGCTGGCGTAGGCCTCGTGGTACGGCCGCATGCCGGGGAAACTCGGCAGCAGGCCATGATGCAGATTGATGATCCGCCCGCCGGCATACTTCCAGCAGCTCGCCGCCGGCAGCACCCGCATGTAACGGGCGAGCACCACGTAGTCGATCGACAGCTCGTCGCAGATGTCGATCATCGCGTCGTCATTCGGCTCGCCGGCGTCGTCGCCGATCAGCCGGAACGGGACGCCGAACTGCTCGGCCACGCCTTGCAGCTTGCGACGGTTGCTGAGGACGACGGTCGCCTCGCCGCGGATTCGACCATCACGGATCGCCCGCAGCACGGCGAGCGGCGTCTCGGGCCGGTAGGTGACGCAGATCGCCAGTCGCGGCTTGCGGTTCTCTAGCTTCGGTAGGTCGGGCGACCAAGTGCGGATCGACAGGCCCGTCTCTTTCGAGACGTCGACCATCGCGTCGCGGAGGTCGGCGTAGCGCGCGGGCTCGAGCTCGATGCGCGTCATCATCGAGAAGACGTGCGCGTCGTCCCGGTCGTACATCTGGATCTCGGCGATGTTCGCGCCGAGTTCCGTGACCGAGTGGACGATCGGGTCCGCCAGGCCGCGGTGGTCGGGGCCAACGGCAGTGATCACGGCTTGCATAGTGGTGGAATCGCTTCGCATCGGGGACGGCATAAGAGATCCATTTCGCCCGTCGATTCTCTGCGGGCCGACGCCTTCTGCGAAGGGGCTCAGGCAATCGCCAGCTCATGGACGTTGGCGACCGTTTCCGGCAATTCTTCCCACAGCTGTCGCAGCGACAACAAGTCGAGGCCCATCGGCGTCAGGATGCCCTCGCTCGGAGCGGGCAGGCGGCGTCCTTCTAACGAACCGCGTCCGTACCGTGTCGAAAGATAATTGGCGATGGTGACGACACGCACCAGCGGGACCGCCTCATCGGGGCAAGCCGCGGGGGCGTGGTGATAGTCGATCGCCGCCACGATGTCGCGGGGGAATCCGCAACGCCAAGCGACGTACGCGCCTACCTGGGCGTGGTCGAACGCCAGCACATGCCGCTCGGCATTCGGAAGCGACATCCCCGACTGCATGTGAGCCAGCACCCGCGGCGCCAGGCTGTTCAGATGTTGATTGATGAACAAGAGGCCCATGTCGTGCACCAGCCCGGCGAGGTAAGCCTCTTCGGGTTGGCAAGCGTTGCAGCGGGTGGCGATCTGCCGGCTGATTGTCGCGACACACACCGAGTGGTCCCACAGCCGCTGCGGGTCGAGCAAGCCAACGGGAGTCGGCCTCCCGAAGGTCCCGCCGATCGAAATCGTTAGGGCGAGGCTGCGGACGCGTTCAATGCCTAGCAGCGTCAGCGCCGACCGCAGGTCGCCGACCGGGTTGCGCAGCCCGCAATACGCCGAGTTCACGACCTGCATCAGTCGTGCCGCGACCGCGGGGTCCGTCTCAACCACCTCCAGCAGGTCCTGTGTGTCGGCGTTCGGGTCGTCCGCGATCTGGATCACTCGCTGAGCGACCGAGGGGAGCGTGCACAAGCCCGTCAGCTGTTCGAACATCGGCTCGATCGACGGGTCGATCGCGCGCTCGCCTGACCGGAGCGACAAGCAGTGGTCGTCGGCCTCGAAGGCGGCTCGGAGCGATGGGGCAGTGGCGGAAGTCGACGACACGGAGCAACTCTACCAGGGGTGGTGACGCACTGGATGAAGCGTAGTTCGCAACCGCGACGCCGCGCGTTCCGTGGCGTTGTGTCACGGCGGCTTTCGACCGGCCCCACGTCGCAAGTGTCGCGACCGCTACGACCGGTTCAACGGGACCCGCAATCACCGTGCCTAGTGTGCGTAAGCTCTCGACGCCTCACGGGCCCGCTCTGGCGGCCTAGATTTTCGGACGCGACTGAAACCCCGACCGGCGACCCGAACATGCAACCCGCCTCGCCCGGCAATCCACCTACCGACCAGCCCGCTAGCGCTACGCCGATGGGCGCTAAGCGGCTCGATGAGCTTCTCAATCGCATCCAGAAGCTCACCAACGAAGAGGCCAGTAGCCACCCGGCGGACGCTCGACCCCCAGCCACGCCGGCGGCGCAGCCGCTGCCGGCCGCGATGCTCGACACGCCCTCGCAACGAGCCGCTTGGTACCCCGCCGAACCGACAAGCTTCCGCGCCGCCGGCCTGTCGGAGTCGGAAGTCGAACACCTGATCCTCAAGTACCTCAACGCCCGTGCCGAGGCCTCGGGCCGCGACCTCGCCGAACAGGTGCGTCTGCCCTTCCGGCTCATCGACCCGCTGCTCCAGTCGATGAAGGACGAGCAGATGCTTGCCCATAAGGGCGCGGCGATGATGAACGACTACGTCTTCACGCTCTCCGGCGTGGGGCGTGACCGCGCGAAGAAGCTCGCCGACCACTGCACCTACTACGGCGCCGCGCCGGTGCCGCTCAAGGACTACATCGCCAGCGTCAGCGCGCAGACGATCTCTGACCAGCACCCGACCGAAGTCGACTTGCAGCGGGCGTTTCAGGACCTGCTCATTGACGAACGGATGCTGATGCGGCTGGGCCCCGCGATCAACTCGGGCCGCGGCTTATTCCTCTTCGGCGCGCCGGGCAACGGCAAGACGTCAATCGCCGAGCGCGTCACCAAAGCGTTCGGCGAACACATCTGGATCCCCCGCGCGCTGGGCGTCGATGGCGAGATTATGCGCCTGTTCGACCCCAGCATGCACGAGGAGGCGCCGATCGAGGGCTCCGGCGGCCTGCTCGACGACCGCAAGCTCGACCACCGCTGGGTCCGCATCAAGCGGCCCACGATCGTCGTCGGCGGCGAGCTGACGATGGACTCGCTCGAGGTGACGCTAAACACCGTCACCAACGTCAGCGAGGCGCCGGTGCAAATGAAGAGCAACTGCGGCACGCTGGTGATCGACGACTTCGGGCGCCAGCGGATGACGACCGACGAGTTGCTCAACCGCTGGATCGTTCCGCTCGAGAAGCGCTACGACTTCTTGAACCTCTCCAGCGGCAAGAAGATCCAGGTCCCGTTTGACCAGCTGATCATCTTCTCCACCAACCTCGAACCCCGCGACCTGGTGGACGACGCGTTCCTCCGGCGGATCCCGTACAAGATCGAGGTGATCGACCCCAGCGAAGCGGCCTTCCGCAAGCTGCTGGTGATCATGGCGAAGAAGCTCGGGATTACCTATGACCAAACCGCCGTCGACTACCTCGTCGAGAAGCATTACAAGTCGGTCAACCGTCCCTACCGGGCGTGCCAGCCGCGCGACTTGCTCCAGCAGGTCGTGAACTACTGCCGATACACCAAGAGGCCGATCGTCATGTCACGGGAGAACTTCGACTTCGCGGTCGAGAACTACTTCGCGGTGATGTGACAGCGGAGGGACCAGGGACCAGGGGCCAGGGATGGAGGAAGCGAAGCTTGGGTGAGTAAGGGGATAGCGTGGGTAGCGTTAGTAGCTATCGCGATCTCGTTGTCTGGCAGCGGGGCGTTGAGCTTTGTCTGGACGTCTACCGACTCACGGCTCGGTTTCCAAAGGAAGAACGGTACGGGCTCGCTGCGCAAATGCGGCGTTGCGTCGTATCGATCCCATCCAATATCGCTGAAGCCCAACGCCCGCGACTCCACCAAAGACTACTTACGCTTCATCGCGATCGCCCGTGGCTCGCTTGCCGAGCTGGAAACACAAACGACGATCGCGAAACATTTGACCTACTTCGACGCTGAGTCCAGTAACCAACTGCTAGCGAGATGTGAGGAAGAGAGCCGCATGCTGACAGCCCTGCGAGCATCACTAGCCCGCCGGCTGCAAAGCTGAAGTGCTCTTCCCTCGCCCCTAGCCCCCAACCCCTCTCCCCTCCCCGATATCATGTCTCCGCACGAGATCAAGCTGGTTTGCGCATCCTGGAACGAAGCAGCGCCGGTCGCTGACACCGTCGTCCGTTTGTTCTACCGTCGCCTGTTCGAGATCGTCCCCGAGCTGCGCAGCCGCTTCCGCACTTCGATGTCGGAGCAGGGCGATCACTTGGTCGCCGCGCTGGATGAATTGACGGAGTCGCTTGTTAGCGGCGAGACGCCCTGCGAAATCCCCGCCTCGATCGACCCGCGTTACGCCGACGCGATCGCCAAGGCCTGGACATGGACGCTCCGCCAAGAGCTCGGCCGCAAGGCGCCGATCGCCACCCGCAAGGCCTGGCGCACGATGCTCTCAACGCCAGCAGCGGCGCCGCTATACGCCGTCGCGATGGGTGAGCTCGAGCTGGCGATCGCCTGATCGCCGGCGCCGGACGAGTGTTGCCAGGCAGGCGCCGGCCAGAAGCGTGAGCGCCGCCGGCTCGGGTAGCGCATTCGCCCCCAGCGGCCCGACGTTGAAGCTCCTGCCATAATTAGCGCGCCAGGTTTCTCGCTGCGCGGCGCCAATCGGCGCCGTGGTGGTTCCCACCGATGGATCGTTCAGAAGCGTGCCGATTGGCTGGCCAACGTTGTCACGCCACACCGTGTAGTCGGCCGCATCGACGACGCCATCGACGTTGTAGTCGCCGGGGTTTGGCGTCGGATCAGAAATCTTCGCCACGAACGCGTCATGGTTGCCCGCGCTGGGCCCTCCCAGGCTCCCGTTGGTTGCACCCGAGAGGTAGACATTCCCAAACCCGTCAGCCGACACGCCTCGGGCTTCATCGTTGCCGACCGTTCCGAGCTGCTGCGTCCACAGGAGCGTGCCCGACGCGTCGTACTTGCTCACGAACGCGTCGTTGTTGCCCGGGTGGGTCCTTCCCAGGCTCCCCCAGGTGGATCCCGCGATGTAGACATTCCCCAACCCGTCAGCCGACACGCCATAGGCTTCATCGGAGCTGGCCGTTCCGAGCTGCTGGGTCCATTGGAGCGTGCCCGCCGCGTCGTACTTGCTCACGAACGCGTCGCCGCCGCCCGCGTTTGGCCCTCCCAGGCTCCCGGACGTGTATCCCGAGAGATAGACATTTCCCAACCCGTCAGCCGATACGCCACGGGCTCTATCGTGTTTGACCGTTCCGAGTTGCTGCGTCCAGAGGAGTGTGCCCGCCGCGTCGTACTTGCTCACGAACGCGTCGGTGAGGCCCGCGTTGGGCCTTCCCAGGCTCCCGTTGGTTGCTCCCGAGATGTAGACATTCCCCAACTCGTCAGCCGACACGCCATTGGCAGAATCGTTGCCGACCGTTCCGAGATGCTGGGTCCACTGGAGCGTGCCCGCCACGTCGTACTTACTCACGAACGCGTTGGTGCGTGTCTCTCCCGAGATGTAGACATTCCCCCACCCGTCAGCCGACACGCCAAAGGCACGATCGTGGTCGGACGTTCCGAGCTGCTGGGTCCATTGGAGCGTGCCCGACGCGTCGTACTTGCTCACGAACGCGTCGGTGAAGCCCGCGTTGGGCCCTCCCAGGCTCCCATTGGTTGCTCCCGAGATGTAGACATTCCCCAACCCGTCAGCCGACACGCCATGGGCAATATCGATGCTGACTGTTCCGAGTTGCAGGGTCCACTGGAGCGTGCCCGCCGTGTCGTACTTGCTAACGTACGCGTCGAAGTCGCCCGCGTTGGGGCCTCCCAGGCTCCCGGACGTATATCCCGAGAGGTAGACATTTCCCAACCCGTCAGCCGAAACGCCATAGGCCACATCGTTGCGGACCGTTCCGAGTTGTTGGGTCCACTCAAGCGCCACGGCATAACTGGGCAGCGGCAGCAAGAGGAGCACCAAGACAACTGCAGCGCGGGCGATCGTTGGCGTGGGCTTCAAGGTCTTCTGAGTATTCGAGGTGTCGTAACCACCGGGCAATCGGTGACCAGACTTGTAGTCATGGCCACCCCTTCATGTATGCGTATTCTACCGAATCGCGCGGCCGATTCCGAACACAAAGGCCAACGTTCTTCGGGCATCAAGATGATATCGCCACCATGAGGGAGCAGCCCGGGTGGCAGGGGACTTTGGCGCCCGGGACCACCCGCGGCTAGCGCCGACGGCTCACGTTATGCGGCGCGCTAGCGCCCTACTGGCCGTTCCATCCCGAAGTTCAGCGGCATCTGCGGGTCGGCTTCGTCGCCGCGGCGGAGCTCTTCGAAGAGGAGGCTCGGTTGGATGTCGCGGTTGTGCTGGTACTTGCTGGCGTACTCGGTGATCTCGCCGGTGATCTCGTGATAGAAGATTTGGCAGATCGGTACGCCCGCATAAATCCGCACCGGCTGCACCGCGAACATCTCCAGCGTCCAGTAGCCGCTGAAGCCCACGTCGCCGAAGCCAGCCGTCACGTGGACGAATAAGCCTAAACGGCCGATCGAGCTGCGCCCCTCGATCTGCGGCACGAGGTTGTGCGTCGTGGTGCGCTCCACCGTGCGCGCCAAGTAAAGCTGGTTAGGGCTGAGCACGATCCCTTCTTCGGGAATCGTCAGCCGGCGAACGCGGTTGGGCTTCGCCATGTCGAGGACGACTTCCTCGTAGACCATCAGCTCGTCGTGCAGCGTCAGGTTGTAGCTGTTGGGGTTGAGTCGCGCGGGGTCGTAACCCTCGATGACGATGTCACCACCGAGGCGCCGCTGGATCTCTTGGCCTGACAATATCATGAGGAGAGGGGGGATGGCGTTGTGGTGAGGGGGTTGCGGGGGAAGGTTCGATGCGGCGGCGTGCAGCAAACAGGGGCTAGGGACGGGGGACGTGGGACGGGGGAAATACAGAATCCCTCGTCCCCCGTCCCTCAGCCCCTCGTCCCTCACTCAACCCCCACCCGGGGACAAAACTTCCGCATCGAACAAACCTCGCACTTGGGCCGCCGCGCGTCGCAGACACGGCGTCCGTGATAGATCATCTGGTGGGCGAAATCGACCCACCGGCTCTTGGGCAGCAGCTCCATCAGGTCGCGCTCGACCTTTACCGGGTCGTCGTGTTCGGTCAAACCGGTCCGGCGGCTGATACGCCCGACATGCGTATCGACCACGACGCCCGAGGCGATGCCGTAGGCCGTCCCCAGCACGACGTTCGCCGTCTTGCGGCCGACGCCGGCGAGGTTGACGAGCGTCGGCATGTCCTGGGGGACCTCGCCGTGGTGATTCTCGACCAGCTCGGTGCAGCACGCCTTGACGTTCTTCGCCTTGTTGCGGAAAAAGCCGGTGCTCTTCACGTAGTCCTCGAGCTTCGCGATCGGCAGGGCCGCCAGGTCCGCCGCGGTGGGGCAATCGGCGAACAGCTTCTGGGTGACGAGGTTCACCCGCTCGTCGGTGCACTGGGCCGAGAGGATCGTCGCCACCAGCAGTTGGACGGGCGAGTCGTACTCCAGCGCGCAAACGGCGTCCCCGTGGTCCGCCGCCAGTCGCCGCGCGACGCGACCGGCCTGAGCCTTGCGCTCGGCGAAGCCCTCCGGCGCCGGCGGGCGGGGCAAGTCGGCCCGGTCGGACGACGCAGGGCGGGCGGGGCGGGACGGCATGTCGGTTCGGGGTCGCCAGGAAATTGAGGCAAATCCACTACAGACATTCTGCCCTTTCGCCCCCCTGACAGCGAGCGGGTGGTCTTGCGCAGGCATTTCAGCCGAACAAGCTTGCTACGGGGCGATAGCGGTTCTACGCTTTCAGCAAGTGGCGCCGCTGTCGCCGACTTTTCGCCGCCCCTCCCCCTTTGCAAGGCAAGGATCGACATGGCCGCTGACACGCTTTCTGGCAATCCCTACGCGTCGTTTGGCTACACCGTCGCCGAGGCGGCGCCCGCCGACCGCGTCACGTTCATCCGCCGCACGTACACGCACCTGGCGATGGCCGTCTACGCCTTCGCGGCGCTCTTGTGGGCCTACTTCCAGACCGGCTTTGCCGACTGGGTCATGCTCCAGGTACAGGCCGCGCCCTGGCTGCTGCTGGCGTCGTTCGGCGGGTTTATGGTCGTGAGCTGGGTCGCCAACCGTTGGGCGATGAGCGAGACGTCCGTCGCGAAGCAGTACGCGGGCCTCGTCGGCTATGTCGTCGCGCAGTCGATCTTCATCCTGCCGATGCTCTGGTTCGCCCAAGACAAGACGATGCAGCTGGCGCCCGGCCAGGACGTGAACGTCATCGGCGCCGCGGGCCTGGTGACGCTCGTGATGTTCGGCGGCCTCACTGCGATCGTCTGGCTCACCGGCAAGGACTTCTCGTTCCTCGGCTACGGCCTCGGCATCGCAGGCATGGGCATCTTTGCGCTGATCGTCGCCAGCTTCTTCTTCGGCGGCCTCAACCTGGGCATTTGGTTCTCCGTGGCGATGATCGTCTTCGCTTCGGCGTACATCCTCTACGACACGTCGAACGTGATGCACCACTACCGCCCCACACAGCACGTCGCCGCGTCGCTGGCGCTGTTCGCCTCGGTAGCCCTGCTGTTCTGGTACGTGCTCCGCCTGTTCATCGCCCTTTCCAGCCGCGACTGAGCGGTCTTGTACTAAGTCACGACGGGAACCCGTCTGAGCCGGGGGCGTGAGAGCATTTTGCATCCAACGTCGTAAGTCGAAGAACCGGACGCTAGGGCGTGCCGGCTGATCATGCTGGCTAGCACGTATTAGCCGCGGGGCCTTAGCCCCCGGTTCTTTGCCTACCGTTTGGCATAACCTCTTGATCGCCAAAGCCGTGGATAAAGACCTGCCAGATGCTCGCTAGCCCTCGAAGGGCAGCGAGATGCACTCCCCCGGTTAACTCCGGCGGCTCAGAGCCACGCGCCGGCGGGCGCAAAATCGACCCGCTGGGGCCCTCCGCCGCCGGTTCCGCCAGCGGGGCCACTGGACATGCGTTTAGATCGCTATAGAGGGCCCATGCGGGGCCTTCTTGGGCGCCGCTCAGGGTTTACCAGGGGGGTTGTTCCCGACGCAACAGAACGGCCGCTAGGGGCCTTCACGGGGCATACCTCTGTCGGGGGGTTTGCGCCTAGGCGTATCGACTCCCATCCGTGAGCATCTTAGCCATGGGCGGTAGCCCTCGGAGTGAAGGACGAGTTGCGCTGCACACCGAGGGCTACCGCCCACGGCTCAGACGCGACGGTTTGGCGAGGCGCGCTTTAGGCCACCTCGACGGCGCGCCGTTGCCGCGCGCCTTGCACCCACTGCGTGACCTCCGCCAGGTCGGGCCGCGCCGAGCCGCGTAGCGCGCGCTGGCCATCCTGCGTGTCGCAGAACGGATCGACGAACTGCAGAAGGTCGGCCGGTTTCATCCCGGCGATCTCCTCCGCCGACGTGAAGCCGCTCCCTACCAGGACCTGGGCGTCGTGGCCCCGCAGGCCCGGGATGCGGCACATCAGGCCCGACTGGTGCTGCCAAGCGACGATCGTGGCGGCGTCTACCCGCGAATCGTCGAGCCGCTCGGCGAGGTCCTCGGGGTCCGCCGCCAGCAGGTGCGCGACCGTCTCGACGCCGATCGCCTTCAGCTGCTCGGCCCGGACGGGGCCGATCGACGGCGCCGCTTCGATGTCGTGATCGACGTCGAGGTAGAAGCGTAGGCCCTTCTCTTCGGTCTTTCGCGACTGGCCCTCTTGCGACTGGCCCTTTTGCGACTGGCCGCGCGTGCGCTCGGGGCGATCACGGCGCGAGCGGCGCTGGGGGTCGTCCTCGTTGCGACGCGAGCGCTCGCCCTTCGAGCCGCGGCGGCCGGCGTTGTCGCGGATCCGCTGGCGTCGCTCGTCACGATTGCGGCGCCAAGTTTTGGCGTAGCCCGTGGAACGCCACCGCTCGAGCTCGTCGCTCGCCGCTTCGACCCACTCCTCGACCCGGTCGAGCGTGGCCCGCGTCGCGCCACGACGCTCGAGGGCGTGGCCGAGCCGTTCGGCGTTGGCGTCGGCGAGCTCTTCGACCGAGAGGATGTCGCACTCGGTGAGCAGCTTCGCCGAACCCAGGTCGAGACCCGGCGTGAAACACACCAGCGCCAGGTGCGCTTGCCAGAGGGCGACCAACTCGGCCGTCACCTCTTCGATCTGCATCTCCTCGGCGATCGCGCTGGGGTCGCCGCCGATGAGGTCGCCGATCGTGCGGACGCGGGCGCGGGCGAACGCCTCGGCGCCGCCCGGGATGCGGACGGGGAACCGCTCGATCGCGTCGTCGACGTCGAGCAGCAGCGACCGTTCGACGGACTCTTCACGCACGACATTGTGGACGACGGGCGGCTTTGGCTCGGGGGCGACGACGGGCTTGGCAAGGACAGGCTCGGTGAGAAACGAGCCCTGCAAGTCCGCGACCGGGACGCCAAGCCCGCGCAGACGATCGAGCCCTGCGCCGTGGCGGGCGATCAAGAACACCTGCCGGCCGCGACGGGCGTAGTCGTCGAGACACGTCGCCAGGTTGGCGGCGTGGCGCTGATCGAGGTCGGCGAAGGGTTGGTCGAGCACCAGCGGGAACGCGATGTCCGAGGCGTGGCAGGCGTCGGCGAGCGCGAGCCTCAGCGCCCACGCCACGAGACGCTGCTCGGTCGGCGTCAGGTCCTGTTGCCGCACGAGGCGACCGCTGCGGTCACGGGCCTCGACGGAGCGGCCGCCGGGCGCGAGCCGCAGCTCGTTGAACTCGCCGTCGCTGAGCCGCGCGAGCACGTCCGACGCCCGCAGCGAGCCGTTCGCTGGCGTGGCCGGTTGGTCGGCGAATCGCGACAGCTCGGCCTGCAAGGCGTCGAGTTCGCGCTGCCACTGGCCGAGTTGCCCCGCGTCGAGCAGCCGCCGGCGGCGTTCGGCGACGTCACGCCGCTCACGGTCGAGCGACGCCAACTCCGCTTCGAGCACCGCCAGCTCTTCGGCATAGCGGCGGTGCTCGCTCTCGGCGCTGGGCCGGTCGTAACGCACGGCGTGGTCGGCGGGCGCCTCGGTCCAGGCGGTCCGGGCGCGGCTGCTGCGCCACAGCGTCTGGCGACGCTCCAAGAGGTGTTCGAGCTGCCGACGCAATTCGGTCTGCGACCGATCGAGCTGCGCCGCCTCGGCGATCAGTTCTTGCGTCCGCAGCGCGTGGTCCTGCTGCGCGACGAGGTCGGCGAGCCGGGCGACGTGGCGGCCGAGCGTTTCCACGAGGGGATTCAACCGCGGGTGGGCGTCTTGGCAGACGCAGTGGGGCGAGCCTCCCGAGCGGGCGAAGCGGGCGACCTCGGCTTCGAGGTCCGCCACCAGCCGCTGGGCGACCGCGACGCTCGCGCGCTGATCGGCGAGCACCAGCTGCGGCGCCGCGTCGTCGGGGCGGACGCGCGCCAGTTCGCCACGAAGGTACGACTCACGGGCTTCGAGTTCGGCGAGCGTCGAGCGCCAGCGGGCGACCTCTTCGTCGAGTTCTTCGACCCGCGGCGCCCACTCGTCGGCGGCCTGACGCCCCTCGGCCTCGGCGGCGACGCGCGTCAGCTCTTCGTAACGCGCCCGCGCGCCGGCGGCGTCGAGTTCGTCGTTGAGCGCGCGGACGCGAAGGCGCAGTTCTTCGACGCGGTCCGCCAACTCGCTGCGTGATTCATCGAGCTCCGCCAGACGCCGATCGAGCGAGCTGCTCTCTTGGCGCCGGGTGGCGAGCAGCCCTTCGATACGCGCCGCCAACTCGTCGCGGCGGCGGAGCATTTCGTCGTAGCGACGCGGCTCGGCCGCTGCGGTGGTTGTCTCGTTGCGGCGCCGGCGTGACGCGAGGCGCGTGAACTCTTCGGCGACCGGCGCCGATAGGAGCGGCGGCAGCGGCGAGCGCTGGCCCGGCGCCGAGAAGAAGACCGCGCTGAGCACCGTGGCCGGCACGCCTTGCTGCCAATCGGCGGGGCCGAGGTTGCGGGCTTCGCTGGCCAGTTGTCCGACGGCGGCGAGCGTCAGCTTCGACGCGCGGCGACTGCCGTTGCGGCGGAGCTTGAGGTCGCCCGCGTCGGTTGAGTTGGGAGAGACGCCGACCGTCGCTTCGCCAGCGACCCACGGAGCGCCGGCCCAGCGCACGTCCTCGGTCCCCAGCAGCAGCTCGGCCAACAGGCCGGTGACGGACCCGCTCGCATCGATCGAGTCGGCGCGATACGCGGCGATCCGGGGCGAGATCGACCCCAATACGCAGCCCTTCGAGCCGGGCACGTCGCCTTGGGTGACGAGTTCAACAAGCCGCATGGCGTTCCCCTCCCTAGGAATCCGCGTGACACAAGGAGCAGTATTCGGGCCGACGAAAGTCTGTGTGGATTGGTGAAGCTAGCCAAAGAGGGCCGTTTCGGCAACGGCGGCCCCCCGGCCGGATCGCTCGACGCAGGTAATAAGACTTGGACGGTTACAGGGAATGACGAAGCACGAATGACGAACCTGTCGGAGGGCGGCTTAAACCCTCCGACAGGTTCGTCATTTGTCATTCGTCATTCGGATTTCGTCATTTCCCCTCCTGCCCGTTGCGATTCAATCCCCGCTCAAGGAGGCGCCGCGTTTCTGGGCGTACATCGCCGAGTCGGCGGCGTGGAGCATCGCTTCGACGTCGTCGTAGCCGTCGGTCGAGTAGGCGACGCCGAGACTCGCCCCGAGCCGTAGGACGAGGTCACCGATCGCGATCGGCTCGGCGATCCCTTCGATCACCCGGTCGCGGATGGGGGCGTAGGTCGCGGCGTCGTGAACGCCGTCGAGGAGGATCAGGAACTCATCGCCCCCATAGCGGCCCACCGCGTCCGCGGCGCGCACCAGTTGATGTAGCCGCGAGCCCAGCTCCGCCAGGCACTTGTCGCCGACCAGATGGCCGTGGCGGTCGTTGACGAGCTTGAAGTCCACCAGGTCGAGGAAGACCAGGGCGAAGGGCCGGCGTTGGCGGGCGGCAAACCGCTGCTCGACGGTCGCCATGATGACGCCCCGCGCCAGGACGTTGGTGACCGCGTCGGTTTCACGGCGGGGGTCGGGGGGATTCTCGCCGCCGACGGGGGTCAGCTCCACCAGCACCAGCCGCTCGGGCGCGGATCGCCCCGGCGTTAGGGACTCTGGAGTCAGGGAACCGGGCGTCAGGGCTTCGGGTGATTGGCTGGCGCCCTCCGCGGTGGGGTCGAGAGGCCGGGTCTCCAGCCGCCAACCGTCCGGCGCCCGCCGCCCCTTGAGGAGGTCATTGGCGTCGAATCCGGTGGGGAAGAGCCCGCAGAACCGCCGATTCGCCCACACCACTTCGCCACTGACGGGGTTGCAAACGGCGTAGGCCGCCGCGGTGGCGTCGAGGACCAGCGTGGCGAGGTCGGCGGTGGAGAGCAGGGTATTCGGCACGGGGCTGGTGAGGATTTGGACAGTTCTGCTCGTGTTAAGAAAAAAAGAAAAGGAAAAATCGACACAACCCTTGCACTGACTATACTCGGACCGAGCTTTGGGCGCTTCGGAAGCCCGCACGCTTGAGTGGCGTCAACCCGCGGCCTGTTTGGCGGCAGGCCGTCAACGACGCTCCTACCAACCCCCCCGCCGAATCGCTCCGGCTTTCGAGCCCCCCGCCCGCCGATTCGCCCCCTACGGTTCCCATCCGCCATGCTCTCCGTTGTTCGCTCCTTTGTAGAGCTTACGTCAGGACGCAACCGACATCGGCTCGCCGACGGCTATCTCTTGTCCCCAGAACGTTTTGACCTCGCCGCTTCCGCCGAGCGGATGCGGGTCGACCGGAATCAATCCGTCATCTCGCTGCTCGTTATTGAGCCGTCAGCGACCCGGAACTCGCCACGAGATATCCAGGACCTGGAACGCCTGCTGGCGGCCCGGCTCCGCTTGACGGACACGGCCGGCTGGATGCGTGACGGTCGGCTGGGAGTGCTGCTCCCGGACACCCCCGAGTCGGGCGCCTGGAAGGTGGCCGAGGACATCTGCGACCAGTACCCCGTGGGTGAGGGCAGGCCCAACTGCGAAGTCGTTACCTATCCCGACCGCGACCGCACCGAGGGCAATCCCGCCGGCGACACCGTCCCGCCCGACCTCGTCGGCGCGGCTCAATCGCTTGAGGGGGGCGCCGGAGACGCGCTGAGCCGTTACGACGCCTACTTCCTGCGGCCGACGCCGGCTTGGAAGCGGTCGCTGGATATCGCGGGGGCCGCGGTGGGCTTATTGGTAGCCGCCCCGGTCATTGCGCTCGCCGCCGCGGCGGTGAAGCTCTCCAGCGAGGGCCCGGCATTCTTCATCCAAGAGCGAGAGGGTTACGCCGGCCGGCGGTTCCGGATTTACAAGCTCCGCACCATGCGGCCCGACGCCGAGAAGCTCAAAGCCAGCCTCCGCTTGATGAGCGAGCAAGACGGCCCCGCCTTTAAGATGGTCGATGATCCGCGGATTACGCCGATTGGGCGGGTCTTGCGGAAGACCAGCCTCGACGAGCTGCCCCAGCTGTGGAACGTGCTGCGCGGCGACATGTCGCTGGTCGGCCCAAGGCCGCTGCCGGTGGACGAGTCACGGGCCTGTAAGCCCTGGCAACGGCGGCGTCTGCACGTCAAACCGGGCCTGACCTGCACCTGGCAAATCCACGGCCGGAATGTGGTGCTCTTCGACGACTGGATTAGGATGGACCTGGACTACGCCGACCGTCGTAGCCCGTGGCTCGACCTCGTTCTTGTCGCCAAGACAGGGCCCTGCGTGCTGCTGCGGAAGGGACGCTGAAGCCGCGTGCGGGGCTGTCATCGAGACGCGTTGCCGTCGAGGCAATGTTCGAGACAACGCCGTGCGTGACCGCCCCCACCCCACCGACCCGCGTCCGGACTCGCCGCCCGGTTGCGATGCCCGCCCGGCGACCTCTTCCTTCGAGTTAAAACGCGCCCTCCCTGTATGCCTGGCATCGCGCCCTTGCCGCTGGTGGACGACGACATGAGCAATCATGCCGTACGATCGTTGTCGAACGGCCCCCAGTCGTCGGTTGCGATGACAGAGCCGGTCGAGGGTCGCCGCCTGCGAGTGCTCCAGGTCGCCCACGCCTGCCACCCGCACCAGTCGATGGAGTCACGAATCGGCTGGTACCGCGCGGTCCACGCCGCTCGCCGCCACGACGTGACGGTTCTGCACGGCGACGCCACGAACGACGCCCTGCTGCGTGACGAGGCCCAGCGCCTCGGCATCGGCGACCGGATGCACTTCGTGGGCATTGATCGTTGCGGCCTCGGGGAGTTCTTCAACCGCTGGGCGACCACCTACTACGTCGGCTATCGGCTCTGGCACCGTTGTGCGTTCAAAGAGGCGCGGCGGCTGCACAGCGAGAAGCCGTTCGACCTCGCGCACCAAACCACCTACTGCGGCTACCGCGAGCCCGGCGAAGCCTGGCGGCTCGGCGTGCCGTTCGTGTGGGGGCCGGTCGGCGGAACGCAGGCGTTTCCGACGGCGTACCTGACCCAGCTCGCGCCGCGGGACGCCTGGATCGAGCTGTGCCGCAACGCGATCAACGCCTGGCAGCTGCGTTTCAGCCGGCGCGTTCACGGGGCAATCCGCCGAGCCTCGGTGGTGGTTGCCGCGACCCAGAAGGCCGCCGACGACCTTCGCAAGGCGACCGGCCGCATGACGCCGGTGTTGCTGGAGACGGCGCTGGATGTCCCGATCGTCCCCGCACGCGCGCCGCGTCAACCGGGCGAACCGTTGCGGATTCTTTGGTCGGGCCGGCTGCGGGCGTGGAAGACCTTGCCGTTGTTGCTCAAGGCGCTGCCGCTGTTGCCGCCGGATGTCGATTGGCGATTGCGGATTCTCGGCGTTGGTCCCAGCGAGAAGGCTTGGCGCCGTGAAGCAGAGCGACTCGGCGTCGCTGATCGCATCGAGTGGCTGGGTTGGCCCGACTATCGCTCGACGCTGCCGCACTACCAGTGGGCGGACGTGCTCGCGTTCACCAGCATGCGCGACACGTCGGGCACCGGCTTGCTGGAGGCCTTGGCTTCGGGAACGCCAATCGTCGGCGTTGATCACCAAGGCGCTGCGGACATCATGACGCCCGAGTGTGCGGTCCCAGTCGCGGTAGGCGCCCCGAAGGACACCGTGCGCGGGATGGCGGTCGCACTGACGCGGTTAGCGCGCGAGCCCGACTTGTGGCGCCGCCTCAGTGAAGGCGCGCGGGCCGTGGCGGCTGAGCGGCTCTGGGATGGGCAAGCCGACGTATTGCTGGGGTGGTATGAGTCCGCTGTGGCGCCGCTCGCTACGCCGCAAGCAGCAGCCGCGCGTGCGGCGGCCGCCGCACACCGTCCGGCGGCCGCCGCTGTCAGAACAACGAAACAACCCTCCGTCGGTTAAATCGCCGAACCTGTGAGACTAACGATGCCTGCCAGCCCCAACAACGCGACGGTCTTGTCGATGGCGGAGATGCTGTTCCGTCACCGCATCAAGGTGGTGCTGATCCCGACCCTCGTCCTCGGCGTGGGTCTGGCGATCGCGCTGTTCGCGCCGCGGCAGTACAAGTCCGAGGCCAAGCTCGCCCTGCAGATGGGCCGCCAGAGCGTCAACCTCGACCCGACCGCTCAAACCGGTCAGCAGATCATCGGCATCCAGCAGCTCGGCCGCGACGCCGAGGTGATTACCGCCTTGGACCTCATCAAGAGCCGCGGCGTGATCTCGAAGGTGGTCGAGAAGCTCGGCGCCGATTACATCCTCCGAGGCGGACCCGAGGCCGAAGCAGACGACCAGCCCGCGGACGTCGTCGCTTCGTTTATCGATTCCACCATCGGCGCCGCAGCGAACCGTGCGATCACGACGCTCAAGAGCATCGACCCGATCAGCCGAGACGAAGAAGCGGTGATCGAGATCGAGCGGAATCTGGTCGCCGACTCGGAACGCGATTCAACGCTGCTGTTGGTCAGCTACAGCACCGACACCCCGGTGGGCGCCAAGACCATCCTCGAGACGCTCATCGACGTCTATCGCAACGAACACTTGCGAATCAACCGCAACCAAGACTCGCGGGAGTTCTTCCAGGAGCAGGAAGGGTTGATCCGTGAGCAGCTCAACGCGGCGATGGACCGGGTCCGCCAGGCGAAGGACGAGATCGGCGTCGCCTCGGTCGACACCCGCCGCCAGAACCTCGAGAACCAGCTACAGGCGATCACGATGTCGGCGTTCGAAGCCGAATCGGATCGCAACGCCCTTGTCGCCGAGCTCAAAGACCTCAATCTCCAACTCGACTCCCTGCCCGAACGGTTGATCGCGTCGAAGAAGTCGATCCCGAACCAGGGCGCCGACCTGCTGCGGGAGCAGCTCTACACGCTCCAGGTGAAGCAGGCCGATCTCAAGGCGCGCTACAGCAGCAGCCACCCGTTGGTGGTAGCGATCTCACAGCAGATCAACGAGGCGGAGAAGGTGGTTGATGGCCAGTCGGATGTCCGCGAAGAGACCACGGACGACGTCAACCCGCTTCATCTCGAATTGGCCCTCGCCGCCAACCAGAAGCGGAGCCAGTTGGCGAGCCTTGAGGCCAAGCTCGAGTCGCTCCGCGACCAAGACAAGACGGTCCGCGCCGACCTCGAAAAACTCAACGCCGACGCCATGCGGATCGCTCTGCTCGAACGCGAAGAGGCAGACCTCAGTCGCAAGCACACCCGTTATGTCGATAACCTCGAGCAGACCCGCATCGACCAAGAACTCGAAGAGCAAGCCGTGTCGAGCATCAGCACGGCCCAGGCGCCGACCTTGTCGGAGAAGCCGGTGAGCCCCTCGAAGCTGATCGTAGCGCTGGGATCGATCGTCCTCGCCTTCGCGGGCACGGCAGCGACGGTGCTCGGTCTCGAGCAGATCAGCGACAAGATCCGTGACGAACGCACGATCGAGAAGGTGACGGGCGTTCCGGTCTTAGCGACCATCCCCGACTCGTCCGCCCACGGCCGCGTGCTTGTCTCTTAGTCGTCCTCAGCTGCGATCCCCCTTTCCCACCGCGCGTCCCCCGATCAAGCCACGGCCCTCACGATGCACCAGGTCAACTCGATCGACGTTTACGATTCGCCCGAGAGCGTGGTCCGCCCCGTCCCTCGTCGCCGCGGCGCCGACGCGTACGACACGCTGCTGTGGCGTCTGCAACCGCGGCTCGAAGAGTCACGCGTCAAGAGCGACGGTGCGGGTTTCCTCGTGGGCGTCACGGCCTGCGACCGCAAAGCCGGCGTGAGCACGGTTGCGGCGAACCTCGCCATCCGCGCCGCCGATCACCAGATGCGTCCGGTGCTTCTGATCGACTCGGCGTGTCAACAGCCCACCGTCGGCAGGAAGTTCCGCCTGCGTGACGCCTTGGGGCTTTCCGACGCGTTGGCGGGTCGCTGCTCATTCGTTGAGGCGATCCACCAGACGAGCGTCGATGGCCTCGACGTGATGCCGCTAGGGACTGCCGGCCTAATGGACCGCGTCGGCCTCGATTGCCAGCAGGTCGAGGCGATGATCGGCGGCCTCCGCGAATCGCACCAGATGGTTATCTTCGACCTTCCCGAAGTCAGCGAGCTGCGAAACATGCTGGTCGTGGCTCGTCAGTTGGATGCGGTCGTGCTGACGATCCGCCACGAGACGACCTCTGCCGCGATGCTCGAACGCGTCGCCGACCAACTGCAAGCGGACCGCGTCAATCTCATTGGCTCGGTGGTGACCGCGCACAAGCAGTACGTGCCGAACTGGTTGCGTCGCCGGCTGTGAATCGCTGCGTAAATCTCGTTGTCACCAATTTTCCCTAGGCCCGCTGACGTGTCGTTACACGCCCCGCAAACCGTTGTGGCCCGTGGGGCGACGAGTTCGGGGGGGCGGCGCGCCATTGACATGGTCCCGCGCGGCCTGTGGGTCTTCATCGATCAAGCCGTCGTCAGCCTGGCGAACTTTGCGGCGCCGATCGCCGTGGGGCGCTCCGCCGGGCAGGAAGAGCTGGGGTACTTCGTCCTCGGGTTTTCTATCTACCTGTTCACGCTAGGCCTGGCGCGGGCGATGGTTTGGACGGCGTTCACACGCCGCACCCCGCAGCTCGACGTGGCCGATCGACCTGCCTACGCCGGCAGCGCGACGGTCCACCTGCTCGTCTTCGCCGCGGTCTCGTGCGGCCTAACGCTGCTCGTCGCTACCGGCGCGTGGGCGTTGGGCTACCGCCTTTACGCTTGGCTGCTGACGCTTGTCGGCCCTTGCGCCGCCGCGATGCTGCTGCGCGAGCACGTGCGCCGGCTCGGGCTGGCGAGGTTCGACTTCTTCGATGTCTTTCTCTTCGACGCGGTGGTGTCGATCGCCCAGGTGTTGCTACTGGTGTGGATCGCGGTGCGTGGGACCGTGTGCGCGAATGACGCATTCCTTGCTCTAGCGGTGACGTCGATGCTCGCCGTGCCGTGGCTGCTGCTGAAGAGCGGCGCCTGGCGTATCGACTGGCGCCGTGTAATTCCCGACTGGAACGAGAACTGGTCGATCACCAAGTGGCTCGCCGGCGGCGCCACCGCGGTGCTCCTCGGCAAGGAGGGTTACAACTGGCTCCTGTCGGTGATCGCGTCCATCGCGGAACTCGGCCGGCTCGGCGCCGCGCGGGTGATCGTGCAGATGACCAACCCCTTGGTGATCGGGGTCTCGAATTATCTCGGCCCCGTCAGCGCCAAGGTTCATGCCGACAACGGCGTCGCGGGGCTCTGGCGTTACACGGTCCGCACGACCGCTGTCATGGCGTCGTCGATCGGCGCGTTTCTGTTGGGCGTCGCCGTGGTGGGCGTGCCGATCGTGCAGCTGATCTTTGGCAAAGCGGCCGAAGGCGTCACGACGCTGCTGCTCGTGACGCTGACCGCTGGACTGCTGTCCGAGGCGCTGCTGATCCCCATCGAATACGCCATGGTCAACCTCGGCCGCACGCGGCTGATGTTCAAGACGGCCATCATGCGGCTGGTGGTGAACGGGTCGATCGGCTTCGGCCTGGTTGGTCTCTTCGGCGCCGAGGCGATCGGCGTCGGCATGTTGCTGGGGAGCCTTGTGGCGCTGGCGTGGCAGTGGGCGGCCTTCGCTCAGGAGGCCCGCGATGAGTAGCTCCGTCGCCATGTCGGGCTTTGCTGATTTCGGTGGGTACGACGACACACCTACCGACGCCGGAAGTATCCGCTGGGGCCGCGTGTTGTGGGTCGTCGCCTTCTTCCTACCCGTCTTCTATTACATCGACCACGACGCCGAGGCGTTCGCGGGCCGGCAAGTCGCCGACGAGACCGAAGACGATATCGCCGACCAATACGTCGACGAGATCGAAGGGGGGAGCGGGCTCCGCAAGCTGGTGCTGATCACTTACGGCGTCACGGGCCTGTGGTGCCTGATGCAATGCCGCGACCGCGAATGGAACGTCCAGCGCTTCGCCGCGCTCGCGACGTGCGCGCTGATGGCGTGGATCCTGCTCAGTGTCTTCTGGTCGCTCAATCCTGGCCTGACCTTCAAACGCATCGTCGCGTTCGGCATGGTCTTCGTCGGATCGCTCGGGTATGCCCGCCTGTTACGAGCCGACGAGTTGCTGGCTGTGTCGCTGGCGACATTCGCCCTCCTGATCGGCAACAGCTTTTTCCTGGATGTCGTGAACGGCGGCAAGCCGTGGGACCTCGACTATCGCTTCGGTGGGACGCTGCATCCCAACTTGCAATCCACTTATTGCGCGATGCTTTGCCTGGCGGCTTACTGCACGCCTAAGAAGTACGGCAGCCAATGGGTCGCCCGGGCGTTATTCTTCATGGGAATCGTCTTGCTGATTCAGACACAGTCGCGAACGAGCCTCTTCGCCCTGCTGGCGGCGCTGGGGATGGTGTCGCTGGTCAAGCTGTCATCGACGCTACGGTGGCAAACCGCGTTGCTGCTGTTGCTCGTCGTCTCGATCACGACCATCGCGATCGCTAGCTTCAGCGAGGGCCAGCGTAAGGGGCTCACCGAGGCCGCCCTCATGGGCCGCACCGAACAATCCGGCACCCTCTCGGGCCGCGTGCCGCTCTGGCAAGAGCTGACGCGCTTCGCGTCGGCGCGCCCGCTGACGGGATACGGCTTCGAGTCGTTCTGGACGCCCGAGAACATTGACGCCGTGATGAGGTCCCAGAAGTGGGCCCTCCAGTCGGCGCACAACTCGTACTTTGAGACCGTGCTGCAACTCGGCCTGCCGGGCCTGGTCTTCGCGTGCGTGATGGTGCTGGCGAGCTTCAACCTGACGCAGGCCGCCTACGAGCACACCCGCGCGTCGGGCTACGCGTATATGTACGGCGTTCTCGGCTTCGGGATGGCGAATAGCCTGCTCGAGTCAAACTTCGCTAAGCTCAAGTATCCAACCGTCATCGCGTTGATCGGCGTGCTGGGCGTGATCGCCTTCTACCCAGCGAGTGACTCCTACGAGGTCCCCTACCTCAAGTTCCGCCGGCGACGAGACGCAGCGCCCTGTCGCGGCGCCGCCGGCCGGGACCATGCGAGGGAGGGCCGCCAGATTGCCTAACGCCGCTCTCATTCCGACGACGTCCGTCGTTACCTCCCACGCTCAAGACCGATCTTGGCTGCGACTGGCGCGCAACGTCGGCCTCGTCTTCTTTCTGGTGGCGGTCTTCGGCGCGGTCGAGCACGACACGCTCTACGCGAACGCCGCCATCACGACGATGAGCGAGAAAGAGATCCGCGACCTGTTCATCGAGCAGATGGAGCGCGGCAACGCGCTGCGCCAAGTCGCGCTCCTCGCCTTGGGCTGCGTGGGCGTCGCTGGCATGGCGTCTTCGCGCGAAAAGCCATGGAATGTCCGCTGGAGTGTGTTGGCGCCCCTGGTCGTGTTGGTTGCCCTGTCGTGCCTCAGCATCGCGTGGACCCCGCAGCCCGTCGTGACAGCCAAACGGCTGGTCGTGTTGGCGTGCGTGCTTACCGGTTGCGCCGGCCTCGCACGAATCCTCACCCCGCGCGAGTTCCTCGGCGTTTCGCTGGCGACGCTCCTGCTCTTTATCAGCGGCAGCATTGCCGTGGACATGGCGGCGGGCGGCCGTCCCTGGTCGGGCGACTACCGCTTCGGCGGGACGCTCCACCCCAACGCTCAAGCGACCTACTGCGCGATCCTCGCCATCGCGGCGAACTGCTTGCGGCTCGGCTTCGGTCGCCGCTGGCTGAAGCTGGTGATCATCGCCGCGGCGCTGGGGCTGATCGTCCTCACCGAATCCCGCACCGGCCTGATGGCGGCCGTGGCGGCGCTGGTGTTGACATGGATGGTGAAGCTCCCACCGGGGATGCGTTGGGCCGGGTTCTCCCTCGGAATCGCCGGCGCGACGCTGCTGGTGGTCGCCTACTTCAGCGTCGGCAGCGGCGCCCGCAGCCGCGTCGTCGATACGGCTCTCTTGGGTCGCAGCCAGCAGGCCGGCTCACTGACCGGCCGTCTTCCGCTGTGGGACGAGCTGCTCGACCACGCCGCCGACAAGCCGCTGCTCGGCTATGGCTACGAGGGCTTTTGGACCGAAAAGCGCATCGCCGCGATCATGCGCAGCCAAGGATGGTCGCTGCAGAACGCGCACAACTCGTACTTCGAGATCCTGCTGCAACTGGGGTACGTCGGCCTCTTCTTGGCGATTTGGTTCTTGATTGCCGGTTCAACCACGCTCGCCGCGGCGACGACGCTCACGCGCGACCCGGGCTACGCCTTCGCCTTCGGCGTCGTGATGTTCGGCGTGCTCAATAGCGGGCTGGAGTCGCTGTTCGTCAAGCTCCGTTACTCGCCCGTCATCGCGATGATCGGCCTCTTGATGGTCGCACTTTACTACCCGCTAACCAGCAGCGACGAGCCCGAGTCACGCCTCCCTCAACGGCGGGTGTTTTAGCATGAACAGCCTCCCGCGCTATACCGACCTTCCGCCCGTCGATGTCACCGTTGTTGTCGGCAGCTACAACCGCTCAGCGATGCTCGCCGAGACGATCGACAGCCTGACGGCGCTCGACACGTCGCTCCCCGGCGGCGGGCGATTTACCTACGAAGTCGTCGCGATCGACAACGCCTCGACCGACGACACGCAGGCCGTGCTCGCGCGCTACGCCGACCCCGCGTTGCGCGGCGCCGCCGAGCGTGTCCGCGGCTTCTACGAAAGCGAGCCTGGCGTCACTCACGCCCGTAACCGCGGGCTGCGCGAAGCGGCCGGCGAGTGGATCGCCTTCCACGACGACGACCAACGCGCCCATCCGCAGTGGCTTGCGAAGCTTCAAGAGCTCGCTCGCCGCCGCCATCTCAAGGTCGTCGGCGGCGCGGTGCATCTGTCGCTCCCCGAGGACAACATCCGCGTCCTGGCGCCTGAGTGCCGCGTTTTGCTCGGTGAAAAGGTCGGCTGGGACCAAGAGCAGCCCTACACGCGAAAGCGGATCCCCGGCACCAACAACCTGATGCTACACCGCTCGGTGCTTGAAGAGGTGGGCGTCTTTGACACCCGCATCACGGACGGTGGCGAGGACGCCGACCTTTACCGCCGCGTCCGCTCGGCCGGGCACGAGGCGTGGTACACGCCCGAGGCGATCGTCTACCACCTTATCCCCAGGCCGCGGCTGGCGGACGGCTACATGAAATGGACCGCCACCCGCCACGGCCAGCACCTGGCGTTGCGGGAGTACAAGGAATGGGGACGCGCAAAGCTCGGCGGGATGCTGATAATTCGCGCACTTCAGGCCGGTTGTAACTACTATCCGCGTTACGCCGTAGCTATCCTGTCCCAGCAGCGTGAGCAGGCCCTCGGAAAGCGGGCTCTCCTGTGGCGATCCCAGGCCTACCTTGCTCGGGCGTGGTCGCTCTTCCGCAAGGGGGACGCGGAGGCCGGCGGCCACGATGCGTCTCTCAACCTGCGTGAGGGACGCGAAAAGCTGATCCACGGCGCCTCGGGCGCCGGCTGAGTCCCCAATCCTTCCAGCGAGCGGCGGCTGCCCCTCGCCACCCTCCCTTCCTCGATGCCCACCTACGTTTCAGGCGCCGTCACTCTCGATCGTCCGGTCACGTCCGATCCAGAAAGCGATCTCGCTCCCAACGCTGTAACGCAGCCCACGATCCGCGTCGCGCTCCCCGCTTACAACGAGGCCGAAGCGCTGCTGCCGTTGCTCGAGTCGCTGCACGCGACCCTTGTGCGCGCCGGCTTGCCGCACGAGATCGTCGTCGTCGATGATGGCAGCAAAGACGACACCGCCCTGATCGCCAGCCAGGCGTCGTTCATGATGCCAGTGCGCCTCGTGCAACACGAGCGCAACCAAGGCCTCGCCGCCGCGCTGCGGACGGGCCTCACCGACGCGGTGGATCATGCGGCGCCCGGCGACATCGTCGTCACAATGGACTCCGACAACACGCACCCCGCCGGCCTGATCCCGCGGATGCTGACGATGATCGCCGAAGGGCACGACGTCGTGATCGCCTCGCGCTTCCAGCCCGGCGCCCGCGTCATCGGCGTCCCGCTGGAACGCGTGCTGCTCAGCATCGCGGCGCGTTGGGTCTTCAAGGTCCTGCAACCGATCCCCGGCGTCCGCGACTATACGTGCGGCTTCCGCGCGTACCGCGTCGAAGCCCTCGCCGCCACGATCGAACACTACGGCCCGCGCTTCGTCAGCGAGCAGGGTTTTTCCTGCATGGTCGATGTACTGCTCAAGATGCGCCGTCTTCAAGTGAACGGCGGCCCGATCGTCATGGGCGAAGCGCCGATGATTCTGCGTTACGATCAAAAGGGCGGCGTCAGCAAGATGCGGGTCTTCCGCACCATCCGCCAAACGTTGTCGTTAGTTGCGCGCCGCACCGTCGGCGGCGCGTGAAGCGAAAACGCTTCGCAAGGCACGGAAGCAACGATTGGCAGGGAGCCAGAATGCGTCAGCGCCCGGAGCGGCGCCAAGAGAGACCCCCGCAACCCCCTCCCGCCGTGCCCACCACCCTCCAGACCACCCCCCCCACCACGCCGCGCCCCAGCGCCAGCAACCAACGCCGCCACTGGTGCGTGGTCGGTGGCGGCATGCTCGGCCTCTCACTGGCTAACGAGCTCCAGAAACGCGGCGTCCGCGTCACGGTCCTCGAAGCGGGCCCCGAGCTCGGCGGCCTCGCCAGCCCCTGGGAGCTGCACGACGCCGAGACCGGCCGCGACGTCACCTGGGACCGCCACTACCACGTGACGCTCCTCTCCGACACGCGGCTCCGACAACTGCTCGAAGAGATCGGCCTCGCTGAGGACATGCGCTGGATCGAAACCAAGACCGGCTTCTACAGCGGCGGCAAGATGTACTCGATGTCCTCGACGCTCGAGTTCCTCACGTTCCCGCCGCTGCGGCTGTGGGAGAAATTCCGTCTCGGCATGACGATCTTCGGCGCGTCGAAGATCAAGAACTGGAAACGCCTCGAACAAATCTCCGTCACCGACTGGCTCCGCAAGTGGTCGGGCGCCGGCGCGTTCGAGAAGGTCTGGCTGCCGCTGCTGAAGGCGAAGCTTGGCGACGCCCACACGCGCGTCTCAGCCGCGTTCATCTGGGCCCACATCAGCCGCATGTACGCTGCCCGCCGCACGGGCCACAAGAAAGAGATGTTCGGCTACGTCCGCGGCGGCTACCCGCGCATCCTGCAAACGCTCGCCGACACGCTCGAAGATCGCGGCGTCGAGTTGCTCACCGACGCGCCGGTAAGTGAAGCAACCGCCACAGCCGACGGCCGCGTCGCGGTAAAGCTCGCCGACGGCTCGACGATGCACTTCGACGAGGTCGCTTTCACGACGCCATCGTCCGTCATCGCCCGCGCCGTGCCCGGTCTCAGCGACGACGAGCGCGCCCGCCACCAGGGCGTCGATTACCTCGGCATCGTCTGCGCGTCGCTGCTGCTCAAGAAGCCGATCACCGAGTACTACGTCACCAATATCACTGACGGCTGGGTCCCGCTCACCGCGGTGATCGAGATGACGACGATTGTCGATCCCGAAGAACTCGGCGGCCGCTACTTGGTTTACCTGCCAAAGTATTGCCCCGCCGACGATAGGCTCTTCGACCGCACCGACGATGAATTGCGAGAAGAATGGCTTTCCGCCCTCGAAAAAATGCACCCGCACTTCTCGCGTGCCGATGTCGTCGCGATGCGCTTCAGCCGCGTTCGCAGCGTGATGGCCCTGCCAACGCTCAACTACAGCGAACGCCTGCCGCCAATGAAGACCAGCGTCCCGGGCGTGTGGGCCGTCAACTCGGCCCACATCCTCAAAGGCAACCTCAACGTCAACGAAACGATCCAAGTCGCCGACGAAGCCCTCACCGGGCCCCTCGCCGCAGCTCTGGTTTGAAGTCGATTAACCACAGAGGCACGGAGAGCACAGAGGAAAGCACAGAGAGAAGTAAATGTAGGAGGGGTCTCCAGACCCCGATTACGGCGTCTTGGCCGAATACGGCATGGTGCGCGTAATCGGCGTCAGGAGACGCCTCCCACAAACAAATCAAATCCTTATCTCAGTGCGTCCTCCGTGCTCTCCGTGTCTCCGTGGTAAACTTCCTTCGCTGAACTCCAATGCAGCTAGCCAGCCTTTCCCTCGACCTCGACGACAAGTGGGCGTACCTGCGCTCGCGGGGCGACGCGGCGTGGCAGGCGCGGCCGAGCTACTTGCCCGAGGTGACGCCGCGGATTGTTGATTTCCTCGGCGAGCGTGGCCTGCAATGCACGTTCTTCGTCGTTGGTGAAGACGCCGCTCGGCATGAGGGCGCCCGGGAGGTCGAGCGCATCGCCGACGCGGGGTTCGAGGTCGCCAACCACGGCGAGCAGCACCTGCCGTGGCTCGACAAGATGCCCGCCGACGAACTCGAAGCCGAGGTCGCCGCGGCGGAAGAGGCGATTTACAACGTCACGGGTCAGCGACCCATCGGCTTCCGCGCGCCGGGGTTCTCTTGGTCGGCGGAGCTTCTCGAACTCTTAGTGCGGCGCGGCTATCGGTACGACGCGAGTGTTTTTCCGACGTTCGTTGGCCCCGCGGCGCGGTTGTATGTGAAGCTGTCGGGCTTCCGTGCCGCTAAGCCGCAAGCGGCGGACCAAACGCCTGTGCAGCGCTTCAGCTCACTCGGCGACGCGCTGCGCACGCTGCGGCCGCACCGTATCGAGACGCCCGCCGGTTCGATCGTTGAACTGCCGGTGACGACGATGCCGATCTCCCGCGCGCCGATCCACTTCACGTACGTCTCGTTCCTCGCCCAAAAGTCCCCCGCCGCCGCGCGGGCCTACTGGCGCGCCGCGATGCGCCTCTGCCGCGTGCGCAACGTCGGCCCCTCGCTCCTGCTGCACCCGCTCGACTTCCTCGGCGAAGAAGACGAACTCCAACTAGCCTACTTCCCCGGCATGCGGCTGACTCGAAGCGTGAAACTCCAACTCTTGAGCGATGTGCTCGCCGACCTCGCCTACAACCGACAAGTTGTGACCATCGCGGAGCACGCCGTCGGACCTACTTGGGTGAGAACTGAGACCTCGTCAAGAGAGCTTGTAAGAATGGGACGCGGATGAACGCAGATTGAAAGGATTTACGCAGATAAGTTTTTAGGTTTTTTTATCTGCGTTTATCCCTTAAATCCGCGTCATCCGTGTCCCGTTCTTACTTTGTCAATAGTGGTCAACCCGCGATCAGCGGTCGCAGGACGTTCCGGCTGATCCGCAGCGACCGCTGCCGTTCGGCGAGCGATCCGGTGTACGCCTCGTCTTCGACCTCGATGCACACGGGCCCCTTGTAGCCCGCGTCGCCGAGGGCGCCGATCCACGCCCCCCAGTCGATATCGCCGAGCCCCGGCAGCTTCGCCGTCGCCCGGTCCATCGGCGGCGCCAACGATCCCACGTCGTTGAGTCGATGCGTATCGATCCGCATGTCCTTGGCGTGCGTGTGGAAGATCCGCGGGCCGAACTCGCGGATCGGCGCCACGGGGTCCATCAACTGCATACGCAGATGAGAAGGATCGTAGTTGAGCCCGAAGTTCGGCGAAGGGATCGCCTCGAACATCCGCCGCCACACGGCCGGCGAGTGGGCCAAGTTGAGCCCGAACGGCCACGTCTTCGCGTACAGCATCGGGCAGTTCTCAATCCCAATCCGCACGCCCCGCTCCTCGGCATGCTTGATGATCGGCGGCCACACCTCAAGAAACTTGGAGAAGTTGTCGTCCATCGACAGGTACTGATTGGCGCCAACGAACGAGTTCACGCCCGACAGCCCCAGCAGCGCCGCCGCGTCGATCACCTTGTAGAGGTGCGCGATCGCCGCCGCCGCTTGCTCCGCGTCCGCCGATAAGGGGATCGAGTAATACCCCAGCGCTGAGAACGCGACGCCGTGCTTATCGATGAGCGCCCGCGTATCGTCCGCCATCGCCTGCGTGAACGCCGTCACGTCGAGATGCGTCACGCCCCCATACTTCCGGTCCGGCCCCCCAGGAGGCCAACAAAGCACCTCCACACAATCAAACCCCTCGCCCGCCGCAAACCGCAGCACCTCATCGAGCGGCTGATCAGCCAGAATGGCGGAGACAAAACCAAGTTGCATGGCGATCACCAGTTGAAACGTAGTAAGAATGGGACGCGGATGAACGCGGATTGAAGGGATGAACGCGGATCAAAAACAAAAAAGCTTATCTGCGTCAATCCTTTCAATCCGCGTTCATCCGCGTCCAATTCTTCAAGTAGTAGAGAAGAGTGCGCGTTCGAGGTCGGCGATCAGGTCGTCCGCCGATTCCAGACCAATCGACAGCCGGATCAGCCCGTCGGTGATGCCCGCTTTCGCGCGGTCGGCCGGGTCGTAGGAGGCGTGGGACATGCTGGCGGGTTGCGAGATTAGCGACTCGACCGCGCCGAAGCTCACCGCGATGCTGAACAGCTGCGTGGCTTTGACGAAAGCCTTCGTCTGCGCGTCGGTCGCGTTCAGCTCGAAGGACAGCATGCCGCCGAAGGCGCCGTCCATTTGGCGCTTCGCTAGCTCGTGGCCCGGGTGCGTTGGCAGGCCGGGGTAGAGGACGCGCTTCACTTCCTTGCGTTGCGACAGCCACTCGGCGACCTTCTGGGCCGAGCGCGACTGCTCGCGTACTCGTAGTTCGAGCGTCTTCGCGCCGCGTGAGCAGAGGAACGACTCCATCGGGCCCATGATCGCGCCGGTGGCGTTCTGTAGGAAAGCGAGGTCGTCGTAGACGTGCTTCTCGCGCATCGCCAGCAGGCCGCCCATCAGATCGCTGTGGCCGCCGTAGTACTTGGTGGCCGAGTGCATAACGATATCCATGCCCAGCTCCAGCGGCCGCGACAGGACGGGCGTCGCGATCGTGTTGTCGCACGCCGCCAGGGCGCCGTGGCGATGGGCGATCTCGGCCACTCCCTTAAGATCAATGATCGTCATCAGCGGATTGCCAGGCGACTCGACCCACACCAGCCGCGTGTTGGGCTCGATCGCCTTCTCAAACGCCGCCAGGTCCGTGGCGTCGGCGAGCGTCACCGTCAGCCCCGCGCGGTCGGCGACCTTGTGCAACAGCCGATAGGCGCCGCCATAAAGATCGCTCGAAGCCAGGATATGATCCCCCGCCCGCAGCGAAGCGATCACGCAATGAATCGCCGCCATCCCCGTAGCAAACGCCAGCGCCCCACCCTCCGGCCCGCACCCCTCGAGCGAAGCGGCGGTCACCTCAAGAGCATGCCGCGTGGGGTTCCCGCTACGCGAGTAGTTGTACTCCCGCCACTCACCGGCGCCGGGCTGAGCAAACGTACTAGCAAAATGAACCGGCGGCACGACCGCGCCGGTGGCGGGGTCGGGTTCTTGGCCGATGTGGATAGCGCGCGTGCGGAAGTGCATTACTCCTCGCGTCCTTTACCGTGACGAAGTTTGTTAGGCAGAAATGAAGTAGCAGAATACTGCGTCATCGGAATTAGGCCGACCTTTGTGCCCATTTGTGCAGTCAACGCAGCTTCAATAGATTTCTCGGATGACCGATCTGCGTCGCCATCAAGGGCGATCGCATATCCTTCACGAATGTGAACACGTGGGTCTAGAACCCCTGCGCCAATTTGTCTACAGAGGGCCGTTAGCTTGATCCTTTCGTATCTAGGAGAAAACTCATTCAGAAGAAGGCAAAGTCCGCTACGGTCAATAAGCAGTAATCCGTCGATGCTAGGATGGCGAAACGCTGCAGACTTAGCGACGTAGAACGCGGTAAACAAAGTGTTGTCCTGGTAGGTAGTAGCGTAAGTCGCACCGTAGAACGTATGAACGACTTGCTGCCATCGCAGGTCTTTGTCTAAGCCCGTCACCTCAATCCAAATGTAGCGAAAAGTCTCTTCATCATCCGCGCTGGATTCGATCTGTTTCGCAGCTTCGTAGATGCGTTTTGCTATGGAGTTCTTCCCATCTTGTGTCTCAGAATGTAAGACAACTTCGCCTTTGACGATTTTTTCCAGTGTTCTCTTTTCTTCGTCAAGGTCGTGGTGCTTTTGCTTGCATTCGATGAGGTAATGGTCACCTGAGTGTGCGGCTCGGATGTCGGCAGTCTTCGAGGATCCCTCAGGTATAGCCTCGACTTCTAATCCTAGACGTTGCAGAACGCGAATTGCGTAGTCGCGTCCCTGATCAACGACCATTGCAGAGTTTCCATCAATTGATGTGTTAGATCTTGAGTAAGGCTACTAACGACCAGCGTCAGCGAGGTCGTTTTATCCCCCTCCCTTTCAGGGAGGGGCTAGGGGAGGGTGAACCGCTCTCCGCACCGAGCAACTTCGCAATCACCTCAACGACCCCTTCCAAGTTCTCCAGCACGTCGTCATTCCCCACCCGCAGCACCCGAAACCCCGCCGTCTCGATCACCGCATGCCGCGCCGCGTCCGCGGCATGCCGCCCCTCGTGGCTGCGGCCATCGACCTCTGACAACCAAACCCGCCTCGATACAACAGAAATCGACTATGAACGAGCCGACCGGATACTGGCGGCGGAACTTGTGACCTGCAACTTGGCGGTTGCGGAGAGCGTACCAGAGGACTCGTTCGGGGTGGGTGGCGTTGCGGCGGAGGGTGCGTGCGTTGGTGGTTGTTTTTGGGGGGATGCGGTGGTGGTGTGGCATGCGTTAGACCCTCCCCTAGCCCCTCCCTTAAAGGGAGGGGGACTTATTCGCCGGCTTCGCCGTCGAGGATTATCCCCCGCGATTCTACCAGCCTTTGACGCCGCACGCTTCCTGCGCCCGCTTCAGCGTTGCGGCGGCGCGCTCGCGGGCTTTCGCGGCCCCCGCGGCGAGGATCTCGCGCACCTCGCCCGGTTTCGCGGCCCACTCGGCTCGGCGTTCGCGCGCCGGGCCCCAGTAACGCTCCGACGCGTCGGCGAGCGCCTTCTTCACGTCGCCGTAGCCGAAGCCCCCCTTCCGGTAGACGCCTTCCCAGTGGGCGAGCTCTTCGGCGTTCGCGACGAGCTTGAGCAGGTCGAACAGCACGTCCCCCGCGGGGTCCTTCGGGTCTTCCATCGGCCGGCTGTCGGTCTGGATGCGCATGATCTGCTTGCGCTGCGCCTTTACGTCGTCGAACACGGCCAGCGTGTTGCCGTAACTCTTTGACATCTTCTCGCCGTCGGTCCCCGGCACGCGCGCCGACTGATCGAGCACTTTTCCTTTTGGCAGAACAAACGTCTCGCCGAAGTGATGATTAAAGCTCTGCGCGATGTCGCGGCAGACCTCGATGTGCTGCAATTGATCCTCGCCCACCGGCACGACCGTCGCGTCGTAAGCGAGGATGTCGGCCGCTTGCAGCACCGGGTACGTAAAGAGCCCCGCGTCGGCCTTCAGGCCTTTGGCGAGCTTGTCCTTGTAACTGACGCAACGCTCCAACAGGCCCATCGGCGTGCCGGTCAGCAGCAGCCAGCAAAGCTCTGACACCTCCGGCACGTCCGACTGCACAAACATCACCGCCTTGGCCGGATCGAGCCCCAGCGCGAGCAGATCCATCGCCCCGTTAAGCGTGTACTCGCGCAGCTTCTCGTGGTCGCGCACCGTTGTGAGCGCGTGGAGGTTGGCGATGAAGTAATACGACCCGTCGTCGCACTCGTCCTGCAGCTGGATGTACTGCTGGATGGCGCCGAAGTAATTGCCCCAGTGAAACGGGCCGGTGGGTTGAATGCCGGAGAGAGCTCTCATCTTGCCGCTGTCTTTAGGGGGATGGTTTTACGAAGAAGGAGATATGGGGATGGTCTATCGGTGCAGTGGGGGCGTGGGCGATGCGGGCCGGCGATTGGTGGTGAGCGACTACTGAGGAGATATTGGGGATGGAGCCTTTGCGGGGCAACGCGGGATGACCAAGTAGAGTGAACTAAGAATTAGTTATTCAATTCAGAACAACCCACTGATCGATGTCATTGCGCCTTGCCATTCGACCATCTCCATTATCTCCTCAGAAGCCAGACTGCCAGCAACCGGCGGCTCGAAGTAACTCCGCGGCGTCCTTACCAAGTTGCCATCCCCACATCTCCTAAATCTTAAGACATAAAGTTCCAACGACTTCGCTAACGCTCGTCGCGCCTAACTCTCCTAGCGCCGCCGGTAGCGCCTCTAGCACTTCTATCGACGCTTGAGGCCGGTAGAAGTTCACGGTGCCGAGCTGCACGGCCGACGCGCCGGTGACGAGGAACTCCATCACGTCGTTGATGTTCGCGATGCCGCCGACGCCGATGATCGGGGTTTTGACCGCTTGGCTGGCTTGCCAGACGCAGCGGAGGGCGATCGGCTTGATCGCCGGGCCGCTGAGGCCGCCGACCGTGTTGGCGAGCAGCGGCTTGCGTTTGCGCCAATCGACCGCCATGCCGAGCACTGTGTTGATCAGGCTCAGGGCGTCGGCGCCGCCCGCCTCGGCGGCGCGGGCCATCGTGGCGATGCTCGTCACGTTGGGCGTCAGCTTCGCGATGATCGGCAGGTCGGTCGCGGCGACGCACTCGCGCACCACGGCCTCGCAGAGGGCCGGGTCGCTGCCGAAGTCGACGCCCCCCGACACGTTCGGGCACGAGACGTTCAGCTCGATCGCCGCCGGTCGGAGCGAGCTATCAACGACATCGAACTTACGGACCAACTCGACGAACTCGTCGCGCGCCTTGCCGGCCACGCTGACGATGATCGGCGCGCCAACCGACGCCAGATAGGGCAGGTGGCACTCGATGAACGCGTCAACGCCGTCGTTATCGAGGCCGATGGCGTTGAGCATCCCGCCGGTCGTCTCGACGGTGCGCCACGGGGCGTTCCCTTGCCGCGGCGTGGCGGTGACGGTCTTCGGCAGGATGCCGCCGAGCCGTGAGACGTCCACGAGCGACGCCAGTTCGCGGGCGTAGCCGAACGTCCCCGAGGCGACCAGCACGGGGTTCGGCAGCCGCAGGCGACCGAGCGTGACGGACAAGTCCACCGACGCCGGAGCGACGGGGTCCGAAGCAGGCGGAGCGGACGGGGCTTCGGGCGACATGCTGGCAGGAAAACGACGCGTCGGGCGGGGTAGGCGAGAGCCCAAAAGCCTACCCGGCCCGCGCGACGCGTCCTAGCGGCATAGCAATCCGGCGTCGTCCGACGCGGAGCACCTAGCCGAGAGCCAACAGCCGATGGCCGACAGACGTTAAAGCACCAGCCCGCTCGTGCGGTACGGCTTCATATGGCTCGGCGAGTCGAGGAACCAGACGCGTTCCCACTCGTCGAGGAACGTGCGGAGGTCTTCCGACGTGTAGAGGAGCTGCTGAGCACGTCGGGCCGGGTCGGCCGAGTACATCGGGATCAGGCAGCCGGTGCTCGACGTGATCGTACACGCAGCCAGCAGGCCTAAGACCCAGGCTTGAGGACGCAGAAGACGCTTGCGAAGGGGCGAGACAGGTCGCATGGGGGTCACTCCTCCTTGAGTGCGACGCCGCGTGGGCGTCGGTAGCTTCCAGACTTAGTGGGGCTCTCTGCCGTATTCTTGTGGTCTACGGCCTCGGTCTCTTTGCGGTCGGTCGGGCTTCCGTGCTCGGTCCGGTTCGCGTTGTAGCAGTCTTAAATCGTTACAGAAAAGGCGTTTAGCGGCGGTCGATCGCCGATCAGCGGTGGTTCAAGTGCCCGGCGAATCGTGGGACGGGCGGTCGTAGCCGGCGTAGCTTGTCGGCGGCGATGCCTGGCCGCTGGACGACGGGCTGCTGGATGAGTGGTCGCTGGATGAATGGCCGCCGTTGGCGGACGGCGGCTGGCCGTAGCCGGGGCCTTCGCCTGCGTTGCGCTGGGCGGCAGCCTCTTCAAGGGCGGCAAGCCGCTCGCGCTCGGCGAACTCCTCGGCGGCGCGGCGTTCCAGCTCGCGGACCCGCTCCTCCATCTCTTTGCCGGGCTTGAACGTGACGACGAACTTCTCGGGAACCGAGACCTTCTCGCCGGTCCGCGGGTTCCGCGCCTTGCGGGCGGCCCGTTGCTTGACCTCGAAGACGCCGAAGTTCCGCAGCTCGATGCGACGGTCCTCGACCAGCGTCTCGACGATGGCGTCGAACGTCTTTTGGACGATCTCTTTCGTCTTGAGTTGGGTCAGGCCGATCTCATCGGCGATCGTCCTGACGATCTCTTTCTTGGTCACGACCGACTCCCCGGCTGGAAAGGCGTCGCCCGTCGATCGAGGTCCCATCACCGAAGGGTGGCTGAGGACCGCGTGGGTAGGCTTCGACGAACCCTTTCTAGGACCCTTGTTAGGGTTGCCTCTGTCGTCCCAAGTGTAAGTCTGGCAACGAGTAGTGTCAACATTCGCGGTCCGAACCGCTGCGACACACCGCCCCCAAACACGCCCGTTGGCGGCTTGGGGGGATCGCGGCGATGGCGACGTAAGTGACACTTGTTGAACGATTTACGGCGATTTAAGGCGTTCTCCCGACCGGCTACTTCCGCCAAATCGGTGTAAACCCTTGCTGGATAAGCACTTCGCAACCGACGGCCGCCAGCACACGTTCCCCACGCTCGGGGCATGAAGGCGCCGTCACGATCGTTATCGACGGCATAACCGGCAAGCTTTAGCCATCTCGCCAAAGTTTGTCGGGCGGCGATTTGCTAGCCCCGCGAGTGTAGGCGAGCCGTCAGCGTCAGCGCCCGGAGTGAAGCGGGTACACGCTGCGATCTTGAGAAAGCGGATCCGCGCCGCCCTCCGGTCGCTGACGCTCCCGGCTCGCCTAAGCGTTCAAATCCGGATCACCTTCCGCCGCTCCTCGATCTCCTCCAGCGAGTGCAGTTTCCCCTTGCCGCTCCCGGGGCAGACCGCGCAGGTCTCGGCCCACGCCTTCTGGCTCCGCACGGTCGAGTCCCAGAAGGGCCACGTGCGGCACTGGCGGGGGCGGGCCTCGTAGACGCTGCACTTACGGGTCTGGGCGTCGAGCATCACGCAGTCGCCGCCAGGCCGCTCGGTGAGCGTCTTGCGGACGCCCACGGTCTCGATGTACTTGCTCTCGAACTCCTCGACCGATAGCCCGCATTGCTCGGCCATCGCCTCGATTTCGGCCTTGTTGACCCAGATGTAGCCCGACTCGCCCGAACAGCAGTCGCCGCAAGCGGTGCAGGTGAACTGCAAGCCGGCGTGGTACCAAGGGAGCGATTTTTGAGGGTCGGGCTTCGCCATGCGGGCTAGCTCGCTAGGTGAGGGGAGATTGGACGAACTGCCGGACGGCTTCAATAGCGGCGTCGAGGTCGCTGTCCGATGTCGTCATGCCGGGGCTGAACCGCACAAGCCCGCCTCGTGCGTCGGTGCCGAGCGCCCGGTGCAACCGCGGCGCGCAGTGTAGGCCGGCCCGGCACTCGACGCCGGCGACGCTGGCGAGCAACGACGCTAGCTCGTGGGGATCGTAGCCCTCGACCGCAAAGCTCACAACGCCCGCCTGTAAGGTGGGGTCGCTCGGCCCGTAAACCGTTGCACCCTCAATCGCCGCCAGCCCGTCTGCGAGCCGCTGCCGCGATGCGGCGATCTGCTGGCGGATCGCATCGACGCCCGTAGTGAGCACGTGCTCAACCCCCGCCGCGAGCCCGGCGATGCCCGGCATGTTGACGCTCCCCGCTTCGTAATGATCGGGCACGGTGTCGGGCATCTCGAGCCGATCACCGCCACTAGCCGCGCCGCCGTAATGCAAGGGGCGAAGGTCCTGTTCAACGCCGGGAGCGAGCCATAGCACACCCGTCCCCAGCGGCCCCAGCAGCCCCTTATGCCCCGGCGCGGCGACGAGATCAGCGCCGAACTGCTTTACATCGATTGGAATGCGACCCATCGACTGCGCGGCGTCAACCAGTAGCCGCGCGCCGTGCGCCTTGGTCGCCGCCGCGACTGGTTCGACGGGTTGAATTGCGCCGGTGACGTTCGACGCCTGGATCATCGCGACCAGCCGCGTCTCGGGACGGATTGCGGCGATGACCTCGTCGGCGTCAACGATGCCTCGTGCCTCGCAACCGACCCACGTCGTCTCCACGCCGTGCGACTCGCCCAACTGCTGCAATGGTCGCAGCACGGCGTTGTGCTCACAAACCGTCGCAACCACGTGATCGCCGGGCCGCACGAGCCCGAAGATCGCGACGTTCAATGAGTCGGTGCCGCCTGAAGTTAAGACCACACGCCGCGGATCACTCTCGCCGAGAAGCTTCGCCACGCCACGCCGCGCGCGATCGACCACCGCCCGCGTCTCATCGGCTGCCGAAGAAGTCCCGCGCGCGTACGAAGCCCCAACACGGCGCTGCCAATCATCGACGGCTTCGTAAACCGTTTCCGGTTTAGGCCAACTTGTTGCGGCGTTGTCGAGGTAGATGCGTGGCATAACTTACTTGTAGGAGGCGTCTCCAGACGCCGACTACGGTGTCCATTCCGAAACAGCGTGGTGCGCGTAATCGGCGTCTGGAGACGCCTCCTACATTGAAACCGAATTGCAAAGAGTGTTGGCCGTCATCCTACCGCCGCCGGCAGCGCCGCGAGCTGCGATTTCACTTCCGGCATCAATCCGTAACTCGCCGCCAGCAGCTTGATGGGGTGGATCGTTGGGATCGCCGCGGTCTGCTCCATCTGCGTTCGGCAGGCGCCGCACTCGGTGGAACCGAGTTGGTGCCTCCCGCTGCGAAGCTCGGTCAGCAGCGGCAGCCCGGCCCGCAGGCTGCTGCGATAGTTTTTACGGGCGAGGCCGTAGGTGCCCGCCATGCCGCTGCACCCCTTTTCGAGCCGAGTTAGCTTCAGTTCGGGGATCAGCCGCAACAGATTCTCGGCGGGCGAACCGATGTCGAGCGCCTTGGTGTGGCAGGGCGTGTGGTGGGCGACTTGGTACGGGAGCGGCGCGAGGTCGAGTTGTAGCCGCGCCTCGACGTGCCTGCGCCACAGGTAGTGGCAAGCCTCAAAGGTGTTTGCCGCGACGAGCTGTGCGTCTTCGTCGTCCGGGAGGATATTCAAGTACTCGTGTGTCAGCGCGAGCACCGCCGTCGGCTCGGTCGAGACGATCGCGTACCCATCGCGCACCGCTTCGGCGAGCTTAGCGACGTTCCGCGCCGCGGTGCGCCGCGCGAGTTCGAGCGCCCCTTGGCTGATCATCGCCATGCCGCTGGGGAGCTGATCACCGGGCGCGTAGAAGCCGACCTTGTGGCGCCGCACCACGCGCTCGAAGGCCATCGCCAGCTGCGTGTCGAACGAGTTGGCGTAGGTGTCGATGAAGTAGTAGATCTTTTCGTCTTCTAGCGGCGGCTTGTGTAGCTTGCGCGTCGCGGCGTCGTGCAGGTAGGTGCGTGCCGCAAAGTCGGGCAGCTTGCGACCCGCGGCCAACCCAATCGTCTGCTCTAGCGCCCACCTCGCAGCGCCGTTGTGCATCACGAGGTTCGCCAGCCTCGGCCAGCGTGAGGCGTATTTTGCCAGCGTGTCGATGCGGGCCGACCACCAAGCGTCGCGTTGCAAGCCGTTGGTCGCGACGTAAGCGGCTTTGGCTTCGAGCATCAGCTTGGGGATATCGACCTCGGCGGGGCACTCGAGGCGGCACTGGTGGCAGTTGACGCAGAGGTCGGCGACCTTCTTCGCGTCGTCGAGCAGCAGCTCCGTGGCCGACAACTCGCCCGACAACACCCCCCGCATCAGGTTCGCCTTCGCCCGCGGCGACGCCTCTTCGCGCGGCGTGTACTTGAAGATCGGGCACATCCGGACTTCGGACCCAACGGAGCGGCAAGCGCCGCAACCGTTGCACGCCCGCGCCGCGTCGGCTGCCTCGAGCGGAGACCACTCGAGTTGCAGCTCGACCGTCTCAGGCGGCTTTGCTTGTGGCGTTGTTGGCTTCGGCGCGAGGAAGCGCTCGCGCCCGGTCGTCCGCAGCGCGTGCGTCATCCGTGCGCCGGGAGCGGGGACGATCTTGCCCGGGTTGAGAACGCCCGCCGGGTCGAGCACGTTCTTGACGCTGCGGAAGACATTGACCAGCGGCCCATGCTGACGCGACGTGAACGGCGTACGACTCAAGCCGTCGCCGTGCTCGCCGCTGATGGTGCCGCCGAGCAGCCAGACCGTGTCGTAGAGATCGCTGGCGAGCGTTTCCAGTCGCCGCACGTCGGCGCGCGACGTCATGTCGAGGAGGGGCCGCAGGTGCAACTGCCCGTGTCCGGCATGCCCGTAAACCGATGCCGTCACCTCGCGCAGCTTGAGGGTCTCTTGCAACCGCAAGAAGAACTGCGGCAGCGCCGCCGGCGGTAAGGCGATGTCTTCGACGCCGGGCACCGCGCGCCGCACGCCCTTGAGGCCGTGCAGCGCCGACACGAGTTGCTTTGACGCCTCGGCGAAGAGCTGCCGGTCCTCGGCGGTCTCGGCGACGATCACCTCGGCCGCGAACGATTCCTCGCCACGCATCGCTTCAACGATCCGATCCATCCGCTCCATGAGCGCAGCGTCGTCGTCGGCGAAGACTTCCACATACAAAATCGCCTCGGCCGCGCCCGACAGCAGCATCTCGAAACGCGGATCGACCTGCCGCGCGAGGCTCAACCGCCGGCGGTCGATGAGGTCGCACGCCGCCAGGCCGATCGGCAACAGGACTTGCACCGCTTCGGCGGCGAGCTCGAGGCTCGGAAACGTCAGCAGCGCCGAGCCGACCCGCTGGGGCAGCGGCGATGTGCTGAGCGTCAGTTCGGTGACGATTCCGAGGGTTCCTTCCGAACCGACGATGAGTTGCGTGAGATCGACCCAGTCATGCGTCAGCGAATTGTCGAGCGCGTAGCCGCTCGTGTTCACGCAGCCGCGCGGGATGTGCTCGCGGATCAAGTCGCGCGAGCCATCGAGCAGCCCAAACAGCCGGCCCGCCATTTCCGACGCCGTACGGTCCTCGCCCCCCGACGCATCGGTGCGCAGCGTCCGCCCGTCGCTGAGGACGACGTTCATGCCAACGATCTGCTTCCGCGCCGAGCCGTAGACCAATCGCCGGCTGCCGCTCGAATCGACGGCAGCAACGCCGCCGAGCGTCGTCACCTCGGTCATCGCCGGATCGGGACCGAAGACGCGCCCCGATGCGGCTAGCCGGCGGTTCAGCTCGGCGTGAACGATGCCCGGCTGCACTCGCACGGTGTCGCCGTCGTCCGACAGCAGCCGGCGCATGTAGCGTGAGAAGTCCACGACGATGCCCGGGCCCAAGCAGCCCCCCGCCAGACCGCTGCCGGCGCCGCGGGCGTGGACGGGGATGGCGTTCTCGGCGGCGTAGCGAACGGTCGCTTCCACGTCGGCCGACATCCGCGGACGGACCACGACCGCGGGCGTGATCTCGTAGAGGCTGCCGTCGGTGGCGTAGAGCCACCGCGTGACATCGTCGTGCAGCACGTCCCCCGACACCTGACCGCGGAGGTCTTCAGCGATGCGGTCGGAGGGGAGAGCCATTCGTCGCGGGACGGCGGAGAGCGGGGGGAGGCGTGGACCAGGGCCGCGGACCATGTCCCGCGATCTCTTGATTCTATCGGCGCCGCCCCCCCACCGGCGACCCGCACCGCGGGGCTTTGCGGGCCAGCGCGGTTGTAACGCCCCTGCGTCCAGTCGGCTGTAGGCGAGCCGGCGATGTTAATCGTCGGTGGGAAGCGGGTACGAGGGTTCCTCCGACGATTAACATCGCCGGCTCGCCGTCACTCGTAAGCTTGGGGTTCTTCCCTCAATTCTCACTAAACGGCGGCGGAAACCCCGCCGCGTCGCCGTCGCTGCCGTTGCCGGAGGGTCGCCTACCAACGGCGCCCGCGTCGATCGCGCCGATCACCAGGGCCGCCCGCTTTGCCGCGTCAAACTCCGCCAGGGCGGCTTGCTTGACGTCGCGCGGCAGCGGCAGCGTGTAGGCCGCCAAGTCCGCTAGGAGGCTCAGGGGCGTGTCCTCTTCGAAGACGCGTTGCAGGGGCTCGGGCGGCACGCCGTGCGGCAGCGCGGCTCGGAAGGCCTCGACGAGCCGTTTGTGGAGGTCCACTCCCACCGGATGGCCCGCGGCGGGTTCAGTCTCTTCCACCAGCTCGGCCCGCGCCCGGCGGAACGCCAGCGGCGGCTCGAGTTCGTCGTAGACACGGATACGTGACACGCCGGCGAGCAGCACGTTGTAACGGCCGTCGTCGAGGCGGTGGTGCGTGACGATCTTGCCGAGGCAGGCGACGGGCTCGACCGGCGGGCGGCTGGCGTAGTCGATCTCCCAGCCCGGCTTGAGCACCGCCATCGCGATCAGGCCGTCGCTGTCGAGGGCGTCCCGCATCAGCTCGAGGTAGCGCTCTTCGAACACATGCAGCGGCTGGATGACGCGCGGGTAGAGCGAGGGGGCCGGGAGCGGGAACAGCCGTGCGACGCCGTCGAAGCGTTGGGGGTCGAACTCGAGGTCCAGGGGCGACGTCATGGTTGCGTGTCGGTGAGATAGGGGCTTGCCCAACCATAGGCCAGCCGGAGCAAACCGTCACCGGGATTTCTCGGTGACAGACAGGCGGCACTGGTGCGTGGCCGTATTTGTTTGGAAATGGCCACTGGCATCGATATAATGGCCGTATGTTCACTACCTGGATTTTGTGCCGACTGCTCCTTCACCCCTGTTGCGCCGCCATGCTCACCGAAATCCCGACCGAGGAGCTCCACGCCACCCTTGACCGCTGCGCCCTGGACCTGCTGTGGGAGGCGAGCGTCGATCGCCCGCCGGTGGACGCTTTTGTGATCGCGGAAAATCTGGGGCTGGTCGTCGCGCAGGACCAGGGGCTCGTGGGCCGGGGGCGCTTCGCGCGGCTGGCGGGCGGGCGGCCGCTGGAGGCGATCCTGATTGCCGGCGAAGACCGCAGCGAACGCCGACACTTCGTGGTCGCCCACGAGATCGGCGAGTCCCAGGCGCACCGCGTTTTTGAAGCCCTCGGCGTTGATCCGCGCGAGGCGGCGCCGTCGATGCGTGAGTCGATCGCCAACACTTTGGCGGGCCGGCTGCTCGCGCCGCGGCGGTGGCTGGTGAACCTGTGGCGCGACCTCGACGGCGATCTGCTTGAGATCAAGCACGTCCTGGCGACGGCGAGCCACGAGCTGATCGCCAGGCGGCTGCTGGAATGCGTCCGCGCCCCGCTGGTGGTGACGGTGACCGACCACGGCCGCGTCACGTGGCGGCGTTGGAACTTCTCGGGATCGCCGCCGCCAAGACTACGGCTCGAGGTCGATTGTCAGCAGTACGCCCACGAAACGGGCCAGCCAGCGTGGGGCGACGGCAGCGACGAACCCCACAGCGCGGGCGGCGCGCCGATCGAACGGGTCCGCTGCTGGCCGATCCACGAATCGGATTGGCGGCGCGAGATCACGTTCACGGAGCTGGTGGACGCGGATGCGGAGTGGGTGTGAACGCTAACCACCTAGTGTGTGGCGAGCCGGCGACGTAAGTCGTCGGTGTGAAGCGAGTACCAGGGTTCCACCGACGACTCACGTCGCCGGCTCGCCGTGAATCGTGATGGCGAGTCGAAAACGCGGCTTCGACGCGTGAGACGCATCGCGGCGATCAGTGACTCGAGCAGCAGCTCGGTCGTCAACGGTTTCCCGAGCACGTCGGCGGCGCCGAGGGCTCGGGCGGCGGCGACGGTCTCGGGTCGGGGGAAGTCGAGCAGGGCGATGACGGGGGTTTGCCCGTAACGCCCAGCCGAACAGACGGCGGCGAGGTGGTCGGCCTCTCTACCGCTGAGTTGGGCGCCGTCCCAGAGGATCGCATCGGCGCCGGCGGCGAGCGACGTTCGCGACCAGACGGCGGCGATGTCCTCGTCGACGAGCGCGGCGATGAGGGCTTTGGCGAGCTCGCCGTCGGGCGTATCGATCCGCACGAGTTGGGGCAGCCGCGGCGGGAGCGGCGAGATCGAGTCGGCCGACAGACGTTCGAGCCAACGCCGTTGCCACGCGGGCCAGGCGTGCCAGAAGACGCGCTCGGCGCCGGGGACGGGTTTGCCGGTGCGGCCTTCGCCTTCGCACCAGACGCCGAGGAGTTGAACGAAGCGGTCGGCGCCGGCTTCTTCAAGCAGCAATTGGGCCTTGTCGGTATCAACCAGCGGTCGCGGGCAAGCGAGCACGGTGAGGTCGATGCCGCGTTGGTCCGTGGCGGCTTCGACGAAGTGAACGTCGCGATTCAAGCGCCGCCAACAGGGCCCGATATCGTCGCCACCGGTGGGGCCGATCCAGCGGGCGGTCGGCCTGTGGACGGTCGGATTGGCGGGGGAATTGGACATGCGGGTAAACGTGGCAAATCGGGAAAGCTGAAACGCGCAGCGTAAAGCCCACAGTATTGCCGGGCTATGGCGATTGCTGCGGCGACGGACGGTTGTTGCGGGGCGATTTCTGGATGCTGGCGCCAACATTCCCTCAAGTTCGGGGCGGCGTGCGGGAAACGCCTTGACGGGGGGCGGCGATTCTTGAAGTATCCGCCCGCTCGGTCGGAAGGATTCGACCGGCTCTTCGTCACGACGACTGGCAAGGAGGCCAGGCGATGGCGCCCGGCAACGATGCCAAACTGACGCGGCTGCGCGACCTGTTGCCGGGGGCGATCTACCTCCCGGCCGACAGCGACCCCGCGCTGACCACGGTCCGGACGGACGCCGCGGCGGTCCAGCCCGGCGACCTCTATGTCCACCTCGACCCGTTCGACTCGACCGACGCCGAGATCGCCGTCATCCGCGGCGCCGCGGCGGTCATCACCGAACGGTTGCTGCCCGACGTGCCCGTCCCGTTGGTGCTGGTCGACGACGGCTTCGCCGCGTGCGCCGAGCTAACGGCGGCGATGGCGCCGATTCGCTCGACACTTCCCACGATTGTCAGCGTCGGCGGCGTGACGGGCGCCTGCCGAGTCGCGACGATCGTCGCCGCGATCCATGCGCATGCGGGCGAACGCGTCGGCCTGCTGACCGAATCCTGTGACGACGATGGCGAGCATTGCTTGCCTCGTGACCAACGATCCAAAGACGCCGCGAGCCGTTGGCTCCGCCGCTGCGAACTCGGCGACGTGACGACGGCGATTGCCCAGACCGTTGCGGGCGAGCAAGCCGGGGCGACGCCGCTCGTGGCGTGCCTCGTGTCGCTGCGCTGCGACGGACTCGACAACTTGGGCCGGCCGTGTTGGGAATCGAACGCGGCGCATCGCCGTGCGGTTGTCGATTCGCTCGGCGAACTCGACGCCGGCGTGACGCTCGTCGTCAACGCCGACGACTCTGAATGTATCCGCGTCGCTTCGACTCACACGGGCCGCGTGCTGACGTTTGGCGAGTCGGGGACCGCCGACATCCGCGTCGTCCCGGTCGAGTCCCACGCCGCGGGGCAGACGCTCATTGTTGCGGTTGGTAGTGACTCGGCCTGCGTGGCGATCGGGTCGCCCGGTCGCGCCGCTCGGCGTGATGCGGCGGCGGCGATTGCGGCCGCCCTTGCCGTTGGCTTCGACTTACAGACCGCGGTGCGAGGCGTCGACCTGTCGCCGTGCGTGCCGGGCGCGCTGAGCCCCGTGCCGTGCGGGCAGGCGTTCTCGGTTTACATCGACAATGCGGTGCGGCCGACGGACCTCGCCGACGCCTTCGACGGCGCGCGGGGCAAAGGCCGCTTACTCGCAGTCGTGAAGCTGGCCGACTCGGCGATCGTCGCGCTGCGACAGTTGTCGGCGGCGTCGCAACTTGCCGACCGGGTGTTCGCTCACGGCCGCGTCGAGCTCGAGGACGACACGCCTGCTGGCGTCACGGTCGTTGAAGACCGCTTGTCGGCGATCGCCGTCGCGATTGGCCTAGCGGACGAAGGCGATTCGGTCCTCGTGGCCGGCAGTCACGACGAGAAGAGCGACCGCCAATTGATCACCAAGCTGCTGCGTCGTCGCCTGGAGTGCGAAGACCGCCGCGCGGCGGCTTGAATTTAATTAACCAACACAACGGAGACACCCAAGTTTCATCGTCGGCCGCCGAAGATTGCGGGGTCCTAGGCGGCTACCCCCCCCGGGGTGAAACAAACAGTTCGCGGCGCCGGTGGATTCTGGGTCATCCGCCTGTCGCGGGCGTTTCACGGTGAAGCTTACGTCTGAACGTCGGGGCCGACGAAACCGTCGCCCCGGCGTTCAGCGGATACAGCAGCTGGCAGCGTGCAGGCTGGGACGCTGACCGAGTTGGAAGTGTTGAGTGACGGCGAGCCGGGAGCGTTAGCGACCTGAGTTGAAGTGGGCGCCCGGGTTCTGGAAGAGTGGAACCACGGATGACACGGATGAACACGGATTTGTTGTTTAGTTGAGCGAGCGAAGCGAGGCGTTGTTCCACTCCCACTTGTGGGGAGGGAGGGTGACATACGGCTCGCTTCGGTCACGACCAACAAACCATCCGTGTCTATCTGTGTCATCCGTGGTTCCATTTATTAGAACCCACGTCTCCGTTTCATCTCGGGGCGTTGACGCTTCCGGCTCCCCTTTGTTGATATCGCTGGGGTATATTCGATGGCTCGTGCTCCTCACATCCTGATTGCTGGCGGTGGGTCGCTGGGGAGTATTTACCCGGGGCTATCGATCGCTCGGCAGTTCCAGGAGCGGATGCCCGGGGCGCGGGTGACAATCGCGGGCGATGGCCGTGCGATTGAACGGCACACCGTGCGTGGGGCGGGGCTTCGATACTCGACGGTTCCTTCGAGCCGCTTTCCAACGTGCATGCTCGAGGCGCCGCGGTACGTGCTGCGCAATGCGGCGGGTTGGTGCGTCGCCCATTGGCTGTTGCGGGAGCAGGAGATCGATCTGGTGATCTCGCTCGGCGGGCATGCGGCGGGACCGATGGTTCGCGCGGCACGGGCGAGCGGCGTCCCCTACGCGATCGTTGAGCAAGACTGCCTCCCGTACCCGGCGACGCGCGACGCGACTCGCGACGCCAGCGTGGTGTGTCTTGCCCAAGACGAGACCGCCGCGCGGCTGCCGATGGGCGCGCCGGTGCGTTGGACCGGGCCGGTGGGTCGGCCTGGCTTTGAGGATGACTTCGGACATTGCCCTGGCGGACGCCTGCCGATGGCCGGCGACGACGGGCGGCCGCGGCTCGTGGTGCTCGGCGGTGTGGCGGGCGCGACGTCGCTCAATGAGTCGATGCCCGAAGCGATCAAGCGTCTCGGCGCCGCGGCCGCCGATTGGCAAGTCGTTCATCAGACCGGCGACGGCTGGCTCACCGCGACCGAGTCCCGCTACGCGGCCGTCGGCGTCAACGCGCTCGTGGTGACCTACATCGACGAGCTTGCCCATCTCGCTCGGTCGTCGGACCTGATCGTCTGCCGCCCGAGCGGCTCGACGCTCGCCGAGGTGTCGCTCGCCGGATTGCCGGCGGTGTTCGTGCCCGACTCACGGCGTCGCGACGGGCTGCACGAGGCCAACGCCCAGTTTGCGGCGCTCCGCACGGGCTGCCCGACCGTTAACGAGAACGACGGCGACCTCGCCGCGTCACTCGCCGGCTGCTTGCGGCCGTTGCTCGAGGACGAGGCTCGTCGCGACACGATCGCCGAGCGGCTGCGAAAAATGGCCCGCCCCGAAGCGTCGGCCCTGGTCGCGGACGCCGTTTGCGAAGCCCTGGGCGTGCTGGCAGTCGCCGAGCCGCCGCGCCTACGCTTGGCGGCATAGTCTTCTCAAGACAAGTTATTCTCCACGACGGGCACGAAGGACACGACGAGCGTCTTGGCGGGGCACAGCTAGTCCCGAAGGCAGGCCGTCGTGTTCTTCGTGCCCGTCGTGGTGAACTTTTTTTCTTTGGCTCGAGGTTGGGTGTCCGGCGGCTGGGTCGCTTTGCAAACGGGGGCGCCGGCGGTATACCGGGGGTTTTGCTGCACCCCGCCTGTTACCGTCGGCCCGTCCCCCGGGCTGCCCCGTTATGCCAGTCGCTAAGAAAGCCACGACCGCCAAACGCGTTCTCCTCGTGGACGACGACGCCGAGATCATCGAGTCGCTCCGCCTCGCGCTCGAAGCCAACGGTTACGAGGTCCTCGTGGCCCGCGACGGCAACCAGGGCCTGGCGCTGACCGAGCGCGAGAACCCCGACCTGGTGATCCTCGACATGATGATGCCCAAGCGGTCGGGCTTCTTGGTGCTCGAGCGCCTGCGCCGCACGCAGGAAGATTCGCCGCCGGTGATCATGATCACGGCCAACGAGGGGAACCGCCACAAGGCCTACGCCGAGATGCTCGGCGTGGACGAGTACCTGCGGAAGCCGTTCCCGATGGACAAGCTGCTCGAGAGCGTGAAGCGGCTGGTGGGCGGTTGAGCGATTATTTAGCCCCCCGTCAATGACGGGGGGCTAATTGCGATGGGGGCTAGTTGCGCGACGCGGGGCCAACGGTGGGGGTGACCTCATTGTGGTTGGGAGCGTCGATCCCCCTCGATTCAGATTCGCCAACATAGTGGCTATTTCGATTCGCGACGCAGGGGCGGATCCCTTAAAATGGCAGGCCTGTAGGAGGGGTCTCCCGACCCCGATTCCGCGCACCACACCGATTCGGCAGGCAGCGCGTTATCGGCGTCGGGAGACTCCTCCCACATTCTTCGTGCCACCATCATTTGACCCCCGGGGTTCAACATGATCCGCCTGCTGCTCGTTCTCGCCCTCTGCCTCCCGTTCGCGGCAGCTCCATTGGTGGAAGTCCAGGCCGCGGAGGCCCAACCCACCGAGGCCCAACCCACCGAGGCCCAACCCACCGAGGCTCAGCCCACCCGCGCGCGGACGCGCATCCGTGTCGAGCACACCAAGGACTCGCTCGCGAAGATCCACGAGCTGGTCGAGGAAGAGAAAGCGGTGCTGGTCGATGTCCGCACCAAGGAGGAGTGGGTGAAGGGCCGCGTCGCGGGCGCCGTGCATGTGCCTAGTGATTCCTTACGGAAGCACAGCTACGACGCGGAAAAGATCGCGAAGCGGTTGCCGAAGGACAAGCCGCTGTACCTCTACTGCCAGATCGGCATGCGTTCGAAGCAAGCCGCGGCGATCCTGGTGCGCGAGGGGTATGACGCCCGGGCGCTGAAGCCGGGGCCGGAAGAGATCGTGGAGAGCGGGGCGGGATTTGAAATGGAGGCGGGGGAGGACGCGGTGGCAGCGGAGTAGGTTTCGCGCGGAGACGCAAAGGGGGAGGACTCACGCAAAGACGCGAAGGCGCGAAGAAGAAGGCCCCTTGTTCAAATCTTGTCTGATTTGGTGAGGTTGCACTTTCGGCATAGGAGTTGGACGTTCTGCTCCGAGTTGCTACCACCTCGCGCGACCGGGACGATGTGATCGAACTCCAGATAGTCAGTGGCGCTGCACTCAACGCACATGCCGCCGTAGGTTTGCCAGACTCTTTGGCGAACATCTCTTGGGATGTGTCGGTTTACGACCCCTTCGACTTTACGAGTGAGCTGTTGGCTGTGTAGTCGGAGTATGGTTGAGAACTTCTCTGGGAGTAGAGAGTAAGGATTCTGCGCGAAGTAAAACCGAAGCTCAGGCTTATTCGCAGCGGATATCAGGATTGCCTCGCCTGAAGTTCGCCACGAAACGATCTTCGGGTAGGCGATCGGGATCGTTTTGCTCACGGATTCAAAGAGCAATCGGCTATCCGTAAGCATAATCCGCCCTTCGTGCTCGTCGATCCGATCACCATTCTTCATGCTCTTGGTGATTTGTAGTAAGCAAGGTTCGGAAACGTAGAGAAGCTCACCTGCTTTCAGATTGATGCCCACGGGGACTGGAATGGTGTCGATATGTCCGCTTTCTAGGCTTGCTCGATCTTTCAGAAGTTGGATTTCTTTTCGCAGGTAAATAGTGAACTGCGTATCGAACTCGAAGGTCGATACGAGCCATGACAAATACGTCTCCTCTTGAGGTGTTAGTACACCGTCGGCTTTGGTGTCCGCAAGCACGTGCTCTGCAAATGACTTGCTTATCGAACGAGAAGCAGACTTCAGCTGCTCTTCCTGAATGCCAAGACTACGAGCAGAAATCCGTAGGTTGTTCCAGGTCTGCTCCTTCAGATGTCCGGTCGCGACTGCTTCGGCAAACAGCCCGCGAAGCAATCCTAGTCCTTCGCTCAATAGGTACTGCTGTACGAACTGCGGCACCGATAGGTGAAGAAAGGATGATATCTCTGAGAGGGATTGAAGCTCGACCGAAGAAAGTGATCCGTCCGCCAAGTACTCACCGATTTTTGATCCGAAGGCGGAGACCGCAACATCTTCGCGCAACTGCCTAACTTCGCGAGCATCGAGTCGCAGTCGCTCTTCGACAAACGCGAGCGTCTTTTGCTTACCTGTGTCTGGGACACCCTCAATCCAAAATCGTTGCAAGAGCCCTTCGTAGTACTTCTTCGAGGCGACCCGGACATCCGTTACGGTGCAGTCGATCGGCTCAAGCACCTTGTCGAGATCAAACGCTCTTCGTTGAGTAGTGAAGGCATGTCCGATAGCCGAAACGAGGACTGCGACCCGTTCGTCTTGTCCTGGGTTGGCTACAGCGGCCCATGCCTTCTGGAAGAGGCCTTTGATTTTGGACATAGTGGTTTCGTCCCAATCCGCTTGAGTTGACACGACGAGAGCTGGCAGCATAGTCATCTATTCGCTTCGGTCAAACCGGCGAACCTCAGACGATAAACCAAGTGACCGACGCCGTTCTCTTGTTGCTGTTGTTCTTGGCGGCGATGCTCTACACGTCGGTGGGGCATGCGGGGGCTTCGGGGTATTTGGCGGCGATGGCGCTGGTGGGGCTTGCGCCGGAGACGATGCGGCCGGCGGCGTTGGTGCTGAATGTGTTTGTGGCGACGCTGGCGTCGGTGCGCTACGTGCGTGCGGGGCGGTTCTCTTGGCGGCTCTTCTGGCCGCTGGCGCTCGCCGCGGCGCCGATGGCGTTTGTGGGGGGCGCTGTGCAGCTCCCCAGCCAACTGTTTCGGGCGCTGGTGGGCGTGGCGCTGCTGCTGGCCGCGTGGCGGCTGTGGTTGGCGCCGAAGACGCTGCCCGATGGCGATACGAAGCCGCTCGATGAAGTGCATCCGCCGCCGCTGCCCGTGGCGATTCTTTGCGGCGCCGCGATTGGTCTGGTGGCCGGGCTGACGGGGACCGGTGGCGGCATCTACCTGAGCCCGATCATCGTGCTCAGCGGCTGGGCGAGCCTGCGCACGACGGCGGGCGTGTCGGTGCTGTTCATCCTGGTGAACTCGCTAGCGGGCCTCGCCGGCCTCGCGACGAAGGCGATCGAGTGGCCACCGCTTTTGCCGGTGTGGATCGTCGTGGTGCTGGTGGGCGGCTGGATCGGCTCGGAGCTCGGCGCCCGAAGGTTGGCGACGCCGAAGCTGCGGCGGCTCTTGGCGGTGGTGCTGGTGATCGCGGCGTTGAAGTTGTTGTTGACCTAGGTCCAGGTTTAGCAAAATGCGAAATTGCCCCTTGCCGCCGTTTCGCATTCTGCTAAAATCGGCTTGAAGAGATCTCTGGGCGAGGCAATGCGTATCATCTCCCGCAAATCACTCCGCGAGTTCTGGGAGCGGCATCCCGAGGCGGAGGGCCCTTTGCGGGCGTGGTTCCAGGTCGTCAGTCGGACGCGTTTCGCGAACTTCGCGGAGCTGCGCACCGCGTTCCCCAGCGCCGACAAGGTCGGTCGTTTGATCGTCTTCAACATCGGCGGTAACAAATTCCGGCTGGTGGCGTCGATCCACTTCAATCGTGGGATTCTCTACGTGCGGACGGTGCTCACGCATCGTGACTACGACCAAGGCAACTGGCAGGAGTGACAAAATGGCCGCTACCAAGGCCGCCAAGGCCGGCGACGAGTATCTCGACCTGGTGGCGGCGTGCCCGCTGCGCCCGATCGTCACCGCCGCGGCGCACGGCCGCGCCCTCGCCATGGCCGGGGAACTGATGGACCGTGCACGGCTGTCGAAGGAGGCAGCTGACTACCTCGACGTGCTCGCGTCGCTCATCGAGCACTATGAGGCGACGCATGAGCCCGTCGCCCCGGCGAGCGACGCGGAACTGCTTGCGCTGTTGATGGACGAACGGGGCGTCACCGCTCGACAACTGGCCGAGGCGACCGGCGTTGTCGGTTCCACGCTGTCGGCGGTTCGCAACGGCAAGCGGAAGCTGACACGCGAACAAGTGACACAAGTCGCCAGTTACTTTGGGGTGTCGCCAGTGGCATTTCTTTCGCCGGCAGGTACGCCATGACTGTTGTCTGCCTCGAGCCGCACCTTTTCTGTGTCTCCGCGTCTCTGCGCGAAACAACTATCTCGAATGGTGGGGCGTCAGGCACAGCCTGACCTACAAATCAATCGAGTGAGATCGTGCGCGCGAGGGGTTCGAGCACCGATTCGATCACGTAGTGGTCGAGCACTTCGTAGGCGACTTTCGTGAGGCCGTCGAGCGCGTCGTTGAGGGACTGGCCGGGGTCGAGGCTGCCGTAGCGGCGGGCGGTGACGTAGACGCTCAGCTGTTCTTCTTGGTACTCGCCGGTGCGGACCTGGTACGGCGTGGTGCGCGACTCGACGCCGACGCGGCACTGGGTGCGGCATTCGTCGTCGAGGGCGATCGTGACCGTCGGCTCGTACTGGACGAACTTGGCGCCGGGGATCGTCGTGAGCCGGTCGAGGCCGGGGCAGACGCCGAGGGCCTCGGCCACGAGCTCGTTGTGGTTGCCGCGGTAGTTGAAGTCGAAGCCCCACATGAGGTCGAGGGCCTCGCAGTCGAGCGGGCTCACCGACAGCTCGTAGGGCGCGAGCTCGAGCGCTTGGCGGTGTTGCTCGAGGGCGTCTTCGATCCGCGGCGGGTTGACGTGGCCCGAGGAGAGCCGGCGGGGCTCGATCGAGCACCAGCGGTACGAGCCCTTGTCCTTGTCCTCTTCGAGGATGAAGTCATTGCGGTCGCGGGCGTAGAAGTTCCGCATCTCTGGGTAACGCTTCTGCATCTGCTCCGCGAAGTGCAGCACGACGTCGCGGCTGCTGGGGAGCTCCATCTCGGTGCTGAGATTGACGTTGACGTAGAAGTCGTCGGAGAGCGACGCGTAACGATTCATCCGGAAGATTCGCCCGAGGGGGAGAGGTTGGCGGCAATTCCGAAGTATAGGGCGGGGCTGTGGGGGGCGTCAAAAGCGAGGAAACAGGGGGAATGACGAAGCACGAATGACGAATGACGAACCTGTCGGAGGGCTCCGACCGCGTCCGACAGGGTCGTCATTCGTGCTTCGTCATTCGTCATTTAGGCGTTCATCTCTGTCATTTCGCGGGAAATTGCCCCCTGCTTCAGCCGCTTAACCGCTTGCCCGGAGTGTGCCTAGCTCGCCACAATAAGGGGCTTCCCCCGTCCCTCGCCCCCCCGTCCCGCGTCCCTCCTTTGCCCACCAACTTCACCAACGACATCCGTCAGGCCGACCAAGCCAAGGGACGCTACGCGTTTATCAGCCTGGGCTGCCCGAAGAACACGGTCGATAGCGAGCGGATGCTGGGGCTCTTGCAGCTCGACGGCTACGAACTGGTGGCCGACCCGGAGGGCGCCGACTTCGCGATCGTCAATACGTGTGGCTTCATTGAGGCCGCTCGCAATGAATCCTTCGCGTCGATCGACGAGATGATCGAGTTGAAGAAGGCCGGCAAGCTGCGCGGCGTGATCGTCAGCGGCTGCCTAGCGGAGCGGCAGAAAGAACTATTGCTCGAGCATCGGCCCGAGATCGATCACTTGGTGGGCGTGTTTGGGCGTGACGAGGTGACGAAGGTTGCGGACCGGCTCTTGGGCGGGCTCGAAGAGCAGCGCCTGGTGTTCAAGCCGGCGCCGGCGCGGCCGTTGCACGACGACCAGCGGCTGCGGATCACGCCGGGACACTTCGCGTATCTCAAGATCAGCGAAGGCTGTGACCGGCTGTGTACGTTCTGCGCGATCCCGAAGATGCGCGGCAAGCACGCCACGAAGCCGATCGAAGAGGTGATCGCCGAGGCGAAGCAGCTCGCCGCCGACGGCGTGCGTGAGCTGGTCGTCGTCGCGCAGGACACGACCTACTACGGGATGGACCTGTATGGCGAGCCGCGGCTCGCGGAGTTGATCCACAAGCTCGACGAGGTCGAGGGCCTGGAGTGGGTCCGGCTGATGTACCTCTACCCGATGTACTTCAGCGACGACGTGATCGACGCGATCGCGCAGAGCAAGAAGGTCGTGCCGTACATCGACATGCCGCTGCAACACGCCAGCGACGCGATGCTCAAGCGGATGCAGCGCCGCGTCGCCAGCGGGCCGACCCGTGAACTCGTGCAAAAGCTGCGTGACCGCATCCCGAACCTCGTGCTGCGGACGACGTTCATCACGGGCTTCCCCGGCGAGACCGACGCAGACTTCGCGGAGCTGTGCGACTTCGTCGAGGAGTTCCGCTTCGAGCGGCTCGGCGTGTTTACTTATTCGCTCGAGCCCGACACGCCCGCGGCGCGATTGCCGAACCACCTGCCGGAAGAGATCAAGGAACAGCGCCGCGATGAGCTGATGGCGATCCAGCAGCGATTGGCGTTCGAGTGGGCCGACGCGCAGGTTGGCAAGCAGATGGAGGTGCTGATCGACAGCCCCGTGCCGGGCGAACGGGCCGCCTGGATCGGCCGCACCGCCGCGGACGCGCCGGACGTGGACTGCGTGGCGTACGTCACGGGCGAAGGTTTGCAGCCGGGCGACATCGTGCCGTGCGAAGTGGTGGCGCGGAACGATTACGATCTGGTGACCGTTGCTGTTGGGGAGCCTCGTTGAGGGGAACCACAGATGGACACGGATGCACACAGATAAGAGCCCGCGAATGACGCGAATAATCGCGAATGAAATGAACTTTGATCGGATTGCCTGCAACATGATTCGCGCCTATTCGCGTTATTCGTGGGCTTAATCTTTATCCGTGTTTATCTGTGTCCATCCGTGGTTCCAATTCGGAAGTCCCCCTAGGGAAGCTGAGCGATCCGCCGAACGCGATTACCGCTTCGCGGCTCGTGGTGACGGTGGCCTGCTTTGTGTGTTTGTCGCTTGGTTGGTACCGCGCGGGCCTCGTGGCGTTTGTGCTCGCTGCGGCGACGGACTGGGCGGATGGTTACTGGGCGCGGCGGTGGGGGCCGATCACGAAGCTGGGCCGCGTGCTCGATCCGCTGGCGGACAAGCTGCTGATCTGTGGCGTTTACATCTATCTGGCGGCGATCCCCGACTCGCGCGTGCTGCCGTGGATGACGGTGCTGATCCTCGCGCGCGAGTTCGTGGTGACGACGCTGCGGGCGATGGTGGAGTCGGCGGGCGGCGACTTCTCGGCGGTGTGGATCGGCAAGTGGAAGTTCACGTTGCAGGTGATCGCCGCGGCGCTCAGCCTGCTCTACGTGTCGCCATGGCGGACGGCTGGCTGGCCGACGCCGGTGACGCTGGGCGCGGGACTCGTTGACGCGTTCGTGTGGGCGATGCTGATCGTGACGGCGATCTCGGGGGTGACGTACACTCGTGCGGCGATCGCGGCGATGCGGTCGAGTCAGCCGACCTTGGAATGAACGATGCCTGTCGGCGTTTCCCCCTTTTGGCAGAGCGCTTTCCCGACGCTGACGCTGCTGACGGCGTTGGTGGTAGCGTCGGCGTGGTATGGAGCGGTGCGGATCGCTTCAGGAAAACCGGTGATTGAGTCGCGAGGTCGGCGCCGTGTGCCGTGGGGCGCTGAGAGCTTGGTGCTTGCGGCGGTCATGCTCCTCGGCTCTCTTGCCAGCCTGCTTCCTCGTTCTGAGGCCTACGAGTCGCCAAAGATTGACCTAACGTCGGCGGCGGGCCTCGGCTTAACGTGGTTCTTGATGGCTGGCTTCGTGATTCTGTGGATTCGTGTTACCTACTCCACGAAGCGGAGCGACTTTGGATTGCCTCGCTCGGCCGCCGAGGCCGGCCGCGACGTGGTGCTCGGCGTAGGGGCGTGCTTGGCGATGCTCGTGCCCGTTTATGTGGTTCAACTACTGCTAGTGATGGTGATCGGTTTGCCGTCGAGCCATCCGACCATTGAGCAACTCCTCACCAACCCAACGTTGGAAACAATCGTCGCTGCCGCGTTGATGGCGGTGGTGATCGCGCCGCTGTTCGAGGAGCTGGCGTTCCGTGTGCTGCTGCAAGGTTGGCTCGAGCGGATCGGCGGACGCCGGGCGTGGTGGCCGGTCTTCGTCAGTGCGGCGCTGTTCGCCCTGGCGCACTCGGGTCAGGGGTGGGCGCCCGTGCCACTGGCGGTGCTCGCCGCGGGGATCGGGTACGTTTATCGGCAGACACACCGGCTCGTGCCGATCGTCGCGATGCACATGGCGTTCAACGCCCTGGGGCTCGCCATGGCGATCGCGACGGGAGGGCAAGCCGACGTCGTTCCGCCGCCGGCGCCATGAGCGACACGGTTCAATCGACGGTAGAGGCGGCAGCCGAGGGCGTCGTGATCCGCGTCCGCGCCCAGCCGGGCGCCCGCCGCAACGGCGTGACGGGCGTGCGCGAAGCGGAGTTGTGCGTCGCGGTGACGGCGCCCCCCGACAAGGGACGCGCGAACGACGCGATCGTTAAGGTCGTAGCAAAATCCATCGGCGTGCCCCGCACCCGGGTCAAGATTCTCAGCGGCGAGACGAACCGTCATAAGCGGTTGGCGGTCGATGGCGTGACGGTGGTGGGTGTCGTCGATGCGTTGCGCGCGGTGCTTGGTCTTCGCATTTAGCCCCCGGTCAATGACGGGGGGCTAAATGCGAGTGGCAAGGTCCCGCGACGGGGCGCCGCGTTGCTGGTTTGAAGATTGCCGCCTACGATCATTGCTCTCGAACGATACGCCACTGCCTCCCTCCTAACGGCTCCCTCGCCCGCCCGCCGATGACTCACCGATTGGTCCGATTGGGCCGTTTCACGTTCCTGGTGCTGCTGACGCTAGTGGCTTGCGGCGTCATGTGGTGGTCGAGCCGCAAGACCGACGAGGCCGACGCGATCGCCGCCGCGGCCGACGTGGCGCCGCCGGCGTTGGCGGCTCAGCCGCGGACGCTGGTGCAGGCCCTGGCGGTCGAGCCAGCGGTGCATGATGTGGTGGTCCGCTACAGCGGCAAGATCCAGGCGTGGGAGACTTACTCGCTGGGCTTCGAGGTCGCAGGCCGCGTGGCGTCGCTCGGAAAGAACGCCCAGGGGGAACCGCTCGACGACGGCGACCGGGTCGAGAAGGGCCAACTGCTCGCGCGGCTCGATGACCGCATCTTCCGGGCGCGGGTGGCCGAGGCGGTCGCGAACTTCGAGATGGCGGCTTCCGATGTCGAACGCGGCCGGCGGGCGCGCGACGTGATCACCGAGGCCGAGTTCCAAACCTTGGTCACCTCCCGGGCGCAGGCGCAGGCCGCCCAGGAGATCGCGGAGAAGAACCTCGACGACTCGCTGCTGACTTCGCCGATCAACGCCACGATCGCGCGGCGGATGGTCGAGGCGGGCGAAACCGTCGCCGCCAACGAGGTCGTTTACGAACTCGTCGAGAACGATCGCCTGCGACTGGTGGTCAACATCCCCGAAGCGCGGGTGCGGGAGCTTGAACTACGCCGCCGGCAAGTCGCCGAAGCGCAGGCAAGCGGCAGCTCTGATCCAGAGGGGGGCGTGTTCCGCGCCCGAGTGCAGCTCGAGGGGAAGGACCTCTATGGCAAGCAATGGGCGCCGATCGACGCGGAGGTCTACCGCATCGCCGAGCGGGCCGACCCGGCGACGGGGCTCTTCGAGGTCGAGGTGGCGATCGACAACCGCGCGGGACTGTTGCGCCCCGGCATGGTGGCGACCGCGGGCATCGTCACCGACCGGGTGCTCGCCTATGCGGCGCCCGAGGCGGCCGTACTGTTTCGGCAGGGACAGACGTACCTCTACACGATTGAAGATGACCCCGCGGCGATGCCCGTGATGTTCTGGGAAGTCGGCGAGTCGCAAGTGCAACGAGCGCGGCGGGTCGAACTGTCGCGTTGGATCGACCAGGGGGAGACGATCCTGCTGCCGGTGGACGCGGTGGACCTGTCGGCAGTCGTCGTACGCGGGCAGGAACGCCTGCGTGATGGGCAGTTGGTGAGGATGGTGGAACCGAAGGACGCCGGCGCCGAGATCACCCGAGCCAGTGCCACGACAGACAAGCAGCGACTGTAGAACCCAAGTACGATTGCACGGCGCGGTTTCTAACGCTCAACGAACCAAACTGCTAACCACGCATGAAGATTAGCGATGCGGCAATCGATCGGCCTCGGATGGTGTTCGTTGGGACGCTGCTGGTGCTGCTGTTGTCGCTGTACGCCGCGTTCTACACCCCGGTGCAGTTAGGACCGGCGATCACCAAGGCGGTGGTGCTGGTGGCGATCCCTTACCCGGACGCCAAGCCGACCGAGAGCGAGAACGAGATCGTCCGCAAGGTCGAGGAAGCCCTGACCGAATTGCAGGGCGTCGATTTCATCGCCTCGACCAGCACGCGCGGCTCGGCGGTGACGCAGGTGATCTTTCTCGACGGCGTGACGCCCGACGAGGGCCGCCGTGAGGTAAAGGACCTCATCGACCGGGTGCGGAACGAGTTCCCCGCCGGGCGCGAGGTGCAGCCGTTCGTCACGGACATCGACTTCGAGAACCTGCCGCTGATGCTGCTCAATATCCGCGCGCCGAAGGGGTTCGACGAGCGGACGCTGAAGGTGATCGCCGAAGACGTGCAGGAGCAGATCGAAACCGTCGATGGCGTCGCGAACACGCAGCTATTCGGCGGCAAAGAGCGAGAGCTGCAGGTGAACGTCGATCCCGACCTCGCCCACGAGTACGGCGTCACGCTGCCGCAATTGCGGCAGGCCCTCGGCGCCTTCCACGCCAAGCTGCCGGCGGGGGCGTTCGAGACCAGTGACTTCAACCGCTCGGTCCGCAACGAGACGAAGCTCCGCGGCGTGGACGACATCGCCGAGGCTGTCGTCCGCAGCGACGGCGGTCGCGTCGTGCGCGTCAAGGACGTGGCCGAGGTGGTGGACGGCTACCGGCGGGTGCTCAACTCGGCCGAGTTTGACGGCGACGCGGGCGCGGTGATCATCGTCAACAAAGAGTCGGGCATTAACACGCTCGGAGCCGCCCAGATGGTGAAGGCGATGGTCGTCAATCTGCGCGAGCAGTACCCCGACCTGCGCTTCGACACGACGCGCGACGCGTCGGCCGAGATCTGGGTGATGTTCCGCGTGCTGGGCTCGAGCGCGATCTTCGGCGCTATGCTCGTGCTGGTGATCCTCGCCTGGACGATGGGCCTGCGGATGTCGGTCCTGGTGCTGATTGCGATCCCGTTCAGCATGGCGGTGGCGCTGCTGTTCCTGTACTTCGCGGGGATCCCCGTCTCGAACATGGTGGTGTTCAGCTTCATCCTCGTTTTGGGGATGGTGGTGGACGGCGCGATCATTGTGGCCGAGAACATCCACCGACACATCGAGCGTGGTGAAGACCCCGTCCACGCGGCGAAGGTCGGCATCGAGGAGGTGGGCGTTCCGGTGATCGCCGCCGACCTGACGACGGTCGCCGCGTTCCTGCCGATGTTGCTGGTGCCCGGCATCATGGGCGATTTCATGGGCGTCATGCCCAAGGTCGTGAGCGTCGCACTGATCGGCTCGATCGTAGTCGATCACTTTGTGATCCCCACGCTGGCAGCACGGTGGTACCGGAAACGCGAGATCGAGCACGCACCGGTCGTCGGCGTCGACGGCGTCGCGCTGCGGGTGCGGCCGAAGCTCGACCCGTTCACGCGCGCCTACGCGGCGACGCTGCGGATGGCGTTAGAGAATCGGGCCTTCGTGTTGGTGTGGATGGGGATTGCCTGCTGGGGCGCCGGCCTCTTGATCGGGCACTTGGGATTCAAGTTTTTCCCGACCAGCGACCGCGGGCAGTTCATCGTCAAGTACGAGTTGCCGCTGGGTTACAGCATCGATCAAACGCTCGCCGCGTCACGCGTCATCACCGAACCGCTCGATCGCTGGGCGAAGACCGGGGCGCTGCAGCACTACGTCACGTCGGTCGGCTCGTCGGGCGCGCTGGCGATGCGTGTCGATGAAGACGCCGCCGCGGGGCCGGAGTTTGGCCAGGTGCAAGTGCAGATGTTGCCGCCGATGGACCGCGACATCTCCCAGGCCGACGTCATCCACTACTTGCGTGAGAACATCCAGCCGGTTCCGGGGATGAAGTTCTCCGTGGAGGAAGTCGAGGACGGCCCGCCCGGCGGCGCCGATGTGTCGGTGCGGATCACCGGCAACGACATCGATCAGCTCGGCGCCATCGCCCAGCAGATCAACACCCGACTCGAAAAGCTCGAGGGCACGACCGACGTTTCAACCGACTACCGTCCCGATGCACCCGAGCTGGTGGTCGAGCCGAAGTCAGACATCATCGGTCTGTTCGGCATGACCGACGCCATGGTTGCCGAGGCGGTGCAGATCGCGATTGCCGGCGACAACCGTATCCAGGTCACGCTCGACGACGAGGACGTCGATCTGCGGATCCAGTTGGCGCCCGAGTTCCAACGCAGCCCCCGTGACCTGAGCCGAGTCATCCTCACCGGCGCCGGCGGCCAGCAGACCTCGATCGGCTCGGTCGCCGAGCTGAGCCGCGACACGGGCCTCTTCAGCATCAACCGCTACGACCGCAACCGAGCCGTCGTCGCCAAGTGCGACGTCAACGAGCCGGTAACTCCCGATCAAGTCTTTTCACGGCTCTCGAAAGAAATCCTTCCCGAGTTGGGCTTCAAGCCGATCGAGGGGGCCCCGAAGACGCTCGAGGGTTTCAGCACGGCGTACATCGGCGGCTCAGCGACGCCCGCCGAGGGCTTGCAAGCCGAGTTCGCCGGCGAGAACGAGGAACGCGACAAGAACTTCGCTTACCTCTTGTGGAGCATGTTGCTCGCGGTGGTGTTGATCACGGCGATTCTGGCGATCCAGTTCAACAGCTTCCGGCAGAGCGCTGTCGTGATGACGACCGTGCCGATGTCGTTTGTCGGCGTCGTGCTCGGCATGTGGGTGTGCGATTTCCCGTTCAGCCTGGCGACGTTCATCGGCCTCGTGAGCCTGACGGGCATTGTCGTCAACGACGCCATCGTGCTGGTGGACTTCACCAACCAAGCCCGCGCACGCGGCATGGGCGTCAATCACGCGCTGCTCGAGGCGGGCATCAACCGTTTGCGGCCTGTCTTGTTGACGACCGTCACGACGATCGGCGGACTATTGCCGCTGATGCTTAACATCTCCGGCGGCGCCGAGTTCTGGCAGCCACTCACCGGCGCGGTGGTGTTCGGGCTGGCGTTCGCGACGATCCTGACGCTGGGAGTAATCCCGTGCTGCTACAGCCTGTGCTACCACCGCCCAACGTTAGCCGAGGGAGGAGTGTTCGCCGGCTTTGTGGCGATCGCCTACATGGCGGCGACGTTCTAGTTTCAGTTGCCCGCGAATGACGCGAATACCCGCGAATGAAATATCCAGAAATTCATTCGCGCTAATTCGCGTCATTCGCGGGCTTCTTTTATGTAGGAGGCGTCTCCGACGCCGATTCCGTTCTCCATTCCGAAAACACTTTGGTGCGCGTAATCGGCGTCGGAGACGCCTCCTACAGATTGGCTGGGACGCTTGTCGAAGCGGCTCGCTTGGCGTTGAATCAGGGGCGTCCCGCCTGCACGCCCTCCCTCCGGAGCCCCGCCATGACGATTCATGCCTACGCCGCTGCTGGCCCTGACGCCCCGTTCGAGGCGTTTGAATTCGATCCGGGCCCGCTCGGCTACGACCAGGTCGAGATCGCGGTCGAGTACTGCGGCATCTGCCACAGCGATTTGAGCATGCTGAAGAACGACTGGGGGATGACCCAGTACCCGTTCGTCGGCGGACACGAGGTCGCTGGCAAGATCGTGGCGCTCGGCGAGGGGGTGAAGGGTTTAGAGGCTGGCCAGCGTGTTGGCGTCGGTTGGACTTCGGGGTCGTGCCTGCGGTGCGACCAGTGCCTGTCGGGTTATCAAAACCGCTGCCCCGACGCCGAGGGGACGATCGTGGCGCGACACGGCGGGTTCGCGGATCGCGTCCGCGCTCAGGCGGCGTGGGCGATTCCGGTCCCTGATGGCGTCGATCTGGCAGATTGCGGGCCGCTGTTCTGCGGCGGGCTTACCGTGTTTGGGCCGTTTGTCGAGAACAACATCAGCCCGACGGACCGCGTCGCGGTGGTCGGGATCGGCGGGCTGGGGCATATGGCGATTGGCTTCGCCCGGGCGTGGGGATGCGAGGTGACCGCATTCAGCACGTCGCCCGACAAAGAAGCGGAAGCCCGCGAAATGGGCGCCCACCACTTCCTCAACACCCGTGACGCGTCGCAGCTAGCGGCCGCCGCGGGGAGCTTCGACATGATCTTGGTGACGGTGAACGTCGCCCTCGACTGGGACGCGTACGTCGCCGCCCTGCGTCCCGGCGGGAAGTTGCACCTGGTGGGGGCGGCGGAAAAAGTCTCGGCGACGGTCTTTCCTCTAATCTTGGGCCAGAAGGCGATCACCGCCTCGCCGACGGGAGGGATTGTCACCGCCCGCAAGATGATTGAGTTCTGCGACCGCCACGCCCTCAAGCCGACGATCGAAGAGTTCCCGATGAGCGAGATCAACGCAGCGTTCGAGCACCTGGAGTCGGGCAAGGCCCGGTACCGCATCGTCCTGGCGGCGGGCTAGGGGTATACTTTGGTCCCACCACCTACCCCACCTCGCGACTCTCTCGCAACAAAAAGCGCGCAAGTAAAAAGATGATTGAAATCCCCGCCGGCACGGCTGGCTTGGTGTTCGACTGTGACGGCACGCTGGTTGACTCAATGCCGCTGCACACGCTGCTGTGGGACGAATGCCTGTTGCCCTTCGGCGTGAAGCTGCCGAAGGGCTTCATTGACGTGCACGCCGGCAAGCCGACCGACATTATCCTCGACATCATCAACACCGAGCACGGCGTGTCGATCGACGCGCTGGAGTTTCTCGACGCGAAAGAAGGCCGCTTCCGCGAGCGGCTCAGCGAGGTCGGCGCGATCGAGCCGGTGGTCGAGACAGCGCGGCGCTACCGCGGCGTGCTGCCAATGGCGGTGGTGTCGGGTGGTTGCCGGCTGAACGTCGTCGGCGCCCTCGAAGGGATCGGCGCGCTCGACTGGTTCGACGTGATCCTGACGGCCGACGACCCGATCGCTCCGAAGCCGGCCCCGGACCTGTTCCTCACCGCCGCGAAGATGATGGGCGTCGAGGCGAAGAAATGCCACGCTTTCGAAGACGCCGACGCAGGCCTGCAAGCGGCGCTGGGCGCTGGGATGACGGTGACCGACGTGCGGATTGTGCTTGCGAACGAAGCGGCCTGAAGCACGATCAACTTCGACTTGGAATAATCAGGGAGCCGGAACGCGTTAGCGCCCGGAGTTGCGTCGGGTACACGCTCAGCTTAGCGTCTCTCCGCTTCAACTCTGGGTGCTAACGCGTTCCGGCTCCCTGTCGCTTGGCGTGGCGAGCTGTGTCGAGTCGCTATTCCTCAAACGCGATTTCGAGGATCTTGAACTTGTTGACGCCGGCCGGGACTTCGACCTCGGCGGTGTCGCCAACCTTCTTGCCGATCAGGCCCTGGGCGAGCGGGCTGGTGACGTTGATCTTGCCCTCATCGAAATCCTCTTCGCCGGCGCCGACGAGCGTAAACTGCTCGGTGTCGCCGAAGTCGAGGTCTTTGACCGTCACAGTGCAGCCGAAAACGACTTCGTCCTTGGGCAGTTTCGACATATCGACGATCTCCGCGCGCGAGAGCTTGTCCTTCAGGTAGTTGATCTTGGCCTGGAGCATCCCCTGCGACTCGCGGGCGCCGTGGTACTCGGCGTTCTCCTTGAGGTCTCCCTCGGCGCGGGCGTCGGCGACGCGCTGCGACACTTCCGGCATCTTCACGTTCTCGAGATCGTCGAGTTCGGCCCGCAACTTGTCGTAACCGACGCGGGTCATGGGGATGATGTCGGACATGGAAGTGGGGACAGTCTAGGGGTTGAGGACGGTGGACGCGGGGATTTCCCGTTTCGCTATGTAAAAGAAGCAGGGCCCGTGGGGGGCCCTGCTGTTGGGTCGGTATTGTTTCAGCTTTGAGAGGGGAAGTAAAGGCGCGTGGCGAGCCGGGAGCGTGAGCGACCGGAGTTGCGGCGCGGAAAAGCGCGGCGAACTGAAGTACCTGCAACCCTCCGGTCGCTCACGCTCCCGGCTCGCCATCCACGGAGTGGTGAATGGCTTTCGCGGGGTGAACGCCATTTCCTGACGGGCGTGGCTCAAACGCTGCTTTTCCCTTAGCCCCTGACCCCTCAACACTTCAAACCTACTCCGGCAAATACAACAGCACACCGCAGGATTTGCAGAAGACGGGTTTTGACGCCCGGAGGTCGGCTTGCATTTGTAGCGTGGTCGATTGGCCGCAGCCTTGGCAGACGCCCTCTTCGCAGGGGGCGAGGCCCTCGGCGCCTTTGCGATCGACGACGCGGCGGTAGTCGGCTTTGAAGTCATCCGGCAGTGCTTTCTCAGCGACAGCGAGGTCGGCTTCGAGACGAGCCACCTCTGCCTTGAGGACTTCGGTGTTGGCGGCGACGTTCGTCTCGACTTTCTTGAGCTCGGCTTGGCCGGCGGCGAGGCGTTCCTCATGACGGTGGACTTCGGCGGCGGTCTCGTCGATGCGGCCGAGGAGTTCAAGCGTCTCGTCCTCGAGGACGCTAGCCGCCATCCGCGCCGCGGCAATCTGTTCCTGAAAGGTGTGGTATTCCTTGTTGCTCTTGGCGCTGTTGAGCTGGTTCTCCCAGTTGGCGATTTTGTCCTCCTGGGCCTTCACGTCCAGCTGCTTGCGGTCGGCGGCCTTGCGGGTGTCGAGCGACAGCGCCTTCGCGGCGTCGAGGGCCGCTTCGAGTTGAGCGACGCTCCCCTTGTGGGCGGTGATCTGCTTCGGCCCACGGTCGAGCCGCCCCCGCAAGTCGGAGAGCTGGCTGTGCAGCCGGTGCAACTCGCGCAGGGCGGCGGCGGTGACGGACGATGACATATTGGAAAAGGTCGGGTAGCGGAAGCGGGTGCAGGGCTCTTTAGGGTTATGCGGCGCTGGCGGCGGGGTGGCAAGCCCCGGGGACGGGGTTGGTCCCGCGTTTGACAGCAAGCCCACGACGCGAGTCGTGGGAGGGAAGCGGGCGCCAGGGCACTCCCACGACTCGCGTCGTGGGCTCACGGACTATCGGTACAGTGTGTCTGTCGCGCCACTAGAAAGCACCCGGGGCCGGCGACGCGATCGCGTCGCCGGCCCCGGGGTTGTTGGTCAACAGCAACGTTCAAGCACTCACGCCGCTTCTTGCAGCGTGTCGGCCTCGTCGTCGATCGGATCAATCACGAAGCCTTCGACCTCCGGCGCCTCGGGGACGAAGCTTGCGAGCATCCCGCTACGGACTGGGTGCTGGAGTTTTGCAACGGCCTTGGCCTCGATCTGGCGGACACGCTCGCGCGTCACCTTGAAGATCCTACCGACCTCTTCCAGCGTGTAGCTGTAGCCGTCGGCGAGGCCGTAACGCAGGCGGATGATCTCACGCTCGCGGAAGGTGAGCGTCTTGAGCAGCTCTTCGATGCGCTCACGTAAGAGGCCGTTGTTGGCGAGCTTCGACGGGTTGTCGGTGCCATGGTCTTCGACGAAGTCGCCGAAGGAGCAGTCGTCGCCGTCGCCGACGGGGCGGTCGAGGCTCACCGGATGACGGCCGATGTCGAGCACGCGTTCGGTCTCTTCGATCGACACCTCTGCGGCGATCGAAATCTCCTCGTAGCTAGGCTCTCGGCCCAACTCCTGCTGGAGCTTCTTCGCCGTATTGCGCAGCTTGGTGAGCACGTCGATCATGTGCACCGGGATGCGGATCGTCCGGGCCTGATCGGCGATAGCGCGGGTGATCGCTTGGCGGATCCACCAAGTGGCGTACGTGCTGAACTTGAACCCGCGGCGGTACTCGTACTTATCCACCGCCCGCATTAGGCCGGTGTTCCCTTCCTGGATCAGGTCGAGGAACGAGAGGCCGCGGTTGCGGTACTTCTTGGCGATCGAGACGACCAACCGCAGGTTGCCGCTCGAGAGCTCACGCTTGGTGTTCTCGAACTCGCGGTACTGCCGGGCGACCATGTCGGCGCGGCGGCGGAGGCTCGCCGGGCTTTCGCAGACACGCTTGGTGATCTGCAAGAGTTCGGCCCGCACCGAGTGCACCTTGTCCTCCGGCGCGCCCGAGGCCTTCAGCTCGGCCAGCTCGCGGCGGACTTCGTCGATGCGGTCGGCGTAGTCACGCAGCTCCTTGATCAGCGGGCTGACGCGCTTCGTGCGGAGGCTCAGCTCTTCGACCAGCGAGAGCATCTTCTCGCGACGGCGGACGTAACGCTGGCGGGCCTCGCTCTTCGCCGAGGGCTCGGTGACGCGACGGTCCACCATCAAGGCGTAGTCGGCCCGTTGCTGCTCGATCAGCGCCCGCAGCGTCCGCAGGTTGTGCGGCAGGCGGGCAGAGACCTGCTCCTTGGTGAGCCGTTCGGTGAGCGACACCTTGATGGTGCGGTCAAAGGGCAGCTCGCCGGCCTGGACCTTCTCGAGCACCTTGACGGTTGCCTCGAGGGCGTAGAACGAGCGGAGCAGATTTCGGCGGAACCGCTTGCGGGTGAGCTCAATCTTCTTGGCGAGGTTAATCTCTTCCTCACGCGTTAGCAGCGGGATCTCCGCCATCTGCGAGAGGTACATGCGGATTGGGTCGCTCGACGATGTCGGCAATCCGTCACGCAGTAGCGACGAGCGATCGCCCTCGACGTAGACCTGCGTCTCTTCGAAGCGGGGCTTGGTCCCGGGCGGCTCACGCAGTTCGACACCGAGGCCTTCGACGGCCGACAGCAGGGCGTTGATCTGGTCGGTGCCGTAGGTCTCGTCCGGCAGGTAGTTGTAGACCTGGTGGTAGTACAGGCAGCCCTGGCGACGGGCGAGGGCGACGATGCGACGCAGCGCGGCGTCAACGCCACCGGGGATGCCCGCGGGCGGTCCGGTGGGCGTATCCATCCGAGAGGGACGGCCGTCGGGCGTAAATTCGGCGGCGGGCGCCGGGGCGTCGAGCAAGTCGGGCGCGTCAGCGGCGACTTCGACGACGTCTTCTTCCGGACCGGTGTAGAGCGAAAGCTGCGGCTCGGTGGTGGTTGCAACTGGAGGCATGGGTCAACACTCCCTGGCGCGCGTCGTGCGCACATTCGAGGTGACAACGGGCGGCGCGATCGCGGTGTGCGGTGCGGGGGCGTGCACAACGCGGCGGGCCTCACCGACGAGACACCCTATCCTTCCGTGGACGGGGAACCTGTCTCGTGGCGTTTTCGCGAAGCAAACAAGGCGGCGACCGCCTGGTCCGCTTCGCTCTCGCAGAGCTCTCCACTGCGGAGAGCCGATATCTGCTCGCCGCGAGCGGCGCCCTCATGGCGACGCTGGCGGATGAGCAGAAGGTCGTTTAGTCGCTTGACCGGGTCGCTGGTGGTGCGTCCCGAACCAAGCTCATCGATCTCGATGAGCAGCATCTTTAGCGGCTCGTCCTCGATGATTGACATCAGGTGTTCGTATGTGGCCTCGCCGGCGAGGGCCGCGTCGCGGAAGGCGACAAACAGCTCGCGGGCAGCGCCGTGGAAGTCGACCTCGTCGAGGTCCTGCGTGAGCTTCTGAGCGAAGTCGTCGCCGAGCAGCATCAGCTCAATCGCTTCTCGCTCCCAAGAGGGAAGCTCCGTGGCGCGGACGCGGCGGGGGGCGGCGTCTTCGATCGCTTCGACGCGGGCGGCGACCAGCGGCTTGGAGTCAGCCGACTGACGCAGTTCGCTGAGCCGCTTGCGGAGGCTTTCTTCGGGGAGACGGAGGCGCCGTGATAATCGGCCGACGATCGACTGCTCACGCAAGAAGAACGCGCTGGGCGCTTCGCCGAGCAGCGGGCGGGTGCGCGCGAGCGTCGCGAGCATTTGCTCGGCGGCGCGCGTCGCGGCGTGCGTGTTGTCAGCTGAGAGGACCATTCCGTTGGTCACGCTCTGCAGTTTGTGTTCGAGGGCGTCCGGGGCCTGGGCGACCAGGTCCGCGAACTTGTCACTTCCATGTGACGCTACAAAATCACACGGATCGAGCCTTCCAGGCAAGGTCAGAATCCGAAGATCGATCGGACTAGCGATAAAAAGTTCCAGCAGCTCGCTAGCACGGCGCCGGCCGGCCTCGTCCCCGTCGAGCACGAGCACGAGGCGGTCGGTAAAGCGGCGGACGAGCTTCAGGTGGCCCTCGCCCATCGCGGTGCCGCAACAGGCGACGACATTCGTGACGCCCGCCTGATGGCAGGCGATGACGTCGGTGTAGCCCTCGACAACGACCAGCTCGCTAAGCTGCGACGAGCCCTCTTTCGCCAAGTCGAGGGCGTAGAGCGTGTGGCTCTTGGAGTAGATGGGCGTTTCCGACGAGTTGACGTACTTGGCCGGTTTGTAATCGGGGCGCGCCTCAGCCTCTGCTAGCTGCGGAATGATCCGCCCGCCAATCGCGACGGGCCGGCCGCGCACGTCACGGATCGGGAAGAGCACGCGGCCGCGGAACTGGTCGTAGTAGCCGTCGCCCGAGCTGCGCGACGCGATCAAGTTGACGCGTTCCAGCACGGCGGGCGAGTAGCCGGCGCCGGGGCCCTGCTTGAGAAGCCAATCCCAGCCCTGCGGCGCGAAGCCGATGCGGAAACGCTGGATGGCCTCAGCCGAGACGCCGCGCTCGGCGAGGTAGGCCCGCGCGGGCTCGGCTTGTTGGGCTTCGAGTAGGCAGTGGTGGTACCGCTCGACGGCCCAGGCCATCGCGGCTAGCAACGTCTTCTTGTCGCCGGGCGAGCCGGGCTCGATGCGCTGCCCTGGCTGGGCGGGACGTAGCTCGATGCCGGCGCGGTCGGCGAGTTGCTCCAGCGCCTCGCGGAACTCGAGGCCGTCCATCTTCATCAGGAACGAGAAGACGTCGCCACCGATATCGCAGACCCAGCACTTGAACGACTGCCGGTCGGGATTCACCTGGAAGCTGGGCTTCGAGTCGTCGTGCCAGGGGCAGAGGCCGACGTAGCCGCGTCCCTGCCTGCGCAGCTGCAAGTAGCTGCCGACCAGATCGACTATGTCGGTGGCTTGGCGGACCCGTTCCTTGGCGTCGTCAGCCCCGGCGAAGCTCACAGGTGATTCTTCCTTGGCATTGCGTTTTCAAAAGGAGACAGGGGGATGTTGGTGATCGGGGTGATCGCAGGCGATACGTGCGGTTCGAATGTGAGAACGCTATCCTACCAAATGGCGAGCCGGGAGCGTCAGCGACCGGAGTGAAGCGCTTTCCCGCACACGAATGCGTGTACCTACTTCACTCCGGTCGCTGACGCTCCCGGCTCGCCTGTTATTTGGGGGTCGCCTCAGCGTCCCACATCGGTTCGGCGGCCGACGCGGACGGTCAGTTCTTTGTCCACGGGAGCGCCGTTCTCCAACCGGCGGACGACGACCTTTGCTTCGGAGCCGACCTCGGTGGCGGCGATACGTTGGCTGAGGAGGCTCGGATCGACCGCCTTGTGGTCATTCCACTGGAGGATGACATCGTTGTTGCGGAGGCCAGCGTCGGCGGCAGGAGTGTTGGTGCGGAGGTTGTTGATGGCGACGCCCTCGCCACGCTCCAGGCCGAGCTTCTGACGCAGCGTCGTGGTGGGCGCCGAGGGGTCGATGCCGAGGAAGCCGCGTTCGACGAAGCCCTTCTCGCGGATCTGCTCGTAGTGGTCGCGCGCTACGCGGCTGGGGATCGACAGCGAGACGCCGGCGTACGACTCACCGACGATCATCGTGTTGACGCCAACGACCTTGCCGGCGAGGTTGACCATCGGGCCGCCCGAGTTACCCGGGTTGATGGCGACGTCGGATTGGAAGAACTCTTGGTAGATATCTTCGGTGATGCCGCTGTCACGACGGCGCGACGTTGAGCTGACGATGCCGAACGTGATGCTGTTTTCCAGGCCGAAGGGGCTGCCGACGGCCCAGACGAGGTCGCCCATCTGGAGCTGGTCGCTGTCGGCCCACTCGAGCGCTGGGAGATTGCCGCCGTCGATCTTCAGCACCGCGAGGTCGGTGCGCTGGTCGCCGCCAACGATCGATGCATCGGAGCTCTCGCCGTTGCTGAAGCGGACAATGAGCCGTTCGGCTTGGTTGATGACGTGATAGTTGGTGATGACGTAGCCCTCAGGATCGACGATGAAGCCCGAGCCGATCCCTTGGAACATCGTCCGGCCGCCGCGAGAGAGGGTCAGGCGGTTGATGCTGACGACGCTGGGGCCGACCTTGCGGGCAATCGACCGCGAGGCCTCTTCGAAGGCCTTGAGCTGCGGCGCCATTTCGCCCAGCGCCTTCGTCGCCGTTTCGTACTCGGCCTGCATCTGGCCCCGACGGACCTGGTAGGCAAAGACCCGAGAGAAGAAGGGCGCGGCCGCCAAGCACGCCAGCAGGCTCGCGATCACCACGAGCTTGCGGATGCGGTTGGCGAAGGCGTAGGGGTCGGGGTCGTGGAGCTGGAGGTTCGGTTTGTCGAACATCCGCCGCTCTGTAGACGACTCGCTGGGGACAGCCGGCGTCGAGACTTCCGGCGCAGTGGCGGTGGGGTCGTCCGCCGCCGAGTGCAGGTCGTTCTCCATTCCGTGGGGCCTAGAGGGGACGCGGTAGAGATTGTGGGACTTGGCGCCGCCGACCCGACCGGGAGCGAGAACCGCCGCACTACTTGTCAGTATAGCGAGGGGCCCCAGTCGGGGCACGCACCTGGAGCGACCGGTACGACCGGTCTTATCCGCGCACCGAGCGGGGCGTGGTTCCCCCCAGAGTGAGCTACGTTTCCCAGACGCCCCGGTTCGCGCCGAACTCGCGGGACACCCGCCTCACTAAACGCCCGCTGTGGAGCCCGCCGCCGTGTCCCAAGCGACCCTCGACGAGCAGCCGATTGAACCCTCCCTGGCCCCAGAGACCGCGTTTCCGGCCGCCCTCGGGCCCGCCTGCGAGAAATGCGGGCGACCGAACACCGCCGCCGCCTGTCAGCACTGTGGCTGGTACCCGGTGCTGGGGATCCATGTCGAAATCGACGACGCCTACGAGGCGGTCATGCTCGGCCCCCAGGCGGCAGTCGCGGAGGGCGCTGCGGCGCCGAAGCAGCCCGGTTGGGAGAAGCACCTTGCGGTCTGGGCGAGCCTGATCCCGTGGTGGGGCTGGCTGATGGTCGGCACGACGCTCGCTTGCGTCGCCGCCGGCGTGGCGGCGCGCCTTGCGACGCTAGGAAACCCGACGCTGCAAACCTGGTGCGGCGTTGGTGGATTGGTCGGCGGTCTGTCGATCGCCGCGGTCTGCCACGTCGTGGCCTTTGTGCTCTGCTCGTTCGAAGACGCCAACTTCGGCGTCGCTGATCTCATCATCAAGCCGCTGAAGACTTGGAAGCAGATTGCTAGCGGGCTTCCCAAGTACATCGCCATCGCCAACGGCGGCAACTTCGGCGTCTCGCTGGCCCTGTCGGCGGCGTTGATCGTGGGCGGCGTGCCGTACGAGCGGCTGCTCGACTGGGGCTTCAAGGCGCCGCCAAAGCAATCGCTCGTGGGCGCCATCGCTAGCGCCGCCTCTCAGGCTAAGGGAGACGACAACAAGAGCCTCGAAGAAGCGGTCAACGAATTCGCCGGCGATGCCGGCGTGGATCAACTGAGCGGCGACGCCGCCGGCAAGCCTCCAGCGGCGGTCAAGCCTCGCGAGAAGCTTGAGTGCCTGATCATCGGCTACCACGCCGGCAAGTCGGGCGGCATCCAGTCTCTATTGCTCGCGACAGATTCCGGCGGCAAGTTGCAGTACGTCGGCCAGGTCACTCCCGCGATCGAAGCCGCCGAGGCCATCGAGCTTCTGAAGAAGTTTGAGCGTAGCCTCGCAACGCGGCCGTTCGTAAAGACATCCGAGTCCGCCGTGTGGCTCCGCCCGCGATTCACGTGCCGTGTGACGTATCGTGAGTGGCCCAATGGAGCCCGCCCGAAGGACTTGCAGTGGGATCAAATGCTCGACGAGGTGAAGCTGCCGTGGTGATGGGAGAGGGGCGTAGGGGCCCCAGGGAAAGGGCCATCAGCCGCGAGGCCTAATCCCCTGCGCGACCGATTCCTAATGCCAATGCTCTTCGCCTCGCGTACACTAGCCGCATGGCAGCGTCGCGCTCAAAAGCGAAACCCGGCTCGCGGTTTCCGGACCCTCGACTAGCCGATCCTGAGGGGTTGGTGGCGGTCGGCGGGCGCATGGAGCCGGAGTGGCTGCTCGACGCCTACCGGCACGGCGTGTTCCCGTGGCCAACCGGCGAGGACGACCCGCTCTTGTGGTGGTCGCCCGACCCTCGCTGCATCTTGCCCCTCGATGGGTTTAAGGCTTCATCGCGGTTGCGGCGGCGGATGCGGAGCGGACGCTTCGCGGTCACTTTCGATCAGGACTTCGCCGGCGTCATGCACGGCTGTGCAACGGGCCCCGGTCGAGAGGGGGGCACGTGGATTACCAAGGCGATCCGCACCGCGTATGCACGGCTGCACAGGCTCGGTCACGCTCACAGCGTTGAGACGTGGATCATGGAGGGCGACTCGCGCCGGCTCGTCGGCGGCGTTTACGGCGTCGCAGTGGGAGGCCTGTTCGCGGCCGAATCGATGTTCCACCGCGAGACCGACGCGTCGAAGGTGGCGCTAGCGTCTCTCGTACAGCATCTCAACGAGCGGGGCTTCCGTCTGCTCGACATCCAGCAGTGGACCGCCCACACCGGAAGTCTCGGCGCGGCGGAGGTGTCGCGGGACGATTACCTGGACCGGCTGGCGCGGGTGGTGGATTTGCCAGTCGCGTTTTGAAGAGATGACAGTCGATAGACGGCAGAGGATAGAGAGGGGCGAGCCGTAAGCGTCAGCGCCCGGAGCAGCGCCGGGTTATCCGTGTACCCACCACAACTCCGGGCGCTGACGCTTACGGCTCCGCGTCTATCGTGATGGTGACGTGGACGGTGATTCGCTCCGGTCGCTGACGCTTACGGCTCGCCGTCATCTCAATCGTCCGTCATCTGCCATCGATCATCTCCCCGCTCAGCCCGGCGGCCACTTCAGCGACTTACCGCCTAGGACGTGGAAGTGCAGGTGATCGACCGACTGTCCGCCGTCCTTGCCGTTGTTGATGACGACGCGGTAGCCGGCCGACAAGCCTTCCGCCGCTGCGACCTTCTTGCAGACGAGCATCATGTGGCCCGCCAGCTCTTGGTGGTCGGCCGTGAGTGAGTCGATAGACTCGACGGGTTCTTTTGGAACTACGAGCACATGCGTCGGCGCTTGCGGCGCGATATCGCGGAAAGCGAGGCAGAGGTCGTCCTCGTAGACAATGTCGGCCGGGATCTCACGGGCGACGATCTTAGTAAAGAGCGTTTCGCGGGGCATGGGGAGTGGGCCGTGGGCAGAAGGCAGTGGGCAGGATGAAGGCTAGCCGTAAGCGTCAGCGACCGGAGTGAACCACGTTGGATACACCTACCGGCCTCCCGACGAACGCGCTGCGTATTCACCTCCCATCAAAGCAAAAAAGGGCGTCGCCGACGAGTCGGCGACGCCCTTGATGGGAATTAACTTCAGAGTTCGTAACGCGTCAGATCGTCCGCGACGTGGCCGATACGTAGGGGTTGATGATCATCAGCGGGCCGGTTGGCAGCTGTTTGACCGCTCCGCGTTGGCCATCTTCACCGTGGCTGATCGTGCGGTTGCGGATCGTTTTGCTAGTGGTCTTGCTCTTAGGCGCCGACTCTTCTGTCGAGCTCGGCACGTAGGGGTTGATGATCTCAACCGGTTGGACGCAGCCGCCGGCGACTTCCGGCGTGCGGGTGTCCGGCGTGTACGCGAACGGGCTGTAGCCGTAGGTCCGCGGCACGGGCGTGCTGTAGTAGACAGGTGGGTGGGCGGCGAAGTACGGGACGCGGCGTTCGATCGGGTAGTCGAGCGAGCGGTACAGTTGGCCGATGCCGATGCCGGCGCCAGTCCACCAGTAGGCGTTGGCGGCGGATGACGAGAAGATGCCGCAAGAGGCGAGGGCGGCGAGCAGGAGGGGGTAACGCATGGCGGGCGGTCTCGTAAGCTGAGGAGGGCTCGTGAGCGGTGAGGTGGGGAGCCGGTTAGCTCACTCCACGCTAATTGCGGCCGCGGCCGGGTCCAAATAATTTTGGCGCCGGGGTCCGATTACGCGGCCTAGACCCGCCAATTCCGGTTGTAAGCCCTCCAAACGGCCCGCGTCGCCCTCTTACGAAGCCCGATGAACGACGCCGAGTTGACCCGACGCGTGAAGGCCCTGGCGGGGGAGGCTGGCTTTTCAATGGCTGGCGTGGCCCCCGCGGTGACGCCGACGGGATTCGCTCGGCTCGGCGAGTGGCTCGCGGCGGGCTACGTGGGTGAGATGCATTACATCGCCGAACGTCTGGAAGACTATGCGCACCCCGAGCGGCTGCTCGACGGCGCTCGGAGCGTGCTGATGTTTGCGCTCGATTACCGAACCGCCGAGCCGCAAGCTCCGCAGCTGGGTGAGGGACGCGTCTCGCGCTACGCATGGGGCGCCCGTGATTACCACGACATCGTGCGCAAGAAGCTCTACAGGATCGCCGACGCGATCAAAGAGTGGCGGCCGGGATCGAACACGCGCTGTATCATCGACACAGCGCCGCTACTCGAACGCGAATTTGCGGTTCTTGCCGGCCTCGGCTGGGTCGGCAAGAACACGCTGGTGCTCAACAAGAGCCGGGGTAGCTACTTCTTCTTGGCGTCGGTGCTAACCGACACGCCGCTCGATTACGACACGCCGCACGAGACCGACCACTGCGGCACGTGCACGGCGTGCCTCGACGCTTGCCCCACGCAGGCGTTTGTCGCGCCGCGGCTGCTGGACGCGTCACGCTGCATCAGCTACTTGACGATCGAGCATCCCGACCTGCCATCGCCCGATCTGCGTGAAGGTCTCGGCGAATGGCTCTTTGGTTGCGACGTTTGCCAAGACGTTTGCCCTTGGAACCGGCATTCGCAACCGGCGACCGAACAGGCACTCTGGCCACTTGAAAAGAGCAATCCCCTTGAGCTGGCGCCGCTGTTTGAGCTCGATGACGACGCGTTCCGCCGACGCTTCTTGAAGACGCCGCTCTGGCGTCCGAAGCGACGGGGCCTCTTACGCAACGCCGCCCTGGTGCTCGGCGCCACCCGCGCGGCGGGTTCTGAGGCGGCCCTCGCCCGCGGTTTACGCGACAGCGAGCCGCTGGTTAGGGCGGCGGCGGCCTGGGCGCTGGGACGATTGGGTACCGAAGCGGCGATCTCGGCGCTGAATCGACATTCACTGCTCGAAGGAGACGATTCCGTCCGCGACGAGATTTCCGCAGCGCTCGACGTCAACAAGACCCCCCGGCGGTAGGCGGCAGCCAACGGCGCAGCGGGCCCAGTTCAGCTACCGCCGTGGGCTTCCGCCCTCGGCTAAGACTTTTCTTTACGGGTTGACGCTTTCGAGACGGCAAAAACAATCGCTGGTATGACGACCCTCGCGCCCACCCCCCTGAAGCCGCTAAGAATCGGCAACCTCGAAATCGGCTTCCCAATCGTCCAGGCGGCGCTGTCGGGCTACAGCGACTCGCCGATGCGGACGCTCGCCCGGCGGCACGGGGCGTCGTACTCGCTGTGCGAGGTGATGCTGGACCAGTTCCTCGTTCACATCAAGATCCGCAACAAGACGCGACATCTGCTGCACATCTCGCCCGAAGAGCACCCCGTTGGCGGGCAGCTCATGGGCGCCGAGCCGGAGGACTTCGGGCCCGCCGCCCAGCGACTGTCGGACGCGGGTTTCGATGTGATCGACATCAACTTCGGATGCCCCGTGAAGAAAGTGCTCGGGCGCTGCCGCGGCGGGTTCCATCTCAGTCAGCCCGACGTGGCGATCGAGATCATCCAGCGCGTCCGCGATGCGGTTCCGGCGGAGAAGCCCGTCACTGTGAAGATGCGTCGCGGCGTTGACGACACACCCGAAAGCCGTGACAAGTTCTTCACGATCTTCGACCGTGCCTACGAGCTTGGGGTCGCAGCGGTCACGGTGCACGGCCGCACGGTGACGCAGCGCTACATCGGCCCGTCGCGGTGGGACTTCTTGCGGGAGCTGAAGCAGCACGCCGGCGACCGAGTCGTGCTCGGCAGCGGCGACCTGTTTAGCGCGCAGGCGTGTCTCGACATGATCGCCTACACGGGCGTCGATGGTGTGACGGTTGCGCGCGGCGCGATCGGCAACCCGTGGGTCTTCCAGCAAGCCGCCGAACTCGCCGCCGGTCGGCCGCTCCCCGACCCGCCGTCGCTGCACGAGCAGCGCGACGTGATTGCCGAACACTACCGGTTGGCGGAAGAGCTCTACGGCGCTGAGCGTTGCGTGCCCGACATGCGGAAGTTCGCGATCAAGTACGCGCAGCTCCACCCGCAGCATCTCGAAGTGCGGGCCGACTTCGTGAAAGTCAAAGGCGCCGGCCAGTGGCGCACCGTGCTCGACCGCTGGTACGCCGAGGACCTGCCGGGCGTGCATCCAGCGGTTGAAGAGCCGAACCCGCTGGCGACGACGCCTGAATTGGCGACAGTTGAATGAACCTCGGATAGCACGGATGGAGTTGCCGCCGGCTCATCGTGGAATCTGTGGTTCGAAAGCGGGCAGGGCGTTATTTGGTCCACGTGATTCCCGGTTGCAAGCCGATGAGGTTGGCGGCATTGGCGATGGCGGGCGTTCCAGTGTGCTCCGCGACTCGCCGCTTGCGGCTTAGCGGTGACGCGGCCGACTCTTCGATAACGCGGACCCGACCCGTAAGCGGATAGCGTTCCAACAGTCCCATGGCGATCGCAGCGACGATGCGGTTCTGTGGGTAGATCGGCGCGCCGGTCTCGGCGAGCGCCCACTCGTTGAGGCGGACGCGACGCCAAGGCCCCTCGCTCGACTCTTCGATGTGGGGCTTGAGTGACTTGGGCAGTCGCTCAACGGAGCCGGTATGGATGAAGAGCGTCGCTCGTTCGCCGCGGGGGGCGTAGAGGGCCCAGCCGGGCCATTGGTCCCAGAGGCCCAGAGGGGTCAAGGCGGGGGCGAGCACCGCTAAGCCGCAAGCGGCTATTGCGAAGCGTGATGATCGGGTTACGCGCTCGCTACTCTCGTCGGCCCTTGGCCAGAAGAGGATCACGGTTTGCGCCGCGAAGCCGACATTCCAAAGCAGCACGCCGAGTGAATGTCCCAGCGCCCAAGGCCCGAGCACCGCGATCGTCGCCGTGTGCATGGCGATTACGGCGATGCAGGCAACTTTGCGTAGTCGATCCACTCGGAGGGACGCAGCGAGCAACGCGGCAACGGCGAGCTCAACGCTTGGAACTAGTAGCGCGATCGCAACGCGACTGGCGCCCGACCAACTCGTCAGATCGAGGCCGGCGGCGGCGAGCATCTGTTGGCCGAGCGTCGAGGCAAACTCGACGTCGAGCTTCGCGATGGAAGAGTACGCATAAACGGCGATGGCGACGATCCGTAACAAGCGGAAGGCTTGCGTCGAGGCAGAGTTCGACAGGATGACTCCCACGATCACCGCGTTGTACGCCCAGGGCTGCCAACGCAGTTGGTCGAGGAGCATCAGAGCGGTTAGTGCGACCGTCGCGATGAGAACGCCCAAACGATTGATGGCGAACCCACGATATAGATCGTGGGTGTGAACTGGGTACTGAGTTTCCACCCCCGATTGACATCGGGGGCTCGCCTTAAGCTCGCTTGTGAATGCTGCACGGAGCGTCCGCAGCAAGCCGTAGGCGAGTAGCGCAAGTAGCGCGAAATCAATCGCCGGCGGGATCGCTTCAACAGCTTCCAGCGGCGCGAGGCGTGGCGTGCCGCGCAACGGCGTCCACAATCGCCACGTGGCGGCGAGCAGCACCACGATCGTGCCGGACCAGGCGGATACCAGAGCGGTGATACGGTCGGCGGCGAGCTGTCGCTTGGTCATCCCGCTAGACTACCACGACGAGCCTTGGCCTACCGCCACCAGCGTGGCATGTATCCCCTTAGGCGTTCGCTCAGCGTCGGCGTCGCTTCTTCCTCTGGGGTCGCATCCTGTGGCGGCTTCGTCGGCGCGGACTCATTGACGACTGTAGAGGACGCCTCGCGTCGGGGATAATTCTCGATGAGGAAGCGAGCCCAGTAGCTGTCGAGCTGCGTGCGGCATGCTTCGAGACGGCCCTCATCGAGAAGCGTCTGCGAGGTCTGTAGCAACCGGACGATCGCGAATCGCTCGGCGCGCATGTCGATGCCGCCTTGCCCGTCGAGCGGCAAGACGAGGTCTTCGGGCCGCAAGTCGTCGATGCTGAGCTCACCATCGCCTACCAGAGTGAACCGCAGCCGCATCTCGCCGGGAGTGCCGAGCGGCAAGTCATCCATCGGAAACACAATCGGCAACCACTTGGCGGAAGTGGATGCGTCTCCGGTTGGGGGCGAAAGGCGATCCGAAGCCGCCCGGGCGTGATTCCTATAGGGGCCATCGACTTGCTCGAGTTCGATCCGCAGCTCGCAGCCCGGTTGTAGCTCGTGGGGAAGCACCCGCAGCCCGAGGGCAAGTTGACCCGTGGAAGGCGCCGCGAACGTTTCGCTGCTCAAGGTCGCGGGCTGATTAGCTGTCGCCTGCATCCGCACCGAGGTGGCGCCATCGGCGGCGACGGTGGAGTCAACCGAAGCGCCCTCGCCAAGACGCCAACCGACGGGCTGGGATCCGTCATCGACGCCGGTCTGTCGCTCCTCGAACGACGGATTCAATACACGCGCGAACGGACGTCGCTTCGTCGTATCTCGGCTCTGCAAATCGGCGAGCCCTTCGGCGAGTTCACGCAGCGCCGCTGGTTCGGGATCGACGCGTACGCCGGTGACGCGCACCCCGCTTGCGGCGAAGCGCCACGCGGCGCTTTGGTAGGGCGCAAGCTCGAGGTCGAGCACATGCTCACCTGCGTCGAACCACTGGCCGGCCACTGCAAGTGGCGTGGCGAGACTCGTTGGATTAACCGCAAGCCCACGTAGGCGCTGCGGCGTCTGGATGGTGACTTGGGCGCGACGAGACCAAGCCGATTGGTTAGTAACGATCGCCAGGGAACCACTATCGCGGATATCGTATGCGTAAGCGTTGATGTCGCGGGACGTTGCGAGGTCGGCGGCTATCTGGCTTTCGGGCGCCGGGAGGGCGGGGATCGATGCATAGAGTTGCCGGCGTTCGATAGCGGCGTTGTCGAGCCAGCCGGCCGAGGCTTCGCCGTCGAGCGTTACAATTCGCACGCCGTCGTCGATTGCCGACGCGAGTAACGCGGGTTCCGCCGTTGGCGCTACGGCGATCGCGGGGAGCAGGATTTCGCCTAGGGTCGATCCGCCTGCCCCGCGGAGCCGTTTCTCCGATTCGATCAGCCGCAGAGGGAAGTTGCTCGTGCGGAGCGATCGGGCGACACGGCCAACCTCAGCTGGCAGGGATCGACGTAACCCCGTTAGCACGATGTCGGTCGCCAAGTCGCCGCGTTGTCGGGCCTCCGGCGCGACTGCGCCGAAGGGGGCCGAGACGATCGTCGCCGTTGAGTCGCTGGCGACAGACGTCAATCCACTCTTAGCGATGTACGCGCTCGCTCCATCGGCTGAAGCCCCAAGCTTCGGGAGTAAATGTCGAGACACTTCGGGCGCAGTCGTCAACTCACTGGAGAGAATCACGAGGGGCAGCGGCCTTCCCACCATGTCCGAGGCGGCGCGGGCCAGCTCGTCGTAAGCGGCGACAAGCGGATCGATCCCTTCGACGGAATCTGCTGCCGAGGGGTGACGAAGCGCCCAGCTGCCGGGCGTGAGGCGGATAGCGACGCCAGCGATGACATCGCGTTTGCCAACAGTGTCCAGTACCTCTTCGACCGCGAGTCTCCGAGCGACCGCGGCGTCGCTCCCTGCGGCGTCGTACGAGCCATTCCGGTGCTCAATAATCGGAGTTGGAGCGTCGAATCTCAACACGGGCAATAGTTGTAAGCCACGGCGATCGAGTTCCAGCGCAATCAGGTGCAGGAGCTCACGCCGCGGAGTGTCGGCGGAGCCGTCGGACCAGACGCCGAGGTCGTAGCGGGGCGTGGTCCACAATCGGCTTGGGTAAAGAGCCCCGCCGGACTGGTTGACGGGAACGGCGGCGGCGCTGGCGCCGGCGGCTTGGACGCGGTCCGCCAACGCGGTCGCGGTCTCCCAGTAGGTGACGAGGTCGGGCTGTTCGAACGCGCCCAATTCACTCCGCACGTGGCTGGCGCCGAGGGCATGCGACAAGTTGGCCTCTGGCCAGTCGAGCGCGATGATACGTCCGGTTGCAAGACGCTCAGTCGCAGGTGTTGGCGATTCGATACCCCGCGACTTCAGGAGCCGGACTCTGCCAAATCTAGCGACGGTCTCTTCACTCGGATTGCTGAGCACCAGCAGAGGCGAGTTCGTCCGTGGTCGGATGAGTAGTTTTGCCGGCGAGGAATCGCCATCGCGATTCCAGCGTGGCGTGACGTGCGTGACGACGCCGCTAACGGGCCGCAGGTCACCGAGGGCGTCGGGTTCGAGTACGGCGATGGTCAGCATGTCACCCGGCGCGCCGAGCGTCTCGACCTCGACGGCGTACGTCCCGCCCGGTTGGTCAACGGACAGTGGGTAAGCACGCCAATGGACGCGGCCGTCACCCGGGCTGGGAGCGATCTCGATGGCGCCGTCGCGCGGCGCATCGACGCCCTCCTCGCTACTGCGTGGCCCCGCCGCGAACCATGGCAGCCGCCGCCAACGCATCCGCTCGGGCAGCCGATCGGCCCAGCCGACGGACCGCGGGTCGAAGGCGTAGGCTTCTAGCCAGTCGCCTGGCCGCAACGGCCGACGCTGTGGGTCGAAGACGGCGAGTTGCACTGTCCGCTGCGCGAGCGGTGAGTCAGAGTTGTTGAGCAGTGGGGATGTAGGCAGGAACTTCGTGCGGAACCCGGCGGGCTTCTTAGCGGTCAGCGTCAATCGGTAAACGCCTTCGGTTGTTGGCAGCGTTAGTTCGACTAACGACTTCGCGACGCCCGTTGGTCCGACCGCAACGCGTGACGGTTCGCTTCGCCACACCTCGGCGCCGCTGCGGCCGCGCGATAAAGCGGCGACGAACTCGAACTCATCGCCGGGCTGAAGCCCTTCGGGTTCGAGCGACACGTCGCACGCAAATCGCTCGCTTGGTTGGAACACAAACGACTCGCGCGGCGCTTCCAGGCGGATGCGATCGGCTGGCAGTCGCGACAGCGTGACGGAGGCCCCGCTCTCGCCAAGCGGCACGGTGAGCCGTGTCGCGGGCGTGGCGATGCGGGCTTGGGTGAGAGGAATCGTTGCCGCCACGGAATCGCTGTCGGCGAGCTTGAGCTGGAGAGCGTCTTCGTCTGTCGCTCGGACCGTGACGTCGAAGACGTCGCGCGCCATGGCACTGCGGTGATGGAGCCTTACACGGCCCTTGTCGAGTGACGACCCGGCGGCGGCAGTGGGATCAAGGCTGAGCGGCTGTAGCTGTTCCAGCGATCCGCCGGTGACCGACAACTCGCCACGCCAAGCGACGGGTTTCGGGGAGTCGATCTCGACACGGAATCGGGCGACGAAAGGCTCGCCGGCCGAGGCGATCGAACACGCCAAGAGAAGGCATACCGCGACCCCACGCACGCCCCAGGGGGCGTGTCGGCGTTGGCGACGTCGCTTGCGCGACGCGGCGTTGCTGTCCGTGCGAGGTGCGGACCGCATCGGACTTCCTTGCCCAAGCGGTGAGGGGGTCAGTCGGCAATAGCCGCGGAGTTTAGGAGTCGCCGCCCGGCGGGGCCACGCCGGATTCGGCGGGATTTTTCTGCAACGCTAGCAACTCGGCGACGACCTCTTCTTGCAGCGACGCCACGTCGTTCTGCTCCCAACGATCGTCGGGTTTGACATAGAGTTCAGCGGCTTCGGCGTTGTCAGCTGGCGCCCTCAGCATCCACTCGCCAGCAAGCACAGCGCGCGAACCTGGCGAGTCTAGGATAACCACGCCGCTCGCCGGCTTAGCCCGTGCTAGCAGGGCGCCAACAGCCGCGTCGAGCGTCGTCGCCTTCGCCGAGCGAGCGAAGCGGGAGTTGAGGTCGGGCTCACGCACCAGGAGCGGCACGTGCTGCTGCTCGCTGTAGAGCCGCGTATCGACGCCGCCGATGCGGCCGTGCTCGCCGAGCGGAAAACCACGCAGACCGAAGACAATGAGCCGATAGTCTTCGCCTTCGTAGAGGCCTTCGATCAGCTCGAGGCATCCACCAACGCTTGGGTCGAGAGTCATCACTTCCGCGGCGTAGCGACACGAAGCGGAGAAACGCTCGTCGTCGTCATCGGAATGCAAGTCGGGCCGTGTGACCGAGGGAACGACCTGCGGATCATCGTCATCGATCAGAGGCGCCATGAGTTCCGCAGGCGCCTCCCAGGGGCCGTAAAGCCCACGTGCATGCAGCCAGATGAGACGCGCGCCGGCTTCCTTGGCGTCGAAGATCGGCTCGATCATCGCCGCCCAACTCGCCGCCGTTTGGGTGTCTTCGATCCTTGCCGCTACTTCACCAAAGTTGATCGGGTCGATCTCGACCACCTTTCCGAAACGCTGGCTGATCGGCGCCGTCGTTGATGCGTCGTTCGTGACGAGCACCGAACCCTCCGCCGTCACCTGCCGCGCCAACGCGGCGTAGAAATCGGCGGGGTCGGGCGTCCGCGCGTACACCCACTCGTAAGTGCACGCCTCGGCGGCGAGAGCGTCGAACGCCGGCGTCTCGTAGGCAGTTTGGCCGTACGCGCCGAGAGCCGACGCGCGGAGGCCGTCGATGGCGACGACGATAGTGGGGATCGCTTCCATGCGGGGGAGTCTAGCCGATCGGGGCGCAAGCGATCAGGCCGTGGGACGTTGATCCTGGCGCACTCCGGGAGCTGACGCTTCCCGGCTCGCAGGCAGCTCAAACGATTTCGCCACACGGTACTCGCTTCATGCGAGCCGGGAAGCGTCAGCTCCCGGAGCGACCCACCGAATAGCTCCGCCGGTACTCACCCCACACCAGACGGGGAAACTCCCAAGCATCACGGGCGTAACGGCCGGCGAGGCGGCGCGGTTCGCTGGCGAGGCGGTGGGCCCATTCGAGACCGCAGCGTTGCATCCACCGCGGCGAGCGGCGTTTCTCGCCGGCAAGAAAATCGATCGTCGCGCCGACGCACAACGCCACTTTCGCTTCAATTCGCTGATGGAAGCGGCTGACCCACAGCTCTTGCTTCGGCGCGCCGAGCCCCACGAGCAATACGTCGGGCTTGGCTTCGGCGATCAGGGCGAGGATTCGTTCGCACTCGGCGTTGTCCTTCTCGAAGCCGAGCGGCGGACAGTACGTGCCAACGGGATCGACGCCCGGCCACTGCTGGCCGATGCGGAACGCCGCGCGGTCGGCGACGCCGGGGCCGGCGCCGAGCAGGAAGACGCGCACGCGACGCTCGCCTTCGTGCGAGGCGGCGTCGGCGGCGGCGATCAGGCCCGGCGCGAGGTCGCTGCCGGCGACGCGCTCGGGAAGCTTCTTGCCGAACAGCCCCGATACCGCCACCAGCGGCGCGCCGTCGGCGACGACCATCGCGGCGTCACGGTACGCGTCGCGCAGCGCGGCGTCGTGCTGGTACATGACGGCGTGGTCGAGGTTCGGAGTTACGATGTAACGGCACGGACCGTCGAACGAATCATCGAGCGCCCAGTCGAGTACGCGCTGGGTCGCTTGATAAAGGTTCAGTCGATCGATCGTCATACCGAACAGCTTGACCCTATCCTTCGCGCCGTCATCGCTAGTTGCTTCGGAGATCATGGAGTTCACTGTTGAGAGAGAACTGAGCGGAGAGGAGGAGTGTGCCGCCGTGTTAGGCGACGGCTTGTTGGGGCGGGGCGTCGGCGACAGACGGGAAGGGGAGGGCGTCGTCGGATTCAATCGCCGAGCGGTCGGCGTTGAGCCAACACCCCGTAGCGGCGCCGGCGACGGTGAAGAGCAGCCATTGCTCGCTGTGGATCAGCGACAAGTCGTGGAACAATGCGGACGGCAGGTAATTCACCACCGCGCCGAGGCACAACAGGCCGAGACGGTTGCAGTCGGACGACAGCGTCATGTCGTGCGCGAGGCGCCAACCGACCCAAGCCATGCCGGCGAGCACCGCCAGGAAGGCGAAGAGGCCGAGCATGCCGGTCTCGACCAAGAGGCCGAGCAGCGTGTTGTGGTGGTGCAGCGGGCGGATCGATTCGAGCTCGAAAGACTGCCGGCGGTCGGTGAGGTACGGCAGCTTCTTGTCGTAGAAACGGCCGAAGCCCACCCCCCACAGCGGCGTGTCCTTAAACATCTGCGCAGAGACGTACGCGAACGCCTCACGCTGCTGGACCGAGTGGGCCGAGACAGCGCCGGAGTCTTCGCGTTTCAATTCGACGATGGCGTCTTTGCCGACGACGAGTAACAACACGCCGAGGACGCTCGCCGTGACGAACGCCGGCTTCCGCCACACCCGTGGCAGTTGCAAGCACGTCACCACGAGCACCGCGCCCATCAGCCCAAGCCACGTCGAGCGTGTGAACGTGAGTACGACTCCCAACGCCATCAACCCACAGGCTCCGAACCAGAAGAGCTGCATCGGGCGGCTGGCGCGAGGGATGAGCAGCCACGCCGCGGTGCAGCAGACGACGAGATGGACGCCGAGGCTCACCGAGTTGAGCGCCGGGCCGCGGGCGCGGCCGAAGTGGAGGCCGAGTTCGGGGTTGGCGATATACTTCGGGAAGACGAGTGACCAGACGCCGGCGGTTTCGAGCAACGCCGTGACGCCGAGATAAACGCCCAGGCACGCCAAAAGCGTCATCAGCCACCGCGCGGCGGGGCCGTCGATCACCGAGGTCCGCAGCACCGCGTACAGCGCCGCCGGCGCCCAGAAGCTAACGACTAAGCGGAAGAGTGGTGACGTGGGCAGCTCGACGCTATCACCGGGTTTGTTGAGCAGGCAGCTGATCGTCAGGTAGCCGCACAACAGGGCGATCGACCAGTCGAGGCCGATCGGCACGGGACGGGGCGCCTGGCCGACCCAGAGCCGCCACGCCGCCAGACCAACGACGGCGACGAGCGCCAGACGCTCGAGCGTCAGCGGGATCGGTCCGGCGTCGGCGTGCCAGAAGTCGTAGCCGAGCACGTAACCCACGAGGACAACGCCCACGACCTGAGTGACGACCGATAGCTTCGGCGCCCGCGCTGCCAACAGCAGAGCGACCGCCAGGCCGGCGAGTAGCGCAGGGACGAGCATCGAACGAGTAGTGAGACGAGTAGTCGCCCGACGATCGCCGAGCGTTTTTCAAACCTAAGTCGGGCGCCCTCCCTCGGCCTCAATCGCGGGCGGAAGCCGCGGCGAAACGGGGACCACCTCTGCCGATGTTGCTTCAAGCGCCGAGGCTGCGGACCTGCGGGGTCACGATGGTCGAGACGGTCGTGAGGGGAAGCGCTTCGCGACGCGTCCGCGGATCGGGGGCCGGGGCGGCGGCGGGGGTGACACGGCCGTTGGTCGTGGACGTGGGGTTCGGTCTCGCGGCAGCCGCGGGGGATGTCGCCGCCGTGCGGTTGACGGTGGCCGGCGCTGGCTCGGGGCGCGGGGCGTAGAGGACGAAGACCAGCGTGGCGCCGAGCAGCAGCCCCGCTAAGCCGCCGGCGGCTGTTACCGTGGTGCGGCCGGCGCCGACGGGGTGAGCGCCCGTATCGACGCTATCGATCGGCGCGAGCAGACTCGACGAGTTGGCGCCGGCGAGGGCGGCTTTGGCGTCGGCGAGTTGCTTGAGCGACTTCTCGAGCACCGCGGTTTGGCCCTCGACGGTGGCGACGAGCTCGGCGTACTGCGAGCGTTGCGACGCCAGGCTTGCCGAACGGGCGCGGAGCGTTTCGATCTGCGAGGCGAGCTCCGCCTCGCGGCGCTCGGCGACTTCGAGCTCGAGTTCAACGCCGGCGATCGCCGTGGGCAGTTCAAGGACGAGCTCGCGCTGCACGGCCTCTTGGGCGTGACGGGCCGAGACCACCAGCGGGTGGTCCATCGTCCGCGTGCCGGCGGTGCGGGCGACGGCGAGCTGGGCGTCCACCAGGCCGTTCTTCAGCCGCCGCAGCGCGGGTTGGCTGTTGAGTAACGCGTCGGGCGTGGCGAGCAACCGTTTCGGGTCGTTCTTGGCCTCTTGTAGTTCGGCGAGCAACGCTTCGTTCTGCGAGCGGCGCTCGGCGTACCGGCGGCGGTCGGCGTCGATCGCCAGGACCTTCTGGCTGAGTTCGCTCTGCCCACCGCCGGGACTGGTGAGGTGACGCAATTCGATGAGGTCGGCGCCGATGCCCCCCTCGTACGCCGCCAGCCTTTCGGCCTGGAGGTGCAGCTGCTGGCGGGCGATGTCGACCGAGCGTTCGACTTCGGCGACCATGCTGCCGGCGCGTTCGTCACGCAGTTCGTTGAGTCGCAGATCGAGTTGCCGCGTCAGCGCCTTCACCAGGGCGATGGCGAGGTCGCGGTTGGGGTTGAGCACGCCGATATAGAAGACCTCGGTCTTGCCGAACTCGGCGCCGCCGGGGGGCGTGAGGCGCAGCTTGTCGCGGAAGTCGGCGATGTCTTGGCGCGAGGGCTCTTGGCCGAGCACCTCGGTCAGCACCGCCGTAACGACGCTCTGGCTGCGGGCCAGCTCGAGCAGCGTCTCTTGGACGGTCTTCATCTCCGACAAGTCGGTGAACTTGCCGAGGCGTTGCTCGGTGTAGCCGGCGGCGTCGCTGCGGATGACGAGGCCTTGAACGGCCTTCCAATCGCGCGGCAGGACGAACGTGCTCAGCGCGGCGAGCACGGCGCCCGCGATCGCCGGGGCGACGAGCAGCGTGCGGTGCGTTTGGAACAACTGCACCAGTCGGGCGGGCGTCAGGGTTGCGTTGTCGGTAGGCATGGGCGTCTAGCAAGTGGGGCGCACGGGAGATCGCGCGGACCTATTGAGCAACCTTAGTGCCGGACGGCGCGCCCGCTGCGGGGAAACGCCGAGAACCCCGGGTTCTGGCGTCGTCTGGCCGGGTAACGAGGGCTCGACGGGATGTAGCGCGGCGTAGGCGCGCGTTGCCAAAACGCAACACAAGGGGTGGCGGGGCAACGCCTTGGACTTTCCACGGGGCTCGCTTGCTAATCGCGCCCCGCAAGGCAGAGTTGCGGACGCTCGCCCCGGTTGCCGGGCGACCGGAAAACCTGCGCCGAAGCGAGGAGCCCCCCCGATGCCTATGAACATGCTTCGCCGCTCGCTGCTGAGTCTCTACCAGGGCGCCACCGCGTCGCTGCGGATGCGCTCGGTTCGGCAGTTGGCAGAAGCAGGACGGGCGCCGGTGGGCGTGTTGTTCTACCACCGTATCGCGGACACTTACCCCAACGAGTGGACGCTGCCGGTTGCGGAGTTCCGTCGGCAGTTGAACTGGCTCGCGAAGCGGTTCGATTTCGTGTCGCTCAGCGAGGCGCAGCGCCGCCTCGCCGACGGCAAGAGCCGCCGCCCCGCCGTGGCGATCACGTTCGACGACGGTTACGGCGAGAACTGCGAAGCCGCGATCCCGCTGCTCTTGAAGCGCCGGATACCGTTCACCTACTTCGTCTCGACGCGGATCATCCGCGACCAAACAGCGTTCCCGCACGACCTCGAAGCGGGCCAGCGTTTGCGGCCGAACACGATCACCGAGCTCCGCGCGATGGCCGACGCCGGCGTTGATGTTGGCGCGCATACGCGGACTCACGCCGACCTCGGCAAGTGCACCGATCCCGAATGGCTTCGCGACGAGATCGTCGGATCGATCGAAGACATCGAGCAGTGGACCGGCCGCCGGCCGCAATCGTTCGCGTTCCCCTATGGCCAGACCGACAACCTCACTCCCGAAGCGATGCGGGTCGCCCGTGAGGCGGGCGTCCGTGTCGTCTGCTCGGCTTACGGCGCCTACAATCTGCCGGAGCAAGTCTCGAAGGAGTGGGGACCGTTCCATCTGCGACGCATCCATGCCGATGCCGAATGGGTGCGGTTCGCGAACTGGATGACGTTCGACCCGCGGAAGCTGCTGGCTATCGATCCGATCAACGACGACGCCTACCTCTCGAGCGACAACGCCGATCAGGAAGCGACGCTGCCGATGGAGGCCTGTCGTGGCTGAGTCGGTCGTCAAAGAGCGGCAGCGGCGACAACGCATCGGGCTCAGCCCCGAGACGCTCTTGTCGAGCATCGTCCTGGTGCTTGTCGTTAACCTGGTGCAGCGCAGCGTTGGCTTTGGCCGGGCCGTGCTGTTCTGTCGCTGGATGGACCCGGAAGAGCTGGGCCACTGGGAGATGGCGTACAGCTTCCTGCTGCTCGCGGCGCCGCTGGCGGTGCTCGGGCTGCCGGGGTCGTTTGGTCGTTATCTCGAACGCTACCGCCAACGCGGGCAGCTGTGGCTGTTCCTGCGCAGAACGACATTCTGGACGTTCACACTCGCCGGCGCGACGATCGCCGTCATGGCGTGGCGTCGCGCCGACATGGCGCAGCTGGTCTTTGGCGGCGCCGACCGCGCTGGCTTGATGCTCGGCGTGCTCTGCTGCTTGGCGACGGTGATCTTGCACCACTTCCTCGAAGCGGTGTTCGCGGGGCTGCGGATGTTCCGCGTAGTCTCGGCGATGCACTTCACGCAGAGCATGTCGTTCGCCCTCGTCTCGCTATCGCTATTAGCGTTCTGGCGCGACGTGACGGCGAGCGTCGTGCTCGGCTACGGCATTGCCTGCCTGCTGTCGATCGTCGGCGTGCTGACGTGGGCGGCGCTGCGCGTGGACCGTTCGGACGACGCCGGCGACCCTGTCGCCCATAGCGAGTTCTGGCCGCCGCTGATGCGGTTCGCGGTGTGGGTGTGGGTCACCAACCTGCTGACGAACGTCTACGGCGTGATCGACCGCTACATGATCATCCACTTCGCCGGCTTCGACACCGACGAGGCCCTCGCCCAAGTCGGCAACTACCACACCAGCAACATCGTGCCGGTGCTGCTGATCTCGTTCGCGAACCTCTTGGTGGGGGCGATGACGCCGCACCTGAGCCACGACTGGGAGGCCGGCCGCCGCGACGCGGTGTCGGGCCGACTGAATCTGATCCTCAAGTTAGCGACCATGACGATGCTCGCCGCCGGCGTCGTACTGCTGACGGTCTGCCCGGTGCTGTTCCGTTTGGCGTTCGGCGACAAGTACGATACGGGCCTCGCCGTGCTGCCGTGGACGATGGCCAACTGCGTGTGGTTCTCGTTGCTACTAGTCGCGCAGCAGTACGTGTGGTGTGCGGAGAAGTCGCACCGCGCGACGCCGCCGCTTGTCGCCGGCCTCGTGGTCAACGTGATCCTCAACCTGATCCTGCTGCCGCCCCTGGGGCTGCTCGGCGCCGTCATCGCCACCGCAGCCGCGACGCTGCTGACTCTGCTCGGCCAGCTCTACGTCAATCACCGCACGGGGATGCAACTGCACCGTGGCACTATCCTGGCGATGTTAACCCCCGCATTGCTGATCCTCGGACCAGTTCCTGCCGCCATCGGCGCCCTAGCGATCCTCGTGCTCGCGATCGCCCGCGGCTGGCTCTTAACGCCGCACGAACGCCAACAAATCACCGCGACAGCGCTAGAACGCCTGAGCCGCTTCACCACAAGACTTGGGACGAGCCCCTAATCGGCCGCCCACGGATTCTCCCGTTTCCGCCTTCCGCCTTCCCCTTTCGCATGCTCCGCGTCGCCTCCCCGCTGCCCGTCCTCTTCGTCCAGACCAGCATGCCGGTCGGGGGCGCCGAGACGCTGCTGGTGAATCTGGTGCGGCGGATGGACCGCGAAGCGTTCGCGCCGGAGCTGGTCTGCCTCAAGCAGCGCGGACCGCTTGGCGACCGGCTCGCCGAAGAGGGGGTGCCGGTTCATTACAACCTGCTGTCCGGCAAGTTCGACCTGCGGGTCTTGCCGCGGCTGACGGCGCTGATGCGTCACCGCAGCATTGGCGCGGTCGTCACCGTCGGCGCGGGCGACAAGATGTTCTGGGGACGGCTTGCCGCGCGGGCGGCCGGCGTGCCGGTCGTCGCCGCGGCGCTGCACAGCACGGGCTGGCCCGATGGCGTTGGTCGCCTCAACCGGATGCTCACCTCGATCACCGACGCCTTCATCGCCGTCGCCGAGCCGCACGGCCGGTTCCTGGTGGACTTTGAGAAGTTCCCCGCGTCGAAGGTCCGCGTCATCCCCAACGGCGTCGATACCGAGCGCTTCACCCCCACGCCGCACGCCATGGCGATCCGCGACGAACTGGGCGTAGGACCAACCACACCGCTGGTGGGAATCCTTGCGGCGCTGCGCCCGGAGAAGAACCACGACCTGTTCCTCGCCGCCGCGAGCCGCGTCCTCCACGCCGTGCCCGAGGCGAAGTTCATCGTCATTGGCGACGGCCCCGAGCGGCGCCATATCGAAGAGACGGCGACGATGCTCGGTCTCTACGACCCGCTCGACCCCGAAGCGTCGCCGCTGCGGATGCTCGGCAATCGCGACGACGTGCCGGCCGTGTTGGCGGCGCTCGACGTGCTGACGCTCACGTCGCACAACGAGGCGAACCCGGTCTCAATTCTCGAAGCGATGAGTTGCGGCCTGCCGGTGGTGGCGACCAACGTCGGCTCGGTTGGCGAGTCGGTTATCGAAGGCCAGACGGGCTACCTCGTCCCGGCCGGCGACAAGCGGCTGCTGGCTGACCGTGTTATTGAGTTGCTCAACGAGCCGCTGCTCGCGCAAGAGCTGGGCGAAGCGGGCCGCGTACGTGTGGTCGAACGCTCGTCGCTCGACGTTATGGTCGGCGGTTACGAGCGATTGATCGCCGAGCTGTACCGCCAGAAGACGGGGCGCGAGGTGCAAGTCACGGAACGAACGGCGCCGGCCGAGAAGGTCGCGCTCGCCGTGTGAGGGCCTTCGGCGCCGCTTGCGAATCGAGCCGCGGAGGACATCTCGCCACGGTCGCGCGACCCGTCCATTTCCGGTGAAACAGCGCGGCCAAAAGCAAGCGTAAAGCCCCGAAACCTTGGGGGAAATAGTGTGCTCTGTGAGGCTCATAGAGGCCCCTAGGCGGCTCTGCAGCGTTGACCCGACGGAGATCCAAAGGGGAGGCTGGGAGCCGCTAAATGGGCCCGCTAGGGCCCTTAGGATCGATGCCTGGGGGTCCCTTCCCGAGGGCCGTCCGAGAGGTTGCGGGAACCGGCGCGTTTCGGCTCGCTACGGAGCGGCGACGCCCCAGAAGCCGTGCATGATTACGTAAACCGAGATGCCGCTGAGGTAGCTCACCAGAGCAAGGGCGGAGACGTTCCGCAGGTACCAGAGGAACGGGATCTTCTCGAGGCCCATCACAGCGACGCCCGCCGCGGAGCCGACGATCAGGATGCTGCCGCCGGTGCCGGCACAGTAAGCGAGGTACTCCCAGAAGAGCCCGTCCTGGGCGAAGAAGCCGGCCTCGTCGATTGGGTACATGCCCATCGCGGCGGCCACCAGCGGCACGTTGTCGACGATCGACGAGAGGGCCCCGATCAGACCGCCGATGATGAGGACGCCCGTCTCGGTCTCGGTGCCGACCGACTGGTCGAGCAGGGTCGCCAGGTCGCTTAGCTGGCCGCCCGTCTGTAGCGCGGCGACCGCCAACAGAATGCCGAGGAAGAACAGCACGCTCGGCACGTCCACCCGACGGAGCACATGGGCGATGGCGAGGTTCTTACGGAGATCGCTGGTCTTGCGGCGGTGGAGCGTATCGACCAACAGCCAAAGCACGCCGAGGCTGAGCATCATGCCCATGAATGGCGGCAAGTGCGTGATGGTCTTGAAGACCGGCACGAATAGCAGGCCACCGACGCCGGCGATGAGCACCATCAGGGTGTCGGTCTTCGAGAGGGGGGGCGTGTGTTCGGTGTTGTCGGCGCGTTTTGGCCGTTGGAGCTCGCCTTTCATGACCATCGACAGTCCCACGAGCGGCACGACGAGCGACACCACCGAGGGGAAGAAGACCTTCGAGATGATCGCGCCGGTGGTGATCTGATTGCCGATCCAGAGCATCGTCGTGGTGACGTCGCCGATCGGTGACCAGGCGCCGCCGGCGTTGGCGGCGATGATCACGACGCCCGCGAATAGCCACCGCTGCTCTTTATCGGCGATGAGCTTCCGTAGCAACGAGATCATGACGATCGAGGTCGTCATGTTGTCGAGCACCGCCGAGAGAAAGAACGACAACCAAGCGACGATCCACAGCAGCGTGCGGAGGCTCTTGGTCTGGATGCGGTCGGTGATCGCGTTGAAGCCGCCGTGGACGTCGACGACCTCGACGATCGTCATCGCCCCCAGCAGGAAGAACAGGATGGAGGAGATCTCCGAGAAGTTCTCTAGCAGGGCGTGGTGGCCGTCCTCGGGCGTGACGCCGCTGAACATGTACAGCGTCCAGCAGAGGACGCCCGTCACTAGGGCCGCGGCCGCCTTGTCGATGCCGAGCTGGTGCTCGAAGACAATGGCGAAGTATCCCAGGATGAAGATTGCCGCAACGAGGAAGTACATAGTTTCAGCGGGGAGGGGCCGGTCTCAGTCAGTTGCCAAGGAGTCGATTTAGGCAACGATTAACCCCTGCCCGGATTGGCGCGTCAATGGGTTGCGCTCGCGTCGTCGTCGAACGCCCTAAGAACGGCCGCAGAATTGCGGTCGAAATGTTTCGGGAAGGCCGTTTTTGCCCCCTGCCGCGGTTTCCCGACCCCTACGGGGCGACCCCGGCCGCTCGAAGTCCCCCTGTCTGCGCGTCATACTAGCGGGTCTGGCCCCACCGGGGCCGCCGCCCGCCGATCCGCCGCCGATGTCCCTCGCCCTCACGCTCACCGACTGGTTCCTCACGGGCCTCGCGCGCTTGCTCAGCGGGCCGCAGGTGCGTTGGATCGACTGCCAGCCGGACACGTGCCAACGCGTCTACTTCGCCAATCACACCAGCCACGTGGACATGGTGCTGGTGCGGACGGCGTTGCCGCCGGAGTGCCGGGCCGTCACCAAGCCCGTCGCCGCACACGACTACTGGAGCCAGGGCTGGCTCAGGCCGCATTTGGCGAAGGCGTTCAACGCGATGCTGATCGACCGCAAGAGCGTTAAAGTCCACCAGAGCCCGATCGACCTGATGCTCAAGGAGATGGGCGACAAGTACTCGGTCGTGATCTTCCCCGAAGGGGGCCGCTCCGACGGCCAGCGCGTCGGCGAGTTCAAGAGCGGGCTCTACTACCTGGGCAAGAAACGGCCCGACATCGAGTTGGTCCCGGTCCACCTCCACAACATGCACCGCGTCTTGCCGCGCGACGAGTACCTGCCGATCCCGCTGTTGGCGACGGTGACCTTCGGCCCGCCGATCTGGCTCGAACAAGACGAATCCAAAACCGACTTCCTGGCCCGAGCAAGACAAGCCGTCTTGCGACTCGCGCCGGGGGATGACGAATGAGATTGGAGGGGTGAGGGACCAGGGGCCAGAGGACAGGGCCACTAACGCAATCCCTGACCCCTCGCCCCTAACCCCTATCCCCTCCCCCGATGCCTCACCTCACCAACTGGGCGTTCGCCGCGGTCGTCGTCGTCCTGTTGGGGATGGCGACCTTCGTGGGTTGGGGCCTCGGGCGCCAACCGCAGTGGGGGCTCAACCCCGCGGCCATCGAAGCCTTCAACCGCCGCGTGCGCAGCTGGTGGGTGATCTGTACCCTGCTGGCGATCGCGCTGTTGAGCCCGACCATCACCGTCGTGTTGTTCGGGCTGATCAGCTTCGCCAGCCTGCGCGAGTTCATCACGCTGACCCCTACCCGGCACTCGGACCACCGTGCGTTGTTTTGGGTCTTCTTCTTCTTCCTGCCGCTGCAGTACGTGCTGGTCGCCTACAACGCGTATGACGCGTTCGCGGTGATGATTCCGGTTTTTGCGTTGGTGTTCATCCCAACGCGGATCGCGATTGCCGGCGACCCGAAGCGATTCCTCGAACGAGTCGCCAAGATCCAGGTCGGCCTGTTGATCTGCGTCTACAACCTGAGCTATGCGCCGGCGCTGTTGTTCCTCGAAGCCGAGGGATTGACGTACAGCAAGAACGCCCGGCTGCTATTCCTACTCGTGCTGCTGTCGCTGCTCTCCGAGGCGGTGCAGTTCGCCTGGAGCCGGCTCTACGGCCGGCACGTGATCGCACCGGCGATCAACCAGAGCCGCACCTGGGAGGGTTTCCTAGGGTCGTCGGCGACGATCGCCTTGGTGGGGGCGGCGCTGCACTCGGTGGGCGCCACGCCCTTCGAGACACTGTGGCAAGCCGCGGTGGCGTCGCTCTTGGTGGCGGTGATGGGCTTCGCCGGCGCCATGACCCTGTCGGCCGTCAAACGCGACCGCCGCGTCCAGGACTACGGCGCCCTCACCGAGGGCCAACCCGGCGTGCTCGACCGAGCCGACGCGCTCTGCTTCGCGGCCCCGGTCTTCTATCACGTCACCAAGTGGTTCCTCTCGTGACGACAGGGGTCGGGAGTCTGGAGATTGGTCGTCGCAGAGGACCTTCGTCGGGGGCGGTAGCCCACGGTGCGCCACTAACAACCCACCATCCCACGACGCCCCTTTACTCGACCGGTCTTCACTCCGCCGGCTTACGCATCACCGTCGAGCTCCCATAAACACTCGCCGTCCGCGCGGGCTTCACCCCTTCGAGCTGCTGGGCGTAAATCGACGAACGGCTGGGCAATTGTTGTTCGGACAAGTCACGGGTCCGCGTCACCGGTTCGCTAGCCGACGCCAGCGTGACGGGCGGCTGTGTGTCGATACCCGGATTGCTCAGCACGGGCCGGCCCGCCTTCACCCAGCCGAGCCAGTCGTTCTGCAGGGCGTAGAGGTTCTCGTGGCCGTAGTGCTGCTGCACGGCGCGGCGCCAGTTGTCGTCGCTCATGCCGTCGGTGAGGAAAGCCATGAACGCCTGCTTGCCGTGCTTCTCGATCAGGTACTGCGTCAGCGAGTGCCCCTGGGCGTACAGCGGCAGGATGTCTTGGGGGTACTCCTTCATCGCGAACATTGCGCTGAAGGGGATCCCTTGCCGGTTGTGCAAGAAGTCGATCAGCATGCTCTCTTGTTTGGCGATCTCGCTGCGGTGCTCGACCGTCGTGCAAGCGCCCTCGTCCGCCCACCGCGGCAACGGCTTGCGGAAGTGGCTCGCGAACACCGTGTGCGTGACCTCGTGCGGCAAGACCGAGTCGAGCACGCGTTCACGGCTCCCTTGGACCTCCATCTCCCAGCTGTGGACCTCACCGCGGTCGAAGACGAACGTCGTCGCCCCGCCGGCGCCGAGCCGCGGCGAGACCTGCGCCTTGATCGGGCAGGGCTGCGACCAGTTGGGCATCGGCTTGCCGACCCATTCGATCGCTAGGCTTTCGCGGCACGCCTCGGCCGTCTCGCCGATCTCGCGGGCCAGCTGCGCCGTCGGCGCCTGGACGATGAAGTTCTTCGTGCGGTAGCCGGCCGCGCGTTGGAACGAGACGTTCTGCATCGGCGGCGCCGCGTTGGCGGCAGCGACGATCGTGGTTGCGACAAGCAGAGCCACAGCCGTGGCGCCGCGGCGCCGTGTCACAAGAGCTTCCATGCTCAAGAACCCTCAGATGGGTCGGGTGGGATTATTGCGGGGCAACCACGTCCTGCGGTCGCTTCCGCCAGTGCGGGTACGTCGAACCTAACACGATCGGTTCGCGCCGACCCAGAGGAATGTCGCCAGAATCAGGAAAAATCCGGCCGGCCGCGGAGTGCTGGCGCCCCGCTCCCCTGGGGGAGGGCTCGCTGGTTTGATCGCCTGCGATCCAGCCTTCACTCGCTGTACTGAAAGCCGCCCAGCCGTTCGTACACCGTCGCCAGGGCCTGCGTCCCCTCACGCCCCGCACCCGCCGCGGCGGCGGATTGGTAGAGCGTCTCGACGAGCTTGGTCATCGGCAGCGGCAAGTCGTGCGTCCCCGCGGCGCCGGCCACCAGCCGCAGGTCCTTGAGCAACAGGTCGATCATAAAGCCGGGGGCGTGATCACCGCTGGCGATCTTCGGGCCCAAGTTCGCCAGTTGCCACGATCCTCCGGCGCCCGCCGAAACGACCTCAACAACCTGCTGCAAGTCGAGCCCGCTCGCCTTCGCGAGCGCCAGTGCCTCGCACACGCCCGACAGCACGCCGATGACCGCCACTTGGTTGCACGCCTTGCACGCCTGACCGCTGCCGGCGGGGCCGAGGTGCGTGATCCGTTTGCCGACGTGCTCGAGCAGCGGCCGCACCGCGTCGAACGCCGCCCGATCGCCGCCGCACATGATCGACAGCGTCCCTTCGCACGCGCCCACGTCGCCCCCCGAGACCGGCGCGTCGATCAGCGTGGCGCCATGCTCGGCCAGCCGTTCGGCGAACCCCTTGGTCGCGACCGGGCAGATCGTCGAATGATCGACAACCACAAGGCCCTTCACCAGCGAAGCGTCGGCCGCCGTGACGCCGGTCTCGCCGAACAGAACCGCCTCGACGTCGGGCGTGTCGGGCACGTTGACGAACACCACCCGGCAACCGGCAGCGATCGCCTCGGCGGCCGAATCGACGACTTTCGCGCCGTCACCAACGAGGGCTTCGGCTTTCGCTCGGGTGCGGTTCGCGGCGTAGACGCTCACCCCCGCCTTGAGCAGGTTCCGCGCCATCCCGGCGCCCATGATGCCAACGCCGATGTACGCGACAGGGCCAATGGACGCGTCTGGGCCGAGGTTCGCGATAGGGGAGGGGGGCGGCATGGATTCAGGTTCTCGTCGTTAATGGTTGGCGTGGAGTGATTGCTGAAAGTCGATCAGCTCTTGCAGCGACGAACCGACTAAGCCGCAGCGCAGCCGTGATCGGACGTCGTCATCGATCGCCGTGCCGCCGACCGCGTACTGACAGCGTCGGCCGTCGATCATCGGCGCCGCTTCGGCCATGGCGTTGAGCTCGGCGACGAACGCGTCGGCGTCGCTCTCCAGGTGCGTGACGCTCAGGCACGCCAGCAGCGGCTTGCGTTTGTCGACAATGTCGGCGATCTCGCTAAGCGGCAGGCCGCTGCCCGCCATCTCGACCAGCCAGCCCTCGGCCAGCAGCGCCAACTCGACCAGCCGCGGCGGCGCCTCGGAAAAATCCAGCGACGGCGTCGCCACTAGCGCGAGCGGCGCGTCGTCCGCCGGCGCTGCGAGCCAGCGACGCAGCTCGTGCAGCGTCGCCATCATGACCTCGCAGCTGCGCCGCTCTTGATGCACCGCGACCGTGCCCGCAGCCCAGCCGTCGCCGACGCGCCGAAACGCCGGGCCAATCAACCGGTCGCCGAGCGCAGCGATCGATTCGCCGCGCTGGTAGAACGACAGCACCAACTCACGGCACGCCGGCTCGTTGCCCACCACCATCGCCGCGAAAAGCTCGTCGACGGCCGACTCGAGCGCTGCCCCGCGCGAGGTCGCCACCATGCCGAGCACGGCGGGTTCGGCGAGCTGATGGCCCGTTTCGCGGATGAACTTGGCGATGCTCGGTAGCGGCACCTTGCGATGCCCGCCCGCCGTCTTCGCCGCCGGCAGTCGGCCGCTATCGACCCACCGCTTCACCGACGACTCGCTGACGCCGAGCGCTTGGGCGATCTGCTTCGGGGTGAATACCGCCGTGGACATGGGGCGATGCGATCTGCGCGACGGGGGCGGCGAGTAGGCCCGGCGCCGTCCCCGGTTTGCCAAGCGAAGGACGGGCGGCGTTCCGCGGATTGTAGCATCCCCCAGCCCATCGCGAACGGAGCGTCGCGCCGTTCTAATGGTTGTCTAGGAAATCCACGAAACGACAGGAGCCATCGGCGTGGCGAAGTGCGACGAGGGATACCTTTGCGAGGTCTGCGGCGACGACGTCGGGGCGATCACCGACTCGGACCTCTACCTGCGCTACGTGATCGGGATGCTCGACCCCGAGGTCCTGCACACCACCCGCGAACGCCACCAGCGCTGCAATCCGTCGCTGGCGCAGTACATCGTGGACGAGAAGTTTGCGCCGGTCGTCTGCGAGGGCCCCTTCGACAAACGCGAACTCGACCCCGACTACGTCCGCCAGCGCGAAGAGCTCGTCACCCGCGGATGGCGGCGATTACGAGAGGTGGTGAAGTCGGGCCTGCCGATCGTCGAGTACCCGTTACCGGAGGTCCTAGCGCAGTTGCGCGATCAAGATTGAACCGTGAAGCCGATTAATATTCACCACGACGGGCACGAAGGACACGACGGCCTGTCATTGGGACAAACATCGCCCCAGTAGCCGGCCGTCGTGTCCATTGTGTCCGTCGTGGTTATGTTATTTCCTGAACCACCGAGGGCTAGCGCCCGCGGCTCAAACGGATCCGTTGATAGACGTCACTTTTCGTAGAACTGGACGGCTGCAACTTCGTCGCCCTTCTGGCCGATGGCGCTGACCCGGTTTGGCGCCTGAATTTCGATCTGGAGCAGCTGGATCCGGCGTGTCAGCGATTTCTCGGTTTCCTTGAGCCATTCGAGTTCTTCTCGGCGTAGTTCCAGGTCAGTGCTCGGCGCCGGTGCGTTGGCCGCAGGCGACGCGAGCGTCTCTGCGAGTCGATCTTTCAACAGCTTCTCTTCGGCGGCAAACAGTTCGTCGATGGCCGTTGACTTCGCCTCGGTTTCTTTGGCTGAAGCGTCGTCTTCTTGGGCATCTGCATCGGTCCGCAGTCTCCGCAGCTTCTCCTCGAAGTGTTGGGTCTGTAGGTCTTCAATCCTTTTGCGAAGCAGCCGAGCCTCGTCCTTCAGCCATTGCCGCTTCGCTGAGCTAGCCGCGTCATAGCCTTGATCGACCTCGAGTTGATGCAAGGTCTCCGCTTTGTCCCGCACGCTCCCGCTGAGCCGTCGTAAAGAACTCTGCAGGATTTGCAGCGGCATCGTGCGTTGGCTTTGCTCGTAGAAGACGACCTCGTCGTAGTACGCCTTCGACACCGCGTTCGCCAAGGCGACGAGGTCTTCCTTCGGCGCCTTGTCGTCGGCGACTGTGATTTCCATGATGTCGCCATCGCCGGGGAACGTCACCAGCAGGCGCTCTTTGAGCCAGCCAACTTTGTCGGTTGAATTGCGGAAGACAGACAGCGCGGCGACACCAGGCTGAGCGAGGGCCGCATTGAGAACCAAAGGGGACTCGACATACGCTCGCTGCGTCTTGCGGAACCGCTCGGACTCGTGGCGACTCGCGGGTGCGACCTCCGTGAGGCTCAGCGGTGTCGCCGAGACTTTGTACTGTGCCGCCGCGCGTCGTCCTGCCGGAAAATCGATTGCCGAAGGCGAAGGGGACTGGCCGAAGGCTGCCGACGTACCTGCGGCTGCGAATGCAATCCCCGCCAGTAGCGTTGGAACGCCGTAGAAAAGCAGCGAAGAGAACGCTCTTGCGGTCATGGATCAGGAGTCCTTGCGGTTCTGTACTGACGGATGCCTCAAAGGACGCAGTAGCCCGCCACAGCGTTCCACCTCGCAAGCAAGAAAAATTGGAGCCATTTCAGGAGGGAAGACCGCTGAGAAATTCTCGCCACGACGGGCACGAAGGACACGACGGCCTGTCATTGGGACAAACGTCACCCCAGTAGCCGGCCGTTGTGTCCTTTGTGCCCGTCGTGGTTCAATCCTTTCCGGCGCCACCGAGGGCTACCCCCCACGGCTTAGACCGAATGTGGTGGTTCGTCGATCGGGGGGACTCGTCTTCCGGCAAACGGCTTTCTCGCCGACAATCCGCCGCATGACGCACCACGACCAGCCGCTGCCGCCCGCCGCCCCTTCCGAATCCGAGGCGCTGCCGACCTCGACCCGCGTAGCCGAGGCCCTGCCCCCGCTGATGCAGGACCGATCGTTCTGGGGCATGACCGCGACGCAGTTCCTCGGCGCCTTCAACGACAACCTCTTCAAGCAGCTGATGCTGCTCCTGGCGACGCCAACGGCCGTCGAGATCGCCGCCGCCGCCGCCCGCGGCGAGACGGAGCCCGATCGCCAGGCCGAGGCGATGATCGTCTTCGCCACCGCAATCCTGCTCTTCACCGGAATCGCGGGGTGGCTTGCTGACAAGACGAGCAAGCGGACGCTGATCATCGGCTCGAAGGTCGCCGAGATCGTCGTCATGGCGATCGGCATGATCGGCTTCCTGATGTACGGCTCGATAGGCTTCGGCGGGATGCTTGTCGTGCTCTTCTTGATGGGGATGCAGACGGCGTTCTTCGGCCCTCCCAAGTACGGCATCCTCCCCGAGACGATCCACGACCGCGACCTGCCGACCGCCAACGGCATCTTCTTGATGTTCACCTTCGTGGCGATCATCTTCGGCACCGTGCTCGCAGGAGCGCTGGGGTCGAACCCCGCCACGGTCTGGCGCGGGTCGGCTGTCTGTATCCTCATCGCCGTACTCGGCACGGCGACAAGCCTGCTGACACGCCGTGTGCCGCCCGCGAACCCCGGCATGCAGATGCGTTGGTACGACTGGCTCGTGCCGCCCGAGTCGATCGCCTTGTTGCGTAAGGACCGGGAACTACTCATGGCGCTAATGGTCACGAGCAGCTTCTGGCTCTTGAGCAGCATTGTATCGCAGGCGGTGAACTCGTTGGGCAAGTCGCAGTTGGGCCTCGACGATCTACACACCAGCATTCTCACGGCGACGCTCGGCGTGGGCATCCCGATCGGCTGCCTGATCGGCGGCAGGCTGTCCGCCGGCCGCATCAATCCGCGCGTCGTCGCGGTGGGCGCCATGGGCATCGTAATCAGCCTCGGGCTGATGAGCCTTCGCGGCGGAGAGAAGGATCATCTCTTGGGCTTCTACGGCAGCATCCCGGTGCTGATCATCGCCGGCATCAGCACGGGCGTCTTCATCGTGCCGATCCAAGTGGCGGTGCAGGCCTTGCCGCCGGCCAACGAGAAGGGCCGGATCATCGCCCTGATGAACCAAGTGAACTGGATCGGCATCATCCTCGGCGCCGTGATCTTCAAGGCGTCGGTAACGTTCTGCGAGACCTGGAACCAACCCCGCAACACGGCGTTCGCCGTCGGCGCCCTGGTGATGCTGCCAATCGCGCTGTTCTACCGGCCGAAGGAGCGGAGTTTGGGTGATTGAGAGTCTGCTTTTGGCCCCAGGTTAATGCCGGAGCTATAATGCCAGCGGAAGGCTTCCCTAACGGATAGACGCGCGATGAATCATCACGAGCGAATTACGCTAGACCCGGCTGTCATGGGCGGCAAGCCCTGCGTCCGCGGCCTCCGTGTCACCGTCGCCACGGTTCTCGGGCTGCTCGCTTCAGGACACAGCCGCGAAGAAGTGCTGGCGGCTTACCCGTATCTGACGGCGGACGACCTCGACGCGTGCCTCTCGTACGCCGCGTGGCGCCTCGAAGAGCGTGAAGAAGTGCTCGTCGGCCCATGAGCGTTCATGTCCTGGTTGATATGAATCTCACACCCAACTGGGTTGGGTACTTCGCCACGCATGGAATCGACTCCACTCACTGGAGCACCGTCGGCGATCCAGCGGCGCCCGACACCGAACTGATGGAATGGGCGCGGATCAATCACGCCGCCATCTTTACCTACGACCTCGACTTTGGAACTGCGCTCGCGCTGACCGGCGCCGCTGGTCCTAGCGTCATCCAGCTACGAGGCCGCGACGTTTTGCCGTCGCAAGCCGGTTCCACTGTCGTCAAGGTCTTGCAGAAGTACGCGGCTGAGATTGAGGCTGGCGCACTGGTTGTTATCGACGAGACACGGCTTCGTGTGCGGATCTTGCCGTTAGGCGACTGACGCGGGAATTGCGATATCGGGACAGATCTATGTCTATGCCAAGCAAATTTCGATTGTTGTCCGATTGGATTGAATCGAACGGCGGCCCGTTGGTTCTCACCTCGACGCAGAACGCCAAAGCTTGGCGCGGAGGTTTCTGGGAAGACGAGTCGTCACATTACCGCGCGGCGTGTAACGTCAAGGGGTGGACCGGACTCATCCTCATTGAGGGCCACCAATTCGCTGTGCTGAATGACTTGCCCTTGCCAACGATCGCTGCGAATGTTGATGATTCAACCCTACTGATTCGCTGGTTGTATGCCGAGTCTGATGAAGAACTCTTGGGTGCGGCAGCAGATTGGGTGAGTCGTTTCGACTCTAAATCTGTGCCTGCGTGCGAGATCGAATTGGCTTGCCGACCTGGGTCGCTTGTTATTTTTGACTCAGCCTACGACGGGACAGCTGATCACGGCGGCGCGACATTCGAAATCGAGTACCCTGCCGAATCGATTCGCACCTACATGGTAGAAGCGGACGAACAAACGGCATTCCTGGTAGACCGGTTAGTCTGACCAACCGTTTAGTCGAAACGTGCGGTCTTGTAATTCGGTGGGTCATGACCCACCCTACTTCCTTACCTCAAATATCTTTTCGCGATGGTGCGGCCCAGTATACGCCGAGCGAGCGACCGGCCATGCCGCCAGCAATCGCCGCCAGCAGGACGAGTAACGCAGGCGGTAGCGGAGAACTTTTCGCGAAAATAGCCAGCATTCCGAATACAGAAATCCACACCCCAATACCAGCTCCGAGTGCTGTGGATACGTAGGTCCTCCCTCCAAGGAACGGACGCGAAGTTAGCAAGGCGATGCGACTGCTCCGAATAGCGCCACCAGCAGCTACCCCTCCAAGAGACATTAGCGTCGCCACACAAAGCCCAATCGCTGTGAGCGTGCGAGAGTTGTCGAACGGTGATAAGGATGGCTCGTTGACGATTCCGTGGATCGCCAAGACGACGTCGTCGGGAAAAGGGAAACCAAGAGGCCAAGCATTCGGTGAGCCGGCGATGCGGAAACTACCCCAAACTAGAAAGAGCCCCGGCATGATGCATCCGACAGCCAGGAGAGACGATGCAACCCACACGTAGCGGTTGGAGAAGGCTCCAAAATGCCGCGACGACAGCGAGAAGCAAGTCACAAACAAGAGCGAGCCTGCTAATGCGATCAATCCTGCAGGATGGCTAGCGATGGCAACAACGGCCAACAACGAAAGGGCTATCAGCCATTCCCATCGTCCCACATTCATCTCGGTCTAGCGGTAAGGTCCGATCTAACCTGAGCAGACGTAGGTTGGGCCCTGACCCACCCTACGTACGGTGACATTTTTCGTCACCCCTCCAAGTACGAGCACACATAATCCGTCACCTCACTCGCCCGCACCTGGAACTTTGAATTCCCCGGCACGTTGAACGACTCGCCGCCGTTGTACTCCTTCCACTCCATCTCGCCCGCTAGTTGCACGCCGAGCTTGCCGGCGGTGATCTCCATCAACTCGGGCTTGTCCGTGCCGAACTCGTACTCGCCCGGCTGCATCAGGCCGAGGGTCTTCGTCGTGCCGTCGGCGAACTTGATCGTGCGGCTGGTGACCTTGCCGTCGAAGTAGACGTTGGCGGGGACGACGACGGTGACGCCGGAGAACTCTTGGGGCATTTGGGAGAGGCTAGGGGCTGGAGGTTAAAAAGAGCCGAAGGCTCCTGTGGGAGGGGTCTCCAGACCCCGATTACGGTATCCATTCCGAAACGGTGTGGTGCGCGTAATCGGGGGCTGGAGACCCCTCCCACAACAGTTTCGTTGTTGGAGATTTCTTGATCAGCCCGCGTTGTCCGACGGCTTCTCACCTTCAATCGGCGCGACCTCTTCGACCAGCGTCGCCTCGCCGTAGCCGGCGTCTTCGATCGCGGCGATCACCGTCTGCGGCTCGAAGGACGCTTCCTCGACCGCGACCGTGACGATTTTCGACTCGGGGTCCGCCTTGGCGTCGACGACGCCCGGCTTGTTCTTCAACGCTTCGACGATCGTCGCGGCGCAGGCCTCGCAGTGCATGACGGGCGCTTCGAACTCAACGACGGGCGCGTCCTCGGCGTTGAAGACCACGCTCGTGGTCATCTCCGAGGTGCCTGACGTCGTGACGCTCGACGACGGCGCGCCGCCGCAACCGATGGCCGCCATTACCAGCCAAACGAGATGGCGTTTCATGTTCGACTCACTCTTGTAGGGAAGGGAGGTCACTCCGCCGTGGCGGGCGCGGCGAGTTGCACGAGCTCGCCGTCGGCCGCCATCTTCTGGATGTCCTGCGTGATCTTCATCGAGCAGTACTTCGGCCCGCACATGCTGCAGAAGTGGGCGCTCTTGAAGGTGTCTTGCGGCAGCGTTTGGTCGTGGTACGCGCGGGCCGTCTCGGGGTCGAGCGCCAGACGGAACTGCTCGTTCCAGTCGAACTCAAACCGCGCTTTCGACAGCGCATCGTCACGGTCCTGGGCGCCGGGGCGCTTGCGGGCGACGTCGGCGGCGTGGGCGGCGATCTTGTAGGCGATCATGCCCTGCTTGACGTCTTCTTTCTCAGGAAGGCCGAGGTGCTCCTTTGGCGTGACGTAGCACAGCATCGCCGCGCCGTGCCAGCCTGCGAGGGCGGCGCCGATGCCGCTGGTGATGTGGTCGTAGCCCGGCGCAATGTCGGTCACCAGCGGGCCGAGCACGTAGAACGGCGCGCCGTCGCAGACCTCGGCCTGCCGCTCCATGTTCATCTGGATCTGGTCGAGCGGGATGTGCCCCGGGCCCTCGACCATGACCTGCGTGCCACGTTCGCGGCCGCGCTTGGTGAGCTCACCGAGCACGTCGAGTTCAGCGAACTGCGCGGCGTCACTGGCGTCTGCGATTGAGCCGGGACGCAGTCCGTCGCCGAGGCTCCACGTCACGTCGTACTGACGCATGATGTCGCAGAGGTCGTCGAACGCCTCGTAGAGTGGGTTCTGCTGGCGGTGGGCCATCATCCACTTGGCGATCAGCGAGCCGCCGCGGCTGACGATGCCCGTCACCCGGTTCATCGCTAGGTGCAAGTGCTCGAGCATCACGCCGCAGTGGACCGTCATGTAATCGACGCCCTGCTTGGCCTGGTGCTCGACCATGTCGAGGAAGTGCTGGGCGGTCATGTCCTCGATGTCGCCGCCGAGCTCTTCGAGCATCTGGTAGATCGGCACCGTCCCGATCGGGACGGGCGACGCGCCGATTATCGCCTTGCGGATCCCGTCGATGTTCTTGCCAGTCGAGAGGTCCATCACGGTGTCGGCGCCGAAGTGCACCGCCGTATGGAGCTTCTCGAGCTCACCGTCGATGTCGCTGGTGACGGCCGAGTTGCCGATGTTGGCGTTCACCTTGCACTTGGCGCCGACGCCGATCGCCATCGGCTCGAGCGCGCCGGCGAGGTGCACGGTGTTGGCGGGGATCACCATCCGACCGCGGGCGACCTCGTCGCGGATTGTCTCGGCGGACAACCGCTCACGCTTCGCCACGTACTCCATGGCGGGGGTGATCTCGCCAGCGCGGGCGAACTCGTACTGCGTAATCGGGGCGGGCATCGGATTCCTGAAACGTTATGACGGCCAGAGTTTAGTCACATCCGCGGCCGGGCGAGGGAATCGCGGGGCCCGCGGCGGGCGAATCAAGTGGTGGCCGCCGTTGATAGGGAGGTCGGTTGAGACTTGCTGGATGGGGGTGTCCTCACTTTCCGCAAACCGTTGCAGCGGCAGAGGTTTCACCGTCATCGTATCGGGGCCGGGGGGGGTGTCAACGCGGCGCCGTCGTCGATTGCCCGACGACGGGTGGCGTGCGTCACGGGCCGCTGGTCCGGGTTGTGCCGGTGGCGCCGACCGAACGTCCACCGACCCAACCCCGCGTCGATTGTCGCGCCAAACCCGTCGGCTTAGGCTTAAACTGGAAGCTGTGACACCAGCGTCGCCCCCGGGCGTCCGATCGATGCCCCGACCCTACGCAGGCCTTTTCTTGAATTCCGCCAGATCGACCACCGGCTTCACCCGTGCCCGTCGCTCCGCGGCCTGTCTGGTGGCATGGCTTCTAGCCGCTTGTTCGCAAGCGGAGACGATCGAGTTCGTCGTCGATCGCGTCGATGGCGGGGTCTTTATCAAGAACTCCGGCGCCACGCCGTCGATCATCGACGGCTACACCATCTTCTCGCCGTCGGACGCGTTGATTATCAGTGGCTGGACGCCGATCGCCGGCAACTACGACGCCTCGGGCGACCAGTCCGTGGACTCGACTTCCGATTGGTTTGTCATCGGCACGCCAACCGCCACGACGGTCAGCGAAGCTTCGCTAACCGAAGAGAGTGGTTCACTCGACCCCGGGCAGGTGGTGTCTCTGGGCCTGTTTTTCGACTTGGCGAAGCTCGAAGGCCTCGCCGTCACGGTCAGTGCCGGCAACCAGACGATCGTCGTTGCAGGCGATTACCGCAACCTCCAGGCTGACTACAACGGCGACCTCGTCGTCGATCATGGCGACTACGATGTCTTTCAGATGACCTACGGCTCGACCGGCGCCGGCCTTGCCGCCGACGGCAATGGGGATGGCGTCGTCGACGCCGCCGATTACACCGTGTGGCGAGATTCGCCCGAGCTGTCACTCGCGTCGATGCCGGCGATTACAGCCCCGGGGCTTTCGCTGCCGGGCTTCGTGGAAGCGGCGCCGGGCGGGGTCGTGACCATCCCGGAGCCTGCCGCGGTTCTACTGGCAGCACAGCTGCTCGCCTGCTGCCTACGACGCCGGGCTCGGTAGAGCTCGCGACGCCCTACGTCCAAGAGTACGCACGCCCTCGTGTGCGTACGGGGCTGGTTAAACGCTAGACGCCAGTCAGAGGCCTATTCGGCGAAGGACGCCGGCGCTTTGGTGTTCAGCGGTCGGGTGAACTTCAGGTTCACATTGGCCGAAGCGTCACGCACCGCATCGAAGAACTCTTCTGGAGAGCGGACCCGCTTGCCGCCAACGTGGCTGATGAACGCGTAAGGCCGCACGCCGCTCTCCCACGAGACGCTCCCCTCTTCGACCTCGCTGACGACAACGCACCCCTCGGGATCGATTGCCCCTTCTGCCGTCTTGACGCGGAGCACCTCGGGCGGGACCGCCGTGGGGTAATCGACGCGGATGCCGCGCCACGAAGGCATCTCGGCGCTGATGATCTGGTCTCCCCCATCGAGGTAGGCCTTGCCGAGCACGACGCTCGTGTTGTGCAGTTGGCCCTGGCGTTCGTACACGATGTCTGTCGCGGCGCCGGGAGGGAGGCTGCCGACCGCCAGCTGCAGCGCGTCAGGCGACTTGATCGATTTGCCGTTGACCTCGAGCAAGAGGTCGCCCGGGAGCAGGCCCGCTACCTGGGCCGGGGCGCCGCGGTACGAGTCGCGGACGCCGATGCCCATGCGGCCCGTTTTCGCGTTTCGAGACGCCACCCGATCGAAGCTGACGCCCAGCAGGCCGTATTCCGGCGCCATGCCATCGCGCATCGTCTCGACCGCGCGACGCATCGCCGCGTTGAGCGGAATCGCGTAGCCGGCAGGCTGCTCGTGGCCGGCGATCGTCGAAGCGGTCGTGGTGATCCCTACTAGTTCACCGGCAAGGTTCACCAGGGCTCCACCGCTGGCGTTCCAGCCGAGCCGGGCGTCGGTCTGGATCAGCGAGCCGAAGTGGTGCAGCGTCGTGCGGAACTGGCCGTCCGACTCCACCTCGCCCCCCAGGGGCTCGTTCTGCGGGACGCGGGCGGCAGTGTTGGTGATCGAGCCCCAACTGGCGGTCGGCTGCCCGTCCGACTCGATCGCGTAGGGATTGCCAATCGACACCACCAGCCGTCCCTTACGCAGGTCTTCTGCTTTTCCGATTGGGAGAGCGGGCAAGTCGATGGCCTCGGGCGCCGCCCCATCGTCGCCGGCCTGCCCCGCCTCGAGCCGCTTGCGGATCGCCAGCACCGCCAAGCCGCTCCGGCCGTCGGCGGCGCGGAGGTCGGCCAAGTAGCGGACGCCATCGGGCGTCGTAACGACATGGTGGTCATCGAGCCCAACGACCGCGAACTGTGTCAGCACGATTCCCGACGGATCGATTACCACACCGGCGCCGCTAGGGGGCGTAGCGGCGTCGGTGACCATCTGCAGATTGCCGAGCCTACCGGCGATCAGTGGCTGGCCCTGGATGAAGAACCGCGGTTGGCCCGCCTGTTGGCCGAACGGGAGACCGTTTCCTCGCACGACACCGCCACCAATCGCCACGCCGCCGGGTTGCTGGGCAGCGCCCGCGACGAGCTCGGGCGACTCGGTGTGACGGGTGATCGACACGACCGACCGCTCGCTGCGTTCGATGAGATCGACCAGCGACGACTCGAGAGCCAAAGCCGCAGCAGCTCCTTCGCCCACCGTCTGTGCCCACGCGGAAAGCGGGCAAACACTCACCACAACGCCAAGAAGCATCGCGGCGAGGCGGGCGTTCAGCCAACGGCGTTGAGTGATAGCGGCTAGCCCCACGCGGAGGTCCTTTCGGTTGGCGTTACGCTGGCGCCGCGTCGGTGGCGGCTCAGAGCGACTCGTCCAAGTCGTCGTCCGCTTCGGCCTCCTCGGCGGATGGCTTATCGACCCGCAGGAGGTCGTCGAAGCCGCCCGTGGCGAGGAGCTTTTCGCGGATCTCTTCGGCGATGTCCTTGTTTTCACGGAGGAACAACCGGGCCTTCTCACGCCCCTGACCGAGCTGCATCTCGCCGTACCGGATCCAGGCTCCGGTTTTGGTGATGACCTTCTTCTCGGTCCCCAGGTCGATCAGGTCGCCTTCGTAGCTGATCCCGTCCTTGTGCATCATATCGAACTCGGCGACCCGGAAAGGGGGCGCGACCTTGTTCTTGACGATCTTGGCCCGGACCCGTTGGCCCACGACCTCTTCGCCTTCCTTCAGCTGGCCGATGCGGCGGACGTCGATCCGGCACGAGCAGTAGAACTTCAGGGCCCTACCGCCGGGGGTGGTTTCGGGGCTGCCGAACATGACGCCGATCTTCTCGCGGATCTGGTTGATAAAGATCACCGCGCACTTGCTCTTGGAGATGGCGCCGGTGAGCTTCCGCATCGACTGGCTCATGAGCCGGGCCTGGAGGCCGACGTGCGAGTCGCCGATCTCGCCGTCGAGTTCCTTCTTGGGCACCAGGGCCGCGACCGAGTCGATGACGATCACATCGACCGCGTTGCTCTTCACGAGCATCTCGGTGATGTGCATCGCCTCTTCGCCGTGGCTCGGCTGGCTGACCAACAGCGTCTCGAGGTCCACGCCGAGCTTCTTCGCCCAGCTGGGGTCGAGGGCGTGCTCGGCGTCGATGAACGCGGCGATACCGCCTTTCTTCTGGGCCTCGGCCACCACGTGCAGGGCGAGGGTCGTCTTGCCGCTCGATTCGGGGCCGAAAACCTCGATGATCCGGCCTTCGGGGATGCCTTGGCCGCCGAGGGCCATGTCCAGCGACAGGCTCTGCGTCGAGATGCCGTTGATCCGGCGGTCCGAATCGGCGCCGAGGGGCATGATGGCGCCCTCGCCGAACTGCTTCTCGATCGCGGCGACGGTGTGACGCAGGTCGTCGCTGTTCTCCAGGACAAGGTCCATGACCGACTTCTTGGCGTCGGCTTTCGGGCCTTTCTCTTTGGAATTGCCCTTCTTAGCGGCGGATTTTTTAGCCATCGAGGTGTTCTTCGAAGCGGGGGCGTTCTTGGTGGCGGCGGCGCTGTCGGTAGTCTTGGCAGCGGAACCGTTAAGCGTGGCGGTGGCGACCATCGGGCTTCGGCCCGGCGGCGACCGGGCCCCTTTATGCGGGGAGAGTTAGCGAATGGCAAGCGGACGCCGGACGAGCCGGCCTCAGGCAATCCGTCGGTGGATTACGGATAACTGTACGCAGGAACAGTGTATCGGTGTTCGGGTGTTCATGCAACACTTTTTGGCCACTATCTCCGGGAATTTGCCTCAACCTCCTTCCATCCCCAGCGGACACGTCGCCAGGGGGTAGTACTCCGGACCACCCCGGTAGAGTTCGCTGGAATAGACAACGACTTGGTCCACCGCCAACTCGCCGGCGTCGTAATCGGCAAGGCCCTCCAGGACGCTCACCAGATGCGGAGAACCGCCACCCGCGCCGCGCGGCAGGCGGGCCAGCGTCCAGTGGGGGACAAACCCCCTATTCTCACCCCGCTGCGCCAAGTCACTCAGGGCGTCGTCCAGGTCCGCTTGCAGCCGGCAAACGGCCTCTCCGCCCTCCCGAGCTCCCAGCCAGACCGCTCGCGGGCGCTGGGCGTCGGGGAAGGCGCCAACACCCGCAACGCGGAGCGAGAAGGGCCCGTTCGCTCGGGCGACCCACTCGGTCCGGCTGCAGACCTCGGTGATCTCGGTGTCCGACAGCTCGCCGAGAAACATGAGGGTTAGATGAAGATTCTCCTCGCTCACCCAGCGGGCGCCACCGAGGTGCGGGCGGAGTCGGCCAATCAGCCCACTGGCGCGGCGGCGGAGGGCGTCATCGGCTTCGATCGCGACGAAGGTGCGGGTTTTACCCATCGAGTGACGTGGTAAGGGGAAGGGGATCGCGGAAATCCGAAGCGGCGGGGATCAACTACGGGGGCTGGGCCCTAGATTTGAAGTGTACCCGACGCCGCCATCCCTTATTTCCGCTACTGCCACGGCTTGATGTCCGCCACCTTCGTCCAACCGACCTCTGACGTCATGGTGGCAGTCATCAACCCCTTGTTGGGTTCGGTGGTCGAGACCTTCAACACGATGCTGGGCAGCAAGGCTCGGCGGGGGGCGCTTGAACTACGCGGCATTGACGCCGAGCCCTACGAGATATCGGCGTTGATAGCGCTATCGGGCGGGACCAAGGGCGTGATCTGCCTAAGCTTCGATCGGCTGACAGCGCTAGAGATCGGCGCGCGGTTGCTAGGCGGGTCGAACTGGAAGCTAACGCCCGCGGTGCTCGATGCGGTTGGCGAGATCGCGAACGTTGTCGCGGGCTCGGCGAAGAGCAAGCTCGAGATGGGGCTCAACATGGGACTTCCGGCGATCGTCCGCCGAGAGAACTTCTGCATCCGTTTCCCGAGCGGTTCGGACCCGATGCGGCTGCACTTCGACTCCGACATCGGACCGTTCTTCGTCGATTTCGGGTTCGTGGTCAGCGGCTTGTAAGGGTTGTAAACCGGCCGCCCAATCAGTGTCAGAACGCCAGCATCCGCTTGTACGCTTCGAGGCGCTCATCGATCTGTTCGCGCGTCACCTCGGTCATGCGGTGGAGCCCGAAGCCCTCGACGTTGAAGCTGGCGACCACCGTGCCGTAGGCCATCGCCGTCTTGAGCGTGGCCGGATCGACGGCGTCTTGCTCGGCGAGGTAGCCCATCATGCCGCCCGCGAAACTGTCTCCGGCGCCGGTCGGATCGACGACGTTCTCGGTCGGGAAAGCCGGCAGGGTGAACACCTCGATAGCGCCCACCAGGTCGCGTCCGATGAACATCGCGCCGTGCTCACCCTTTTTGACGATCACGAAGCGCGGGCCCATGTCGAGCACCGCATGGCCGGCGCTGACGAGGTTCTGTTGGCCGGTGAGCAGCTTGGCCTCGCTGTCGTTGAGCACCAGGCCGTCGAGCTCGCCGATCAACGCGTCGAGGTCCTTACGGTGCTCGTTGATCCACAGGTCCATCGTGTCGGCGACAACGATCTTGCGATCGAGGGCCTGCGAGAGGACCTTCGCTTGCACCGCGGGGACGCCGTTGGCGAGGAACACGTAGCGTGCGTCGCGGTGCTCTTCGGGGACCACGGGGTCGAACTCGCCGAAGACGTTGAGCTGAACGTCGAGCGTCTCGCGGTCGTTCATGTTGTCGAGGTAACGCCCCGTCCAGCGGAACGTCCGCCCGCCGGCCTTTCGTTCCAGGCCCTTGGTCGAGACGTTGCGCGACTCGAGCAGTTCGACGTGTTCGGCCGGGAAGTCATCGCCGACGACGCCCACCAGCCGCACCGGCGTAAAAAAGCTGGCCGCGTAGGAGAAGTGCGTCGCCGAGCCGCCGAGGAGGTCGTCGCGACGCTCCACTGGGGTTTCGACGTTATCGATCGCGACTGAGCCAACAACGAGCAGCGACATCCGGACAAGCCTCAAGCGGTGAGCGTTTGGGAAGCGACCGGGCCACATGCAAGCGGCGCCGGCGGCTGAAGAGCCCTGATCGTCCCGTACGCGCCGCCGATTGGCTAGTGCCCGCGCGGCGGAGTCGCCTTCGCGATCGGATGCACGCCGCGAGCGATCTCGAGGAGCGACGTCAGGTTGGCGCCGATATGAACCCGCGGATTCAGTGAAGCCCCGACCACGGCCCGAGCTTCGCGGCCGCCGACCACCACCGGCATCGTGGGCGTGGTCGTTTCGAGAAACTCGTTGAAGCCGCCGCGGAGTTCCTCGATGTCATGGACGTGAGACACGCTCAGCCAGAAGAGCTGGGGCTGGTGCCGCACCGCGGCCGTGGCCATCGTCGCGAAGGGGAGCGAACTACCCAGAGACGTGGCGTCCCAGCCCTCTTCGGCGAGCACCACCTCAACCATCAGCGTCGCCAGCCGGTAGTGATCACCGGTCGGAGAGCCCCCCATCGCTGCCGGGGCGTCGGGGCTGGGAGCGGGGAGGTACGACCGCAGCTCGAACAGCACCCGGTTGATCGACTCGCAGGCTCGGCGTTCCTGGTAGACCTCGGTCGCACCGCACACCCAGCGGTCGCCGATGGTGTGCAGTGTCGGGGCTAGAAGCCGCTCACAGAGCCCCAGGACGCCCTCTCCGGCCAAGTAATGGTCCAGGACGACCCGACGTGTGGCGGCGTGATCTCCGGCCTCCAACGAGGCCAGGAGGGCCTCACGGGACGACTCTAAGGTCGCGACGCGCCGCCCGGCCCCGACGGGCAGGCCGAGCGCTTCGGGGCTCACCAGCGGGTGGCTCTGCTCCCGTAGAAACCGCACGACTTCGCGGATTCGGATTCGCCGGTGGCCGCCCGGGGTCTTCTCCGTAGTGATGACGCCCTGGTCGCACCAACGCTTCAACGACGATTCGCTGACCCCGATCGAGGCCGCAACTTGTTTCGGGCTAAGGAGTTCCTGCATGTGGTAACCGCGGGTAGTCGACCGTCGAAGCAGGTCTGGAAAGACTCTAGCGCCCCGGCCAAGCACGGGTAGCTGTCCAGGTCGGCAGGAATTCACTGCACCTCAGTTTAGCCTAGCTGATCCAGGCAGTGAACGATTTGGCCGATTTTGTGCTTGATCTGGGGCTGGAGTGGCGATAGGGTTTCAGGTGAACGATTTGGACGATTTATTAAGGCCCGCAAGACAGCGGGCGAACCGCCAAGCTCTCTTCCGCCAGGAAATCCCCGATGGCAACGCTCAACCCTCCCGTCCGCCGCGCCCCGTCTGCCACCGTCACCAAGGCGAAGTCCGCCAAAGCGGCCACCAAACCGAAAGGCCCTTCAAGCAAGCGTCCCAACCGCCCGACGGCTTTGGATCGCCGGGTCGAAGAGCTCCGGCGTGTTGAGATCGATTACATCCCCAACGACAGCTTTTGCTTGGCCAACGACGAGCCGACTGGCCTAGCCGCCGAAGTCGAGCGTGGCGACGCTCCTGCCGAAGCCCTCGCCGCGGGTCTGCCAGCGCATCTCGGCCGCATGTCTGCGACGCGACTGCTCACCCCAGAGGAGGAACGTGACCTCTTCCGCCGGATGAACTATTGCAAGTTCCGGGCGCAGGCGTTGCGATCGAAGCTCGGCCGCACGGCGCCCTCGGCGGCTCGGGTCGCCGAGATCGAGGATTGCTTGCGGCGTGTGACGCGGCTGCGGAACCACCTGATCCAGGCGAACACCCGACTCGTGATGTCGATCGCCCGGCGGTTCGCCAACAGCTCGAACTCCTTCGACGACCTCCTGAGCCACGGCATCGTTTCGCTGATGCACGCCATCGAAAAGTTCGACTACGACCGCGGCTATCGATTCAGCACCTACGCGACGTGCGCCGTGCGGCGCGACCTCTGCCGTCACGTGATGACGCAGCGGCGAGACTCACAGCGGTTCAGCACCGGCGCGGACCTGCTGCTCAACGACGTCGGCGCCGAGCCCGGCGACGCCCAGCACCTCAGCGAACCCGAGTGGGGCGTACTCAACTCGTCTCTCGTGCAGATGATTCAGCGCCTCGACGAGCGCGAGCGGTTCATCGTCACCCACCGCTTTGGCCTCGGCGACGGCGCCAAGCGGGCCTCCTACAACCGGCTCGGACAGCGGATGGGCATCTCGAAGGAACGCGTTCGGCAGCTCGCCAACCGGGCGATGGAGAAGCTGCGCGAATGGGCGCCCGATTATCGACTCGAGGCTTTGGTAAGCTGACGTAGGTCAGTCCTTTCCACGGGGAAATAAGCCGATGTCCGAGCCATCTTCGTCTGCAATCGCCTCGCTCCCCACCTCGACCGAAGGGGCAACGCTCGCCGAGCTGTCCCAAGAGCGGCCGGTGTTTGTCGTGCTGCTCCGCCACGCCGGTTGCACTTTCCACCGCGAAGCCCTGGCGGACCTCAGAGCGGTCGAGCCCGAGATCGACGCCGTCGGCGCGCGGTTGGCGATCGTCCACATGGGGGCCGGTGACAACTCGATCGAGTCCGCCGAGCGCTACGACCTCCGCAGCGCAACGCACGTCGCCGACCCCGACCAGCAGCTCTACAAAGAGCTGGGCATCTCCCGCGGCCGCCTCAGTCAGTTGCTCGGTTGGCAAGAGTTCTCAAGAGGCGCAAGTGCTTGCCTGCTCAAAGGCCACGGTGTCGGCGTCCTGAAAGGCGACGGCTTGCAGCTCGGCGGGCTGGCGCTGATCAACAAGGGACAAGTTGTCTGGAAACGTCCGCTCGAGCGCGCGTCCGAGAGGCCCGACTATGTCGTGGAAGTTCGGGACGCTCTTAAGGCTCTTTAGAAAGCGTTGGTACGCCGGTTCTACGCACTGTACATCTTCGACTGCTTCAGGGTGGGAGCGCGGCAGACTTGTGCCGCTCTGACCTGTTGATTCGCCGCTTCGGCAAGCGGACGCAAAAGAGAAAGCCGTCTAGAGAATCTAGACGGCTTTCGCATTTTCAGATGGCCAAGTTCTCGGTTAACAGCAGCTGTCGCATGCCGATCAAGCGTTTCGAGCCGGCCGTAGACCGAGCACTCCGCCGAGGCTGAGGAGCGACCAAGCCACTAGCGAAGTCGCCTCGGGGACGACGCCCGCGCCGGTAGCGACAAGCACTCGGACTTGGTCAACGCCGGAGCTGTTGGCCAGCAAGATGTCAAAGTCGAGCGTCCGTTGATCGTTGCCAACGGATGCAATGAGCCGATCGATATTGGCGCCACTCAACTCCAATCCCCGCGATGCACTTCCGGTTGCGGGAGTGTTGGGATACGTCGTCGTCGGCGACAAGCCCAAGGTCGCATCGGTAGCTGTTAAGTCCGCGCTAAGAAAAATCAGACCGAGAATGTTTTGAGTGAATGTAATCGAGCCCGTCGCGCTTCGGACGGGATTACCATCCCCAGTCGCGCTGACGGGATCAAAGTGGAAGAACCAGGAGTCGAAAGTCGCCGTCACGATCCCAGGCGATTGGCCACCAGGAATGTTGGTTTGCGTGCCACTCACCAAGTGATTAACGGCTTGGTCGGTGAGGATGCCGGTCTGCTCTTGGAAGCCAAAAATTGTGGTGTCCGATTCGCCAGTGCCGCTGGCTCCGTTCAGAACGTCGGTCGGGGCGCTGATGATTTGCACCGAAGCCTGCGCGACGCCAACGCAACCCAGGAGTGCAATCAGCGAGCACAGGGCGAAGCGAGCTCGGACGAGACCCTTCAAGGAGTCTTGAACCACTGAACAAAGAGTACCGAAAGCCATCAAGAACTCCGGGAAGTACGACTTATCTGATGCACGTCGAAGAATCGCTTTATTCGCGCAGGTTTGCCCAGTTTACCGACCTTGCTGGCCATGGCAACTGATTTTGCCGGGGAAGCTTGCGATTAACCTCATGTCACATGCGGCTCGCCGCATCTGTCGGGCGTCGTGCCAAGTCGTTGTTCGCACTTGGTTACTCGGTGACAGCCGACTTCTTCCCGCCGGTCAGGCGTGATGCATCCCGGTTGTCGGCGATCCAGTCTTCGCGCGTGTAGGTGATGACTGACGAGTCGGTCTCGCGCACTTCGAGTTGCGCCAATCGGAAGCCCATCTCGGTGATCTCACTGAACAGGGTGAACGCCAGGTTCTCGACTGTCGTCGGGGCGTCGAACACCTTGAAGCGGAACCGCTCGCCCGTGCGGCGCTCATGGTCTTGCAGCGTTTCGTAGAGCGGGTCGGTGCGGTTGATGAGCATGCCGTGGTCGTAATGCTCCTTGAGGTACGGCTCGATCTTCGCGTCGAAGTCGCCGAACAGCGTCGACAGCGCCCCGGTGCGCTCGACCTCAAAGTGACACACCAACCCGTACCGGTGCCCGTGCAAGTTGCGGCACTTGTCCTTGAGCTGCTCGTTGCGATGCGCGGCGTAGAACTTGTATTGCTTTTGGATAATCACGGGGGGCTTCGTACGGTGAGCGGCTTCGGATGTTCGCTGTTAGTTGTGATGCAAAAGGGGAAAGGGGAAACGTATTGAGTATTGATGCCGGCTGAGAGGCCATGGGAAGACTAATTCTTTTCCCCTTTCGCCTTTCCACTTTCCCCTTTCGGCGTCAGCCTTTCGTGATCAGCGTCATCACCTCGGCGCGGCTCGCTTGGTTGGTCTTGAAGACGCCGCGGAGGGCGCTGGTGACGGTGCTTGCGCCGTGCTTCTTGATCCCGCGGATCGACATGCAGGAGTGCTCGGCCTGGACGACGACGGCGACGCCCTTCGAGTTGAGCTTGGATTCGATCAGGTCGGCGATCGTCTGCGTCATCCGCTCTTGCACCTGCGGGCGGCGCGAGACCTCTTCGACGACGCGAGCCAGCTTGCTCAGGCCCGTGACGCGGCCGTTGGGCAAGTAGGCCACGTGCGCGACGCCGCTGAACGGCAGCAGGTGATGCTCGCACATGCTGGTGAAGCGGATGTCGCGCACCAGGACGATCTCGTCATACGACTCGGGGAACGTGACGTCGAGGTGCCGGCCCGGGTCGAGCGTCAGGCCCTCGAACATCTCGGCGTACATCTTCGCAACACGCCGCGGCGTTTCGAGCAGGCCCTCGCGGTCGGGGTCTTCGCCGACCGCCTGCAAAATTGCTCGCACGGCGCCCTTGATCGCTTCAAGATCCACCGGAGGCTTGTCTTCGGATGCGGACAGACCTTCAGCCGCGGATAGTTCGTTGCTCACGCTGGTGGGGTGTTTGGACGCATCGAGATCGGCGGGCCCCGCGGGCTTGTCGTGTCGATTGCCCGCCGCGGTGTGACCGTTCTTGATCGCGCCGATTTCCAATGCCACCGACATGCCGGGGACTCCGTGTGTTAGAGGGACCGTTGGCCGCCTGGCCGTCCCTTTCAATTAGGCCCGGTCCGCCGGAGGGGCAGAGTCGGAGGTGTGTGGCGCCGCGGCGGGAGGCGACCGAAGTTCGCCCAAAGTGAACCGCCGGCGTCCAGGTAACTGTAGAGAAACGGCCCCCGGTGACAACTGGCGCCCTGGGGACAAAGGCGGGAGCCCGCGGCCCCAAAAAACCACGAGCCCGTCCGGCGGTGGTCCGTCGGACGGGCTCGGGCAATCTGTAGGGGCCGTGGGGGCCTCTCACGCTAACCGGGGGCTAAGGCCCCGCGGCTAACGGACAGGTCACGCCGTCGTCGAGTACTCGCTCTCGAAGAAGGTTTTCGACGCGTCGACGGTTGGCTTGATCGTGGCGGCGCCTTCCTTCCAGTTGGCGGGGCAAACCTCGCCGTTCTTCTCGAAGTACTGCAACGCCTTCACCATCCGCAGGGCCTCGTCCACGCTGCGGCCCAGCGGCAGGTCGTTCACCACCTGGTGGCGGACGACGCCCTTCTGGTCGATCAGGAACAAGCCACGCAGGGCGATGCCGCCCGGCAGCAGCACGCCATACGACTCGGCGATGCCCTTGGTGAGGTCGGCGACGAGCGGGTAGGCCGTCTTGCCGATGCCGCCCTGCGAACGCGGGACCTGGGTCCACGCGTGGTGCGTGAAGTGGCTGTCGACCGACACACCGAGGATCTGCACGCCGAGCTTCTCGAACTCGCAGGCGGCGTCCGAGAAGGCGATGATTTCCGTCGGGCAGACGAACGTAAAGTCGAGCGGCCAGAAGAACAGCAGCACGTACTTGTCGTCGTAATCCGACAGCTTCACTTCCTTGAACGACCCGTCCGGCATCACGGCCTGAGCGGCGAAGTCGGGCGCCTGCTTCTGAACGAGCGTGGCGGGGGGAAGCTGGTAGTCCTCAAAACAATCGTGATCGCTCATTACGTGCTCCAGAGATTCCGTTGTGCGGGCAGGAGCCGCCCCATCCGGGCGGCCATGGTTGGGGTGGGCCAGTTGGGGTGGGCCAATAGCACACAGTTATAGACGGCTTGGGGGCGTGAGCAAGACGCTAAAGCCATGCGGAAATAGCATAGGTTCTATGCGGGGCATGCAATGTGGGAATGACCAAGGTCCAAGCCCCAATGACCAATAGCGTGCTACTGCACGGACCTTCCCTTAGCCTCTCAGCCCCTCGAATCCTCAGCCCCTAGCCCCTCGAGGGTCATAAGGGCTTGGTTATTGATCATTCGCTGCGGCGAGCTGTTCGCGCAGCTTCGCTGCTTGTTGCCGGATGGCCGATAGCTCGTCGGCCGGCTTCCGCTCGAGATTCTTCAACTGCATCGCCATGCGGTTGTTGCCGGCGAGGCGGTCGCGGTGGCGGGCGAGGAAGTCCCAGTAGAGCGTTGTGAACGGGCACGCGTCGTCGCCGGTGGCTTTTGCTGGATCGTACCGGCAACCCGCGCAGTAATTGCTCATCCGCTGGAGGTACTTGCCGGTCGCGCAGTACGGCTTGCTCGCCATCAGGCCGCCATCGGCGTGCTGGGACATACCCAGCGTGTTCGGGAGCTCGACCCACTCGACCGCGTCGATATAGACGGCGAGGTACCACTCGTGCACCTGCTGTGGATCGACCCCCAGCATCATCGCGAACAATCCCGTCACCATCAGCCGCTGGATGTGGTGGGCATAGCCGTATTGCAGGGTCTGACCGATCGCGTCGCGGAGACACGCGTAGTCCGTCTCGCCGGTCCAATAGAAGTTGGGTAGCGGTTCGTTCGCGCGGAGCGCGTTGCGTTCCAGGTACTTTGGCATTTGCGTCCAGTAGATCCCGCGCACGTACTCACGCCAACCGAGGATCTGCCGAACAAATCCCTCCACCGCTTCGAGCGGCGCGGCGCCCGACTCGTACGCGGCGACGGCGGCGTCCACCACTTCGCGCGGATCGAGCAGCTTGACATTCATCGCCGCCGACAGCCGCGAATGGTACAGCCACGGCTCGGCCGTCCACATCGCGTCTTGATACTCCCCGAAGCTCGGCAAGCGATGGCGAATGAAGTCCTTCAGCGCAAGCCGCGCGTCCGCGACCGAGACGGGCCAGTCGAAGTCGTCGAGCGTGCCCGGGTGTTCTGCGAAACGCTCGTTGACGAGGTCGATGACGGCTTGCGTCGTTGTGTCCGGCTTGAAACGCCGCGCGGCGGGGACCTTGCCCGGTCCCTTCTTGCCGAAGGCGCCGCGGTTCTCCTTGTCGTAGTTCCACTCTCCGCCAACCGGCGCGCCGTCTTCCATCAGGATGTCGAGACGCTTCCGCAGTTCACGGTAGAAGAACTCGAGCCGAAGTTGCTTGCGACCGTTGGCGTGACGAGCGAAGTCGTCGGGCGTCGTGTAGAAGTGCGTGTCGTCGAGTTCAACGAGCTCCAGCCCCGCCTCGTCGGCGATCAGCCGCAACTCCTCGCGCACCCGCCACTCACCGGGATGAACGACGACAAGCCGTAGCGGCTTCAGCCGATCGATCGCATCGCGCAACGCGGCTGCAAGAGTCTCTTCGCCGCCGACGCGAGTGCGACCTTCCGACTTCACGGGCAACTCGCGGTAATCAACACGAATGCCTTCCGCCTTCAGCTCGTCACGAAAGTGCCGCATCGCCGTGAGAAAGAACACGGTGCGGACCTTATGCGACCAGACGTGCGTCGATTCACCAGCGACCTCGGCCATCCAAACGACGTCACGCTTGGGATCGAAACCCTCGAAGATTGGCGACTGCCGGTCGAGTTGATCGCCGAGGATGAGGGCGAGCGTACTTAATACCATGGAGATTTGCCGCGGAGTTCGCGGAGGTCGCGGACAGAGGCCGTGTGGAAATGACGAATGACGAAGCACGAATGACGAACCTGACGGGGCGGCTAGAGCCCTCCGGCAGGTTCGTCATTCGTCATTCGTCATTCGAGCTTCGAGTTTCGTCATTTGGCTCAATCAAACAACGACCGCTCGGCGTCCGCCGCATATCGCCTCACATAGTCCTTCACCCGCACCTTCCGCGCCGTGTTCTCGCTCGTCATGTAGCGGATTTTGCCGTAGATGGGGCGCTCGGGACCCCAGGCGCGGTCGTAACGACCGAGCACCCAGAAGATGCCCGAGTAGCTGTTGGGGTTGCGGCCGTCGAGGGCGTACTTGTTGTTCAGCTCGATCATCACGTCGAGCGCCGCTCGGGGCGATTCGCTCCATTCAAGAATCTTCTTGCCCCACAGCATCCGCAGGTAGTTGTGGATGCGGCCCTCGCGCACCAGTTGCCGCTGCGAGGCGTTCCAGAGCTCGTCGTACGTGCGGGCGCCTTCCAACTCTTCGAGCGTGTAGAGCGGGTCGCGCTGGTCGCCGGCGTGTTCGGCAAGCGTTGCTTGGGCCCAGTCGGGCAGCGACTCGTAACGGTCGTAGTCGCGTCGCTTGCTCGTCATGTTGAAACCGACTTCGCGCCACGTGACGAGCTCGTCGAGGAATGCCTCGGCGGTCGGGCTCATGTTCCACCAGCCCTCCCGCGCGCCAGTAGGCTTCTTAGCGGCTTTGCTGGGGTTCCAATTCTCATGCTCGGCGACGGCGGCGAAGACCTCGTGCGCCGACAGATGCCCCCAGTGCAAGTAGCCCGACAGCTCACTGGCGGCGTCTTCTTCGGGCTGGTTGCGGCGCTCGCCGTAGACCTCGAATCGCTTTCCCATGAAGCGATCGAGCGCCTTACCCGCTGCGATGTAACCGCCGGGCTCTTTCTCCACCGGCTTTACCGAGTGATCGATCGGCAACGACGCAATCAACTTCGCGGGCGCTTCGAGGTCGGCGTCTTGGACAGGACGCCACTTCTTCTGAATCGCATCGACGACTCCCTGCGCCGAGGGCAGACGCGTCCCTTGCAGCGGCGCGGGCTTGGGAAGCTCGCTCAAATGCGGCAGCAAGTCCTTGTGCAACTGCCGACGGAAATCGAACGCCCTCGAAAAGACATTGTCGGTGGCGCGGAGCGGGTAGAGGCCGTTGGAGTCGACGAGTTCATAACGGCAACCAATCGCCCGCCGCGCCGCTCGGGCCTGCGCCGGCAGGAAGAAACTCGGAAAGTCATCGCCAACGACAACACACGCCCGCTCCGCAAACGCCGCAAGCAAGCCGCTGGCGGCGCCGGGCTCTGGTTCGAGGTAAGGGTAGTAGCAAACGCCATCGATGTCGGCGAACGCCTCGCGGTTGTCGCGCATCCCCTCGGCGACGACCGTGTGAAATCGGTCGCAAGCCCACCGGTAGTCCACCCTTAACGCTTCGAAGACCACCAGCGGCTTTTCAAGCCCCCGCGCCCAATCGACCGCACGCTCCAGCGCAAGGTTCCACCGCGGCCGGCGAAACGCGGTCATCCAGTAAAGGATGTAGTCGCCGTCAGCCTTCACATCGACCAACCGCTCGCCGTGGCCAGAGCTGAGGCGGATCTTCGGGACCGCGGATTCGATCGTAGGCATAGTTCAGTAGATTTGAACCACGAAGGAACGAAGGCCTTGGTTCGAGCCTTTACTTTGTTCCTTCGTTCCTTCGTGGTTCATAAAGAAAAAGAGCCGGCCCTCGGCGACGATCGCCAAGGGCCGGCAGCTTAACAAATTAACTCCGCAACGCTTACGGCATCATCACGGTGTCGATCACATGGATCACGCCGTTGGTGCACTCGATGTCGGTAGCGATGATCTTCGAGCCAGCGATGGTGACGACGTCGCCGTTTACTTCGATCTTGGCCTTCTTACCGTTGACGGTCTCGGCCTCTTTGCCGGCGAGCTTCACCGCGTCGGCGGCCATCACTTTGCCGGGGATGACGTGGTAGGTGAGGATCGCGGTCAACTTCTCTTTGTTCTCGGGCTTCAGCAGCGACTCGAGCGTCGCCTTATCGACCTTGGCGAACGCCTTGTCGGTCGGGGCGAAGACGGTGAACGGGCCTTCGCCCTTGAGCGTCTCGACGAGGCCGGCGGCCTTCACCGCGGCGACGAGCGTCGTGAAGTCCTCGGCGCCAACGGCGGTGTCGACGATGTCCTTCTTCGCGGCGACCGCGGCGACGGGGTGGAGCGTCTCTTGGGCGTTGGCGGCCGTAGCGGCGGCGGCCTGCATCGGGCACGTCTCGCCGGCCTGAGCCAGCGGGGCGGTGGTCAAAACAGCGGCGGCAATCAGCAACTGGGTTTTCATCTTTTGTTCCTCGGAAAGACTATGGCGGTCGTGCCGGCGCGGCCGTCAATGAAACTGACAACGCCGGTCTGAACAGAAGTCGCGTCTACCTGTGTCTCTAGGAGGTCCAAGAAATCCGACAACCGCCGAACGGTGAAAAGCTTCACCGAACCGCCGAGTCGCCGCCAAACGACGGGGGTAGTTGCCGCTGCCGCTCGGAAAGCGGAGAATCCTCTCGGAGCGCGTGGCGGCCGGAGGCCCCCGCGTCCCTCAAACCGCCTCAGCCACCCTTCACCATAGGGAAGCCAAGATCATGGCCGCCTCGAAAGAAGAAATCGTTCAGCTGCTGACGACCGCCTACAGCATGGAGCTCGAAACGGTCATTAACTATTTGGCGAACAGCACCAACCTCGACGGCGTCCGCGCCGAAGAGATCAAGAAGTCGCTCTCAGCCGACATCACCGAAGAACTTGGCCACGCCCAGATGCTCGCCAAACGGATCAAGCAGCTCGGCGGCGTCGCGCCCGGCTCGAAGAGCGTCAAGCTCGGCAACCAGATCCAGCCGCCCGACGACACGACCGACGTGGTTGGCGTCATCAAATCGGTGATCGCCGCTGAAGAGGCCGCCATTGCCCACTACCGCAAGATCGCCCAGGCGACCGACGGCGACGATTACATCACGCAGGACCTCTCGATCCAGCTAATGGCGGACGAAGAAGAGCATCTCGTACTGTTTCGCGGTTTCCTCAAGGAGTACGACCGCTAAACCCAGCGGCAGGGCGTCTGTGGCGAAAAAGCAACAACCCGCGTGCGCGCTTGCGAGTGATTCGCGTTGTAAGTTTGAGCTGGTTCTCTGACGCCTGAGCGCGGCGGGGGACCCGTTGTGTCTGCGGCCCGTTCCACTCTGACCGTTGCCTTCCCGTTAAGGACCCTCCGATGCGACCCGTCCTGTTCGCTGCTGTTGCCACCGCCGCCCTCGGCCTCACTAACGAGGCGTCGGCGCAGTTCGTCCACGTCACCAATTTTGCCCCGGCCCCGGTGGTCGTGTCGCAACCGATGGTGGTGCACCGCCCGGTGACGACGTTCTCTCCGGTGGTCGTCGGCTCGCCGGTCGTTGTTGGCAGCCCCGTGGTGACGACCACCACGCGCTATCGGCCGCTGCTCGGCCGGCGCGTGACGCGAGTCCACTACGGCTTCGCCCCCGCGCCGGTCTTCGTGCCCGCCTGGTAGATCGAACCACTCGTTGACGTCTGAGCCGCGGGCGCGAGCCCTCGGTGTGCGCCTGGTACAAGGGTTCACACCGAGGGCTCGCGCCCGCGGCTCAGGCTTCTTCTAGTCGTCAGCTTCTAATCGTCAGCGAGTCCGCACCACTCGACCTCGAAGCGGCAGCCGCATTGCGGGCACTTTACCGCGGCGCCGAGGACGCCGGCGTCCGCCGTCTTGGTGAGCCCGCAGGAGGGGCACGCGACGCGAACGCTCGCCTGAGCCACCGGCTCACCCAGCCCCGCGTCCCACGGGATGTCGTCGGCTTCGAAGGTGACGAGACCCTCGTCGGATAGCTCGGCGATGGTCGCCAAGCGGTTCGCCATCCTTAGGATCGCTTTCTCGAAGAGGTTCCGAACGGCTCGGCCATTGCCGAACTGGCGGTCGCGCTGGCAGTGCATCCCGTGGACCGCTTCAACGACCCGGCGGCGGGCGTCGCGCGTCAGGCGGTAGTGGTGCACATCCATCAGCCGGCCGAAGATCTGGCACAGCTCGACCGGGTCGTAGTCGTCGAAGTGCAGCGTGCGTGAGAACCGCGACGCCAGCCCCGGGTTGGTCTCTAGCAGCCGCGTCATCTCGTCGGGGTAACCGGCGAGGACGACCGAAAGCCGCGCGCGGTCGTCCTCGGCCCGCTTGAGCAGCGTTTGCAGCGCCTCGCGGCCGTAGGCGTCGGGCGAATCGGCGTCGGCGAGGCTGTAGGCTTCGTCGATGAACAAGACGCCGCCGAGGGCTTCGTCGATCTTGCGGTTGGTCTTCGGGCCCGTTTGACCGGCGAACTCGGCGACAAGACCCGAGCGGTCGGTTTCAATCAGCTGCCCTGCCGGCAAGACGCCCATCGCCCGCATCGCCTCGCCGAAGAGCCGGGCGACCGTCGTCTTTCCGGTGCCGGGATTGCCGGTGAACACCAGGTGCAGGCTGATCTCGGTCGCGGGAAGTCCCGCCGCCGAGCGGCGCTGCTGCAAGGCGATGTAGTTGGCCAGCGATCGCAGCTCGTGCTTCGCCGAACGCAACCCCACCAGCGAATCGATCTCCGCCATCACGTCGTCGAGCGACCGGTCGCTAGGCGGCTTTGCGGTCGTCGTCGCGGTCGGTGATGGCCCCGGCAGCGGGCTTGGCGTCTCAATCCGTGTCAGCGATTCCGGACTTTCTTTCGAAGTATGCTGAGATGTCGCCAAGCACTTCTCGAGCTGCTTGGTGATCGTCTTGATCGCCGCCAGCTCGCTTGCCGCGACGACGCCGTCGATTCGGGCGACGATGTTCGACTGCCGGACGACGAGCGTCTCGAGGTCCGCCGCGCGGTCGCGTAACGGGGTGAGCTTCGCGAACGGCCGGACGAGCGTCTCCCACGGCAGCTCTTCGACCTTCTTGGCGGCGTGGGAAAGCATGCCGTTGAGTTCGGCGCCGCGCAGGCGGCGGCCCCAGAGGTGCTCCGCCAGTTCGACGCCGAGCTGGGTCTCGCCCGCGGTCCAGTGGTGGTCCGCTTTGCAGACCATCAGGTAGACCCGCATCACGAGGCCGCGGTGCAGGTCGTCGAGCAGCTCGACATAATCACCGCCAGCCGGAACCAGCTCGGGATGCTCGCGTACGATCTGCTGAGCGCTGGAGACGTACAGCTCGCGCGTCTGCTGCAAGAGCTCGCGGTACGATTCGACGCTCGCAACGGTGTCGGGCAACGGTGCTCGTCGGCTAAAGGGGCAGGGCGGTCCGCGGGAGTCGTCTCCAGACGGCGATTACGCGCACCATACCGTTTCGGCTATGAGACCGTAATCGGCGTCTGGAGACGCCTCCCGCAGAAAGACTCAGCCTCCCACCAACAGGAGATTCTAGCGACATGCCGTAGCGCCTAAGCCAAGCCCTGCCGCACCGCCCAAACAGCGGCTTGGGTGCGGTCGGCGACGTTCAGCTTCCGCAAGATGTGCTGGACGTGCTCCTTGACCGTCTCATAGCTGATCCCCAGCGCCTGTGCGATCTCTTTGTTGCTGAGGCCGAAGGCGAGCTGCTTGAGCACCTCATCCTCGCGGGCCGTGAGCGGAGAGGCCACGCCGTTGAGCGACTGCGACGTCGCCGCCGGGCCGCTGAGCCGGCGCGCCAGGTCGCTGGGCCAACTCGTGCCGCCTGAGGCGATCGTCGTAATGGCGGCCGTTAGCTCCTCGCGGCTTGTCGACTTCGGCAAGAACCCGGCGGCGCCGAGGGCGGAGGCCCTGGCCGCGTACGTTGGATTCGTGTGGGCGGTGTAATACAGGACCGGGGTCTCGATCCCCGCGTCACGCAACCTGGCGAGGCACTGCAACCCATCGACACCGGGCAGCAGCACCTCGAGGAGCAGCACTTGAGGACGCAGCTCTTCAACGAGCTGTTGCGCTTGCGCGCCATTCTCGGCCTCGCCGACGATTTCGATCGGCGAGTCGGCGAACCAGGCGCGCAACCCGGCGCGCAGCGCCGGGTGGTCGTCCGCCAGCAGGACGGTAGTAGGCATAGGTTTTGGGGCGGGGCGGGGCGGGACGCGCTCGGCAAGCCGTTCCAGGCGCCCCCCGCGAGGGGCTTCTCGTTCCAATCGCGATTATGCCCACCTTCGGCCCGGGGTAAAGCAACATACTGGGAAGGAACTTCCACTCGGGCCGCCGCGTCCGCTCTGGACCCCGGTCGCAAGTCGCCAAAAACCTTGACGCTAGCAAGGTTTACTTAAATCGCCGACTTCGGCCATACTCCCTCCCCTCACGACTCGCCGCACGGCGACGGCATCGACACCCACGGCTACGGAGCGGCTATGGCGAGGTTGTCCATGAACCAGTTGACCACCTACCGGTGGTCGTTCGAGGAAGACCTTCACCACTGCCGCCATGCCGGCTACGACGGGATTGCGGTCTGGGTCCGCAAGCTCCGCGACTTCGGCGAGGAGCGGGCCGCCGAGCTCATCTCTGACAGCGGGCTGGCCGTCTCGAACGTTTCTTGGGAGGGCGGTTTCACGGGCGCCGACGCCGTGACCTCCCGCGAGAATCTCGCCGCCGCCCGGGACACCTTGGCCCTCTGCGGGGCGCTCGGGGCCGGTTGCCTGACCATCTACAGCGGCGGCCGCAACGGCCACACGAGCCGCCACGCCAACCGCCTGTTGCGGGCCGCCCTCGACCGGCTGCTGCCGTTCGCCGAAGAGGCGGGCGTCCCGCTGGCGATCGAGCCGATGCACCCCGCTTGTGCCGACGACTGGACGATTGTCACGAGCCTGCCGGACGCCCTCGAACTGGTACGCGAGTACGACACGCCCGCGCTACGGCTCGCACTGGACACCTACCACTTCCCGCTCGCGGAAGAGGCTTGGCCGATTCTGCGCGAACTTGCCGGCTACTTGGCGGTCGTGCATCTCGGCGATGTCCAGACGCCGCACAGCGTCGATCACAGCCGTGCGGCCCTCGGCGAGGGCGCCGCTCCGCTGGCGGGGATCGTCCAGACGCTCGCCGAGGCCGGTTACGCGGGCTTCTTCGATGTGAAGCTTTTGGGCCCCGCGTTCGACGAAGCCGACTATGATCGGCTGTTGCGGCAGTCGCGCGAGGCGTTCGTCGCGTTCGGCGCGGACGAGATCGCCGCCGTCGAGGTCGCCCCTCGAGACGCCGCCGCCCCCACACCGTCCCCCATCGATTCGTGCAAACTGATCTGGTGATCAACGACCGGCTCGCGATCCCGCGGAGCGAGCTCCAATTCTCGTTCGCCCGCAGCGCCGGCCCCGGCGGGCAGAACGTCAACAAGCTCAACACCAAGGCCGTGCTGCGTTGGAAGCCCGCTGAGTCGGCCGCCCTTTCGCCGGCCGTGTTGGAACGCTTCTTGGCTCGCAATGGCGGGCGGCTGACCCGTGAGGGCGAGCTGGTGATCGCCTCCGACACGCACCGCGAACAGGGCCGCAATGTCGGCGACTGTCTGCAGCGGCTGCGGGCCCTGGTAGCCGCCGCCGCGGCCCGCCCCAAGGTCCGCCGCCCCACGAAGCCCACGAAGGCGTCGCAGCAACGCCGCCTCAACGCCAAGCGAAACCAAGCGGCTAAGAAGGCGTCGCGGCAATCGCCGGCGGATGGCGAAGCTTGAGCCCCTGGCGATCAACCCAACCGCGCCGCGACTCTGGGACCTGACGGGTCGATGCCCTGAACGCCTGTCTAGAGCCCCCAGGAGGGCCCTTACGACGCGTTCTGATGCCCGTTCGACTCCTTTGTCGGCCGCGCCTCCAAGCGCCTGCTAGGGGCCTTCTTGGGCCTCACAGAGGGCGCCTTCAAGACCCTCGGCAATAAGGCCGGCCGCGGGACATCGTGCCTTCTTTCACGAAGTGTCCCGCGGGTCGCTCTAGATTACGCTGTTTGACTTGTTCAGAATGTTTTTGATTTCCGGATCGTGACGGCTACACTGCAGGCGCTCGAAAACATTGGCACGCTTGATGCTTCCGGCCGTCATCGGTTTTTTGCATCCTCTCTTCTTCGCCGGAGCGTCACGTCATTGCCGGAGCGTCACGTTTAAGTCGAGCCGCGTCACGGGGGCGATCGCCTTGTAGAAGGCCTTCGCCAGAGAAGCGGCCGGAGTAGTGGTAAGTAACAGATTGATCGTCGGTGCGTGACATTCGGGCCCGAAGAGGCCTTGAAGTTTGGAGGCGGAACAGCGGCAGGCGCCCGGGTGGACCATGAATCCGCCGGACAGCAGAACCGTCGGGATAGCGAAAAAGCTATCTTTGTTATTGGGAAGACCTCACGTCTTGAAGGGAGGAAACCATGCTCGCCGATCAAGTCGCGCCGCAGGCGCTATCGTCAGAACAGCAGATCTTCTCACACATCAAACAGGCGCTCCGTGTCATGGTCGAGTGGCACGCGCCGACCGTCAGCCAAGGCCGCAAACGCTCAAGCGTCCGCTTCGCCTTACGCTCGTTCTGTCGCCACCTTGAGCGACTGATGAACTTCGAGGAAGAGGGCGGCTACCTGCCGACGGTCACCACCGCCCGGCCGAACTGGGAGCACCGCGTCGATCTGCTCCGCGCCGAGCACCAGAAGCTCCGCGAACACATCCACCGGCTCTCGCCCCAGATCGATGATGAGGGCGTGTGGCAATCGGAACGGTTCGAGTCGGCCTGTCGGGCGATCCGCGAGTTGCTCGCCGAGGTTGATCGCCACGACCGTGACGAGATCACGCTGCTGCAAGAGACGCACACCCTGGACGAAGGTGGGGAGGGCTGAGGCGACGCCTGGACCGTCCTTGGCGATTGCCCAACCAAACTGTCCAAGTTGCATCCAACCACGTCTTATTTAGCCGCCCCATACGCCGGCGCCGCCATTCGGTTTCTACCTACCGACACGGCGGTCGGTGCGTAAGCTGCCTCTGGCAGCAACTTTTTCGGGTGTGTATGCGGGTTGGCGCGACGTAAAGGTGGTCGTCTCCGCTTGCGACCGCCACCACCGGACTTCCGCGATTTCTCAACGGAGGGGAGCAGACGTCTCGCCATACAGGCGGGCTGCGTAGTAGAATGCCCGTAGAGCAAACGCAGCTTCTCATTGTCGGCTGGCATATGAAACCGTCTCCACCGGATTTCGATTCTCTGCTCAAGAGTTGGTCCTACGTGCCGGGTGAGGTCTCTGCCCGCCGCGGTCATGGAGCCGACGGGCGGCTTGTGCTCCAACTGCGGATCGACCTGGGCGTCTTGCAGATGGAAGCCGACGGACGGCCCGACGGTGTCAGGCCATTGGGTCATGACACCTACCTCGATGCCCTTCGCGCGGAGGAAGCCATCGCCGGCGAGGATTTCGAACTCGACGACGATCAATGCGTTGAGATCGATCGTGAATTCGTCCAGTACTACCACCGCCGCGTGGCGTGGCTGGCGCTACGGGAGTTCGACCATGTCGTGTCCGACGCCGACCACACACTGGCCCTAATGGATTTCAGTTCGGCCCACGCTCCAAACGACGACTGGGTCGAGGAGCACGAGCAGTACCGCCCATTCGTGCTGTTCCACCGCACGCAAGCAGCCGCGCTGGCGGAATTGCAGCGGACCGATCCCGAGGCGGCGGTATTGGTGATCGACGAAGGCTTCAGGCAGCTGCGGGAATCGCTGGCGGACCTAGCAGCGATCGTCGGCGAGGACCTCGAAGACGACGAGGCCTACGACTTCAGCACCAAGCTGGAAGAGCTGCGGCGTTCGATCTTGGTCGAGTACGACCTTGAGGCGCCACTCGATGAGCAGCTCGCCAACGCGATCGCCCACGAAGAGTACGAACTCGCCGCCGAGATCCGCGACCGGATGGCTCGCCGCACGCGCAGCCGGCAGAGTTGAGGGCTGCCCCGTTGGACGCCGCTAAGCCGCTAGCGGCTGGAGGGTGATTCCTTGGGTGGGAGCGGGTTTGTAATTTTTGGCGCCCGGCTGCTAGCGGTGGTTTCTTGAGCCGTTCTTGCAAGTGGCGTGGCGCGTAGCACTTAGCGCTCCGCCGAGCTCGGTTGCGCGAACTCTGGCACGGCCCGTGCGTAATACGGCTGGCGAGGCGAACGGACGACCCGATTCGCCTCCCACCGCGACGGCGACCGGCGAATGGCCGTACACGTGTCGCGGGGGCGAGGGGACTCTCGCCTAGCTCATCACCATCAATTAAGGGAGTGACAGATGTTGGTTCTCACACGGAAGCCTCAGGAAAAGATCCGGATCGGAGATGGGATCACGATCACGGTCATCAAGACCAAGGGCTCGGGCGTCCGCCTCGGCATTGAGGCGCCCGCCGACGTGCCGGTGCTGCGTGGCGAGTTGCTCGCCGCCCGTGATAGCTTCGTTAAGACGGAAACCGACGAGGCCTCCGTTCCCGATGCGGCTACGAATCAAGCGAAGAGTGATAGCGAGGTGCAGTTCACCCGCGTCAAGCGTTCGCGAGTCCCGTCGGTCCTGCCGAACTTGCTCGGCGAACCCGGCCCGCTGCGGGCGATGATGGCCGGTCGTGCGACGACCGGCGCTTAGCCACCCTTTAAGGACTGAACCTTATGCGGCAAGGATTGACGCGTACAAGGATCAGCCGGCGGCAACCGAAGGCCGGCTCAAGGATCGAGGTGCGATCCCCCGTGGAACGGCTGGTGAGAGGCGGCCAGTTATTCGCCTCTCACCAGCACCACGGCGTCGCGCGGCGGGATCGTGCAGCTCAACTCGTCGCCGCTTAACTCGTGCCCTTCGTGCGACTCCAGCGGCCACACCTGCTTGAACGGGCCCTCCAAGTGCCGGGGCTTCAGGTTCACGGGGACACGCTCGTGCGACGTGTTGAACGCGACCACCGCCTGACTGCCATTGAGGTTACGGCTGAACGCGTAGACCGGTCCCTCGGCGTGGAGCGTCGTCAACTCGCCGACACGCAGACATTCGTGCGTCCGGCGTAACGCCACCGCGCGGCGATAGAACCGCAGCAGGTCGTAATCCCATAGCGACTCGTCGTGCCACGGAAACGCCTGCCGGCAATCGGGGTCGGGGCCGCCGGTCATGCCAACCTCGTCTCCGTAGTAAATGCACGGCGCGCCGGGCATTGTCATCTGGAACAGGACGCACAGCCTGAGGGCAGAGTCGTCTTGCGTGATCCACTTCGCCCGCGCCATGTCGTGGCTGTCGAGCATGTTCATCTGGGCGAAGTTGATCTCCCAGTCGTAGTAGCCGTACATCCGGTCGATCAGCGACGCGAACTTGTCGGCTTCGATCGGCTCGAAGGGAAGGTGCGGGTGGATGTAGTCGTTGCGGTATGTCTCGGCGGCGAAGAAACTGATCGCCGGGCCGGTGAAGAGATAGTTCATCACCGCGTCGAACTGATCCCCCTGGAGCCAGCGGCGCGCCTCGCTCCAGATTTCGCCGCAGATATAGGCGGCGGGGTTCTCCGACTTCACGACCTGGCGGAAGGTGCGCCAGAAGTCGTCGTCGTCGATCTCGTGCGGCACGTCGAGCCGCCAGCCGTCGATGCCAAACTTGATCCAGTGCCGCGCGACTTCATAAAGGTACTCACGGACGGCGGGGTTATTGGTGTTGAGCTTCGGCAGCGCGGGCAAGTTCCACCAACAGGAGTAGTTCGGCGGAATGTCCTTCTCGGTGGGATAGGGCTGGAGCGGCCAGTCGTGGACCGTGAACCAGTCGATGTAGGGCGAGTTGCCGCCGTTCTCGAGGATGTGGTGGAAGGGCCAAAACCCGCGCCCTGTGTGGTTGAAGACGCCGTCGAGCACGATGCGCATGTCGCGCTCGTGGGCCTTGTCGATCAGTTCACGCAGCGCGTCGTCGCCGCCCAGCAGCGGATCGACCTCCAGGTAGTCGTAGGTGTGATAGCGGTGCGTCGAGGCCGACGTGAAGATCGGCGTCAGGTAGATCGCGTTGACGCCCAGCTCTTCTAAGTACCCGAGCTTATCGACGACGCCCAGCAGGTCGCCCCCCTGAAAGCCGTCGTGGATCGACTCGCTCCCCCACGGCTTGAACTTGAGCCCCGGCAGGTGCTTGATGCGCGAGCTCCGCGCGAAGCGATCGGGAAAGACCTGGTAGAAGACCGCGTGCTTTACCCAGTCAGGCGTCTGGATCGGCGTTTCACCGGGCGGCGAGGCGAGAGGCTTGGGTTGATCGGTCACGATGAAATATCGGTATCTGGGAATGGAACAAGAAAGCGGGGTGAGCGTTCACCGCGGTTAGCAGCGACTTTTCAACCCATGAGTGGTGACTGGTCATCCCATGAGAAGTGACTGGTTATCCCACGAGAAGTGATTGGCCGCCGTCGATCCAGACGGGCGTGCCGGTGATGTGAGCGGCGGCGTCGCTGGCGAGGAATGCGGCCAGGTTGGCGACCTGCACGGGCTCGCCCATGTCGCCGTGCGTTAGTGGAACCTCGCCCTCGGGATACTCGACGCGCGCCTTGATCTCGTCGAGGTGATGCCGCTCGGTCTTCTCGTGGATGTGGGTGTCGAACGCGCCGGGGCAGAGGATGTTGACACGAATCTTCGCCGGCGCGAGCTCCAGGGCAAGCATCTGCCCCATCGCCAGCTGCGCCGCTTTGGTCGTCGCGTACGCCGTGGCGCCCGTGTTGCTAAAGACGCGCGTGCCGTTGATCGACGAGACGATGGTAATTGAGCCCCCACGGGCCTTGAGGTGCGGCACGGCGTGATGGATGGTCGAGTAAGCGCCGGTGAGATTCACCGCAACGGTCTGCGACCATTCGTCATAGCCGAGCTCATCGATGGGCGCCCACGTCCCATTCGTACCGGCGTTGACGACCACCATATCGAGTTGTCCCCACCGGTCAACGATCTGCCTCACAGCAGCGCCGACCTCGTCATGCTTGGTCACATCGGCGACCACACTGATCGCCTCACCACCAGCTTGGCGTATCTCATCCGCCACGCTGTCGAGTTCGTCCTTGTCACGCGCCGTCAAAGCCACCCGCGCACCGCACTCGGCAAACTTGAGCGCGATCGCCCGGCCGATGCCTTCACCGCCGCCGGTGATCCAGGCGGACTTGTTTGAGAGCGAGATCTTCATATCGTCCGCTCATGAAAGCATGGAGTGAAGCGAGGATGGGGTTCTCAAAGTATCGAGGGAGCGCCGTTAGCCCTCGGGCGATTGCACTTTGTGTGCCATGCGATCGCGACTTCGACGACGGCGCCAGTCGCTAGAATCCGCCCGCCAGCCGCGACAGAATGCGGCGACACGATTGATCCCGGGGCACTTGCTCTCAGCAGTGTTGCCGGAACCGCACTCAGCAGCCCTCTTCAAGACTAAGCCTTCGCCGCTGATGAGCGACCCACCGAGCCCCGATTCCGCGCTCCGCCGCCAGGTTGGCGTCGCCGGGGCGACGTTAATGGGACTCGGGTCGATCCTCGGGACGGGCGTTTTCGTGAGCATCGCCCTCGGGGCGGCCGCGACCGGGCCGTCGGTGGTGTTGGCAATCGGCGTCGCCGCCGTGGTCGCGGCGTGCAACGGGTTGAGCAGCGCGCAGCTCGCCGCCAATCATCCCGTCAGCGGGGGGACCTACGAGTACGGCTACCGCTGGCTCAGCCCCACATTGGGGTTTGTCGCCGGCTGGCTGTTCCTCTGCGCGAAGAGCGCCTCAGCGGCCACGGCGGCGCTCGGTTTTGCCGGCTACGCGCTGGGTCTGACAGCGATGCCAACCAACGTCCCCGTCAGTGTCGTCGCGGTCGCGGTCGTCGTGCTTCTGACCTCGCTGGTGCTGTCGGGCCTCCGGCGTGCGAATTGGGCTAATGTGGTTTTGGTGTCGCTCACGATCGGCGCGCTGGCGGTCTTCTGCATCGCAGGCCAGCCAAACGCTCTTCGGAGTGGTGGAGAGCATCTGACGCCGTTGTTTCAGCCGGCGGAGGCCGACGTGGCGCCTTTCGCCGGGTTTCTCGAGGCCTGCGCGCTGATGTTCGTGGCGTTCACCGGCTACGGTCGGATCGCGACGCTTGGCGAAGAGGTCGTCGAACCGCGACGAAACATCCCGCGGGCGATTGTTACGACGCTCGTCGTCTCGGCGCTGCTTTACGCCGCGGTCGGCTTCGTAGCGATCGCGGCGGTTGGCGCCGAGGCGCTCGCTGCAGGGGTGAACGAGAAGCCGGCGCCGTTAGAGACCGCCGCCCGCGCCTTCGCCGGGCCTGCTGTTGCGAACGTCGTGGCGGTCGGCGCCGTCGCCGCGATGGGGGGCGTGCTGCTGAACTTGATCCTCGGCCTGTCGCGTGTCGTGCTGGCGATGGCGCGCCGCGGCGATCTGCCCCGCGTCCTGGCGAGAGTCAATGGCGAAGCCGCGTCGCCGACAGCGGCCGTGATGACGACTGGCGTCGTGATCGCAGGGCTGGCGGCGCTGGGCAGCGTCAAAGCGGCTTGGAGCTTCAGCGCGTTCACGGTGCTCGGTTACTATGCGTTAACGAATCTCGCCGCCCTCCGCTTGCGGCCCGATGAGCGGCTCTATCCTGTCTGGACGGCGTGGGCGGGGCTGGCGAGTTGTTTGTTCTTGGCGTTCTGGGTCGAGCCGCGTGTCTGGCTGGCGGGCGTCGGGCTGATTGCCTTGGGGCTCGTGGGACGCTGGATAGCGTCGCGGCGTCCCCCTCGATGACGGTATAAAGGCCCCTCGAAATCCGTGAGAAGGAGTGATCCTATGTGGTTACAACCCTGGCTCCGCACCAGCGCGCCGGCGTCGGTCTTGCTGATCCGCTTGATGGTCGGCTTTGTGTTCTTTTCGGAGGGCGTGCAGAAGTTTCTCTATCCGGCCTCCCGAGGAGCGGGACGCTTTGAGAAGATCGGGCTCCCCTCGCCCGAGGCTCTGTCGTACTTCGTCGCGTCCTTTGAAGTCGCCTGCGGCGTGCTGTTGATGCTGGGGCTGCTGACGCGGCTGGCGTCGCTGCCGACGATCGCGATCATGCTGGTGGCGATCGTGACGACCAAACTGCCGGTGCTTGCCGACGCGGGCTTCTGGCAGATGGCCCACGACGCGCGGACCGACTGGTCGATGCTGCTGGGTTCGATCTTCCTCTTCATCGTCGGCGCGGGCCCTCTGTCGATGGACGCGAAACTGACGGCGCCCGACCCGCCGGACGCAAGGAAGGAGGACGCGTAGTCTCCCTTCCGCTCCAAAAACTCACCGCAAGCCTGTTGACGAGAAGATAGTTCACATGTAAAGTGTTGGCGTGCCGCACAAATGGTCCCCAACTGCTGTGGCTTTCACTCACTCACTCACTCACTCACTCACTCACTCACCAGCCAACCCTTAGCGATGCCCGCTAGTAGCCTCAAATCCGACCTCCGCAAGCGAGACGGCTTCGACTCGCCGGAGCAAGAGGCCATGCTGAGCGTCCTGCGGCTGAGCGACCGGTTCTCGAACCGGTTGGGGCGGCTGTTCCGGGAGTACGGCCTGACGAGCTCGCAGTACAACGTGCTGCGGATCCTCCGTGGCGAGGGGAAGCCGTTGCCGTCGCTGGAGGTCGCCGACCGGATGATCCAGGTCGTGCCGGCGATCACCGGGTTGATCGACCGCCTGGAAAAGCAGGGCCTCGTTTCTCGTGAGCGTAGCGCCGAAGACCGCCGCGTCGTGTACGTCGAGATCACCAAGCGGGGCCTCGCCGTCCTGGCGAAGATCGACGATCCGCTCTATGAGCTGCACCGCAAACTCTTGGGCAAGATGCCGCGTAAGGAACTCGCCGAGCTGATCCGCCTGCTGTGCCGGGCGAGGGAGTCGTTCGAAGCGGCGGAGGTTTAGCGGCGGCTTTTTATTTGTCTAAATGGTTTATGTGTCAACAATTCACCTAAAATCAAAAAGGGAGCCTTCGATGATCCGTCTCCGCCCCGCCAACGAACGCGGCCACTTCGACCACGGCTGGCTCAACACCTACCACACGTTCTCGTTCAGCGGCTATCAAGACCCCGCCCACGAGCGATTCCGCTCGCTGCGGGTGATGAACGAAGACTATGTCGCCGGCGGCCAGGGCTTCGGCGCCCACGGGCACCGCGACATGGAGATCGTCACTTACGTTTTGTCGGGCGCGCTGGCGCACAAGGACTCGATGGGCAACGGCGAGGTGCTCCGCCCCGGCGAGTTCCAGCGTATGACGGCCGGCACGGGCATCCGCCACAGCGAGTTCAACGACTCGCCAACGGAGCCGGTCCACCTCTACCAGATTTGGTTGCTGCCCGACCGCGAGGGTCACGAGCCGAGCTACGAGCAGAAGCCTTTCGACGCGGCCGGTCGCCGCAACCGGTTGCAACTGGTCGCCTCGCCCGATGGCGCCGACGGTTCGCTGACGATCCACCAAGACGCCCGCATCTATTTGGCGGACCTCGAAGCCGAACGCGCGGTGACGACGAACGTCGCCGCGGGCCGTCATGCTTGGCTGCAAGTGCTGCGTGGCGCGGCCGAGCTAAACGGCGTCCGCTTAGAGACCAGCGACGGCGCCGCCGTTAGCGACGAGACGCAACTGACGATCGAAGCTGTCGGCCCCGCCGAAGTGATGCTGTTTGACCTTGCTTGATATTGTTGATTCACTGCTGATTCCACGGCTTACGTCCACCAAACTCTGACGTTAGGACACCGAAAATGCCAAACATTCTCCCCAACACCGACAACGGCCTGATCACCGCGGACAACTCGGTCCTGGTCTTCATCGATCACCAGCCGCAAATGCTGTTCGGCGTCGCCAGCGGCATCGATCGTCAGCTGCTGGTGAACAACGTGCTGCTACTGGCCCGCGGCGCGAAGGAGTTCGGCGTGCCTACGATTCTGACGACGGTCGAGACCGAGTCCTTCAGCGGGCCGATGTGGCCGCAACTGCTTGATGTCTTCCCAGAGCAGACGCCGATCGAGCGTACGGGGATGAACTCTTGGGACAGCCCCGAGTTCCGCGAAGCGATCAAGGCGACCGGCCGGAAGAACATCCTCCTCTCGGGCCTGTGGACCGAAGTCTGCATCACGTGGCCGACGCTGCAGATGCTGGCCGAAGGCTATAACATCTACGTCGTCGATGACGCCGTCGGCGGCACTTCCCCTGCGGCGCACGAGGCAGCGTTGTCGCGGATGACGCAGGCCGGCGCCGTACGGATGACGAGCGTTGCGACGGTGCTCGAGTGGCAGCGTGACTGGGTGAACCGCGACCATTACGACGCGCTGATGGACCTCTTCCGCGAATACGGCGGGGCCTACGGCGCCGGGATCGAGTACGCGTACACAATGGTGCACGGCGCCCCGCCGGCACGCAAAGTGAAGTGAACGAGTAGCGACGTAAGTCGTAGAAGTCCCCCTCCTTTTCAGGGAGGGGCTAGGGGAGGGTGAGAGGCGTCGATCGGAGTGCGGCTGTTTGGCTGATCCGCTTCACGCCGTAGGTCGCCAAAGTTGTTTTGCCTAGCGGACAGCTCAAACCTTCCCCCCCCATTCTTCGGAATGAGGGCCTCCCAAAAGGGGAGGGGGACTGACGGAAGCCGAACTCTAACGAACTACCCATGCCCCAAGTCCACATCGCCATCACCCGCAAAGCACGCCCCGGTCAAGAGGCAGAGTTCGAAGCGGCGCTGCGGGAGTTCGCCCGTGAGTCGCTTGCCCATCCCGGCGCCACGGGCATCCATCTGATCGGTCCCGTGTCCGGGGTCGCCGGGGAGTACGGCATTATGCGCTCGTTCGAGAGCGCTGAAGCTTGCGACGCGTTTTACGACTCGGAGATGTTCGCCGACTGGCAGCGCCGCGTGGCGCCGCTAGCCGAAGAGGGCTGGGCGCGGCGTGAGTTGACGGGGCTCGAAGCCTTCTTCCGCCGTGGCGGCTCGGCGCCGCCGCGGTGGAAGATGGCGATCGTGACGTGGATGGGCGTCTTTCCGACGGTGCTCCTCTGGTCGGCCCTGATGGCGGCGCCGCTTTCGAGTGTGCATCGAGTCGTCGCGACAGGGGTCACGATCGCCCTAACGGTGGTAACGCTCACCTGGGGCGTGATGCCGATCCTGACCAAGCTGCTGAGCCGCTGGCTGCACAAGCACTGACTTACAAAGCAAATCCATAGACGAGGCAATCCGCATGGAACCGCAGCTCGTTCTCTATCACGGCAAGGTAACGACGCTCGATCCCGCTAGTCCGGAGGTGACTGCCGTGGCGGTAACCGACGGGCGCATCACGGCGACCGGCAGTGACGACGATGTGCTCGCCCTGGCGGGAGCGGGCACACAAAAGATCGACCTCGGCGGGCGACGTGTCATCCCAGGACTGAATGATTCGCACCTGCACGTCATTCGCGCCGGGCTGTTCTACAACCTCGAGCTGCGTTGGGATGGCGTGCCGTCCGTCGCCCAAGCCCTTGAACAATTACGCATACAGGCCGAGCGGACGCCGCCGCCCCAATGGGTACGCGTCATCGGCGGCTGGAACGAGTTCCAGTTCGCCGAAGGGAGGATGCCGACGCTCGAAGAGATCAATGAGGCAGCGCCCGACACGCCGGTGTTCGTGCTCCACCTCTACGACTCGGCGCTGTTGAACCGCGCGGCGCTACGGGCCCTGGGATTCGGGCCCGATACGCCAAATCCCCCCGGCGGACTCATTGCCCGCGATGGCCGGGGCAATCCAACAGGCCTGCTGATCGCCGAGCCCAGCGCGTTGATCCTGTACTCGACAATTGCGAACGCACCGACGCTATCACCGGATGACCAGCTCAACTCGACCCGACATTACTTGCGCGAACTCAATCGCTTCGGCGTGACGAGCGTGTCGGACGCCGGTGGGGGTGGTCAGAATTACCCAGACGACTACGCCGTCGTGAAACGTCTGGCCGACGAGGGGCATCTGACCGTGCGGATCGCGTATAGCCTGTTCGCGCAAAAGTCGGGCGCCGAGCTCGCCGACTATCGCCGTTGGCTCGGCATGACCCACCCCGGCGACGGCGACGATCTGCTGCGAGTGAATGGCGCCGGAGAGAACCTCGTTTGGAGCGCCGCGGACTTCGAGAATTTCCTGCAACCGCGCCCCGACCTACGGCCGGTGATGGAAGCAGAGCTCGAAGCCGTCGTCCGGACGCTGGCTGAAGCGCGCTGGCCATGGCGCATTCATGCGACGTACGACGAATCGATCGGCCGCTTCCTCGACATCTTCGAGCGCGTGCATCGCGACGCGCCGATCGACAAACTGCGCTGGTTCATCGACCACGCCGAGACCGTCAGCGAGCGCAATCTCGACCGTATCCAAGCGCTCGGCGGCGGCGTCGCGATCCAGCACCGCATGGCGTACCAGGGCGAGTACTACATCCGCCGCTACGGGATCGAATCGGCAAAACGCCGCCCACCGCTGAGGCGGATGCTCGAGATGGGGCTCCCGGTCGGCGCCGGCACCGATGGGACGCGCGTGGCGAGTTATCACCCCTGGACCTGTCTGTGGTGGATGGTGACGTCCAAAACCGTCGGCGGCACGGTGCTCCACGCCGAGGCCGACCGGCTAACACGCGAAGAGGCCTTGCGGCTTTACACCCACGGCAGCGCGTGGTTCAGCGGCGAGGACGACCGCAAGGGTCGCCTCACGCCGGGTTCGTACGCCGACATGGCGGTGCTGAGCGGCGATTACTTCACCGTCGCAGAGGACGAAATCCGCGCGATTGAGAGTTTACTAACGATCGTCGGCGGCCGTGTGGTATACGGCGCAAGCGAGTATGCGTCGCTTGCCCCCGCAACGCCGCCGGTAAGTCCCGACTGGTCGCCTGTCGCGAAGTTCGGCGGTTACGACAACACGAAGCCCACGCCACCGGCGCACCAGCACCTGCCGGTGATGGCCGCCGATGGGCGAGTATGGGAGACGGGCTGTGGGTGCGGCGTCTAACAGCCTGTTGAAATACGCCATCGTGGCGTATTTCAACCTCGCCAAGCTCGGAGCAAAGCTCGTCGCGGCTCGCAAAACAGCGGCTTTTTCAAAGCCGCTGTTTTTGATGATCGTATCCTTCGATCAAGCAGCCGGTTGTTCAACAGGCTGCTAAGGGGGGGAAGTTGTTGCGATAGAACTTTGGTCGCCCAAACGAAGCCGGAGTTCCCTCCCGAGTTCTAAGCCGGCTTTACCGCGAAGATGCGGACGCTCGCGGCGAACGCGTTGACGTTGTAGCGGGTCAAAAGATCGACGAGCTGGCTATGGATCTCGGAAGTCGCGACGGGCGGCGTTGAGCCACAGCAGCCGCCGAGCTCCACCACCGGGAGGCCATCCTCCGCCGGCGCGGGGACGCAGCAGGCCGCGTTTTCGGCTTTGGCGTAGGCGTTGAGGTCGGCGCCCGTGTCGAGAACCTCGACCGCTTCAAAGCCCGCGTCGCGGAGCGTCTGGCGGTACTCGTCGATGAGGATCGCGCCCGCTATGCAGCCGACATACGCCGACAGATTGGCGGCGACCTCTTCGGGAAGCATTTGCTTCAAGGCGATGTCGCTCACCGCGACGCGGCCGCCCGGCTTGAGCACCCGAAAGACCTCCCGCAGCACGGCGCCCTTGTCGGGGGCGAGGTTGATGACGCAGTTGCTGATGACGCAATCGACCGTTGCCTCTTCGAGCGGCAGCTTGTCGATCGTCGAGAGATGGAACTCGACGTTCTCGACCCGGCTCTTGGCGGCGTTGCGGCGGGCCAGGTCGATCATTTCCTGACTCATGTCGATGCCGATCGCCTTACCGGTCGGACCAACCTTCGGCGCCGCCAGCAGTACGTCGAGCCCGCCGCCGCAGCCGAGATCGACGACGACTTCGCCGGCACGCAGCCGAGCGGTCGCGGTGGGGTTGCCGCACGAGAGGCCCATGTTCGCCTCGGCGGGGATTGAGGCGAGTTCCTCAGCCGAGTAACCGAAGGCTTCCGCGACGGCCTTCACGCCGGCGTGGTCGCTCGAGAGCCCCCGCGTCGCGACGGCAGAATACTGTGTGCGGACTTGGTCGATGACTTCGTTCGAGGCGCTCATGCTTGGGCTCCGGAGGTAGTTGTTGGATTGCGTTGCCGTTTGATCTGAGCCGTGGGAAATATCGCTCGGTGTTAAACGTGTTCGGGCGACGCGGAGAACCATCCCTCAGTACGATTGGCGAAGGCCACTAACGCCAGCATCACCGGGACTTCCACCAAGACGCCCACCACCGTCGCCAACACGACGGGCGACGAGGGGCCGAAAAGCGTGATGGCGACCGCGACCGCCAGTTCAAAGAAATTCGAAGCGCCAATCATCCCCGCCGGCGCCGCGATGTTGTGGGGGCACCGCATCTTCTGGCAGGTCAAGTAAGCGATGAAGAAAATCAGCACCGTCTGAATCACCAGCGGGACCGCGATCAGCGCAATGTGCAGCGGGTTGTCGAGGATGACGTGTCCCTGGAAAGAGAAGATCAGTACGAGCGTCAGCAGCAAGCCGACGATGGTCACGTTATTGAAGCGGGCCAGGAACGTGTGGTTGAAGTAGTCAAGGCCGTGTCGCTTGATGACAGCGGCGCGCGTTGCGATCCCGGCAACGAGCGGAATCACGACGAAGAGCAGCACCGACAGCAGCAGCGTGCCCCACGGGATTGCCACCCCGCTCACCCCGAGCAGCAGCGCAACGATCGGGGTGAACGCGACCAAGATGATCAAGTCGTTGGTGGCGACCTGCACTACCGTGTATGCCGCATTGCCGCGTGTGAGATGGCTCCAGACAAAGACCATCGCTGTGCAGGGCGCCGCTCCGAGTAGGATGGCGCCGGCGAGGTAGTCCTTGGCGAGGTCGTGCGGAATCAATGACTTGAAGACGACAAAGAAGAAAAAAGCGGCGATCGCGAACATCGTGAAAGGTTTGATCAACCAATTGACCACCCACGTCACGTAGAGCCCCTTCGGGTTCGCGCCGACATATCGAATGCTGGCGAAATCGACCTTCATCATCATTGGGAAGATCATCAGCCAGATCAGCACCGCGATCGGGATCGAGACCTTTTCGTACTCGAATCGCCCGAGAAACTCGGGGATTGCCGGGAGGTACTTCCCGATCAGCGTCCCCGCCGCCATGCAGAGGGCGACCCAGTAGGTCAGATTCTTCTCGAAGAAGCCGATCGTGGCCGTGCTCTGGTCCATCTGAATCTCCTAAGGCGCGTTGGCGCCTGTCAGCGATCAACCTTGCAGTGATTGCGGCAGCGTCGCGACGTAGTCACGTAACTCGTCACGGACACGCCGGTAATGCCCAAGAGCCTCCACTTCGCTCGCCGCTTCGCGCGCCAAGCGCGGCGGGTCGTCGAACGGGCGATGCACCACTTTTGCGGCGCCGCGGAAGATCGGGCACGACTCGGCCGCGTTGTCGCAGACGGTGACGACGTAGTCGAACTCGACGTCCGCTAGTTCATCGACGTGCTTGCTGTGCTGCGGCGTGATATCGACGCCGGCCTCGGCCATGACGGCGATGGCGTGCGGATTCATGCCGTGCGTGGCGACGCCGGCCGAGTAGGCCTCCAGGGTGTCTGACTTCAGATGGTGGGCCCAGCCCTCGGCCATCTGGCTACGACACGAGTTGCCCGTGCAGAGAAAGAGCACCTTTAGCATTTGCAGTTCGCCTGTTGGCGGCAGAGTTCTTCGGGGGGCATTTTGAGGACGACCTTGAGGGTCTGCTGGTCGGCTTTGGCTTGCTTGTCGCGGGCAAGGCTTGCGAGCACCAATTCCAGCGCCTGCCGGGCTTCAACGGGCGAATCCTCTTCCGCGAGCCGAAAATGAGCCCAGCGGCCTTCCTTACGCGACTCGACGAGCCGCGCCTGGTGGAGCACCGACATGTGCTTCGACACGGTCGATGACGCCAACGCCAGGACCTCGACTATCTGGCAGAGACACAGTTCGCGGTCGCGCAATAGCCCCAGCGCGCGGACGCGGTTCTCGTCCGAGAGGGCTTTGGTGACAGCGAGGAGGTCTCTCATGATCGCCGGTGGATTTTACGTTTCGCCAACTAACGAAATATTAGATCGACAGCGGACTCCGGTCAACTGTGCTCGGAGACGAAAAGTCCGCAATGTGCCAAAGGACTGAACCACGACGGACACGAAGAACACGACGGCCTAATTGCCGAGACAACGTGACGCCTAGTGGCAGGCCGTCGTGCTCGTCGTGTCCGTCGTGGTGAGCTCTCTTTACTTCATCCGTTTAGAGACGGCTGTCCGTCGGGATGCGGCACGTCGTCCGGTCGCGCAGCCATGCGGCGAGCGCCGCACGGTGCGGCAAGAGCTGCGGGTCCTCGTCGTGCTCGGGGCCACGGGCGACATGCGTGACGACGAACGGCCCGTCGCGTTCGGGCAGGTCGTAGCCGCCAGGGTCGGTGACGAGGTACCAATCCCCCGTAGGCTCCATCCGCAGCCACGCCCGCGCGACGCCGGGAGAGTGATGCACGGTGAACTCCGTTTCCAACCAAGCGCTGTACCAACGCATCGGGCCCTCCTGGCTTTAATATGAGCGATCGAAAAAAGGAACTGTGGGAGGCGTCTCCAGACGCCGATTACGCGCACCATGTCTAATCGGAATGGATGCCGTAATCGGCGTCTGGAGACGCCTCCCACAGGAGATGCAAAAGGTTTAGCTGCGACGAAGCGCCGCTATTGCGGCGAGGCCGACAAGGGTCAGCAATGCGCTGGTCGGCTCGGGCACGGAGTTCAGCACGCCCACCGCGCCGGTCGGGAGGCCGAGGTAGTCGAAGCCGGCCGAGTCGTAGGTTAGCCAGTTGTCGAGGATCGCGTTGCCCAGCGAATCGCGGGCGACGCCCGTTAGCGTGCCGCCGGCGCCATCGGAGAGGTCGCCGCTGCCGACCACGTCGACGAGTCGCACGTAGTCGATCGCCGTGATATCCACGACGCCGCCGGTCACCAGCGGGTCGCTCGCCAGTTCGGCGAGATCGAACGGCGTGCCCCAGTTCGCGGTGTGCTTTCCGGCGAGGTTGTAGAGGTTCGTGGCGTCGTAGGCTTGGAAAGCTCCCGAGACCGTGGTCGGCACCGTGTTCAGCGAGACCGATGGGAAGCGGAGAAAGTCAACACCGTTGCTAGAGACTTCGACATAGGCAAGCTCAGCGAGCAGGCTCGTGGCGCCGCCGAATGCAAAGGCGTTTTCGAACACGGCGAAGTCGGGCCCGGCGCCGTCGGTGATCGGCTTGGCGAACCCGAGCGTGATCGCGCCCGGGGCGTCGATGCCGATGAACCCGTAGGTGTCAGTCGTGCTGTCAATATCGCCGCTGAACGGATCGCTAACCGCCGAGCCGGCATGGAAGTTGTTGGGTTCGGCGCCGGTTTGCGGAGCGTAGAGCTTGTTGAAGGGCGCGTTGGCGCCACCCGGCGCGGCGACGGGGCTGTAGAGTTCACCCAAGGAACTCAATGCGGTAGCGGGTTTGCTGAAGTTGGCGCCAACGCCGGGCGACGGCGCGTAGTTGACGACCGAAGACTCGAACGTTGTGATGCTCGCACGGGCAATCGGGTTGTCCGGCGCCCCGGCGGTGACGCCAGAGTAGCTCGAGTAGGGACCCGCTTGGGCGACGCCGATCGTGGCGCCGAGAGCGATTAAAGGGAGACTGGTGCGGATCATGAGTTGCAACTCCTGCAGTCAAAAGAAGGAAACGCGGATAGCGACGTCGCCAACCGCTGTCAAATACGGAAGAGCGAACGCCGGCCCGCCGCTGCGCACCGGTGGCGCAGAGGAGATGGAGACGCATGGGACTCGAGCGAGAATGAAAGCGGCGTTAGCACTCGCGCACCGTCAGCCGTGGCGCAGGGCAGGAGCCCTTCACCCAACGGCGTACGCCGTCACAGCACGGAGACACGGGAACAACGCAGCGATGAATGCGACGGCGGCTTTCCCTCGAAGCCGATCCGATGCCACGCGTTGGTAGGTCTTCTGACTCCCGGGCTCGCCGTGCCCTGCCTTCTCACTCACCTTCGCTTGATGCGAAAGGTGGGTAATGGCTCTGAAGAAGGGGCTCGGCGTGTGTCGCCCGGTTACAGCGGCGGGGCCGTCCCGGAATCACACCGGGTTCCCTGTTACGTCGGCCTCGCAAGGGGCGAGACCGACCACCAACACACTGCCCAGCGTTGTAGACCGCCATGCGGCGGTTGTCTAGCGTCGGCTTGCGAAATCCTGCTGGCGCCTAAAAAAGGGAAGATTGAACCACGAAGGGCACGAAGGACACGACGGCCAACTTGGCGGGGCTACGCCTGTCCCATTGGCAATCTCTTTGTGCCCTTTGTGGTTCCCTACCCTTTCTTGGCGCTTGCGATGGGCCTACGCCAGTGGTCAGTATAGGGCAGAAACTCTTGGCCCCTCGACTTGGTTGGATGCGATGACGAGAACTCTTTTGTTGCTGCTGATCGGCTTCGCGCCGACGTTTGCTCGTGGCGAGGCCGATCCGATTGCCGAGGGGTCTTGGACGCTCGCGGTTCTGCCCGATACGCAGATCTACGCCGAGGCGTATCCGCAGCACTACGACGCGCAGACGCGTTGGCTCGTGGAGCACGCCGACTCGCACAACATCCGCTTCGTGCTCCACGAGGGGGACGTCACCAATCAGAACACGCCCGAGCAGTGGGACAACGCGCGGAAGTCGATGTCGCTGCTCGACGGCAAGCTGCCTTACGCGATCGCACCGGGCAACCACGACTACGGCCCGGGCGGGAACGCGGCCGATCGGGTGAGCTTCTTCAACGAATCCAAATACTTCGGCCCCGTGTCGCCGTACGCGATCCAGCCGAGCCTCGGCGGGCGTTACGAAGAGACGACGACGGATAACACTTGGCATACGTTCGATGCCAACGGGCAGAAGTGGCTCGTTGTTGCTTTAGAGTTTGCGCCGCGTGATGAAGTCGTCGTCTGGGCTGACAGGATCGTCGCCGAGCACGCCGACCTGCCGGCGATCCTCGTGACACACGCTTACATGTACTCGGACGACACGATCTACGATTGGCGGGCGAAGGGCGCCAAGCAGTCGTGGAACCCCCACGCCTACGGCGTCGCCAAGCAGCCCGGCGAGACCGTCAACGACGGGCAAGAGCTGTGGGACAAGCTCGTCTCGAAGCACAAGAACTTCCGCTTGGTGTTCAACGGCCACGTCCTCAACGACGGCACGGGCTACCGTAGCACCAAGGGCATTGAGGGGAACATCGTCCACCAGATGCTGGCAAACTACCAGTTCAAGAAGGAGGGCGGCCAGGGCGACCTGCGGCTGCTGGAGTTCAGTCAGGATGGCGACGTGGCCGTGAGGACCTACTCGCCCGTCCTCGACCGCCACGACCGCGCGGACGACCAAGAGTTTAAGATCCGGCTAGACGAGTTGGGGCGGAAGTAGAAGGTCCGGACGGCGGGGAGCTTCCCTGACTAGAGCGTCTCCGCCGCCCAGCTATCGAGCCAATACGCAACCTAGAATCCTTCGACCAGAACAGCGAGCCATGACCACAATCTTCTTCTACGCGGCTGCAACGATCATCGGTGGGCTGTTCGCTTTGCTTGGCCTTGTTGTGGGTCTTGGACTGCTCGCCTACTTCTTAGAGGCGAAAGGGTTTATCAAGAACGAGGGCGTCGCTTGCAAGAACTCTCCGTAGCAGATTCCTTCAACAAGATTCAGAAGCCAACGATTTTCGCCTCGCTGGCTCTTCTGGTATAAGATGCCGCTAGGCTCCTGGCGATCGCCGGAGGCGTGGACTTGTCTCTCTTCTAAGCGAGGCGTTCGATAAACGGCCCTACTCGCTCAGACGGCTCTCGGCCGTCGTGGTGGTTCTCCTCTTGGCGGCGGGCGCCTACGCCTACTGGTCGGCGGTTGCAGCGGCGCCGATGCGGTTGCCGCAAAACTCGATCATGGTCCTCGCTCCGTACCGCTACAACGGGACGTGGGTGTTCGACGACGAGCGTGTCGGCCTCGTGCGCGAGCCCTTCGTCGCGGGGGTGCCTGAGATGATCGATGTCCTGGTGGCCGACATTCCCGACGCCGACAAAGGGTTCCGGCTGACATTCTCCGCCAAGCCTTTCCCCGATTATGAGAAGAAGCTGACCCGCACGCGCAGCGATGGCGTCGGCAACTACTACCGGCTCGACGACCCGACAATCGAAGGGCCGCCGATGGAAGGTTGGATCTGCCCAGCGCTGTTCAAATACTACGACGCGGCGCCGGCAGAGTTGTACGTGAGGGCCGACCCGTCGCGCAGTTAATCGATTCCGGTTCGCTCGGACCATCGATCGACGCCTACCGATTCGTCTGAGCCTTGGGCGCGAACCCTCGGCGGACATCGGGCGCCGCCTTCCTACCGAGGGCGCAGATTCAACGAACGAGTTGGCTCTCGTTAACGGACACTTTCTAAGACGCCGCTCGCGAGACGCACCGGTTGTTGGTCGATCACTGGTGGGAGGGTGCGGATTTCGGCGGCGTGTTGGGCGTAGCCTTGCGGGTCGAGCGTGGCGACGTGTTCCATGAGCACACGGCGCACTTCAGCGATCGTCTGTGGGTGACGGTGCAGCATGACGTGGTCCTCGGGGACGACCACTTGCGACGCGAGCTGCGGCAGGTCGTCGAGGCGAGCGCTGTCGAGCGACACAACGCCGTCGCCGCGCGTCGTGAACCAGCTGGTGAACGCGCTGCGTGGCTCGTCGCCGACGACGTTGTGATACCGCACCCACGGCCCCGACTTGGCGGCCAGCAGCGCCGGCAGCATCGGCGACTCGGGCGACAGCGAGTCGATGCTCGTCATCACGCGCGCCGCGATTTGCGGACGGAAGAAGCCGGGGTTGCGACGGAACAGTTCTTGTTGCCGCGCCATCGTCTGCATCGGGAAGGCAATCAGCTTGGCGCCCACCCACTGCGTGAAGCCGTTGGCGAACATGCTGCCGCGGTGCGGCGTGCCGATCGTCACGACGCGTTGCACCGAGGGGTTCGGCTGGAAGAAGAACAGGTTCGACATGTACTGCCGAACTTCGGGGTCGGCGTCGAGTTCTTTGAATTCGCGGTCGGTAACGATCCGCCAGAAGTCCTGCCCGCTGTCCACCGTCTGCAGCCGCGACAAGAGCCCCCCCATGCTGTGGCCGACGAGCACTGTCTGATCCAGCGCGTAGGCGGTGTGCGTGGGATCGACCGTCTGCCTCAGCTCGGCAAGGTCCTTACGCATCTGCGCGGCGCTGACCCAGAAGGGATGGCCGGTCGGATAGAGATAGAACCAGAATTGATAGCGACTGCGGACGCGCGGATCGCTGCGGAGGTCGTTGAACATCTCCATCCACGTCGCAGGGCTCGACCAGAGGCCGTGCACCATGACGACGGGGATGCGGTTGGGGTCGTACGGCTCGAGGAGGTAGAGCCCCTCCTGCTGCTTGACGCTGTCGGGCTTCAACAAGCCGATCGTCGAGACGTCGCGGTCTTGGAGGTCGGGCTGATCGAGGTAGTACGCCAGCGGCGTCGTCAGGTCGGTCTCGAGCGGCGCCCGGCGGCCGGCAAGCTGGAAGGTCTTGTGGTCGGTCGTATCGTGCAGCTCAAGCACCAGCCGCACGCCCCCCTCGGGACGCGCCGGCGTCGGCTCGTAGCTCTCGGCGCGGGCCACCGCGGTGAGCGGGTAGCAGAGCTTGCGGGGGTAGAACTTGTCCTGGGGCTGATCGCGGTCGGGGTGATGACGGATCGCGATTAGCGGCGTGCCGATGCCGGTAGTGTGGTAGTGGTTCCGGAGGGCGAGCACCTGGAAGTCGCTGGCGAACTCGAAGCTCTGGAAGTCAGCCTCGGTCCAGCGCTGGCTGTGCAGCTCGATAGCGACCGAGCAAGCCCCATGGGTCAGCGGCAGAGGGACGAGCGCGCCGGGCTTGACCTGATCCCGCTCTCTCAGCAGCCGTAGCAGGGCCTTGAGCGAGTCGTTGTACCGCCGCGTCGTACCGGGGATGCGCTGCCGCTCATCGGCCGCTAGAGCCCGGTAGCCGTGGACCAGCGATTCGGCGTAGAAGCCGACGGCCGCGTCGGGGTCGTCTTTGACGAGGCTATCCGCCTCGGTCGCCGCAAGCTCGGCGAGGGCGAACTCCAAGTCGGGCGCCAGCGTGCTGTGCGCCTCTTGCTCAAGCAATTCCAGCAGCTTGGCGCGCTGGTCGGGCTTAGTGGGATCAAGCCCCCTTGGCTGGGCGACCGCCAGTGTGGCGTCCGACAGTGCGGCGCGCCCATCACGAGACCAGAGCAACCGCGCCGCATAGGCTTGGTCGGCGGGTCGGCGTTCGATCCACTGCTCACTAGTTGCACACCCTGTACAGAGGGCGACAACGGTGAGGATCACCGCAGCGAGAGCCGGCGATTGAGTCAATCGGCTGAACGCCACTGCGGCACGCATCGGGCGAGATCTTCCCGGCACGCGTCGGCCCGCGATTACGCACGGGCCTCTCAAGTTAGAACACTCTGCCGGACGCGAGGCACGCTACGGAGATCACGCCAACGCGTCAATGCGAGTGTCTTCCGCGGTCAAACCGCATCAAGCCGACGCGGCGGCGCGGCAGTCAGCGTTCATCAGCATCAACGAAATCGGGGAGTCTTCGTCCATCTCGAACTCGGTGACGGACTCCTTCAACTCGCCGCGGAGGATACGCACATCGCGAGGCGCCTGCACTGCCAGCGCGACACGGTTACCCGAGACACGGCGGACTTCGATCGTGATATCCTGTCCGATCTGGATTTGCTCACCGGTCTTACGGCTAAGAACTAGCATCGCTGGGCTCTCCTGTGCGCGGTTAAGGGGCGACTCCGCCGCCGATTGTGAAGTAGACGATCATACGGGTGTGCACACGGCGTGCCTAATTCGAGCTTTAGAGCGATTGAGCAGATTTTTTCGTCGTTTTCATTGCCTGCCAAAGAGATTACTTGGAGCCACCCCCACGACGCCTGCCGATGAAGAGTTGTTTGAGCGTCTCTGTATGGGACGAATTTCGTATCGGCAAGTCTCGCTTTGAGACGATTCCGGAGCCCGCCAGGGCCGGGTTGCACGCCAGGCCTGGGTCGTTTCCTCTGGTAGGCGACCGCCGCTCCACCCCTTTGAGTGACCCGACGTGATTGACAAAAACGCCCTGAAAGGCAGGCAGAACCGCCTCGTCGCCGAACTCCAACGACTCAAGTGCGGGATGGCGGTCCTGTTGCGACCCGAGTCGATCCAGTGGCTCACCGGCGCCTACGTCGGTCCGTTGTTCCAACCCGTCGCCGCCATCGACGACCAGGGGACCGTCACCCTCGTCTTGCCAAGCCGCAAGGCAGAGTTGCCGGTGCTAGCGGACAACGTGCGGACTTACGAAGAGAAGCGGCTCTCGACGATGCGAGACGCCAGCGATCAGCGCCACGAAGCCATCTTGGTGCTACTCGATTCATTCGGATCGGCGCCGAGTCGGGCCGGGTGCGAGTTCTCCCTCGCTCCGCAGTCGCTGTACGGCGCGCTGCACGGCGATTGGATCGACTTCGACTCGGTAATGTTCCGCCTGCGTCGCAAGAAGGACGCCGACGAGCTAGCAATGATGGCGACCGCCAATCGCGCCAACGAGGCGATGTACGCTCGGGCGCGTGAGATCATCGAGCCGGGCCTCAACGAGCTTGATCTCTACAGCGAAATGCACCGCGTCGCCGTGCGGACGCTGGGCGAGCCGCTGACGTACTTTGGCCAGGACTTCCGCTGCAACGCCCGCGGCGGGGCGCCCCGCGACCGCGCCGCCGAGGCCGGCGAGCTGTGGGTCCTCGACCTGGGCGTCGGCTACCGCGGCTACTACACGGACAACGCCCGCACGATCGCCGTCAGCGAGCCGACCGACGCCCAGCGATCGGCCTGGGAGCAACTCGCCGCCGTGTTCCCGATGGTCGAGGGAAAGGTGCGACCGGGCGTGAAGTGCCGTGAGGTCTTCGACGAGTCGGCGGCGATGCTAGCGGTCGCGGCGCCGTGGGTGTTCAACCACCACCTCGGCCATGGCGTCGGTCTCGCGCCGCATGAGGGGCCGCACCTCAACCCGAACTGGGACGACACGTTTGAGGTCGGCGATTACTTCACCGCCGAACCGGGGCTCTACCACGACGACCTGCGTCATGGCCTGCGGCTCGAGCAGAATTACGTCGTCACCGAGACGGGCGTCGATTTGCTGACGGATTGGCCGTTGGGCCTTCAGGACGGGCTCGCCTAGGCGTAGCGGCTCCCATCCGTGAACGTCTGAGCCGTGGGCGGCAGCCCTCGGAGTGGAGGGCGGGTTGCGCTGCACTCCGAGGGCTGCCGCCCACGGCTCAGACGCAACGGTTTGGCGAAGCGTGCACTAGTATCGCCCGCACGCATTCGGCTTCCGCGAACGAGAGTCTCTCCCTACACTCCGCCGCGCGTTGGGCGCCTTGCCGCCTGCGCTGATGACACGACGGAGCACGCCAGGATGAACGGCCTTGTCGATATCCACTGCCACCTGCTGCCGGGCATTGACGACGGCGCCGCGGACCTCGAAGCGTCGCTGGCGATGGCGCGGATGTCGGTCGAGCAAGGCGTCGAGACGATCGTCGTCACGCCGCACCAGTTGGGCGCCTTCGAGTGCAATCGCGGCGACGACATCCGTCGTCGCACGGCCGAGCTGCAAGCCGAACTGACGCGGCACGACATCCCGCTGCGGGTGCTGCCGGGCGCCGACGTACGGATCGAAGACCACATGATCGCTGGCCTGCAGTCGGGTGACGTCCTCTCGCTCGGCGATCATCGCCGCCACGTGCTGCTCGAGTTGCCGCACGAATTGTACTTCCCGTTGGAGCCGGTGCTCAACGGTCTGAAGCGGATCGGCATGGCGGGCGTCCTCTCGCACCCCGAACGCAACGCAGGCTTGCTGGCGCGCCAGGACTTGATCGAGTCGCTCGTCGACGACGGCTGCTTGATGCAGGTGACGGCGGGCAGCCTTGTCGGCGGCTTCGGACCCGACAGCCAAGCGATGGCCGAGCGGATGGCGAGCCGCGGCTTGATCCACTTCCTCTCAACCGACGGGCACAGCCCGAAACGACGCCGCCCACGGCTTGGCGAGGCGTACACGAGGGCGGTCGAACTCGTCGGTGAAGACGCCGCCCGCCTGTGGTGCAGCGAGAACCCCCGGGCGGTCGCTGAAGGCCGTGAGGTCGTTCCTGGTCCGATTGTGGTCCGTAAGCCACGGCGGGGCTGGTCGCTGTTTTCTCGAGGTGCGGCCTGATGGCGGGGCGCGCGGCCGCTACGCCGCTAACGCGCCGCCAGGCGCTCGCCGCGATCGTCGCCGGCGCCGCCTGGTCCGTTTCATCGCGCGCCCGCGCTGCGGTCGAGCCGACATGGGTCGATCAACGGCGCGTCGGTCCGTTCGTTTGTCGCTCCGCGTTTCCTCTGGATGACGCGTTGTTGGCCGACGCCGACCTTGCGAGCCTCGAACGCGAACTGCGACGGGTCCTGGCGCTCGGGCCTTGCAAGAACCAAGTCGAAGTGGTGCTGCTCAACGACGCCCAGCAGCACCGCCGCTACATCGCCGAACGTCACCCCACGGCGCCCTACCGGCGCGCCCTGTATTACCAAACGAAGCAGCGGGCCGTGATCTACGCCTACCGGCACTCCGAGCTGGCGATCGACCTGCGACACGAGTGCACGCACGCCCTGCTTCACGCCGACCTGCCGATGGTGCCGTTGTGGCTCGACGAGGGGTTGGCGGAGTACTTCGAACCCCGTCCGGCCGACCGCGCTCATGGGCCGGATCATCTCGAAGGGGTAGTGTCGGAGGCGGCGCGGGGTCGGCTGGTAGCGCTAACGACGCTCGAAGCCAAGCACGACCTCGCCGAGATGGCGGACATTGATTACCGCTACGCCTGGGCGTGGACGCACTTCCTCCTTCACGGCCCGGCTGCCGCCTCGATGCAGTTGTGGGCAACGCTGGCGGCGCTGCGGCGTTACGAGCCGCCAACGCCGATGTCGCAGCGGCTTGCCGCGACGCTCGGTTCTCCGGAAACAGCGTTTGCGGAGCATTTCCGGGCCTGGCCGCGCGTGTTGCGCGCTTCGCGCCAGCATGCTGGCGCCAGCCGGTGACTTTTCCGAACAAGTAGTCCAGGAATAGCTGGAGAATGTCGCTTCCGCTCGCCGATCGCAGCAGTGGTGGATGAAAATGTTCTCTGACGCTGCTGCCCTGCGCAGGAGCTTTGAACTATTCCTTCGGTCTCGACCGAACGCCTCACGGACGAGTCCCGTCATTACGGAGAGAGGACGAGCATGAAGATTGTTGTCGCCCAACGCATCGCCGCGGCGATGGCGTGTTTCGGCATGCTGATTCAGCCCGCGTTGGCGGGCGCCCCGATCGTTGAATCGGCGCCGGCGGTTGCCGATATCGCTCTGAGCAATGGCGGGGTGTTTGTTGGCAAAGTGGTGACCGCCCAGGGCGCACCGCTCGCCAAGGTTGCTGTCTCGCTGCAACAAGCCGGCAACGAAGTCGCCAAGACGACGACCGACGCCGAAGGCGTGTTCGCCGTGCAAGGCTTGCGTGGCGGACTGTATCAGGTGGTCTCCGAAGGCGGCGTCGTGTCCTACCGTCTCTGGGCGGAGAACACCGCTCCCCCGGCCGCCAACCAGTCGGCCCTGATCGTGACCGGCGGCGACGTCGTCAATGGCCAGTACTGCCCTCCGATGGCGCCGTGCCCGCCCACGCCGAGCAAGGGCGCTGGCGTTCTCGGTTGGATGCGTGAGCACCCGCTGCTGGTCGCCGCTGGCGTCGCGACGGCGATCGCCGTGCCGCTCGCTCTGGCCGACGACGACGACCCGGCCAGCTGATAGCGTCCACGACTTCGCGATGACTGAACAACACAAACCCCGCCCGCCGGTTCGCCGGAGGGCGGGGTTTGCTATTTGCCGACGTCCGAGAGTTCGCTAGGGTCCCGCTCGCTTGTCACTCCATGACAAATTGATAGCGGAGCCCTCGATGCGTAGCCGTAATTTGATGTCCCGTCCGCTGGTCGGCGCCGTGGCTTTGGCGGTTGCCATGGGCCCGACGCTCGCCCGGGCCCAGAACGCCGTCGCCGCCGAACATAAGGCCGCCGACGCCCTGGCGGTGGACGTGGCGTTGCACAAGGACGGCCTGTTGATCGGCCAGCTCGTCGGCGCCTCGGGCAAGCCCAGCGCTGACGCGACGGTGCGGCTGACGCTCGCCGATGGCCGCAAGGCGGAAGCCAAGACCAACGCCGACGGCGGCTTTGCTTTCAAGAACGTGCGGGGAGTCGCCCGCCTCGAAAGCGACAAATCCGCACTCTTAGTACGAAGTTGGACCGGCGGAGCGGCCCCTCCCAACGCGACTCCGGCGGTGTTGCTGGTGGAAGGGAGCGAGATCGCCCGAGGTCAGCACTACGCCGGCCCCGTCGCCAATAGCACGGTAAGCCACACCAAGCGTCTCTTCGCCAACCCGCTGTTCCTCGCCGGCGTCATCGGCACGGCGGTGGCGATCCCCGTTGCGATCCACAACGCCGACGACGACGACCCGGCCAGCTGACCGCCGCCCAATCGATCGATCTCGCCATGTCGCTGCAGGCGTCACGTCTTGTCAGCCGGCGGCACGACGCGGCGCTGACGCCCGCGGTTCTGCTGTTCCGGCGCCACCCGTTGGCCGATCCATGAGGTAGTCGCAAGGACGCGATATTCACGGGATCGGCACGCACGGAAGGCGCCATGGCGGTCGGCGATCTGTTCAGGTACGCGGCACGCGCGTTTTTCTCTAAAACGACGCCCACGCCGGAGAAGCAGCTGCTACGCATCGCGAAGCAGCACGTCATCCGCCGCGTCGTCGAGGTCGGCATCGACTCGGTCGATTCGACGGCACAACTCCTCGACGTCCTCGTCAAACAGGCGAAGGACGCCCCGGTAAAGTACACGGCGCTCGACCTATTCGACGCCCGGCCGGAGGGGACGCCCGACGCGCCTCTGGTGGGCGTGTACCGGCGGTTCATCGCCACCGGCGCCAAGGTTCGGCTGACGCCAGGCGACTTGGCGGCGTCACTCGCCGCGGAGGCAAACAGCCTGTCAGATACCGACCTCCTGCTGCTATCGGGGGACGCCACCGACGAGGCCCTGGCGCATGCCTGGTTCTATGTGCCGCGAATGTGTCACCCCGGGACTTTGGTCCTCCGCCGCACCGAGGGCGAGACGGCCGACGCCGCCGGCGAGTGGCAGACGATCCCGCTTACGGAGATCTCCGCCTGGGCTGCAACCCGGCCCGCTCGCCGCGCTGCTTGATCTCTAAATCGTGTGACTTATCGCACGGTATCGCGAGCGCGACGCTTTTGGCGGGGGGATCGCTGCCAGTTTGTTGGCGAACCGACTACCATTTGGTTGCGTCCAACGGGAACTGGCTAGCGTCGGTCTGCCCCCGTATGTGGGGGGGCTCGCTTGCAGGACCCGAAATGCCGAGGACGAACGGACCTCGGCGGGGACCGGCCAGATCGGGAGCCGCGGTAGTGATCGGAAGCAGTATCGAGAACGCAGAGACCGTCGCCGCCCCCATCAGCATGCTGTCGGCGATCCGGGAGGACTCCGCAACCGCAGGAGCCGCCACGGGCGCGAAGGAGTCGGGATCGAGAGGTTCTGGCGCCATCAGCGCCGCCGCCCGCGGACTGGTGCGGCTGGTCGAAGGGGGCAGCGTCCACCTCAGCAGCGAGACCCGTGGCATCTTGCAACGCCGGCTGTTGCTCGCCGCGGCCCTGTTGGCGACTGGGTACGCGGCGTTTCTCATCCGGGGACTGTTCTACTGGGAGCACACCTACGGCGTTGCCGGCAGCCACATGTTCTGGGTGCACAGCGCGGCGACGGTGCTCACCGGGGCGATCGCCGGCTGGCTGTGGAAGGCGCAGTCGCTGACGCTCACTCCGCTCCGGATCGCTGAGTGGGCGATCTTCGGCGGCGCCGCGGTCTTCTTCCTGTTCGTGACTCAGAATCGGATCGATCACTCGGCGAAACTCGAGGAGGGCGCCCACCTGCCGAACGTCGTGGCGCCGTGGCTGCTGCTGCTGTTCACTTACGCCCTGTTCGTCCCGAACAGCTGGCGGCGGGCGTTAAGATTCCTGGCCCCGGCGGCATTGGCGCCGATCGCGGTCATCCTCTTCCAGAAGGCGCTCTGCCCCGCGTTCCAGGATTGCTACGCCCACGGCGCCTACAGCGACTACCTCACCGAGCATGCGTTGGAGATGCTCTTCGCGCTGGCGATCGCGGTTGTCGGCGTCCACACGATCAATACGCTGCGGCACGAGGCGTTCGCCGCCAAGCAGCTCGGGCAGTACCGGCTCAAGCAGAAGCTCGGCTCGGGCGGCATGGGCGAAGTCTATCTGGCCGAGCACCAAATGATGAAGCGCCCCTGCGCGATCAAGGTGATCCGCCCCGACAAGGCGGGCGACCGCCGTAATCTGGCCCGCTTCGAGCGCGAGGTCCGCTCGACCGCCAAGCTGTCGCATTGGAACTCGATTGATATCTTCGACTACGGCAGCACGCCCGATGGGACGTTCTATTACGTCATGGAGTATCTGCCGGGGCACAACCTGGGCGAATTGGTGGACCTTGAAGGAGCGCTGCCCCCGTCGCGGGTCGTTTACCTCATGGACCAGGTTTGTCGCGCGTTGTCGGAGGCCCACGGCATCGGCCTGGTGCACCGCGACATCAAGCCGGCGAACATCTTCTGCTCGTACCGCGGCGGCGAATTCGACGTCGCCAAACTACTCGACTTCGGCCTAGCGAAGCCAACGGTCGCCGTCGAAGGGGACGGCGCCAGCGCGTTCCTCACGCAAGAAGGGGCGCTGACCGGCTCGCCGATGTTTATGTCGCCCGAGCAAGCGACGGCCGAACGGGAGGCCGACGTCCGCAGCGACATCTACTCGCTGGGCTGCGTGCTCTATTACCTGCTGACGGGCAAGTCGCCGTTCCCGTACGAGCAGGTGGTGAAGGTGATCATCGCCCACGCCTCGGAGGAAGTCCTCCCGCCCCGGCAGCACAACCCGTTGCTGCCGATCGAGCTAGAGGACATCGTGTTGCGGTGCTTGGAGAAAGACCCCGAACACCGCTTCCAGACGGTGGACGAACTCCGCCGGGCCTTGATGGACGTGCAGTTTGAGGACAGCTGGTCCCCGGAACGCGCCGCCGAGTGGTGGAACTGCAAAGCGTGCCCCCAACGCAAGGCGATGGCCGCCGCCGCGATTGAAGCCGCCGCCGTGTGAGACCGGCGGCGCTCTGCTCTGAGCATTTTGGCGAGCTCCCGATGTTAATTGGGGGAGTTGGGCCCGATTCCTCCACCGACTTACGTCGGAGGCTCGTCGCCAAATCCGCGGCGCGGCGCTGAACTCTCGCTTTTCCGCAGCTACCGGTGGGCGAACCGGCGCCTTAAACTAGCTGTCTTGGCCGTTGCTCCCTGCGGCGCCGCCGGCGTCATTGCCCAGCCGCTCTCCCTTTCCGCTTGCGTTCTCCGATGTCCACGCCCCGTACGCTGTTCGAAAAGATCTGGGACAACCACGTCGTCCACGCCGAAGCCGGCCGATCGACGATTCTCTACATCGACCTCCAGCTCGTTCACGAGGTCACCAGCGCCCAGGCGTTCGAGGGCCTACGCCTCGCCGGCCGCAAGGTCCGCCAGCCCGCACGAACGGTCGCGACGGCCGACCACAACGTGCCGACCACCGACCGCAGCCTGCCGATCGTCGACCTGATCAGCAAGCAGCAGATCGACACGCTGACGAAGAACTGCGCCGATTTCGGCATCACCTACTACGGCCTCGGGCACCTCAACCAGGGCGTCGTCCACGTGATGGGCCCCGAGCTGGGATACACGCAGCCCGGCATGACAATCGTCTGCGGCGACAGCCACACCAGCACGCACGGCGCGTTCGGCGCGCTGGCGTTTGGGATCGGCACCAGCGAGGTCGAGCACGTCCTGGCGACCCAGACGCTGTTGCAGCAAAAGCCCAAGACCATGGAGCTGCGCGTCGACGGCCAGCTCGGCCCGGGCGTCACGGCCAAGGACATGGTCCTCTACCTAATCGGCGAGCTCACGACCTCCGGCGGCACCGGTTACTGCCTGGAGTTTACAGGAGACGTCGTCCGGGGCCTGTCGATGGAAGGCCGCATGACGGTCTGCAACATGTCGATCGAAGCGGGCGCCCGTGCGGGCATGATCGCCCCGGACGAAACGACCTTCAATTACATCAAGGGCCGCAAGTACGCCCCGCAGGGCGCCGACTGGGACGCCGCGGTCGAGCGCTGGAAGCAACTGCCGACCGATCCGGGCGCGAAGTACGACAAGTCGCTTGTCTTTGCCGGCGCTGAAATCGCCCCGCAGGTCAGCTGGGGCACCAACCCCGGCCAGGTGGCGAGCGTCAACAGCCGCATCCCCAACCCGGCCGACTTCAGCGACCCAACCGACCAGAAGACGACCGCCGCGGCGCTCGACTACATGGGCGTCCAGGCGGGCCAACCGATCACCGATCTGAAGATCGACCGCGTCTTCATCGGCAGCTGCACCAACGGCCGCATCGAAGACCTCCGTGCGGCGGCCGCCGTCGCGAAGGGGCATAAGGTCGCGGGCCACGTCTCGGCGATGGTTGTGCCGGGGTCGGGCGTCGTGAAACAGCAGGCCGAAGAGGAGGGCCTCGACAAGGTCTTCAAGGAAGCCGGCTTCGAGTGGCGCGAGGCGGGTTGCAGCATGTGTCTGGCGATGAACCCCGACAAGCTCTCCCCCGGCGAGCGCTGCGCGTCCACCAGCAACCGCAACTTCGAAGGCCGCCAAGGCCGCGGCGGCCGCACCCACCTGGTGAGCCCCGCGATGGCGGCGGCGGCCGCCTGTGCGGGGCACTTCGTCGATGTTCGGGAGTGGAGTTGAGTTAGACTCGTTAGAGAGGGCCTCAGCCATCCAAGGACGCCATGGACCTAGTCAGCAACACCGCCGCAACTGTGTTCGTCCCGGTGACCTGCTACACGGGTGACACGGAGACCGGCGTGAAAGTCCCGGCGACCGCCCACACGCACGACGGTTTCCGTGCGTGGGCCGTCTCCGATGATTTTCCCCAGGGCGTCCGAGCGACCTTCATTGCCGGAGAGATCCTCGTTGATATGAGCCCCGAGTACTTCGAGAGCCACAACTTTCTTAAGACCGAGATCAGCGCCGTCATCTACGGCATCGTGCGACAAGAAAAGTTGGGACGGTTCTTCAGCGACGGGGCCCTCATTACCAACGAAGCAGCAGCCCTCTCCTGCGAGCCCGACGCTACTTTCGTCAGTCACGAGTCTTTCCGCTCAGGTCGCTGCCGCTTAACCGAGGGCGTTTCCCGGCCGAACGACAGCAAGGAACTAGTGGGCTCGCCTGACTGGGTGGTCGAAATCGTTAGCAAGTCGTCCGTTCGGAAAGACAAGCAACTGCTTCGGAAGGCCTACTTCGACGCCGGCGTGCAGGAGTACTGGCTGATCGACGCATTGAGTGATCAAGTCGACTTCGAACTGCTCACCCGCGACAACGCCGGCTTCGTCGCAATCGAGCCGCAAGACGGTTGGCTTACCTCGACAGTGTTTTCACGCGCCTTCCGATTAACTCAACGGCGAGATGCAGCCGGTTACGTCGAGTGGTCACTTGAAGTGAAATAATCCTTTCCGCTTTCCGCCTTCGGATGAATCCCTTCACCAGCCACAACATTGATGGGGAGTGGAATGCAGTTTCTCTCCGATACCGAAATCAACTCGAGTGCTGAATTATCCCACCTTTCACTGACGGAGTTACTTGAGAAGTCGCAGTCCTCTTGCCGGCTCGCAATACCTGCCGATGCAAATCACCGTACCCAACTTGCGTGTGAGATCGTGCAAGGGCTTCACGCCAATAATCGAGACTCACGATTGCTGGTGAGAACGCTCGGCTGGGGGGTGTGGAACGGCGAGTTCCCTCGGGTGGTCGAGCGATTCCGAAAGTCGTGTGGTGAAAGCCGCCCGTTGATCGAAGCGCCGCACTTACTGTGCACGCCAGGGGACCTGCAAGACTTCGAAGCTTGGTGCATCATGGGAGTTCTTCAGCTCTGGGACCTGCACCTACTGAACTTGGGCAACCACGAGAGCGCCTATTTCAGCCACGACGAGTGGTGCGCCACCACTTGGCAACCCGCTGCCAACTAGCGCGGCCTTCATTCTATTCCGCCTTCCGCCTTCCCCTTTCCGCCTTCGGATGAATCCCTTCACCACCCACACCGGTCTCGTCGTCGCCATGGACCGGGCCAACGTCGATACCGACCAAATCATCCCCAAGCAGTTCCTCAAGCGGATCGAGCGGACGGGCTTCGGGCAGTTCCTCTTCTGGGACTGGCGCGCGGACGAGGACGGCAACGAGAACCCCGACTTCGAGCTCAACAAGCCCGAGGCCAAGGGCGCCAGCGTGCTGCTCGCGCGGCGTAACTTCGGCAGTGGCTCGAGCCGTGAGCACGCGCCTTGGGCGCTGGAGGACTACGGGTTCCGCGTCATCGTGGCGCCGAGCTTCGCCGACATCTTTTACAACAACTGCTTCAAGAACGGCATGCTGCCGATCGTCCTCAGCGAAGAGCAGGTCGAGGAGTTGTTTAAGCGGGCCGCTCAGCATGCGAAGGACGCGGGCGGCTACCGGCTGACGGCCGACCTCAACACGCAGACGCTCACCGACGAGCACGGCTTCAGGGCGTCGTTCGACGTTGACGCGTTCCGTCGCCACTGCCTGCTTAACGGGTTGGACGATATCGGCTTGACGCTGGAGCACGAGGACAAGATCGCCGCCTTCGAGGCGAAGCACGTCCATTTGGCGCCGAGTGCTTAAGCAAGAAAGTTTCCTACGACGGACAGACGGCCATTTCTTCGGGGCAGGGTTGGCCCAAGTACTAGAGCCGTCGTGTACTTCGTGTCCGTCGTGGTTCAATCTCGGTAGCGCCTATGAGAACGAGTCAGCTACTCGGAACTCTTCTCCTAGCGATTGCTGCGACGAGCCTGTCGGCATCTGCTGCGGAGCCGGTCGTTGTCATCGATGGTCTGTCGCAGCCGACGGGTCTGGCGGTGCGTGAGGGGCCGCGGGGCGGGGTGGAGCTGGCGATCGCCGAGGCGGGCGTCGGGCGGCTTACCTCCGTGACGTTGCTCGGCGAAGAGCGGCAGAACGCGGTGACGCTCGTCGAGGGCCTCGGCGCCGAACCGCACGCCGTGGCGTGGGCCGCCGACGGGGTGCTCTTCGCTGCGGGCGAGAAAATCACCGCCTACGCTTGCGAGCGGCCGGACCTGCCGGCCAAGGAACTTGCCTCTGCGGCAGAGTCCACGCCCGGACGCGGCGCCTTTACGTCGCTCGTCGCCACGGATCGGCACGTGTACGCGCTGCTTGACGGCGGCCTCTGGCGGTCGCGCCGGTTGGCGGAGCAACTAACCGAGGCCCGGGTCGCTACTCAGCATGAAGAGGGCCATGACGAAGCGATCGTCGGTTTGGCACTCAACCCGCGGGGCTATCTGGCATCGCTCGTCAGCACACGCCTCGGCCACGAGCTGCGTTTCCTCGACCCCGAGCGTCCCGAAGCCCCCGGCGACGCGACGCCCGTCACGGGGCTCGAGGAGCCGTTCGCCATGTCGTACGGCGCCGTTACGCGGCCGAGCGAGCCGCTGCTGTACGCGTTGCAAGCGGACGGCGTCTATAGGATCGACGCGGCGGGCCCGTCGCTAGCGACGGCGCGACGCGTCGCGGAGATCGCCGAGGCGAAAGCGATGGCGTTCGGACCCGACGGCGCGTTATACATCGTCACCGCCGACGAGTCGCGCACCGGTGTGGTGCTGCGTACCGCCGGAGAGTTCTAATCTCTCAGGGAGCTAATCGCATGTCGCGACGCGAACGAATCGAGGCGATGCTCACCGACGACCCCAGCGACACCTTTCTGCGCTACGGCTTGGCGATGGAGCTCGACAAGGAAGGCTCGCACGAAGCGAGCCTCGAGCACCTAGCGGGCCTCACGAAAGACGCCACGCCTTACGTCCCCGCGTTCTTCATGGCGGCGCAGCAACTCGCCCGCTTGGAACGCGTCAACGAGGCCCGTGACTACCTACGCGTCGGCATTGAGGAAGCCCGCCGCCAAGGCGATGCCCACGCCGCGGGCGAGATGAGCGAGTTCCTGGCGTCGCTTGGGCGGGCAGGCGAGTAGCGTCGCGCAGAGACGCGGAGACGCGGAGAAGACTCACGCAAAGCCGCCAAGGCGCAAGGGACGGGTGGAGCATTTCCGACCGCCGAGCCGCGACCGTCAGGGAGCGATCCAGACGCGTTCGATGTCAGAGTTGTTTGGTCGCCCCCTGACAGTCGTGACTCAGCAAAATAAGGCCTTAGGGTTCTTCCTTCGCGCCTTAGCGACTTTGCGTGAGTCCTTTCGGCTGTCTCCGCGTCTCTGTGCGAGACCCCTTCCCGTGCATCGTTATGCAGCGTGATCAGCCGATTGCGCATGCGCTTCGACCAATCGAGCACGCGGCAAGCGGATCGTCTCGCCATCCGGTCCCACTTGTCTCGCCTCTCCGCAGAGGTGATTGCGGTCACGGGCGCCCCCTTTTAGCCTCGGTCTGGAAAGAAGGCCGGCCGGGGCGGCGTCGCTCGGGCTCGATTCACGGAACACAACGAGACAGGGAAATGGCTAACGGATCGAAGTGCGCGCTGGGGTTGGTTGCGGCCTGGGTCGTTCTCTTGGTGGGCGTCGTTTCGCCTACGCCCGCTGCGGTCATCCCGACCAACCTGCTCCCCTACACGCAAGTCGCCGAGCCCTTCTACGGCATCACGCATTACCAGATCTTTCAGCCGTACAACGCTCCGGCGTCGGCGCCCTTCCCGCGGGAGGTCGCCATCCACTTGGTGGAGATCGATGCCTCGGCGCCCGGGATCGAGTTCCTCGGGACGCCCGGTAACGGCGCGACGAGTAACGAGTACACACGCACCACGACGAGCACGTTTGTCGCCAACAACGATTTGGCCGTTGGCATCAACGGCGACTTCTTCACAACCAACACGGGCATCACCGCCAACGTCAATGGCTTGGGCGTCAGCAACGGGGACATCGTCTCGGGCCCTGGCGGCAGCGGCAACTCACTCGTGACCTTCGCCGATCAGTCCGCGTCGATCATTACCAGCTCGACCATCCCCGCCGGCGCGTGGAACGCCGTCAGCGGCAATCAGCGGCTCGTGAACAACGGTCTCAACGTCACCCCTTCGGGCAGCTACACGACGACGCTCAATCCGCATACGGCTGTCGGTGTCGATGCGGAAACAGGGAACGTCTTCTTCATGCTGGTTGACGGCCGGCAGGGCGACTTCTCGGGCGGCATGCGGACCGACGAAATGGCCGACCTGTTTATCGACTTCGGCGTCGATAACGCGATCAACCTCGACGGCGGCGGCAGCTCGACGCTTGTCTTCGCCGACGGCATTGGCGGCGCGTCGCGCGTCGTCAACAGCCCCAGCGACAACGCCACGCCCCAACGCCCCGGCGGCGAGCGCTTGGTCGCCAACCACTTCGGCGTGGCGGCGATCCCGAATCCCGCCTATGTCCCGATCCCGGCGCCCGCGCGTCCGCCGGTGGCCAACACCGATCCGCTGCTGGTTAACCTGACGATCTTCGACGACTTCGAAGCGAACGAAGGCCGTTTCAATCAGGCGCCCACCTTTAGCGGCTCGACTCTCGGCATCACGGCCGCCAGCACCGCCGAGCGCGTTACGGGCGACGCTCAGATGGGCGACGCTCGCCAAAAGCTAACGCTCGTCCGCGACAGCCGCACGACCGGCGCCCGGGTCCGCCACGTCTCCGGCGGCGCCAACCCTCTCAACAACCGCGAAATCGAGGACGGCGAGTTGCGGGCGATGGGAACCGAGGGCTTCGTTGGCTACTTCCTCAAGACCACCGAGCCCGACCTGATGGTCTCGCTCGGCCTCGACGACGGCTTCGCCCAGGGCGTCACCGGAACCGAGATCGCTACTTCGCTCCCCGTGATCGCCGACGGCGAGTGGCACCTCTACGAGTGGGACCTCAGCGACGCGGCTATGTGGAACAACTTCGCCGGCGGCAACGGCACGATCAACGGCCCCGGCGCCTACATCGACTCGATCATGCTCTTCCCGGGCGCGAGCACGGCCAACACCACGTTCGACGTGTTCATCGACACGGTGGCATACAACCCGTACGGCAGCCTCGCCCTGCTGGCGATCCCCGAACCGACGAACGCGACGCTCGTCGCGTCGATGTTGCTCATGTCGCTGACGTCTCGCGCTGCGACGCGGAGACGCTGAGAAGTCTCACGCAAAGACGCCAAGCCGCTAAGGACGACGCGAAGCGAACTAGGAGTCGGCTCGCCTGTGGGCGGCGCCGGCCCACAGCATCGCGTTGAAGGGCCTCAGGAGGCCCTAGAATCGCTTCTTGCGCGCTCCTAAAGGTTTAGCCGCACCCCAGGTGCGAACGCGTCAGAGGGCCCTCTATGGGGTCCAGGCGAGGTGGCCGGTTTTCCCGGGTTTCTGCCGGCATTTCGCTGGCTTTTGGCCACACCATTCGTTGAGAAGTCTCACGCAAAGACGCCAAGGCATGAAGGAATCCGCGAAGCGAATCCGGCAACCGAGCCGCGACCGTTAGGGAGCGACCAAGCGGCGTGTAACTGTTGTCGATGGATTACTTCCCACCGTACAACTCACCAGTACCCAGTTCGCTGGTAAACAACGCCGGCATCTTTGTCGAACAAGTACTTAGCTCCGCCGCCATCGTCCTCGTGAGGGCTGTAGTACGTAATGGCGTTTTTGAGCGGCGGCCAGCCTTGCTCCACGTACTCGTCGAACTCGTCTGGATAAGGAGGTACGTCCTCCCCAGACATTTTGTGGCGCGGGACTGCTGAATGCTTACCGTACTTTTCCCAGAGCTCATCTAGGTAATTGTGAAAATCAGTTACCGAGATGGAGTACTTGGCAAGATACCCATTTGGGTATGTGAACATAGAAATCGCCACGGCAGAGGGCGGCAGGTATCGCTGCGCTCGGAAGTCCGTGATCTCGTTGTAGCTTTGATACTCAAATCTCCCGAATCGAATCTTATCGAGAGCAAGCATTACGCCCGTACATGACGGCACGAAGGCAAGAATTGCCAGAAGGACGCCAAGAGAAAAAGCAGTCGTCCGCTTCCTACCAGTCTTAGGCGCCAACACGGTGAAGGCGATCACCGCGACGACAAGGCCGGTGGCAGTAATCTGTAGCGGCAGGATTAGAGGCCAAAGCATGGGCTGTTATAGCAATTAGTGGGTCAGGCTGCGCCTGACGCGGCTGACTTAAGGGAGCTGGTGGGTCGTCAGGCACAGCCTGACCTACCTAATTGCGAATCGCTATGGTCGCTCCCTAACGGTCGCGGTTCGGATACGAACAACCCTTAGCGTCCTTCCTTCGCGCCTTGGCGTCTTTGCGTGAGTCTTCTCTGCGCCTCCGCGTCTCTGCGCGAAACCTCACGCTAATCCGCGTCGCGCCCGAATACGCACAGACACATGTCGTCCGACTGGTCGAAGCCGTTGACGAACTTGCGGACATCGGTGATCACGTTGTTGCCGAGGTCGGCGATCGTCTTTGCCGGGAGCCTTACCTGCGCGGCGATGCGCTCGAGGCCGTAGAGATCGCGCGTGGCGTTCATCGCCTCGTTGAAGCCGTCGGTGAAGAGCGTGAGCGACTCGCCCGGCTCGAGCGTGATCTTCGCCAGCTCGTAGTCGTAGTCGTCCATCACGCCGATCGGCAGGCCGGTGATCTCTTCGTGGACGTCGAGGACCTCGCCGCTCACCCGGCGCAGGTAGGGCGCCATGTGGCCCGCGTTGACGAGCGTGACTTCATTAGTGGCGGGATCGACGACGGTGTAGATCATCGTCACGAAACGGTCTTCGAGGCCCTGCGCGCAGAACGCCCGGTTGACGTACTTCACGGCGCTGGCGAGGTCAGGCTCGGTCGCCAGGGCGAACCGCACGTCGCTGGAGAGCTTCGCCATGACGATCGCCGCGGCGACGCCCTTGCCGGCGACGTCGCCGAGCACCACCGCGAAGCGGCCGCCGGGGAGGTTCACGTAGTCGTAGTAGTCGCCGCCCACCTGGCGGGCCGACTCGTAGAAGTCGAAGAACGCGTAGCCGAGCGCCGTCGGCGGCGCCGCGGGCAGCAGCGCCCGCTGCATGCGGGTGGCGAGCTCGAGGTCGCGCTGCAGGGCGCGCTGCGCGATCACCTGGTCGTGCATCCGCGCGTTGTCGACGGCGACCGACGCCAGGCTCGCCACCGCGGCGAGCACCTCGAGGTCGTCTTGCTCGAACCGGCTGCGTTGGTTGAGCGTGTCGATCTGGATGACGCCCATCGGTTCGTCCTCGCTGTCGATCAGCGGGACGCACATCATCGAGCGGATCTGGAACTGTGCGATCGACTCGGCCATGCCGAACCGCTCGTCGCTGGCGGCGTCGGCAGAGAGGATCGCCTTCTTGCCGGTCATCGCCTCTTCGACGATGGTGCGGCTGATCCGCGCGCCCTCTTCCATGTCGCCGCGGCGCGTCTTGGCGGCGACCGGCACCAGCGGCGCGTCGGGCGCGGGCCGCATGACGACGAAGCCGCGGTCGGCCTGCGTGAAGACTTTGAAGAGGCTGTCGAGCAGTTTGGGGAGGACCTCGTCGATCGAGATCGCCCGGCCGAGGCCCTTGGCGATTTCGATCAGCGCGGCGAGCTTCACCTCGGGCCGCGCGGACATCGACCAGCCCGTGGCGCCGCCCGCGCCGCCGCCGACGCCGATGGTGGCTTGGAAGTCGGTGGCGGGTTCGCTCGATTCGGTCTTGCGGTCGTCGACCATCTGGACGAGCGACGACTTGGCGTCGCTGAGGTTGCCGACCAGCATGCCGGTCAGCCCGGTCCGCCCGGGGGCGTCGTCGCCCTCGAAGGCGAACTCTTGGTCGCAGATGCCGATCAGGTCGCCGCTGGCGAGCACGGTGGGCCCGGCGATCCGCTGGCCGTTGACGTAGGTGCCGTTGCGGCTGCCGAGGTCCTCGACGACGAAGTCGGCGCCGCGGCGGATGACCTCGGCGTGGCGGCGGCTGACGGCGGCGACGTCGAGCGAGACCTCGCAGTCGCTGCTGCGGCCGATGGTGGAGCGCTCGGCGGTGAGCGGGAACCGCTTGCCCGGTTCGACGCCTTGAACGAGGCGGAGCGTTGCCATGGGTGCGGGGCGGGGTGCGGGGAGGCGGCGGCTGGCGATCCTACCTGCCGCAGAGAGAGTCTACGGCGCCCCGAAAAAGGCCGAAAGCCTTCCGCCCTTGATCGCCGGGCCGTGGGGCCCTAATCTTTGGTTTCGTGGCCCTTCTCGCGGCCCGAGCTACTGGGGATTGGTGTAATCGGTAGCACGACGGATTCTGATTCCGTTAGTCGGGGTTCAAGTCCCTGATCCCCAGCTTGCTGCGTTTCTGGGCCGGCTCAGCTTGGCTACGCCAAGACTTCGCTCGGCGGGTTTCTGCGGTCTCGACGTGGCGAAGCCACGATCTGGCCACGCGCCGGCTGGCTTTCTGCGGTCTCGGCACAGTTTGTTAGCCCTGCCCGATTTAGCCCCCAATCCCAATTAGCCCCCGGTCAATGACCGGGGGCTAATTACCTCGCTTCAATCCCGACGGCGGGCGCCGGCGAGGCCGGCAGCGGCGAGCACCACCAGCGCCGCGGTCGTCGGCTCGGGGACTGCCGACGCCATCGCGAAGGCCATCGACGGGGCAGGGGCCGTGGCGCCGTAGTTGGCGGCCCAGACGGCGTGGTCGGCTGCGGTGACCGTTCCCGGCGTTGGGTCGCCCGGCAAGGTGACGGCGGCGCCGAAGTTGTCGCGGTAGACCGTGTAGTCGGCCGCGTCGACCGAGCCGTCGTTGTTGAAGTCACCCGGCAGCACGAGGTCGAGCACCACCTGCACCGAGTTGGCGTTGTAGATGGCTTCCCATTGCGTGCCGGCGGGTAGGTTGCCCGAGCCATCGACCACGTCGGCGAACGTGCCGAGGACGCCGCCCGCCGCCGTGATCAGCTGGACGGTTGTGCCGAGCGTCGGGCCGAAGCCGCCGGTCATCACGCGCAGCTCGCCGCCGACTTGGGCGATACCGCTGGCTACCAAGCGGTCGAACTGCCCGAGCGCGTCGCCGTTGATGTCCATCTGTAGCACGCCCGACGCGGATTGCAGGTAGTCATCGAGATCGACTCGGCCCGCCGCGCCCGCCGCGATCGCCGCGAAGCCCTGGTTGGTGACCTGGGCGCCGACGAGCGCGCCGTCATCGAAGCCCAAGGAGCTGCCGCTGTCGTTGATCAGCTCGCCCGTGCCGGAGAAGACGGCGCCGGATTGAATCCGCGTCGCGGCGTTGGCGAGCCGCAGGTCACCGGTAAGGGTCGTGTTGCTGCCGGTCTCGAACACGACCGTCCCCGCCACCTCCATCCGTGACGCGCCTCCCATGACGGTGACCGTGCCGCCGATGTCGGTGGCGTGCGTCGAGCGGTAGACGCCGCTGGAGAACGTGAGTTGCGAGGCGGGATCGAATTCGAGTTCGAACCCGTTAGCGAAGACCGTCCCGCCATCGGCGATCACTGTGCCGTTGTAAAGGAAGGCGGCGTTGTCACGCAGTTCGAGGGTCCCCTGTGTGGCGCGGAGCGTGCCCGTGTTGGCGGCGCCGTCCCAGTCGTTCGTGTTGTTGTCAACGACGAGGGTTCCAGGCGTGGTCGAGATGATCGCGGAGTTATTGATCACCCGCGACAGGATCGCGCCGCGGCCGCGGAAGCCGTTACCGTCGTTGGTGACCGTGGAGCCTTGAACGGTTCCTTCTTCGAGCACCACCAGGCCGATGGCGTTGGTGTTCCAGGGCGTCGTGACGTTTAGCACCGAGCCGGCGCCGTTTGTGCCAACCGTTCCGGCGTCGACGATGCCGCCGTTGACATTGAGCTGGCCGCCCGTGGCGATCAGTTGCGCGGTCCCGTTGCCGTCCACCGGGGCGTTGATGGCGCCATGCCCCCGCAGCGCGGCGCCGGATTCGATCACAAGATTGCCGGGGCCATTGACCACGCCACCGGTGATTTCGTTGGTGTCGCCCGCGACTTGTGACCCACCGGCGAGGCGGACGCCTTCGCCAAGCGTGACGTTGTTGAGCGCGCCGCCGTTGAGCTTCACCCGCGACGCGATCGAGCCGTCGCCGGTGACGTTGAGTTGCGAGCCCGCGTCGAAACGCAGGGCCGAGCCCGTCGTGGATGCGGTGACGAACGTGTTGGCCGAAGCGTCGCCCGCATAGTTGAGGCTGCCAGCCTCGAAGACGACATCGCCGCCGCCGGTGAGGTTGACCTCGAATTGGCCGAGATTAGCGACGTTGACGGCCGCATCGACGCCGTCCCCCGCGCTATCGATCGCCGTGGCGTTGATCGTGAGCTTGGCGTTGTTGAGAACCTCCGTGGCGCCATCGTCGAGGTCGAGCGTGGCGACGCCCCACGTTGTGTCCGCGGCGATGGTGGCGTTTCCTTTACGGAAGACGCCGCCGCCAGTGAACGAACCGCCGTTATAGCTCGTGAGATTGTGGTTCAGTTCTCCACCAGCGTCGATGACGACGGCGGAAGACAAGCCGTACTCGCTTACGGCGTTGACGTTCAGGCTAGCGCCGGAAGCGACGTTGACATCACCGTTGATGCTGAAGGTCTCGCCGTTAATCGTCGAGGTTGCGCCGCCTCCGACGTTGATCTCGCCGCCGGAAGTGACGCTCCAGGTGTTGTCGGCCGTGGTGACGTCGAGCTCGCCGCCGTTGAGGTTGATCGTGTGGTCAAAGTCCTCGTCGGCGCCGGCGCCGAGGTCGAGATCGAGGTTGCCGCCGGCGTTGATCGTCGTGACGTTCGGCGCGAGGCCCTGGCCGTCGAGGTTGAAGTCGGCTGTGTCGATGTTGACGACCGCGTTGATCACCAGCGAGGCGCCGGAGTCGTTGCCGGCGATCATGTTGAAGTCGACGCCGCTGCCGAACGTGGCGTTCGCGTTGAAGATCATCGTGCCGTTATTGTTGACGACGCCGCCCGTGGCGGTGATCGACGAGTCCAGCTGCAGCGAATCCCAAGCGTCGTCGATGTTGATCTCGCCGCCGGTCATCGTCCAAGCCGCGCCTGCAAGCCGCGCGGCGGGGCCGGGATTGGGGTCGCTGCCCGGCAGGGTGAAGCCGAACGCCGCGGTGTTGACGTTGATCACGCCCGCGTCGAGCGTCCAGGTGTGGGCCATGTCGAGCGTCGAACCGGTTGAGAGGTTCATCACGCCGCCGAAGCCGTCCGTGCCGGTGCTGACGTCAACGTCGAGCGTGGCGTTGCCGTTAATGTTGATCACGCCGTTGCCGGAGAGGCCGTCCCAGTCGAAGCGGGCGTCGACGCTGGTGGCGGTGAGCTGCAGAGTCCGCGCGGGCGGGCTCAGAAAGACGAGACCGATATTGCCGGCGGAGATCGTCCCGTCGTTGCGGAGGACGACGTGCGCGCCGCCGGGGCTAGCGTCTTCGAGGTCAACACGGCCGTTCCCCGTCAGCGAAGAGTCGGCGCCGATGTCGAAGAGGCCAGAGTCCACCTCCAGAATGGCCGTTCCAATGCCTGCCTGAGAGTTCAGAGTGACGCGGGCGCCGCCGCTGAGGTCGAGCGTGTTGGTGTCGAAGGCGTCGCCAGCGCGGCCGTAGAGCGTAAGGTTCGTGCCGGCGCCGCTGAGAGTGGTCGCGCCGTTGACGATGAGTTCGCGCGTATTAGGAGCGGACGCGCCGCTGTCGGAGCTGTTGGTCACGCCGGTGGCGCTGCTAAGGCTGAGCGAGGCGATTTGCTCGTTGATGTCGAAGATCGTCTGGTCGCTTGCGGCGTTCGCCAGGTCGCCGATGATGATGTCGTCGTTCGTGCTGACCGCGGAGTCCGGGCTCCAATTGCCGTTATCGCTCCAGAGCTTGCTGGCGCTGTTGCCGGCGTCGTCCCAGCGGAGCGTGACGGCGTGGGCGCTATATGACGCCCCGCCGATCAGAGCGGCGAGGCCGAAGCGGCAAACGAGAGTGGTGAGGGTCTTTGATTGACGGCGCGGACGGGCCTGACGGCGCTGACGGGGGAGGGGCATTTCCATGGCTCCGGCTCAGAAGGGAGAAGCACCCGCGATGGGCGCTCGTATCCGAGCCGATCAGGAGCCGTGGCCGCAGCCCGACAGCGATTCAAGAAGTTTCTTGCGAGACCAACGCCGCGCTCGGCTTAGCCAGCGGCGTCGGCGGCGATCAGTTCTTTGTGCCGCGCGAGGTCGTCCTCTTCCATCACCGCCAGGTGGGGCAGGTTGCGGTAGTGATCGTCGTAGTCGAGGCCGTAGCCGACGACGAACTCATCGGGGATCTCGAACGCCACGAAGTCGGGCTGCGCGGTCACCTCTTGGCGGCCGTGCTTGCGGAGCAGCACCGCCGAACGCACCGACTTGGGACCGAACTCCTTGATCTTCTCGATCACCTTCACCAGCGTGTGGCCCGTATCGAAGATGTCATCCACGAGCAGCACGTGACGGCCCTTGATATCGAACATCAGCTCGGCGTTGACGCTTAGCTCGCCGCGTGTGGTGGTCTCGCCCCCGTAGCTCGACGCCTCGATCACGCCGACGCGGAGCGGCATCTCGAGCTCGCGGATCAGGTCCGCCACCAGCACCACGCTGCCGGTGAGCACCGAGACGATCGACAACGGCTTGTCGCCGTAAGTCGCGGTGATCTCGGCGGCCATCTTGTGGACGCCGTCTTGGAGCTGCTGCTTGGAGTAGAGAATCCGCATGGGTCGTTGAGCGTAATAGGGAGAAGGAGATGGGGGGATGTTGGTAATAGGGGGGATGTTGGTAATAGGGGGGGGATCGCAAGCGGACGAGTGAGTTTAACGACGATTAAGGCCGTTGAGTCGTCGTGGGCCGTTTGGTAGGTGATTTGGGGAAGGGTGGGCATCCGCTCTGCGGCTGGCATTTATCTCCAACAACGCCCGGTGAGACTCACTGCGTCATTCGTTGTGCGAGTCATTTAGCAGCCTACCGGCCGCTTGCGATCCCCCCTGTCACCAATATCTTCCTATCTCCTTAACTGAATAGACTACAGGAGGATCGCCGCGATGCAGGCGGTGAGGAACGAGGCGAGGGTGCCGCCAATCATCGCCCGTAGACCGAGTTTCGCCAAGTCGCCGCGGCGCTCCGGGGCGAGGCTGCCGATCCCCCCCAATTGGATGCCAATCGAGCTGAAGTTCGCGAACCCGCAAAGCGCAAAAGTCATCAGCTGGCGGGTGCGCTCGCTGATGACGGCGTCGGCGCCGGTTGATTGCCACTCGGCGAGCTTGCCGTAGGCGACGAACTCGTTGGTCGCCATTTTGAGGCCCATCAGCTGGCCCGCCGCCGAGCAGTCGGCCGATTCGATGCCGATGAGCCACGCCACAGGCCAGAACAGCCAGCCCAAGAGGCCTTCGAGCGACCAGCGGGCCGGGTCCTCGGGGACGCTCTGCCCGGCCAACTCGGCGACGTGCCAAAAGGCGTCGCCGGCGAGGCCGAAGATGGAATTGACGACCGCAATCAGCGCGAGGAACACGATCAGCATCGCGCCGACATTCAGCGCCAGCGATAAGCCCCCGGTGGTGCCATTGGAGATCGCCTCCAGCACGTTGACGCTCTCGTCTTCGACCTCGACGCCGACGTGGCCGCGGGTCTTGGGCTCATCGACCTCAGGCTGCATCACCTTCGCCAGGAGCAGCGCGCCCGGCGCCGAGATGACCGACGCCGCCAGCAGGTTTCCCGCGTTGATGCCCATCGCCGACAGCGCGCCGAGGACGCCGCCCGCCATGGTCGCGAAGCCGCCCACCATCACCGCGTTGAGTTCGGACTTGGTCATTGTCGCGATGTACGGCTTGATCACGAGCGGCGCCTCGGTCTGGCCGACGAAGATATTCGCCGCCGAAGACAGGGTCTCGGCGCCGGACGTGCCGAGCGTCTTCTGCATGACGATCGCCAGCAGGCCGACGACCTTCTGGATGACGCCGTAGTAGTAGAAGATCGACATGAACGCCGAAAAGAAAATGATCGTCGGCAGCACACGGAACGCAAAGAAGTGCTCGGCGAAGTCTTCACCGAACACAAACACTGTCCCAGCATCGACGCAGCTCAGCAGGCCAACGAACACCTTATCGACCGCCACGAAGACGCTCTGACCGAACGATGTCTTGAGGATCACCAGCGCGAAAGCGAACTGTAGCAGCACGCCGCCGATGACGACTCGCAGCGGGAACTTCGTCTTGTGCGAACTCATCAGCCAGGCCAGGCCGATGATGACGATGAGTCCAAGCAGGCTTGAAAAGCGATCCATAAAGGCTGTCGGCGATTGGCTGTCGGCTATCAGCTAGGTGCTTGTTATCGTCAGCCGATAGCCGATCGCTGACAGCCGATAGACAGCCACGCGTCAGCGCGGGGTGTTGAAAATCCGGTCGCCGGCGTCGCCTAAGCCGGGGACGATGAACTTCGAGTCGTTCAGGATCGGGTCGATCCGGCAGACGTAGATCTGCGAGTCGGGGAAGGCCCGGGAAACGTTGTCGATCCCCTCTTGCGCCGCGAGGACCGAGAGCATCTTCACGCGCCTCACGCCCCAGCGCTTGAGGGTCTCGAGGGCCGCGGTGACCGAGCCGCCGGTCGCCAGCATCGGGTCGAGGATCAGCGCCACGTCCACCGGGCGGCCCGGCGGGAGCTTGCTGTAGTACTCGACGGGCTCGGCGGTCGCTTCGTCGCGGTAGAGGCCCAGGTGCCAGACCTCGGCCGAGGGGATCAGGTCGAGCACCGGGTCGATCATCCCCAGCCCCGCGCGGAGGATCGGCACGAGGCCGATCCGCTCGGCGAGCCGCGAGCCGTCGGTCGTCGTCAGGGGCGTCGTGACCTGGGTCTTCTCGACGACGAGGTCCTGTGTCGCCTCGTACGCCAAGAGGGTCGCCAGCCGGCGGATCAGATTGCGGAACTCGTCCGACGGCGTCCGCGCGTCGCGCAGCCGCGTCAGGTGGCAGTCGATCAGCGGGTGCTGGACTTCAATGACGCCGCTCACGCTTTCTTGACCTCGAATTCGCGGGTGAACCGTTGCGTCGCCTGTGGCGGCCGAGTCTAACGGGGGGGCAGGTGAAACGGAAGAAGATAGGCAATTTCCCGGATGAGGTTCTGCGTGTTCTCAAGAGTTCTCGTTGCGATCCTGGCGATCTTTGGCGGTCAGGCCGGCTTTGCGGCCGACCCGGCGGCGCCAAAAGAGGGAACGATGCGGATTGCCTCGTACAACATCGCCATGTACCGCGGCCGCGCGGGGCAACTCGCCGCCGAGCTGCGGTCGGGCAATTCGCAGCAGGCGAAGCGGATCGCGGAGGTCCTGCAGCGGGTGCGGCCCGACGTAGTGCTGCTTTGCGAGATCGATTACGACTCCGAGAACGATCCGGCGAGGATGTTTGCGGAGATGTACGCCGCTAAGCCGCAAGCCGCTGGTCTGGAAGGGTTGTCGTATCCGTATCGCTTTGCGGCGCCAGTGAATACGGGGGAACCCTCGGGCCTCGACCTCGACAACGATGGGCGGACCGACGGACCCGCCGACGCCTGGGGCTACGGGCGCTACCCGGGGCAGTACGGGATGGCGGTCTTGTCGCGCTGGCCAATCGACGAGGGGGCGACGCGGACCTTCCAAAAGCTGCTGTGGAGCAAGCTCCCCGACGCCCGCCAGCCGATCGACCCGGCGACCGGTGAGCCGTACTACTCGGCCGAGGTTTGGGAGCAACTGCGGCTGCCGTCGAAGACGTTCATGGACGTGGCCGTAAGCGCACCTCAGGGGCCGCTGCGGCTGCTCTGCTCGCATCCAACGCCGCCGGTGTTCGATGGGCCCGAGGACCGCAACGGCCTGCGTAACGCGGACGAGGTGCGTCTGGTGACCGAATACGCGGCGGGGCGTATGGGCGATTACTTCGTCGATGACAAGGGCGTCGCCGGGGCGATCCCCGCGGGGCAGCCCTTCGTGGTGCTCGGCGACCTCAACGCCGACCCCAACGACGGCGACGGCATCCGCGAAGCGATCCGCGACCTAATCGCCGGCCCGCAGATGGCGCCCGACCCGCAACCCCGCAGCGGAGGCGCCGTCGCGTCGTCAGCATCCCACGCCGACCTCAACCAGAACCAAACCGGCGACGCGGCCAACGACACCGGCGACTTCAGCGCCGACGGTCACAACAACCTGCGGATCGACTACGCGTTGCCGTCGAAGGAGTTGCGTGTGGTGGGTTCGGGCGTTTACTGGCCCAAGCCCGGCGAAGCGGGCGCCGGCGCGGCGGGGGCGTCGGACCACCGGCTCGTATGGGTCGATGTGGAATCGGTGGAGCGTTGAAGCGCGGCGCACTTCAATTAGTCCCCGGTCAATGACCGGGGGCTAAATGGACCGGGGGCTAAATGCTATCGAGCCCAAAGCGCCAGCGCCGGGAGTGAATCATCGAGCAACTCTTAACGCCGCCGCGCGAACCCGAGCAGCCCCACCGCCACAAGCACGAGCGAGGACGGCTCGGGGATCATCACCGATGAGGTGAACGGCTGCGTGAAGACATACTCCGCGATCGAGCGGCCCAGCGCCTGCCCTTCGATGTCGTCGAAGTTCCAGTGGATGCCCAGGTAGACGCGGCTGCGGCCGTTCTCGGCGATCGCCTCGCTGAACGAGTTGAAGCTCCGCTCGACGCCGGGGAGCTCGACCGAAGCCACCGTGAACGGGATGTTGTCGTCGCCGAAGAAGAGCGCCATCGTGTGCATGGCCGCGGCGCCGAAGGTGGCGTGGCCCGAGACGTAGGCGGGGAAGGGCGGCGTGAAGTTGTTGATCACGGTCTCGCCATCCGGGTGCATGCCGCCGGGGGCGCCGAGCGGGACCCAGTCGTCGTCGCCCTCGGTCAGCGCGTTGCCGTCGGCGTCCCCTTCGCGGATCGCGACGACGGGTCGCCAGTAGTCGTATTCAAACTTCGACTCCCACGAGAGCATGCCCGCGTCGGCCATCGCGACCGACGCCTTGGCGAACATCTGTGCGTTCTGCTTGTCGGTGTTCCCTTGCTGAACGGCGAGGGTGCGGAGGATCTCGTTGTACAACACCGGCGGCGAGCCAGTGCCGACGCGGTCGTAGGCCCAGAAGTGGCCGATCTCGGTCTGCTCGGCGGTGCGCGTCGTGCTGTCCGCGGCGCCGAGCGACTTCACCTCGTTGTAGGCCGCGGCGTACTCGGCGCTGTCGATCGCCGGCGGGGGTGGGACCGTGTGCATGCCGTGCGGGGCCATGAAGGTCGGCATCTCGCCCCACGACGGCCCCCAAGCCTCTTGGCTGGGGTTCATCGGATCGGGCGACCAACCACCCGGCTGCCCGCTGGGGACATACTGCGAACTCTTGTCATGGCCGTCGTAATGCCGGTGATTGGCGATCGACGAGCCGACCATCTGGCCGACCGAAACGCCCATCGCCTTCTCGGCGTCGTCGGCGATCCCGGCGAGGCTCGTCGCTAGGCGCGCGTCGAGCAGCGCGGACTGCTCGGGGTAGACCGATGTAAGCACCGCGTGCGCGGCGACCGCCGCGGCCGCCTTGGGCGAACCCACGTAACCCGGCGACGCGTTCCCGCCGCCGTAGTCGTAGTACATCGTGCCGCCCGGATCGGTCATCGCGAAGGCGTCGTACATGGCGAGGTTGACCATCGCCATCGTGCGCGTCGACATGCCCGGGTTTTGATAAGCCCAGTTGTTGACGATCGTTTCGGTGGTGACGGCGTTCCAGTCAAGGATGACGTCCGCCGAGGCAGGCGTCATCGGCGCCGCTATCGCCAGCACGGCGGCGGTCAACAGGTGGCGAAGAGGAGACGGCATTTGGAGCGGGACTTCATGGGTGCTTGTTGTGGGTCGGGAACGCTTCCAGCACAGTCCGATCGCACCAATCCAATCCAAGGCCGAGCCGAATCGATCCTCGCCATCACCGCTTCACTACGCAGGCGCGCAGCAGTGCTCGGTGAAGAAGCTCTTCGGGGAGACAAAAGGTCAGACCTGCCAAACCGATTCAGCCGCAAACGCGCTTGCGAATGGCGGCGTCGGTTAAGGGGTGCGATCGCTTCGTTAGCGTCTCACGCGGCAGTGGTCGATCAGGCGGTCGGCGTCGCAGACGTAGCCAACCAGGAAGGGTCCGAATTCGGCGTAGCGGGCGCTCGCCTCGTCAAACCGCATCTCGTAGACGATGTCCTTGAGATAAGCGGGGTTCGCTCCCCACAGCGTAACCCCCCATTCCCACTCATCCAAGCCAATTGCCACCGTAATTAGCTGACTGACCTTGCCGGCGTAGGCCATGCCGCTACGAGCGTGTTGACCCATCATCCTGCTGCGTTCGGACTTGGGTACGGTGAACCAGTTCTCGCCGACCTCCCGCTTCTTATTCATCGGGTAGAAGCAGACCGACTGGTAAGGGGGGATTTCGGGCGTAAGTCGTTGCCGGTTCATGCCTTCCAGCCGATCGGCGTAGGCCTTGAGCTTGGCGTTGTAGGCGGGCGAGCCCTCGGCGTCCCCCTCGGCGATCAGGCGCTGGCCGTACTCCTCGGGGCTGGGGACGTACTCGCTGATCTCTGTGACCGAGATGAACGAGTACCCCGGCCGCAGGACCGGCCCCGCTGGGCCGGCCATGAGCCGCTGGTGGACCGCGTCGATCCGCAGGGGGTTGGGGTCGAGCATCATCACCCCGAAGTCGGCCTTAAGGCCGCTGGTGATCGATAGCTGCATCCGCACGGTGGCGTGCTCCGCCGCCGGGTCGAGGACCGCCCGCAGGTCCTGGGCGATCGCCTCCCGCTGCGTCGGAGCCAGGGCGTTGAGCCGCTCTCGATCGAACGAGTACCAGAGATGGCTGCAATGCCAACCGCCGTCGTAAGGGGCGAGCGGGTCGGCAGAGCCAGCGGCGTGAGGATTCATCGCAGGGTCAGCGAGTTCGGCGAAAGATTAGGGAGGGCAGCGGGTGGCTCAACGCAATCCGACACACGAGCGAGCCCCCCATTTGGGTGGATTTCACCTTACCCACTTAGGAGGCCCTAGGAGGCCGTCTAAGGCGGTCGACGCGGGTGGCTTGGCAAACCCTTAGCGAGTTGTAGGGACGCGTCTAGGGGGCCTCTATGGCTCTCTAGACGTCTGTTCACAGCCTCGCCAGGTTGCCGGTGTAGCAGCCGGATCAAAAAACCCCTCTTTCGGGTGGTTTTCTGCTGGCGCTGTTCACCCAATCCGGAGAGGCCGGAACAAAGCCTATCACAGTCGTCGGTTGGAAGGCATCGGGCCCAAAGCCTCCTGCCTGGCTGTTCGCCGACCCTACCACTGGTCGAGCCGCCTTCACCACGCCCGAGGAATGGTTGTAACCCGTCGATTAGGGCGTTTGGCGCCCAAGTTGCCTCTAACTCCGACGTCCTGATATGCACCCCCGCTACTCGAGCCGCTCGAGGTTAACCGTGCGCACACCAGCTCAGCTACTTTACGCCCTATTGGGCTCCTTCGCCCTCGTCGGCCTCCTCGGCGCCGCGACGGTCGCTCCCGGGCAGCCGCCGTCTCCCGAACTCGCCTCTCCGGAATCGGCGGTCGAATCGACCTCTCCGAGCGGTCAAAGCGATGCCGCTCTTGAGGACGCGGGCGTGGGAAGTGAGGCGATGCCTCTCGAACAGGGCCCGGTCCACGAGGCCTTTGCCGCTCCGGTTGGCGACTTTGGCGCCGCCTCGCAGGAGTTGAGCGAGACAGTAATTGAAAAAGAGCCGCCGGCGACGATCGACGAGCTCCCCCCCGCCGAGCAGCCCGAAGGAGAGAACGTTCAGTGGATCCCCGGCTACTGGATGTGGTCGCCGGATCGCGAAGACTACGTCTGGGTGAGCGGCGTATGGCGCGATGTCCCGCCGGGACGTGAGTGGACGCCGGGCAGCTGGGTTCAAGTCGAGGGCGGTTACGCTTGGTCAGCGGGTTACTGGGCCTCATCGGCCACGACGGAGGTCGCTTACCTACCCGCGCCGCCCGAGAGCCTCGAAGAAGGCCCCTCGAGCCCCGCGCCGAGCGACGATCACTTTTGGATCCCCGGCTGCTGGACCTATGCCAACCAAAACTACCAGTGGCGCCCCGGCTACTGGTATCGCTCGCAGCCCAATTGGGTGTGGGTGCCGTCCTATTACAACTACACGCCCCGTGGCTATATCTTCGTGAACGGCTACTGGGACATGCCTCTCTACCGCCGCGGCGTGCTCTACGCGCCGGTCTACTGGAACTCGCCCGTCTATGGTCGGCCCGGCTTCGCCTATCGTCCGCGATCGGTTGTTAACACGTCGCTGCTGGTCTCGAGCCTGTTTGTGAACCCGTACCGGCACCACTACTACTACGGTTCTTACGGCCCCGGCTTCCGCAACCAGGGGCTCTATCCCTGGTTCGGCTTCTCGAGTGGCGTCTACGGCAACGCGGGCTTCGGCCGCGGCGGCTTCCGCTACTACGATCCGCTCTTCAGCTTCTACCGGTACGGCGGCGGGCGCAACGCCTTCGGACCGAACTTCAACCAACTACGTCGTGACTACGCCCGCTTCGACAACGACCGATGGGACGGCAATCGCGGACCCGGCGGGCGTGGACCCGGTTGGGACGGTCGTGGCCGCGACGGCCGTGGTCCGGATGGACGCGATCGTGACGGACGTGACCGTGGGATCGAGGGTTTGATTGCCTCGAGCATCGGCGACCTCGACTCAAGAGGCGGCCGCCCCTCGATGCGGCAGCTCGACGACGCGGCGCGTGAGCGGATCACCAGCAACCGCGATCAGATGCAGCGCTTCCGTGACCGCCGCGCGGAGATCGAAGGTGGCGGCGACATCGCGGCTCGTGTCCGTGGCGGCGCCGGCCGAGACGGCGCCAACCTCAACGCCGACGCCCGCGCACGTCTGGACCGCGATGGCCGCGGTCCCAGCGGTGAACGCCGCGAAGTGATGCGGGTGCCGCTCGAGGACTTCGGCGTCAGTCGCGAACGGGTCGAAGCCGCCCGCCAGCGCGCGGCGAACAACCAAGCCCAATCGCAGAACCGGGCCGAGCAGGTCCGCCAGCAGGCGCTCGATCGCGCCCGCAACCGCGGAGAGAACGCCGGCCGCCCCGGCGGTAACAACCCGCTGAATAACGATCGGCCTAACCTCAATCGCGACGACCTTCAGCAGCGAATTCGCAACCAGCAAGGTCGCCCCAACAACGGCACCGGTCGACAAGGCAACCCCAACGCTCAGCCCGGCGCTAATGCGCAGCCCGGCGGCGACGCGGCGGATCGCGCCCGTCAGGACGCGCTCAACCGCCTCCGCAACCAGCAGCAGCGTCCCAACAACGGCGCCGGTCGGCAGGGCAATCCCAACGCCCTTCCAGGCAACAACCAACGGGACCAAATCCGTCAGGACGCGATCAATCGCTTCCGTAACCAGCAAGGCAATCCAAGCTCGCGCGGCCCGGGCGCTGCGGGGCAACCCAATCTCCGCAGCCCTTCGAGTGAAGCGATCCAGAACCGCATCCAGCAACGCAGTAACTTCCGCGGCCCCATCCAGCAGGGCAATCCTCAGGGAATAAACTCCTCGCCGCAGCGTCGTCCTTCGCCGACGCCGAACTTGGGCAACCCCCGTTCGTTCAATCGGCCCAGCGTCAGCCCCCAGCAGCGTAGCACTCCGAGCATCAACCGCTCGGCGATCCCGGGCGGCGGTCGTCCTGGTGGCGGACCTTCGTTCGGGGGCAACCGCGGTGGTGGTGGGGGCGGCCCGGCCTTCGGTGGTAACCGGGGTGGCGGCGGTGGGGGCTCGTCCTTCCGTGGCGGCGGCGGTGGCGCCGGAGGCGGCGCCGGTCGTGGCCGTGGCCGTTGAGTTTTCTGACGATGAACCTAGGACGCGTCGCTAGCGCGACACGCTTCGGCGAGCAGCTCCATCGGGTGCGCCACTCGCACGTTGGCTAGCGACGCATCGTCCCGGCAGGCCAGGTTGAGTTGGTGCATACAGCCGGGGTTTGCGGTGGCGAGCACGTCGGGATTCGCGGCTTTGACGTGACCGAGCTTTCGCTCTAACAGTTTGCCTGCTTGCTCGGGTTGCGTGATCGTGTAGACCCCCGCCGCGCCGCAACACCAATCGGACTCGGCGAGCGGAACGAACTGGTAACTGGGCACGCGCTTGAGAAGTTCGATCGGTTGGCTGACGACCTTCTGGCCGTGGCAAAGGTGGCAGGAGGCGTCGTAGGTGACGCGTTTCGTAGCGCCACCCGCGGCTAGCGCCGACGGCTCACGGGTTAGTACTCGCTCAAGCCGCGACTGCGGCGTCGCTTCACTGCCGACTGCCTGCTGCCCACCGCCCACTACCTGCCACACGAACTCTTGCACGTCGCGCACCTTCGCATCCCACGCCTTCGCGCGCGTCGCGTAGTTAGGATCGTCGGCGAGCAGGTCGGCGTAGTGACGCAGATGGCTGCCGCAGCCGCCGGCGTTGCTGATCACCGCGTCAACGCTATCGAACGCCAAAGGCCCGGCACGAAGGCCTTGCCAGTCGAACATATCGAGCGTTCGGCGTGCCTGTTCTTTCGCCTGATCGAGATCGCCGTTGTGGGCGTGCAAGGATCCGCAGCACGGCTGTGAACGCGGCGTCACGACTTCGCAACCCGCCGCGAGCAGCACGTCGACCGTCGCCCGGTTCACCCGTGCGAACGAGATGTCTTGCACACAGCCGGTGAGCACCGCGACCCGCGCGCGGGGCTTTCCGCTCCACCACTCGGCGGGCGGCGTCTCGACGGTCTTGATCCGTGCGTCGCTGAATGGCGCGTCGATCGGCGGCGCCGATGGCTCGAGGTCGCGCAGCGTCTTCGGCGCCAGCCGCATCGCGCCGATCATGTAAAGTGTCCGGCGAATCCATGGGATCTGTTGCACGGCGACGCCTCGCGCCACCAAGCGTAAGAGCCACGGCCGCGTCATCAATAGCCGCAGGCCCAGCCATCGATAGACCCGCCGCATCGGCGTGTCGAGCAGCCCGGCATTCTCGCTCGCCGCCCGTCCCTTCTCGAGCAGCGAAACGTACTGCACACCCGCCGGACAAGCCGTCTGGCAAGCCAAACAGCCGACGCAGTAGTCCATCTCCTCGGCAAACTCGCGCGACAACGGCAGCTCGCCATCGGCGATCGACCGCATCAACGCGATCCGCCCGCGCGGGCTCGACCGCTCACGCCCCGTCTCGACAAACGTCGGGCACGTCGGCAAACACAAGCCACAGTGCATGCACTGCTGGACAACGGAGTAGTCCATTGTCTGGAGCAAGTTCAGGCCGTGTTCTTTATTCGCCACTTCTGCTTTTAAGAATGGGACGCGGATTTAAAGGGATTGAAGGGATGAACGCAGATAAAAAGTGAAATGGAAGAAATCCGCGGCAATCCCTTCGATCCGCGATAATCCGCGTCCCATTCTTTAGTCGAACACCTTGCCCGGGTTGAGCAGCCACTGCGGGTCGAGCGCTTGCTTTACTTTACGCAGCAGCTCGAAGCTGCCGTCGCCGAGTTGGCGGCGGAGGAAGGGCTTCTTAGCCAGACCAACACCGTGCTCGCCGGTGATGGTGCCGCCGCGGCGGAGCGTTTCGTCGACGATCTCTTCGAGCGCCGCCTCGAAGCGGTGCATCTCGTCGGCGTTGCGTTCATCCACAAGGAACGTCGGGTGGAGGTTGCCATCGCCCATGTGCCCAAAGACGCCGATCCGTACGTTGTGCCGCTCGGCGCAGCCGGCGATAAACTTTACGACTGCCGCCAACTCACTGCGCGGGACGGTCACGTCCTCAAGGATCGTCGTCGGACTCACCCGCGCGAGCGCCGAGAACGCCGCGCGTCGCGCCGTAAGCAATCGCTCGGCGTCTTCGACGGTCTGGGCCGTCTCGACGTTGGTGGCGTTGTTGTCGATGAGCGCTTGGTGCATCGCCGCGGACTCTTCTTCCACCACCGCCGGGTGGCCGTCGGATTCCAGCAGCAGTAGCGCCGCCGCGTCGAGCGGCAGGCCGAGGTTCGCGTAGTCGTCGACGCAGCGGATCGTCGTCTGGTCGAGGAACTCAACCGTGCACGGGACGATCTTTCGCGCGATGATGTCCGACACGGCCTGGGCAGCGGACTCCAGCGTCGCGAAGGTCGCCACCATGGTGCGCCGCGCCTGGGGGCGCGGCAGCAGTTTCAGTAACACTTCGGTGACGACGCCGAGCGTCCCTTCGCTGCCGATGAACAGGTCGCGGAGGTTGTAGCCGGCGACGTCCTTTACGCACTGATTGCCGAGCCACACCTCTTCGCCGTCGGCGAGCACGACGCGGAGGCCCATCACATAGTCGCGGGTGACGCCGTACTTGAGGCCGCGCAGGCCGCCGGAGTTCTCCGCCACGTTGCCGCCGATCGTGCTGATCTTCTGCGACCCCGGGTCGGGCGGATAGAAGAGGCCGTGCTTGGCGGCCTCTTGATCGACCTTCATCGTGATCACGCCCGGCTCGACGCGGATCGTCAGGTTGGCCGTATCGACCTCGATGACCTTGTCGAGCTGCGTCATCACCAGCGTCACGGCGCCGTCGAGCGGCACGCTCCCGCCCGAAAGCCCCGTCCCCGACCCCCGCGTCACCAGCGGCACGCCTGCCGACGTGACCGCCTTCACGATGGCCGGGACCTGCGAACGCTCGGTCGGAAAGACCACACACGCCGGCCGCTGCTTGAGCATCGCCGTCCCGTCGAACGCGTACGGCGCGACGTCGATCGCCTCGGTCAGCACGTTGTCGGCGCCGACGACGCCACGCAGCGTATCGATCAGCGCGGCGTCGGCCCGGTTGTAGTTCGCTGGCGTCGCAGGAGAGGCGGCAATCATTCGCAAGGCTCGGGTAGGGAGAGCCTTTCAGCTTAGTCGAAAACAGCGGGCCCGCGAATGACGCGAATGGGCGCGAATTGAGCAATCAGGGGAGGCTGGCGAGCCGGCGATGTTAATCGTCGGTGGGAACTTGGTGCCCGCTTTCCACCGACGACTCACGTCGCCGGCTCGCCAAAATCTTGAATGGCTACTCCTTCGCCGCTTCCACCTTCCGCATCACGCGCAGCAGGTTCCCGCCCAGTACGCCGCGGATCTCTTCGGGCGTGTAGCCGCGGTCGAGGAGGCCCTGGGTGATCCGTGGGTAGCAGGCCACGTCCTCGAGGCCCTCGGGGAGGACGCTGACGCCGTCGAAGTCCGAGCCGATGCCGACGTGCTCGATCCCCGCCACCTCGGCGATGTGGTCGATGTGGTCGAGGAGGTCATGGATCGATCCGCGGGGCATGCGGTTGGCGCGGCGATACTCTCTCTGCTTGCGCTCGATCGTCTCCTCGTCGGCGCCCTCCGCTTCCAGGTCGCGGCGGATCTGGAACGTCGCGGCGTAGTTGTCCGCCGCGGCGGGGACGACGAACGCGCTAAAGAAATTGACCATCACGACGCCGTCCTTCTCCTTCAGCCGCTCCAGCACGTCGTCGGGGACATTGCGTGGATGGTCGGCGACGGCGCGAGACGAGCTGTGGCTGAAGATCACCGGCGCCGTGCTGGTGTCGAGCGCCTGGTGCATCACCTCGACCGAGACGTGCGAGATATCGACCATCATCCCCAGCCGGTTCATCTCACGGATGACCTCCTTGCCGAATTCGGTGAGCCCGCCGTGTTGAGGCTTGTCGGTCCCCGAGTCGGCCCACGAGATCGTGTTGCCGTGCGTGAGGGTCATGTACCGGGCGCCGAGCTCGTGCAGCCGCCGCAGCGTGCTGAGCGACTCCTCGATGCAATGGCCCCCTTCGACGCCGATCAGCGACGCGATCTTCCCCTCGCCGGCGATCCGTTCGATGTCGTCGGACGTCAGCGCGAGCTCGAGGTCGCCCGGGTAGCGATCGACCATCAGCTTGACGAGTTCGATCTGTTCGAGCGTCGTGGCGAGCGCCTTGCCGGTGCCATCGAGTTCGGCAGGGACCCAGACGCTCCAGAACTGGCACTTGAGCCCCCCCTCGCGCGCCCGTGGCAGGTCGGTCTGCAACCTCGGCTGCGGCTGGGCGATGTCGATCTTCGAGAAATCGCTGGAGCCCTTGGTGCGGATCTCCCACGGCAGGTCGTTGTGACCATCGATCATCAGCGCCGAATGATGCAACTCGAGCGCTTCGTCGCTGACGACGATGGGCTCACGGTCTTCGGCGTTCGACATAGCAGCAGCGCAAACTAGAGCCGTGCCCGTTAGGAAGCGGAGCACACGATAACTGATCATTCGACCCCCAGTTCGTTCCAAGCCCAGCGGTACAGATTCCGGGCGTCGAGATAACGGTTGGCGCCCGTCGAAGCGCCAAGGATGACAACGTACAGCGGCTTGTCGCCGCGCTTGCCGGCCGAGACGAGGCACGCCCCCGCTGGGCCGGTGGTGCCGGTCTTGACGCCGTAGAAGCCTTCGGTCCCCAGCAGCGAGTCGGTGTTGTTCCAGACGATGTTCCGCTCGTAGCCGGCCGTCGAGCTGAGCGTCGTGGCGTAACGCCGCGTCGCCACGACCTTACGGAACAGCTCGTTCTGCATCGCCGCGTGGGCGAGCTTCACCAAGTCCTGCGCGGTGGTGACGTGCCCCTCGGCGGTGAGGCCGTGCGTGTTGCGGTAACCGGTGCCGTCCATGCCCAGCTCCTTGGCCGTGGCGTTCATCTTGGCGATGAAGCGGTCGTACGCCGATTCGTCATCTTCGCCGGGCAAGCGGTCGCCGAAGTGCTCGGCGAAGGCGACCGACGCGTCGTTCCCCGAAGGCAGCATCAGGCCGTAGAGCAGTTCGCGGACGGTGACCTTCTCGCCGGCTTTGACTGCCGACGTCGAGCCGCCCGTCTTGTCGGCGCGCTCACTGAAAGTAATCACCTCGTCGAGCACCTTCGGGTCTTCTTCGGCGATCTTGAGAACGACGTAGGCCGTCATCATCTTGGTGGTGCTGGCCGGGTCGCGCGTGCCGGCGTCGTTGTAACCCCAGAGAAGCTTGCCGGTCTCGCCGTCGGCGATCGCCCACGCCGCGCAGCTGACGACCGGCGGGCCGGTGACCGGGTCCTGCGGCTTCAGCGGCGGCAGGTCCTTCATTGCCTCTTCCGGCGCCGGCGCGGGCCTGTCTTCCATCACCAGCGGGCCGAGCGCCTTCCAGAACGCGCCATCGACTTCGCCGGTCGGCTTGAGGCCGTTCTTCTTCTGGAACGCCTTGACCGCCGAGTCGGTGTTGGGGCCGAAGTCGCCATCGACCGACAGGTCGGGGCTCGGGTCGAGGCGTTCGTTGAGCGTCCGTTGCAAGGGCTCGACCAGCGGGTCCTCTTGCCCCATCCGCAGCACGCGGGCGACCTGCGGCGCGTCCACGGCGCCGGCGCCCTCGGTGAAGTAGTCGAACGCCGCCTTGCCGACCTGAGCGATCAGCGTCATCGGCTCCGCCTCGGCGCCCCAGCCGGTGTCCTTGTTGTCCGTCGTCATCACGCAAACGGCGATCGGCCCGGTGGGCGACTCGATGACGCCGCCATCGCAGCGCGAGGCGGAGACGCTCCCTCCCTTGTGCGCCACGGTGGTCCCCTTCGGCAACAGCCGCGGCAGCGTGTCCTTCGATTGACAAGCGCGGAGGTGGTCGAGCATCTCTTTGCGGGCCTCCTCGATTTCGTCCTCGTCGAAGCCCGGCGGCGTCATCTTCACGATCTTCTCGTAGAGGTCGATCGTTTCGGCCGCGGTCATCACGCCCAGACCGAACTTCTTACTTCGTTCGGGGGCGATTGTCGTGTCGCCGCGGAACACCAGCGAGTTCAGCCGCATGTTGTCGTAGCCGAGGCCTTCCATCAGCCGATTGACGGAGCGGATCCCCTTGGCGGCGGGCGTATCACCTTCCGCCTCGTCGTCGGAACGACCGATCGCTTCGATGACGAGGTTGGTGGCCGTGTTGTCGCTCCAGCCCATCATCAGGCGGATCGCGTCACGCAGCGTGAGTTCCGTCCCGGGAGTGAAGTGCTCGGTCAGCAGGCCCGAGCCGGGTACCTTGTCCGATTCCTTTAGTTCGAGCTTGTCATCCATCGACAAGTCGCCCCTCAGCTCCGCGCGATAGGCGGTGAGCATGATCGGCAGCTTGATCATGCTCGCCGAGGGCATCGGCCGGTCGGCGTCGAATGTGAATGTCTCGCCCGTTTCGAGGTGCTTGATCGCGACCGTGACGGCGCCCTGATGGCCTTCGAGCATCGGCCGCAGCGCCTTGCCGAGAGCCTGCTGGGCCGTCGGCTTCGCCAGCGATGCGGTCGAAACCAGGGCAACTAGAGCCAGGCAAAGTAGCTGTCGCCACATGACGCGATCTCTCCAGGTGTGAAGCACGGGCCGTTCTTCGGTTAACAGTGCAGCTTAGTTGACCGCCAACTCACTTGCGCGATCATAGAGCTCGATCCCGCTGCCGGGGCGGTCGGGGTACTGTTGGCGGCCGGCGACGACTTTGACGCCGTCCGCCAAGTCGTCCGCCAGCAGCGCGGCGCCGTCCATATCGACGTAGTCGAGCATCGGCGCTAGTTGACCCAGAGCCGAGATGCCGACGGTTGATTCCGTCATACATCCCGCCATGACCTTGAGGCCATGCTTCCGAGCTTCGGCGACCATCCGCCGCGCGGGCGCGAGTCCGCCGCACTTCACGAGCTTGATGTTGATGCCGTGGAAGTGATCGACGCAGCGGGCCACGTCCGACTCGGAGATACAGCTTTCGTCGGCGATCACTGGGAGCACGCTGTGCTGGAACACCTTGCGGGCGCCCTCGCGGTCCTCGGCCGGCAGGGCCTGCTCGATGAACTCAACGCCCAGCTCTTTCAGCTCCGGCGCGTACTCGATCGTCTGGTCGGCGGTCCAGCCGCAGTTGGCGTCGACGCGGAATAGGGCCTTCGTGTGTTGACGCAGTTCGCGGACGATCTCGAGGTCTTCGCTCGTGCCGAGCTTAATCTTTAGCACCGGCCAGTCGGCGACCTCGGCGGCCTTCTCGACCATCTTCGGGATGGTGTCGATGCCGATCGTGTAGTTCGAGGTCGGCGCGTTGGCGGTGTTCAGCCCCCACAGCCGCCAGACCGGTTCGCCACGGAGTTTGCCCCACAGGTCATGGATCGCCATGTCGAGCGCGCACAGCGGGAAGGGGCGGCCTTCGAGCTGGGCGGCGAGCTGCGGGATCAACTCGCTCACCAGCGCGTCGGGCGACGAGTAGTTAAACCCCGCGATCAACGGCGTGACCCGCTCGACGTCGGCGACCATCTCGGGGATGGTCGCCTTGTAGTACGAGTTCGAGGTCGCCTCGCCATAGCCGGTGACGCCGTCCACCGTGAGCGAGACGATCATCGTGTCCCGCACGGACGACGACCCCCGCGCAATCGTAAAGACGTGCTTGAGCGGCAGGCGGTAGTGCTGCGTCGAGACTTGGATCATGTAAAGAAATTTTTGAACCACGAAGGAACTAAGGAACGAAGGAAGGACCAAGGCTACGAGCCTTCGTTCCTTCGTTCCTTTGTGGTTAGCTTCTAGCGTTCTTAGCGGCGAGGATCGCGTCGGTTAGTTCGTCGGTGCCGTGGCGGATGGGGTCGGCAATGGGCAGGCCGAACTCGGCCCGCATCCGCTCGCGCTCGGCTTCGGCCTCGGCGTCCGACAGCTTGCGGCTGTTCATCGCGATCGCGATCACCTTCGCGGGGTTGCCGAACGCGGCCATGTGCTCGTAGGCGTCGATCACGCTCTTGTGCGACGGCAGCGGCAGGTAGTCCATCCCGCGCATCGTCTCGCGGCCGGCTTCGTAGACGTAGATCATGGCGTGCGGATTCGTGCCGTGCAGCAAGCCAAGCGACACGGCAGAGAACCGCGGGTGCGTGATCGTGGCCTGGCCCTCGACGATCATCACCTCGCGCGACAGGTTTTGCCGCACGAGCTTCTCGCAAGCGCCATTCACGAAGTCGGAGACGACGCAGTCGATCGGCAGGCCGTCCCCTTCGACCATGATGCCCGTCTGCCCGGTGGCGACGAACTTCGAATCGACGCCCTTGCGCTCGAGCCCGCGTGAGATCTCCAGGGCAGATAGCATCTTGCCGACGGAGCAGTCCTGGCCGATCGTCAGCACGCGGAAGCAATCATCGGTCAGGTCGAGCCGTGTGGCGACGTCCTTTTCGTTGTTCTTGCGGACGTCGTGGATCGTGACGCCCGCTTCGGCCGCGGCGGCGACGATCTCGGCGTCGTCCGACAGAAACTGGTGCATGCCCGAGACGATGCTCATGCCGCGCTTCACCGCGTCGAGGCAGAGGGCTCGCCATTCGGCCGGGATCTTGCCGCCGGCGGTGGCGACGCCGATGAGCAGCGTGTCGGGCTTCTCTACTTCATCCAAGGAACCAACAATCGGCGTATCGCCGCCGACGCCGAGCAGCTCTTGGGCCGTCTTCCCTTTCTGCGTCGAGTCGAGCACCGCAACGACGTCCTCGCCGCGGCAGCGGAGCATCACGTTGGCGGTCTTAGCCGTCAGCGGGTCGGTCTTCCCCTCGGTGAGGATGACAATGCGGCTGCCGCCGATCGGTGTGTTAGTGGAGCTAGCCATCGTGGCGGATGCTCGGGTGGGGAGGGGAAGGTGGGGGAGAGTTTGTTGGTTATTCCTCCGGTCGCTGACGCTCCCGGCTCGCCGGCGAGCCGGGAGCGTCAGCGACCGGAGTGAACCACCAACCAACTTGAAATCATCTGTGACGCTAAGCCCGAAGCTAGACCAAACGACGCCGCCACTCTAGCGGTCCACCCGCAGGGAACCATCGGTCCCGCGCAGAAGACTCACGACAACACGACCGGCTGCAGCAGTTCGAGGCCCGGGGCGTCCGCGTCGAGCCGCACGATCGCTCCCATCGGCAGGGGCAGGTTGGGGTGTTCATGCCCAAACGGCGCTCCGGCGATGACCGGAACGCCCAGCGGCCCGAAGAATTCGGCCAGCACCTCGTCGACGGTAGGCCGGCTCTCCTTGTCGTAATCGCTGAAGTACCCAAGCACCGCCCCGGCGATCTGGCCCAGCCGCCCGCTCGTGCGGAGCTGCGTCAGCATCCGATCGACGCGGTACGGCTCTTCGCCGGTGTCCTCGATCAGCAGGACCGCGCCATCGAAGTCGGGTTCATCGGGCGTGCCGAGCAAGCCCATCAGCACCGCCAAATTGCCACCGATCATCTCCCCCTCCGCGACTCCGATACTGAGCATGCGTACATTATACCGAGCCGGCGCGGCTAAATCACGTAGATTCTGTCCAGAAAACATCGCGAAGCTCGCCTCGGTTTCGGCGCCTTGTTCTTCGCCACCGGCGCCCAATCCCGCTACAAGGTTCGGCCCGTGAAAGGACACCAGCCCACAGCGCCGCTGGATCGCCGCGTGCAGCGCGGTCAGGTCGCTGTAGCCGCAGACGATCTTCGGCCGCGCAGCGAGCAGGCCAAAGTCAACGCGATCCAGTATCCGCCCGCAGCCATACCCGCCGCGGACGGCGAGCACCATCGTTGTCTCGGGGTCGCGAAATGCGGCTTCGAGTTCGGTGATGCGTTCGTCATCGGTTCCCGACAGGAAGCCGTGCGGCGTGCAGAAGTCGCGGTAGGTCTTCGGCCGATAGCCCCGCGCCGTCAGGTTCGCCATCGCCGCCTCGAAGCGGTCGCGCTGCGGCGAGCTGGCGGGCGCGACGATCGAGATCGCGTCGCCGGGTCTTAGCGCCGGCGGAATCGCGAGCGGCTTGCGCTGAGTATCGCTCATGCGAAGAACATCCACCCTAGCACTAGCGCCGCCGTCAGGCCCGCGAAGTCGGCGAGGAGGCACGCCGGCAGCGTGTGGCGGAACCGCTTCACGCCCACGGCGCCGAAGTAGACGCTCATCACATAGAACGTCGTCTCGGTGCTCCCCATCATGATCGAGCCCGTGTTGCCGACAAACGAGTCGGGCCCGAAGCGGTCTTTGTCGAGCAAGTCAACCAGCACGCCTCGCGCTGCGCCACCGCTGAGCGGCTTGGTGAGCGCGAGCGGCAGCAACTCGAAGGATTCCGCGAACCGTTCCAGGCCGACGGCCATCAGCGCCTGCTCGCCGAGCCACTTGACGTCGTCGAACAAGCCGCTGGCGAGGAAGACCTTGATCGCGAACAGGATCGCCACCAAGTATGGGATGATCATGATCACCACGCCGAAACCCTCTTTGGCGCCGGTGATGAACGACTCGTACATCGGCACGTCCCGCCACCACGCGGCGAAGACGATCAGAAGGATCACCCCCGGCACCGTCCACTGGCTGATGACTTCGAAGACATCGGCGGTATTCATGACGATGCCCCTTCGACAGGAGCGACAGCCACCGGCGTCACGGAGTAACGCGGCAGCTTGGCGAGAAGCCTCACCGCGGTGACGGCGACGACGGTGCTCACGATCGTCGCAACCATGATGTATGCCAGCGGCCCCGCCGGATTCTCACTGCCAGCGGCGATGCGGTAGCCGATCACCGCGATCGGCACGAGCGTCACGCTTGACGTATTGATCGCTAGGAAGGTCGCCATCGCGTTGGTGGCGGTCTCCTTGTCGGGGTTGAGCTCTTGCAACTCTTGCATCGCCTTCAGGCCGAAGGGCGTCGCCGCGTTGTCGAGGCCCAGCATGTTCGCCGACATGTTCATCAAGATAGCGCCGTGCGCCGGGTGCCCGTCGGGGATATCCGGGAAGAGCCAACGCATCAGCGGCCGCAAGAGATAGGCCAAACCATCGACAAGGCCGGCGTCCTTCGCCACCTGCATCAGCCCCAGCCACAGGACCATGATGCCAATCAAGTTCAGTGAGACGTCAACCGCAACGTTGGCGCCATCGATGGCCGATTGCGTGACCTCCTTGCCGAGTTCCGCAAACGTCACCGGCGTCGCCGGCTCCTCGCCATCGTCCAGCACAACGGCCTCAACCGGCGGCAACGGCAACCACGGCCGCACCAGCGCCTTCGCCGGCGCATAGAGGATGCCGATCGCGACCAGCCAGAACCAAATCTTATTGAGCATGGCGCCTCAGGTGGCGACGTTTAGGAAAGGAGATGGGGGGATGTTGGTGATAGGGGGGGATCGTGGCCGCCACGGATAATGCCTTTGGAACACTCAATTCAATCCGTGGGCGAAGCCCACTGTGGGAGGCGTCTCCAGACGCCGATGACGCGCACCATGCCGTGTTCGGCTAAGAGACCGTAATCGGGGTCTGGAGACCCCTCCCACATAAGCAACTGAAGCCATCCCCCTTATCGCCACCCATCCCTATCTCCTTCTCCTGTCATGTCTACAAGGTAGGCAGAGGGGCTCATCCCCTGGGCCCGCCCCACGGGATCCACTTACCGGGGGAGTCGTGGTGAAGGCCGGCGGCGTCGCGAACGACCGTACCGCCCACGTAAACCGCTCGCAAGCAATCCTGCGCGATGGCGTGATCCGCTGGTGTCTCGATCAAGACTAAGTCGGCCGGGTAGTTCAGCATCACCTCGCCACGAGTGTTCCAGCCGAGCTGACTCGCCACGCTCCGCGTCTCGCGGAGCCAGGCATCGAGCGTCGCCGGCACGGGCGCACTGCGCGTTGGCGTTGTCGCCGGGTCGAGCGCGGGGATGCCCATCCGGCAACACGCTTCGACGAGCTTCTCAGGCAGCGGGCCGAGCGTGGCCACCACGCCGCCCGCTAACCCCTGCGTCAGCCGCCGAAGAACGAGCCCTTTGTCGGGCGCCTCGCCGTCCCACGTGGCGACGAGGGCCGCGTTGAGCGGCGGCGACAGACGCTTGGCGGCCGCGACCTGCGCCTCGACGCCGCCGGCGCCGAGGTTAATCGGGATCAGCACCGTCGTCGCGCCCTTTGCGGAGAGCGTCTCCCAATCGGCGGGGCTCTCGTCGAACGCGTCGTCGGTCGGCTCAGCGAGGACGATCCGCCCCGGGGCGATGACGGCGGGGGTCTCGATCGTCGTCAGGCCGCCGTTCTCGTGGAGGTCGCCGATCGCCGCGACCGTCCCCCCCTCCATCGCCGCGCAGCCTGCCATCCGCCCGGGGAAGTCGACGCCCAGCTCCGCCTTGGAGACCACCGCCTTCTCGCCAGACAGCTGCGCGACCCCCGCGCCCCGTATGAGCAGGTCGAACTGCGGGTAGGACGACGACCGGGGCAAGGTGAGGTAGTTCTGCGGGTCGCAGTCCTCCAGTCCGCCGGGCTCACCGAGCGCCGTGGCGGCGATCGCGTCGAGCGTCTGCACGAACGCGGCGAAGTGGACCTCTTCCATCCGCTTGAAGTCGGCGTCGGGCCAGCCGCCGGCCTCGACGAGGATCACCGACACGCCCTGCCGCTGCACCCACTCGCCGAAGGCCCGGGCCATGAAGTCGGCGTCGTAGCGCGTGACGCGACCATCGCAGGCTTCACGGACTCGTTCGAAGAACGTCGCGGCGACGCGGTTGGCCTCCTGAACCGAGTCGGTCTGCGAGTCCTCGGGGTCGAGTGGCGGCACGAGCAGGGACACCGACGCCGGCCCCAATGGCGACGCCACCGCGGTGCGGCGGCCCTGGTTGTGGAGGTTGAAGCCGTAGTCGGGTTTGAAATCGAGGATTGTGTCGCGGAACGCCCGGCCCTCGGGCGTGGCGAACTCCAGGGCGTCGCGGTTGACGTCGATCCCCTGGGCGTTCTGCCGAGTATTGCGCTCGGCGCCGTCCGGGTTGAGTGGCAGGATCATGCCGATCGTCAGGCCGCGGAGGACCCGCTCGGCCGGAGTGTCGTCCTCTAGCAACAACTTCAACAGATTTAGCAGCATGGCCGTGTGTGTCGGCTCGTCGCCGTGCATCTGCGACCACATCATCGCCTTCTTGGGCCCGTTGCCGAGAACGAGCATCTCGATCGGCCGGCCTTCGAACGACCGCCCGATCTCGCGCCGCTCGACTTTATGCTTGCCCCCGGCAAGAACCGCCTCGACCGCCGCGGCGATCGCCAGAGGCTTCCAACCCCCAACGGGGCTGGTAATGACCGAACGGGCGACGAGATCGTCCCAGGCAAGCATGGCGGGCTTTGGAGAGGGCGGCGCTGGTGGTGAACCGCTCAGTCTCACGCAAAGGAGCGAACGCGCAAAGGCGTCAACCGCTTGCGGCTTAACGGCGTAGCGTGAAACTAGCGGTATGGACGCCCCCAAGCCAATTCTCGATCTCGCCCAATCGACACCCGCCCGCGTCGGCCTGGCGGTCGAGTCGCTCGACGGCGCCTGGAGCTACTCGGTTTTGCCCGACGAGGTCTTCGCCCAGGCCAGCGCGATCAAGGTCCCGATCCTCTGGGAGCTGCACCGCGCGGCCGCGGCCGGTGAGCTGTCGCTCGACGAACGCCTGACGGTCGATCCCGCCAACGGCGCCGGCGGCTGCGGTATGTTGCAGAACTTCCTCCCGGGCGCGTCGCAGATGGCGTTAGGGGACCTGGGCGTCGCGATGATCGTTCTCAGCGACAACGTCGCCACGAACCTGCTGATCGACCGTTTAGGCTTCGACGCCGTCAACGCGTTGCTGGTCAGCCAGGGCGCCAATCAAACCCGGTTGCGCCGCAAGATGATCGACCCTGAGGCCCGGAAGGCCGGTCGAGAGAACACCTCGACTCCCTCCGAAGCCGTTCGGCTGATGCGGCGGCTGCACGACGCCGAAGGAGCGGGCGACCCCGTCGCCGCCGCCGTTCTCAAAGTTCTGCGGCTACGCAAAGAAAGCCCGGTCACGACCGTGCTGCCCAGCGACACACGTCTGGCGACCAAGCCCGGCATGCTCGACGGGCTCCGAACGGAATGGTCCATCGTCGAGCGCGAAGGCGTCAACTACGCCATGGCCCTGATGGTGGACGGCGGCGACGAGATTCTGATCGACGCCCTCGTGCGCGAAATCGCCGTGGCGGTGAGACTCGAGGCATTAGGCGCCTCGCCGACCAGCTAGTCGCCAGCGGCGCGTTCTACTCGCTTCGACTACACCCCAATCGTCGTCTGACGCTGGCCCGCCAACAGTTCCTTGCGGAACGTGTGCGGCGTCTTGCCCGTGTCCTTCTTGAACGCCACGCCAAACCGCGTTGCATTCGCGAAGCCACACGCTAAGGCGACTTCGGTGATCGACAACTCACGGCGTCCTAGCAAGTCGCGGCTGCGCTCCAGCTGCACGCGGCGGATTTCACGGGCCGGGGAGCGTCCTAGGTACTTGCGGAACTGGATCTCGAGGCTGCGGCGCGAGATGGGGACCTGCCGCAAAATGTCTTCGACGATGATGCCGCGGCAGGCGTGCTGGCGGATGTAACGGAGGGCGTCCACGATCTCTTCGTCGTCGATCGCCAACAGGTCGGTCGATTGCCGGCTCTGGACGCCGCGCGGCGGGACCTCGATCGGGTAGGCGGGCGGCTCGTGGCCGACCATCATCGCGTCAAGCAGTTGTGCCGCGTCGTGGCCGATCCGCTCGCTGGCGACGTTGATGCTCGACAGCGGCGGCGACGCCACGTCGCACAGCAGTTCGTCGAGGCTGCCGCCGAGCACCGCCACGTCGTCTGGCACGCGGACGCCCGACAGGTGGCAGATCTCTGAGAGTTGCCGGCCGCGGTTGGCGTCCACCGCCAGCACACCGATCGGCTTGGGCAGGGTCCGCATCCAACGCTCGACCCGCTTCAGCCGCTCGCCCCAGCCCAGCCGCCGCCCGGCCCGGTAGCCCGGCTTATAAACGGCACACTCGTAACCGGCCGCGTTAACGTGTTGGGCAAAGGCCTCGCCGCGGCGTTTCGAGTAATCGAGACTCGGCGGGGCGAAATAGGCAAACTGGCGGAAGCCGCGGTCCAAGAGGTGCGCAAGCGCCATTTCGGCCAACGCTTTCTCGTCGGTGATAACCGAAGCGATCCCACTAGGCGGATCGATGACATCATCGACGTTAACCAGCGGCAAGCGGCGGGCCTGGAGCTGCTCCAGCTGCTTCTGCGATGTGATCCGGGCAATAATGCCGTGGCCGTGCCAGCCGTCCGGGAGGGCCGAGCGGTGCTCGTGGTCACGGGGGTCGAGCAGCAGGTGCCACTGGCCGTGACGCTCGGCGTAGTTCGAAATGCCGCGGATCATGCGGCAGCCGGCGCTGGAATCCGTCTCGATGAGGACGGCGATCCGCTTGAGAGCCTCGGGCGGCGACGCCACGGGGGCGGCAGTGCGGTTAGCAAGCAAAGCAGTAGCAGATTCGCGGATCACGACAGCGCCCCGTAGCAGAACGGACAGTGTCGCCGGTCTCATCCGCCTGGATGGCAGGCCGATGCCCCCTAAAACCAGCGCTTAAAAACCTCGGTTTTGCGCCCTTTGCGGATGCACGTCTTGCCGCGCATTGCGCCTAGTAGCAAACTCCTATCGTAACCGGTGGGGGGCCGAGTTGCGCAGAACGACGCCACTTTCTCTGAAAATTGCGGATTGCCTGGCCGGATCGACACGACCACACGGCATATCTGCACCAGTTTCGGACGTTTCCGCCCCGCGGAACGCCGACTGGGATTGGGCCTGACACCGCGAAAACGAGGCTGCCGTTGTCCGCTAAAACCTTCACCGCCATCGGATTGATGAGCGGAACGTCCGCCGATGGAGTCGACGCCGCCTTGGTGAAAACCGACGGCGAAGCCAAGATCACCGTTATCGGCGGACTGACGCTTCCCTACGAGGAAGACCTGCGCTACCGGCTGCTGGAGGCGTCGCAGCACGATATGCCCACCAGTGATCTGCTGCGGCTTGAGAAGGATGTCACGCAGGTCCACGCCGACGCGGTCGCCCAGCTCGTCAAACAGTTTCCCGACGACGGAAAGCAAGCCGAAGTCGTTGGCTTTCACGGCCACACCGTGCGGCACATCCCCGACGAAGGGCTGACCTGCCAGATCGGCAACGCCTGGCAACTCGCCCACGCCACCGGCATTAAGGTCGTCTCGGACTTCCGCCGCAACGATATCGCCAGCGGAGGGCAAGGGGCGCCGCTGGCGGCCATGTTCCACCGGGCCCTATTTGACACGGACGAGAAGCCGATCGTCGTGCTCAACCTGGGCGGCGTGGCGAACGTCACTTGGCTCGGCGAGGACGGCGCCCTGATCGCCGGCGACACGGGCCCGGGCTGTGGCCTGCTCGACGAATGGGCGCAAGAGATGGCCGGAGTCTCCCACGACGCGGACGGCAAGCTCGCGGCCGCGGGCAAAGTCGATGAGGCCATGGTCGCCGAGGCGCTCTCAGCGCCGTTCTTCGCCCGCCCCCTGCCGAAAGCCGCCGACCGATACGATTTCGACCATGTTGATGTCTCGACCCTGGCTGTCGAAGACGGCGCGGCGACGCTCTGCGCGGTTACGGTCCGCGCCGTGGCCGGTGCTGTCGCCCGTCTACCTAAAAAGCCCAAATCCCTGTGGGTCACTGGTGGCGGCGTTAAGCACCCCGTGATCATGGCGATGCTCGCCGAGCATTTCGACCAAGTCCGCCGCGTCGAAGAGCGCAAGCTCAGCAGCGAAACTCTTGAAGCCGAGTGCTTTGCATGGCTAGCGGTCCGACGGCTACGTGAACTGCCGATCACGGTGCCGGAGACGACCGGCTGCCGCCAGCCGCTGTGCGGAGGAACGCTGACGCTTTAGTTCACACGTCGAGTCGCTCGGTTAGCACAATCGCGCCGCCAGCAGGCCGCACGCGCATGCGGCGTCGGCCGCCAGGGTGATCTGGTCCCGTCGCCATCCGGCTGCGGTGAGCTGCTCGAATAGCAAATGGCGGTAGTAGCATGACCCCAACACCACGCCTCCAGCGAGCGCGATACGTGGGCGATCGCTTGGGCCGATGCGCGATGCTGCGTAGGTCGCGAGCTGTGTTAGCGCCGCGGCGTTGTCAGCGACGATCCGTTGAGCGGCGGGGTCGCCCTTTTCGGCAAGACCCAGCACGATGCGGGCCAGTGTCGCCGTCCAGCCGCGGGGGTCGGGACCGCCGTAGAGCGATCCTTTGAGGGCGAGAGGCGACTCGGATTCGATACCGGCGTGTTGTAGGATCGCCTCGGAAAGGGCGTCGGCGGACTCGCCGCGGTCCCAACGTTGGGCGACGTGCCGCAACGCGTCTCGGCCAATGGTGTAGCCGCTGCCGGCGTCGTCGATGAGGTAGCCCCAGCCGCCGACAAGTTCGGTGGCGCCATTCGGGCCTCGTACGAGAGCCGCTGAGCCGGTTCCCGCAATCAGGCCTATCGCTACGTCGCCGGCGGGAACGTCGGCAAGCAGCGGCTCGGTGTCCGGTACGACCTTCGTTTGCAATGCGAAGGCCTGGCTCTCGGCCCACGCTTCGAGTTGCTCTTGCGCAGCTGGCGAGCCACAGCCGGCGACGGCGATCACGGCGGCGTCAATCGGGACGCCCGCGCCATCTGCGGCGGCTTTAATTGCAGCCGAGACAGCCGCATGGGAAGCATCCCGGCCGACACTGAGCGGGTTCGAGCCGCCGGCGTGGCCTGATGCAAGCAGACACAGCCGGCCGTTAGGACCGATACCCAACACCCGTGCGGTGGTCTTCGTGCCGCCGCCGTCGACCCCGAGAACGTGCTTCACCGGGAACTCAGCCGTCAAGAAAGGGGGCCGTCACAAAAGAGGGGCCGTATCAAAAATGGGCTTGGTGAGTCAGCGATTACTTCTGACCGATCGCACGCCCGACGTGACCGCAGCTCTGCACCAGACGCTCCCGCGCCTCGTCAGGGCCGACGCCGGCCAGTTGGGCGACGATCGCCAACTTCACCTCGCCGCCGCACGCCGTCAACACCGCATGCGCCTGATCCATGTCGAGGCCGGTCGCCATTTTGACGATCCGCACCGCGCGGGAGTGCAGCTTCGAATTGGTCGGCCGTAGGTCCACCATCAGGTTGCCGAACGTCTTACCGAGCCGGACCATCGTGCCGGTGGTGATCGTGTTCAGGACGAGCTTGGTGGCGGTGCCCGCCTTGAGCCGTGTCGAGCCGCTGAGGACCTCGGGGCCGACGACCGGCGTGATCGCCGTATCGACCATCGGAATGATCTCGGCGGCCGCGTTACAACTCAGGGCGACCGTGTAGGCGCCGACCGACTTGGCGTACTGCAAGGCGCCGACGACGTAAGGCGTGCGACCGCTGGTGGCGATGCCGACAAGCACGTCGTTGGGGCCGAGATTGATCGCGGCGACGTCCTTGGCCCCCAGTTCGGGACTGTCCTCGGCGCCTTCGACCGCAGTGGTGAGAGCCGTACGGCCGCCAGCAATGATGCCGACCACCATCGAGGGGTCGGTGTTGAAGGTCGGCGGGCACTCGGCGGCGTCGAGCACGCCGAGGCGTCCCGACGTGCCGGCGCCGGTGTAAATCAGCCGCCCGCCTTTCTGGATGCGTTCGCTGACGACGTCGATGACGCGGGCGATCGCCTCCGCCTCACGCCCGACCGCTTCGGCGACGCGGGCGTCCTCGGCGTTCATGACGCGCACGATCTCCACCGATGAAAGGCCGTCGAGCCCCTCAGTCGCTGGATTGCGGGCTTCGGTGGTGAGGTGGTCGAGCTGCACGGGCTCGAAGTGAGGTCCATGGTTCTTGAGCCCCTTCTGTAGTGCAGGGGCGATCCCCCCGCGGAAGGCGGCGTCGTTTCCGGCAGTTCGCAAATGAGTATCCACGTCTGCTACTTTACCGATCGACAGGTCTTCATGGGTGCTCCAGTGCGCAGGAGCGTGACAGGATTGCGCTGTTTGTCCCGACCGTACAGGTCTAGCTGCTAGCCTCTACCCAGCCAACATGATTCCCCCGCTACTGCCGCCGATTCCCCTTATTCCCGTGCTGGGTGTAGTGTTGGCGCCCCTCGACTTGGTGATTTTGGGGTCTTATCTCCTAGTCACTGTCGTTTGGGGGTCGTGGCCCAAGAAGGGGACCCAATCCGCTGAACGCTATTTGCTCGGTGGTCGCGACCTTGCTTGGCCGCTGCTGCTGCTTTCGATCGTCGCCACCGAAACCAGCACCGTCACGTTTCTGAGTCTCCCAGGTCAGTCTTTTGTGGAAGGTGGTGACCTCACTTTCCTGCAAATCACCGCTGGCTATGTTGTTGGACGATTCGTGGTCATCGCCCTGCTATTGCCCGAATTCTTCCGAGGCCAAGCGTTCACCGCATACGAAGTGCTCGAAGACCGGTTCGGCCCAGGCATTCGGCAGGCCGCTTCGGTCCTGTTCCTCGTCTGTAGGACCTTGGCCGATGGGCTAAGGCTCTTCCTCACCGGTCTGGCACTCCAGCAGGCGCTCGGCTGGGACCTGCCGACGTGCGTGGCAGCGATCACCGTTATGACAGCGATTTACGCCACACTGGGAGGGGTCTCGTCGGTCGTGTGGAACGACGCGGTACAGCTGACGATCTACCTCGTCGGCGCCGCCCTCGCGGCTTGGCTCATCGTGCAAGCGGTCCCCGGTGGCGCCACGGCGATCGTAGACTTCGGGGTGGAGACAGGGCGGTTGCATCTCCTGGATTGGGACTTCGGATTCTTCGGCGGCAAGATGACCTTCTGGTCAGGCCTGATCGGCGGCGCGTTCCTGTCGTTGGCGACACACGGCGTCGATCATCTGATGGTGCAGCGTTATCTCTGCGCCCGCTCGCAACGCAGCGCGGCGATCGCGCTGGGACTTAGCGGGCCAGTTGTGGCCTTGCAGTTTCTGCTGTTCCTACTAATCGGTGTCGGGCTCGCCGCTTTCTACGCGACGAATCCTGGCGGCGAGGGTCTGGCCGGCGACCAAGCGTTCGCCGCGTTCATTACTAACCACGTGCCAACAGGTGTGCGGGGCTTCTTGTTTGCCGCCGTGATCGCGGCGGCGATGTCCACCCTATCGAGTTCGCTCAATTCGTCAGCGGGGGTCGCGGTGCGGGACGTGTTCAAGCCCTTACTTGGCGTCGAGGGCGCGAACTCAGTGCGCGTCGCTCAACTCGCAACGATCGTCTTCGCGCTGTTGCAGTGCGCGGTCGCTCTCACGGCCCACTGGACCGTGCTGGGGTCGTCGGTGATCAACGACGTGTTGGCAATTGCCGGTTTCACCACAGGAGTCCTTGTTGGGCTTTTTGCCCTGGGAATGATCTGCGGACGTTGCCGACCGCTGGCCGCAGCTATCGCCCTGATCGCGGGGGTCGTCGCTGGCGCTGCCTTGTTCGGCTGGAACTGGAGCAACATGGGGTCGCCCAACCACCAGATCCATTGGACCTGGAACGCCTTGATCGCTTCTTCATCGACCCTCGGCGCCGGCTATGCCGCGGCGAAAGTTCTGGAGCCACAACCATGATTCGCCAACTCACGTCGTTATGCCTCTTGCTTGGCGCGACCGCAGCGATCGCGAAGACCGAGATCGACGTCGATCACCTTCGTCACATTGCCGATCGCGTTCACGAAGCCCACGAAGCGGGTGAGTTCGCCGGCTGTGTCGTGGCGGTCGGCACGAGCGACGGGCTCGTCTATCTCGAGGCTTTTGGAGATCGGCAGGTCATTCCCGAACGCATCGAGATGACAACAGACACTGTTTTTGACATGGCGTCCGTCACCAAGCCGGTGGCCACCGCCACGAGCATCATGGTCCTCTTCGAACGCGGCGCCCTGCGGCTCACTGACCCCATCAACAAGCACTTGCCCGAGATCACCGGGGAGCACGCCGGCCGGATCGCAATCAATGACCTGTTAACGCACCGCTCGGGATACATCCCCGACAATCCGATCGGTGACTATCAACACGGCGTGGACGAATCGTGGAAGCGGCTCTTCGCGCTGGAGCCAACCGACAAGCCTGGCACGAAGTTTAAGTACTCCGACGTAAACTTCGAGTTGCTTGGCAAGATCGTCGAACGGGTTGGCGGCGAGCCCCTCGACGTCTTTGCCAAGAAGAGCATCTTTGAGCCGCTCGGCATGAAGGAGACCGGCTACAACCCCGGGCCCGAACTCGCCGCCCGCGCCGCCGCGACGGAGCCGCGGAATGGCTTTGCCTCAGGCGAGCCGTCCCTAGTGGGGGAGGTACACGACCCCCGTGCCGCGCTGCTGGGCGGCGTCGCCGGGCATGCGGGGCTCTTCAGCACCGCCGAGGACCTGGCGCGCTACGCCGAGGCGATGCTCAAGGGCGGCGTGCCCGTGCTGCACCGCAAGACGCTTGAGCTGATGACCGAGCCGCTCCCTAAGTCTGACCCGTCTTTCGGCCGTTCGCGGGGTTGGGACAAAGGTTCGAGCTACTCGTCCAACCGCGGCCAGCTGATGACCGCTGAGGCCTACGGCCATGGCGGCTTTACGGGTAACGCGTTCTGGATCGACCCCGGTCTCGATCTCTACGTGATTTTCCTGTCGAATCGGCTCCACCCGGACGGCAAGGGCAGCGTTAACGATCTGGCTGGTCGTATCGGAACCATCGCCGCTGCGGCGGCTGAGGCTGATCGCTAAGCACACAGTTTGGCATTCTCGGCCGAGCGGCTAGTTCTCCCCCGCTAGCGGTATGGTATTTTATCCACATCGTCGCCCCGCAACGGCGCGACGGGTTGGTGAATCCCTCGCTATAGCGCCGCGGACGGCGCCCCCTCTCGCCTCCCTTGCATGGCTGCAAAGTCTTCAATCGATCAAGAGCTGCGCCCCCGGCGCTTCGTTGAGCCGGTGCTGGTGGCGTTGACGATCACCGCGCTGATCGTCAACGGTGTGATGGAAGTGAAGAACTTCCAGCTGATGCAGCAGACGCGTCTGGGTATCCGCGCCAGTAAGCGAGTGCTGATTAAGCTCGAAGAGATGTTGTCCGCGCTCACTGAGGCGGAGAGCTCGCATCGGGGATACTTGTTCACCGAGGACGAGCTTTATCTGGTCCCCTATCAAACGACCGTCCCTCGCTTTGATCAGATCTTTAGTGATCTCGAAGCCGACGTTATCGATGACACGCGGCACGACGAACTGCTACTCGTGCTACGCGATCTCGTCGATACGAAGCTGAGCGAGATGGAACAGGTAGTCCGTGTCATAAAGGAAGACGGACGAGAAGCCGCAGTCGCCGAGGTTCAGACCAATGTTGGCCTGCGGACGATGGACAAGATCCGTCGCACGGTCGCCGAATTCCGTAAATCGGAAACCCGCCAGATCGATAAAGCCGAAGATATTGCGAATCGCTCGTACGCGAATGGGTTGGCAACCTCGGTTATTTCGACCGCCACCGCGCTGCTGCTGGTGGGCGGCGTCATCTATCTCTTGCAGCACAGCCGACGACGATCACTGCGAGCTGCCCTGGCGATCCAGGCCGCACGCGACGACCTACGGGTGACGCTCTCGAGCATTGGCGACGGCGTGATCGCGACCGACGAGAGGGGACGCGTCACCTTCCTCAACGCTGTCGCGGAGGGGCTCACGGGTTGGACCACCCCTGAAGCCCGGGGTTTACCCCTCGAAGACGTCTTCGTCATCATCAACGAGACCTCGCGCCAGACGGTCGAAAACCCCGCCACGCGCGCCTTGAGAGAGGGCGTGATTGTCGGTCTTGCAAACCACACCCTGCTCATCAATCGCGATGGTACGGAGACGCCGATCGACGATAGCGCGGCGCCAATCCGCGGCGATGATGAGAGTATCCGCGGCGTCGTCCTTGTGTTCCGCGACGTCGCCGATCGCCGCGACACCGAGCGGATGCTCGAAGAGGCCGCCCAGCAACGCTCGCTTGACGTGAGGAACCTCGAGGCCGCCCTCGGCAACCTGCGCGCGGCCGAAGAGCGGTATCGATTGGCGATGGATGCCGCTGAGCTGGGGGCATGGAATATCAACCCAGCAACCAACGAGCTAGTAGCTGACGAGCGGTTCTGGCGCTTGTTTACAGGCTCGGAGAAGGCTCTTGACTACGAGGCGGCTTTCGCAGCAATTCATCCCGACGACCGCGAGGGGATCCGGCGCGCTGTCGCGGCAGCGACACGAGCGGATGAGCCGGCTCCTTATGCCCAAGAGTATCGTGTCGTCCACCCCGACGGCGCGGTCCGTTGGCTCAGCGCCAAGGGCGCCGCCCACTTCAAAGAACAAGACGGCGAACGGCAGATTGTGAGCTTCGATGGCACGATCGCCGACATCACCGACCGCAAGCTCAATGAGCAGACGCTCTCCCGGATGACGGCTGACCTGATCGAGGCGGACCGACGGAAGAACGAGTTCCTGGCGACGCTCGCCCACGAGCTGCGCAACCCGCTGGCGCCGATCAAGAACGCCGTGCAGTTGCTCGGCATGTCGCCGCTCGACCCCGAGGTCGAGTCTCTCCGCCTGACGATGGCCCGGCAGGTCGAGCAGTTGGTCCATTTGATCGACGACCTGATGGACGTGTCGCGTATCAGCCGCGGCAAGATCGCCCTCCGGAAGGAACATGTCGATTTAAAATCAGCGATCGACGCGGCCGTCGAGGCGGCTTCGACGCTGATCGAAGAGAACGGCCAGCGGCTGCGTGTGGAGTATCTGGCCGACAGCCTCGTCGTCTATGCCGACCACGCCCGGCTCACGCAGGTGCTGTCGAACCTCCTCAATAACGCCGCCAAGTACAGCGGCGCCGGCTGTCAGATCGAGTTGCTCGTACGGGCGAGCGAAGACAACGCCGTTATCGAGGTCCGCGACAACGGCGTCGGCATCGAGCCCGGCAAGCTCGAGAGCATCTTTCAGATGTTCTCGCAGCTCGAGCAGTCGCTCGAACGCGGCACCGCGGGTCTCGGCATCGGGCTGACGCTGGTGAAATCGTTCGTCGAGATGCACGGCGGCACGGTCTCGGCCCAAAGCGAAGGCCGCGGGCGCGGCAGTGTGTTCACCGTTACCTTGCCGCTCTCCAACCAGCCCCAAGCGGCGACGCACGACGCCGCCAACAAGCAGGCCGGGTTCGGCCGCTCCTTCAAGGTGCTGATTGTCGAAGACCAAGCGCCGCTACGGATCGTCTTGTCGAAGCTGTTGGAGAAGATGGGGCATCGCGTCGAGGGCGCCGAAGGGGGCGAGGAGGCGCTGCGGCGTTTCAGCGAGTCCAGGCCCGAGGTCGTCTTCTCGGACATCTCGATGCCCGGCATGTCGGGCTACGAGTTGGTGCGGCGCCTCCGCTCGCGTCACGACGCCGACGGAGTCTATATCGTCGCGATGACCGGCTACGGCCAGGCGACTGACCGCGAAACGGCTCTTGAGGCGGGGTTCGACGAGCACATGGTGAAGCCCGCCGACATTTCGCAGCTCGAACGCCTCTTCGCTTGGTTGGCGAAAGCCGACGGCGACGGAATCGAAGAGTCTCCTGCGGAGGATTGAGGATCGCATCGGGCGGCCGCTCTGGCGATGATGCGGTGTGCCGAAGCACTGCACGATTGGTAAGTTCGCTTGCTGCTTGCCGATTCGAATTGAGGCCCACTATCCCTCTGCCGCTTAGTGATTGCTCCGATGAAACATCCCGCAGCCGAGTCGCGTCTTTTTTCGCTCCTGCTGAGCACATGTCTGTTGACCGCGTCGGTCATGGTGGGCGCTGAGCCTGCCGAGTTCACCGCGACGGGGAGCGACTACGCCGTTGCTTCCGTGCATCCGATCGCAACCGACGGAGCGATGGGCGTCTACGCCGAAGGGGGGAATGCTGTTGACGCCGCTATTTGCGCCGCCCTCACGCTCAGTGTCGTTGATAACTTCAACTCTGGGATCGGCGGTGGCTGCCTGATTCTGATTCGCTCGCCCGAGGGGGAACTGATTGCGATCGATGGCCGCGAGATGGCGCCTGCCGCCGCGAGCCGCGACATGTTCATCCGCGACGGCAAGGCAGACCCCGAGTTGAGTCAGGTTGGGCCGTTAGCGGTCGCCACGCCCGGCGCGCTGGCGGCGTATGCGATGGCGCTCGAAGAGTGTGGCTCAAAGCCTCTCTCACGCCTTCTCCAACCGGGCCTCGAAGCGGCACGAGATGGTTTCACGCTCAACCGGACCTACTTGAATCGGCTGAAGTCCGTCACGAAGTCGCTTCGCCGCTTCCCCGGCACGAAGGCTCAGCTCCTCGACGCCGAGGGCAATCCGCACCCTGTCGGGTACGTGCTCAAGCAACCCGACCTAGCCAAGACCTTCGAAGGCGTCGCGCGCGAAGGGACCGACTACTTCTACCGCGGCCCCGTGGCGCAGCGCGTTGGCGCGTGGATGGCGGAGAACGCCGGCGTGCTCACCGCCGACGACTTCGCCGCCTACGAGGCAAAGAAACGGACGCCGATCGTCTCGAAGTACCGTGGGCTGACGATTGTCGGCTTCCCGCCCCCGAGCAGCGGCGGCGTCCACGTCGCGCAGATGCTGGGGATGCTTGAGCCGTTCGATCTTGCTGCGGCGTTCAAGAAGGACCGTTCCAACGCGATCCACCTCGTGGCCGAAGCGATGAAGCTGGCCTTCGCCGACCGGGCCTATTGGCTCGGCGATTCGGACTTTGTGGACGTGCCGCGGGGGCTGATCGACGCCGATTACATCGCGGGCTTGTCGAAGAAGATCGACCCGAATAAATCGACCGCTGTCGAAGGGCAGGGAACGCCGCCGCAATGGCGCCAGGACCTGTTCGGGCGGCACACCACGCACATCGCCGCCGCCGACAGTAAGGGCTGGTGGGTGGCGATCACAGCAACGGTGAACACCACGTTCGGCTCAAAGGTGATCGTGCCGGGGACGGGCGTCGTGCTAAACAACGAGATGGACGACTTCTCTGCCCAGCCCGGCGTGCCCAATGCGTTCGGCCTCGTGGGCATGGAAAACAACAGCGTCGCCCCCGGCAAGCGACCGCTGTCGAGTATGAGCCCGACGATCGTTCTTGATCAAACTGGCGAGCCATTGATGACGGTTGGCGCAGCCGGGGGACCGAAGATCATCACCCAAGTGCTGCTGGCGATTATCGGCGTCGTCGACGCCAAGCTCTCGCTCGCCGACGCGATCGCCCAGCCCCGCTGGCACCACCAGTGGCGCCCCGACGAGCTAAGCTTCGAAGACGCCACGCCACTCGGTGACGCGCTTCCACTACAAAAGAAGGGCCACACGATTGGCACGCTCGGCTCGGGCGGCGTCTCGCAAGGCGTCATCCGCAACGACGACGGCAAACTTACCGCAGTGCGCGACCCGCGCGTGCCCGGCAAAGCCGCTGCTCGCTGACGCAGAAAACCCAATGACCAAGCCCCAATAACCGGGGGAGCGGCCGCGCCCAACTCATTGGTCATTGGACATTCTTCATCCAGGCATGACTTCGCGAAGTTGCTGCACCGCTTCTTCGGCGGCGACGCGGACGGCGGCCTGCCAGCCGTCGGCGTGGGGGCGTTTCTCGTAGGCGAAGATCACGCCGCGTGAGCTGTTGACCACGGCGCCGAGGCCCTTGGCGTCGAAGCCGCCCGCCACATCGGTCGCCGCGCCGCCCTGAGCTCCGAAGCCGGGCACGAGGAACCACGTGTGCGGCATCGCGGCGCGGAGTTTGGCGAGTTGTTCGGGATAGGTCGCTCCGACAACGGCGCCGGCGACGCCGTAACCACACTCGCCTACGGTTGCTTTGGCGATCGAATCGACATAGTTGCCGACTTGTCGATAGAGCGGCTGACCGCCCGACTGCTGATCTTGGAAGAGCCCGCCGCCCGGGTTCGAGGTCTTCACGAGGATGAAGACGCCGCAGCCGCGTTCGGCCGCGATGTTGGTGAAGGGCTCAAGGCTGTCGTCGCCGAGGTAGGGGCTCACCGTCAGCGCGTCGCCCTTCCAAGGGCTCGTGGCGCCAAGCCAGCCGTCGGCGTACGCCTCGGCGGTCGAGCCAATGTCGTTGCGTTTGCCATCGATGCACACCAACAAACCCGCCGCGTGGGCATGGTCGATCACCGCCGCCAGCGCCGTCATGCCCGCCGGGCCGAGCTGCTCAAAGAACGCCGCCTGCGGTTTGATGATTGGTGTCAGGTCCGCGACCGCGTCGATCACGCCACAAGAGTGTGCGCGAAACGCCTCGGCGACCTCCGTCAGCGAAGCGCCATCCGCCGGGCGCAACCCCTCCGGCAACTGCTGCCACCGCGGATCGAGCCCCACCATCAGCGGGCTACGCTTGGCAAGGATGGCGGCGGCGAGGCGGTCGAAGAAAGGCGTCTCAAGCGAAGGCATCGGCATTGGCGGGGGTTAATAGGGCGGCAGATTCTACTGCGAAGACGACGCCGTGCCCAAGCGCAACGGACCGAACACGAGTACTAGGTCACGGGGCTTGGCTACGATATTGGGCTTGGCTAGATCATGGGGCTAGGCTGAACTCGGGGGATTCGCTGACAATCAATGCCCCCCCCTTATCCAACGGAAAAGCAATGCCCCACTATCTCGGCGTCGACATCGGCGGAACTACCAGTACGCTTGCTATCGGTGACGAAGTTCGCCGGGTGATCGCGGTCAGCGGTCAGTTTCCCACGTCACCCGACGAGGGACCAGCGCCCGTCATCGAGGCGATTGTCGAGCAAGCGGCTGCCGAAGCAGGCCGCGTTGGCTTGTCGCTCTCGGACATCGCGACGGTCGGACTGGCGACGCCCGGGCCGGCGTCGCACGACGGCGTTCTGCACATGACGCCGAACCTGAAGGTCGAGCACTGGGACCAGTTCCCGATTCGCGCCGAGCTTGAGAAGGGGTTCCAACGACACGCCCCGGAGATCAGCGTCCGCTACATCGGCGACGGCCAGGCCGCGGCCTACGGGGAGTACATGGTCCGCAGCCGGTCGGTGCAATGGGATCGCCTCCCCGCCGACTCGCTGCGCGAGGAAGAACTCACCTCGCTCTTTATGGTAATCGTCGGCACGGGACTGGGGGGTGGCGCCGTGATCGACGGCCAGCCGATCCGCGGCCGCCAGGGCCGCGCCGGTCACTTCGGCCATATCTTGCTCCCCGAATACGCCTTCCGCCACGCGCAGTATCGCGAGCTGCGTGTCGGCAACGCCCTGGCGACCGCCGAATCGGCGATCTCCCTCACCGGGCTCGCGCACCAGCTCGGGCACTGCCTGTCGCTCGACGAATGGCGCGACCACCCGCTGAACAATGCCGAAGGAACCGTAAAGCAAAAAGCCAAAAAACTCCGTGAGCTCGCCGCCGCGGGCGACCCGCTCGCCAGACAGTTGTTCGACGACCAGGCGCGGGCGTTGGGAATAGCGCTTCTGTGCGCGAACTACCTGGGCGACTACGACCGCTTGGTGATCGGCGGCGGCGTCTGCGACCTCGCCCCGGAGCTCCGCGAGCGCTACCGCAAGATTGCCGAGACAGCCTACCACGAGCACGCCCTAGAGGGCTTCCGCGACCTCGACCGACTCGAGTTCAGCGTCTGCGGCGACGACGCGCCGGTGATCGGCGCCCTGGCCTGGGCGACGCCGTGATGACTATCACGCCGTCGCTGGCAATCGACTTCTCGACATCGGCAGGAAGTTCGACACTGACAAAATAGCCGACGGGATAAAGGTAATCCTCGCCGCCCTCGTCGATCACACGAAGTTAACCGTTCTGAGCCGCGTCTTCGTCCGGCAGCAACTCGTAGGGCTTACGCACTTCCACAGAGGCGCGTAGTCGATGTTGTTGACGCAGATCACGTACTTTATTTGAGGAGCCGGCTTCACTCATGCCGATGCGGCACTTTGTCCACAGCCTGCCAATAAAAAAGATACGTTTCATGAAGGCCGCGGTCAAAAGACACGCCGTCCTCGTCAACAATGGCAATCAGACCTTCGTCAGCCAGAGCACTGCCGCCGTCTAGGATTACAAGCAGACCGTGAAATAATCCGGCCAGTTCTTGGTCAATTATTGACTTACAATCCTGATCTTTAGCCGCTTCGACTTTCGCGACAAGCCGTTGCGAGGTCGCCCTGAATGAAGCGACCACGTCGCGTAAGAACGGTTCTTGCAGTCGGCTACTCAAGTCTAGTCGCTGAGTTAACGGCCCTTCTTCGCCAGCCGCAGCTGCGCGCGGGCTTGATCCAGCGTGCGTTGACGCGAGGCGATGCTCTCTTCGCCGCTGGCGGTTTGGGTGAGGGCGGCCTTGAGCTGCTCCTCGGCGGCGGCGGCGTTGATCTCGGCGGCCGGCATCGCGCGGTTGGTCATCACGTTGACCACGTTGTCGGCGATCTGAACGAAGCCGCCATCGACGTACAGCGTCGTTGTTCCCGCGGGGGTCGTGAGCCGCATCTCGCCGAAGCCGAGGCGGCCGATCATCGGGGCGTGGCCGCGGAGGATGCCCACCTCGCCGTCAAACAGCGGCAGCACCACGCTGGAAGACGTCGTCTCGAGGACGGTCTGTTCGGGCGTGACAACGGTGACGGTCATCTCAGAAGCGGCCATAATTTACTCAACGGTCAATCGCTAGCTGGCTGCGAAGCAGTCGGCATCTGACTGCCCACTGCTCACCGCCGACTGCCCACTCACTACTTCTGACTCTTCTTCCACTGCGCCTCGGCCTGCTCGATCGCGCCGACGTACATGAACGCGCTTTCGGGCAGGTGGTCCCACTTGCCTTCGTAGATCTCGTTGAAGCTGCGGATCGTGTCGGCGATCGACGTGAACTCGCCCGGCTTGCCGGTGAAGACTTCGGCCACGTAGAACGGCTGCGACAGGAACCGCTCCATGCGGCGGGCGCGGTGCACGACCTGCTTGTCCTCTTCGGACAGCTCATCGACACCGAGGATCGCGATGATGTCTTGCAGCTCGCGGTAACGCTGGAGCGTGGTCTGCACGCGGCGGGCCGCGTCGTAGTGCTCCTGACCGACGTACTGCGGGTCGAGGATCCGCGACGACGACGCCAGCGGGTCCACCGCCGGGTAGATGCCCTTCTCGGAGATCGAGCGCTCGAGGTAGAGGAACGCGTCGAGCTGGCCGAACGCGGTCGCTGGCGCCGGGTCGGTCGGGTCGTCCGCCGGGACGTACACGGCCTGCACCGAAGTAATGGCGCCCTTCGTCGTCGAGGCGATCCGCTCTTGCAGGGCGCCCATCTCGCTGGCGAGGGTCGGCTGGTAACCCACCGCCGAAGGCATCCGGCCCAAGAGAGCCGACACCTCCGAACCCGCTTGCGAGAAGCGGAAGATGTTATCGACGAACAGCAGCGTGTCGGCGCCCGTCTCGTCGCGGAAGTACTCGGCCATCGTCAGCGCCGACAGCGCGACGCGGAGACGCGACCCCGGCGGCTCGTTCATCTGACCGAACACCATGCAGGTCTGGTCGATGACGCTCTTGCCGGTGTCGCCGATCTTGGCTTCCTGCATTTCGAGCCAGAGGTCGGTCCCTTCACGGGTCCGTTCGCCGACGCCCGCGAAGACCGAGTAACCGCCGTGCTGCGTGGCGATACGGGCGATCAACTCGGTGAGGATCACCGTCTTGCCCAGGCCGGCGCCGCCGAACAGACCGGCCTTACCGCCACGGACGAACGGCGTCAGCAAGTCCACGACCTTGATGCCCGTCTCGAAGATCTGCGTGTCGGTCGTCAGGTCCTTGAGTTCCGGCGCGTCGCGGTGGATCGGCCAGCGCTGGGCGGCGTTGCAGGGGCCACGACCGTCGATCGTGTCACCGGTGACGTTGAACACGCGGCCGAGCGTTTCGATACCCACGGGGACCGACACGGGGCCGCCCGTGTCGAGCACCTCGGCGCCGCGGACCAGGCCGTCGGTCGAGCCCAGCGCGACGCACCGCACGCGGCCGCCGCCGAGCTGCTGCTGCACCTCGCCGGTCAGTTTGATCGAGACGCCCTTGGTCTCGGTCTCGATGCGGACGGCGTTGTAGATCGCCGGCAGCTGGTCCTCGGGGAACACGACGTCGAACGTCGAACCGATGACTTGGGTGATGTGACCGATGTTTTGTGTAGCGGTAGACATGCTTGAGGCGCTAGGCGCTGGTTGTGAGGCGCTAGTTCTCGCTAGGACGCGGTTGTGGTTGTTCGGTCTCTTGTCGGTACTCACGCCTAGCGACTAGCGCCCAGCGCCTCCCAACTAACTTATCGCGTTCACGCCGCCGATGAGGTCCATCAACTCGTTAGTGATGCGGCCTTGGCGGGCGCGGTTGTACTGCATGCTGAGCGACTTGATCAGGTCGTCGGCGTTCTCGGTCGCGGCCTTCATCGCGATGCGGCGGGCGATCTGCTCGCTCACGGCCGAGTCGAGGAAGCACTTGAAGAGCTTCACCTTGAAGCTTGTCGGCACGACCTCTTCGAGGATGCTCTTGGGCGACGGCAGGAACTCGTAGATCGAACCGGCCGCGGCTTCCTCGCTACTGGCTTCGCTGCTGGATTCGCCGGCGTCGCCGAGGAGCGACCCTAGCGGCAGCAGCGTCTCGACCGCCACGACTTGCTTGGCCGGGTTGATGAAGCGGGTGTAGACCACGTCGAGGCGGTCGAGTTCGCCGGCCGCGTAAGCGTTGAGGTAGCGCTGGGCGATGACCTCGACCTCGTCGTAACGGGGCTTGTCTTCGAAGTGGAGAAACTGCTGGCTGGCGGTGAGGCCGCGGTACTTCATGCCGCCGACGCCACGCTTGCCGCTGACCTCGAGGGTGACGTTGTCGGCGACCGTCTCCAGCACGTCCCACTGCCGCAGGCCGGCGCGGATCAGGTTGCCGTTGAAGCCGCCGCACAGACCACGGTTGGCGGTGAGCACCAGCAGCGTGGCGTTCTGGGTCTTCTCACGTTTCTCGAGCAGCGGGTGGCTGACCGTGAGGCCCGACTTCATCAGGTCCGACACGAGCTGCGTGACGCGGTCCGTGTAGGCCGTCGCCGCCGACGCGCGGTCCATCGCCTTCTTGAAGCGCGCCGTCGCGATCAATTCCATCGTCCGCGTAATCTTGCGGATGTTCTTGACGGACTTGCGTCGCTTGTCGAGTTGACGGGGGTTGGCCATTGCGGATTGGGGATTTCGGATTGCGGATTGATGATCGGACGCGGCCAGGGACTACGGAATCCGCAATCCCCAATCCGCTATCCGCAATACCTAAGCGCCTGCCAGCGCCGGGGCGGTCGCCTTCGACGGCGCCTGGAACTGGAGCTTGAACTCGGCGATCGCGTTCTTGATGGTCTCGGAGAGTTCGGGGCTGATGTCCTTCTTGTCGCGGATCTCGGCGCCGATCTCGGGCTTCTGGTCATGCAGGAACGTGAGGAACTGCTTCTCGAACGCCAGCACGTCGCTCACGGCGACGTCGTCCAGGTAGCCCTGGGTGCCGGCGAGGATCAGCAGCACCTCGTCCTCGGTCGCCAGCGGCGAGTACTGGCCCTGCTTGAGCAGCTCGACCATGCGGTAACCGCGGTCGAGCTTGCCCTGCGTGGCTGGGTCGAGCTCGGTGCCGAGCTGCGCGAACGCCTCGAGTTCGCGGAACGCCGCGAGGTCCAGACGCAGACCGCCCGCCACCTTCTTCATCGCCTTGATCTGGGCGGCGCCGCCGACGCGGCTCACCGAGATACCGGCGTTCATCGCCGGCTTCACGCCGCGGAAGAACAGGTCCGGTTGCAGGTAGATCTGGCCGTCCGTGATCGAGATGACGTTGGTGGGAATGTAAGCGGACACTTCGCCTTCGAGCGTCTCGATGATCGGCAACGCGGTGATCGAACCACCGCCCAGCGCGTCGGACAGCTTGGCCGAACGCTCCAAGAGGCGGCTGTGGCAGTAGAACACGTCACCCGGGAACGCCTCACGCCCCGGCGGACGCCGCATCAGCAGCGACAGCTCACGGTAGGCGACGGCTTGCTTCGAGAGGTCGTCGTAAACCACCAGCGCGTGGCCGCCGTTGAACATGTACTCCTCGGCCATCGCCGTCCCCGAGTAGGGGGCGATGTACTGCAGCGGCGCCGGGTCGCTGGCGCCGGCGACGATGACCGTCGTGTAGTCCATGGCGCCAGAGTCGCGGAGCTTCTCGACGATGCCGGCGACGGTCGATTCCTTCTGACCGACCGCGACGTAGAAGCACTTCACGCCGGAAGACTTCTGGTTGATGATCGCGTCGATGGCGACGGCGGTCTTGCCCGTCTTGCGGTCGCCGATGATCAGCTGACGCTGGCCGCGACCGATCGGCGTCATCGCGTCGACGGCCTTGATGCCCGTCTGCATCGGCTCGCCGACCGGCTGGCGCTCCGACACGCCCGTGGCGATGACCTCGACGGGGCGGCGCTTGCTGGTGTTGACCGGGCCCTTGCCGTCGAGCGGTTCGCCGAGCGCGTTCACCACGCGGCCCAAGAGTTCGTCGCCGACCGGCACCGAGAGCAGCTGGCCGGTCGTCTTGACCTCCTCGCCCTCGTTGATCTTGAGGTAGTCGCCGAGAATGATCACACCGACCGAGTTCTCTTCGAGGTTGAACGCCAGGCCGGTCACGCCGCTGGCGAACTCGACCATCTCGCCGGCCATCACGCCCTTCAGGCCGTAGACCCGGGCGATGCCGTCGCCGACCTCCAGCACCCGACCGACCTCACGGACGTCGACCTGAGCGCTGTAGTTGGCGATCTCTTGCTGGATGACCGAAGCGATCTCGTCGCTGTTGAACTTCATCGCGTTTCTCCGGGCGGCCTTTGGCCTCTATAAATTCACCACAGAGGCACTGAGGACACGGAGGGAAGCACCGAGTTCAACGATAGGACTCGTGCCGATTTTCCCCGGAACCTACTCAGTGCTTATCTCTGTGTTCTCCGTGACTCTGTGGTTAATCGCTTTTCAGTCCGCCAGCGTGAAACGCTGCGGTTGGGATTCAATCGCGGCGACCGTCTGGTTGACGATCGCTTTGTGTGCCTTCGCGAACGCGGTGCGGACCGAACCATCGTAGACCTTGTCGCCGACCCGCACCTCCAGGCCGCCGACCAGATCGGGGTCGATCTCGACCGAGACGATCGGCTCAAAGCCGGACGCCTGGCGGATCGTGTCCTCGATCTCTTTGAGCAAACCGTCATCGACCGCGTGCGCCAGACGGATCACGACCCGGGCGCGGTTGTTAGATTCTTCGTACAACTTGCGGGCTTGACGGGCGACTTCGCCGACCAGCTCCATCCGATCGTGATCGCTCAGCACCTTCAGCAGCGTCACCACCACCGGCGCCACTCGTCCGCCGAGCACCCGGTCGATCATGCCGACCCGCACGTCGTGATCGACAAACGCCGATCGCATCGCTTCGGCGAACTGCGGGTGCTGGGCGAAGACCTCGGCCTGGACCGCTTCGAGGTCGGCGACAACCGACTCGTCGTCGCCCGCCGCCCCGAGGAAGCCCTGGGCGTACGTCCGCGCGATCCGCTCGGCCGTCACGTCCATGACGGTCTCGTGCTTCGGTGCGCGGGATTCCGTTGCCATGGGAGAAGGGCTAGGGGTTGAGGGGCGAAGGGGCTGAGGGAACTGCGAGCGAGACAATCAGTTGGCGCTGGGACCATTGCCGCCGAAGCGGCCGAGGGCTTCGCGGACGATCTCGCTCTGGCGGGCCGGGGTGATCTCTTGCTTCACCACGCGGCCGGCGAGGTCGATCGCCAAGCCGGCGGTCCGTTCGGCCAGGGCGCGGACGGCGGCGTCCTTGGCCTGCTCGATGTCGCGGGTGGCCCGCTCACGCTCGGCGTCGAACTCGGCCTTGGCGTCGGCCTTGGCCTTGGCGATGGTCGTCTCGGCGTCGCGGTGCGCCTCGGCGAGCATCTCCCGGACTTGGTCGGCGGCGCCGGCGATCTTTGCCTGGTGCTCCGCCAGCAAGGCCTTGGCCTCGTCGTGCTGACGCTGCGCCGCGGCGATCGCCCCGGTGATGTTGTCCTCCCGGGCCTTCAGCGCCTCCATGATCGGCTTCCAAGCCACTTGGCTGAGGATCGCGAGCATGGCGAGGAAGACGACGAACGTCCAAATCGCCAAGTCGGGATCGGTCGCCAGTGGGTCGGTAGACCCCTCAGCCGCCTGCGCTGCGCTAGCCGACATTAGCATCGGCAACGAGAACAGAAATAGTCGAGCCTTCATCATGGTTCTTACCAGCTACTCAATTGCATGGGGCCTGCTCCGTTACGGCCGGCCGGAGTGTGTCCAGCCGGCCGTTTCCGAAGCGACTCGACCGATTCAAGAGATGATGAAGCCAAGCACAATCAGGGCGAAGAACGCGGCGCCTTCAATGAGGGCGGCAGCGATGATCATGCCCGTCTGAATGCTGCTGGCGACTTCGGGCTGACGGCTCATGCCTTCAACCGCTTGGCCGCCGATGCGACCGATACCGAGGCCGGCGCCCAAGATCACAAGCCCGGCGCCAATGCCAAGACCCATACGGCTGTAGCCGTTGGTCTGCGCTTCGGTGACCTCGACCTGACGATCGTGGATGAGCTGCGCTGCCTCGTCGTCGGCTTCTTGAGCGAACCCGACCGAGGGTAGCGACAAGACGGCCAGCGTTAAGCAGGCGATACGGATCAGGTTAGCCACAGTTGGATCTCCCACTTTGAGTAAAGCGTCTTCTGCCGTTTCTGAGGTCAGTGCGGATGCACGACCGATCCAATAAACAGCGAGGACAAGAACACGAAGATGTATGCCTGTAGGAAGGCGACGAACAACTCAAGAAGACTCAGTGCAGTGCCGCCTAGAATGCTTGCGGGCATGACGCCCCACCACACGACCGAGGCGGCCGTGTAGCTGATGAAGCCGATGATCACTGCCAGCACGATGTGGCCAGCAAGCATGTTGGCGAGCAAACGCACAGCAAGCACGCCGTGCTTAACAAACAGGCCGAACATTTCAATTAAGAAAATCATCGGGACAAGGAAAACGGCGATGGGCGTCGGCAAATCCATGTGGGGCACCTGGGCCTTCAGGAAGCCCGCGAACCCGTACTTGCTGATGCCGACCCCAGCGACGGTGATGAACGTTAGGAACGCCATCGCTCCTGTCACGGCGAGCGACGCCGTCGGCGAGCCGAACCACGGCAACATGCCGAACAGGTTACAGCCCAGCACAAAGAAGAACACCGTCCACAAGAACGGCAGGTAATCGTCGGCGTCGTGCTCGCCGATGGTCGGGCGGGCCACTTCGTCGCGGATAAACAGCAAGAAGGTCTCGAGCAGGTTGGCGAACCAGCCCTTGGCGGCAGAGCCGGCCTTGATCCTGGTCGCCAGCCAGCCGAACAGCAGCACGCTGATCACCAGCACCAACAGCTCGATCACCATGAACTTCGTGAAGACGAAGTCCATCGGCAAGAGCGACTTGTCCAGAACCGAGACGCCCGTCTTCAGTTCGACGACGGGCTTGTACTCGACATGGCCGTGATGTCCGCCGTCGTGATGATCTCCACCGACGGCGGCGGCGTCATGGTCGTGGTCGTGATCGTGGTCGTCGCTAGGCTTCGCGGTCGATAGAGGCGTCGCCAGCGGCTGGGGTAGATAGAGGTGGCCGTCGGAGCCTTCCGGCGCCATCCCACGCGGCACGTGGAAGTACGGCGCGTCCTGAACGTGCTCGAAGAGCACCTCGGGAGACAGCGGGTTCTTTCCAGCGGCCATCGGCGGATCAGTTCCTTTCCAGGGCGGCGGGTCGGTCCGGCTTCGGCGCCGCCAAAGACCGTTGACCTAACGTCGTTGCAGCGATCCCCTCGCCCGCGATCAGGCTCAGGTAGAGCGGCACGGCGACCAGGGCGATGACCTTGGGCTCAACGCCGCTGGTGGCGATGCTCGCCAGCACGGCGATCGCGGCTAGCATCCCGCGGACGCCCATCGTCAGCAGCATCCTCTCGAGCGGTCGTTCGATCCGGGACAGCTTGGCGATCGACTCGGCGACAACGTAGATCGCGAAGGTCGCACACACGCCGCAGGCCGCGACGACCGCCGCCGTGGGGCCACCAAAGATCGCCGCCGCGGGCAGCACAATCGCGCCGGCCACCAGGATGGGGGCGACGCCGAGTAGCGTGTTGCGGTCGAGGGCGGTGGTGGTCATCGGGAATCGCCAACCCCTGCGGAGGGGGGGGCGGAAGGGCGTCTCGGGAGTCAATCTGGGGGTGCTGAACACTTCCTGTGCTGCCACCGATTGCTCGTGAGACCGCACATCGTGCCCGCCGGACTAGCAATCGTCAACGGGCGCAGATTCAATTCGTGCAATTTTTCACAAAGTTTCCATCGCCTTCGCAATGATCGGATAAAGCCTTTAATGGAAAGGGTTTATGATCATTCAAGGGTGTGTGGTGGGGGGCGACAGGGCCCGAAGGCGGGTCACCCGACGCAGGAGGGGCGTTCGCGGCGACGGCGGCTCCATTGCGACGCAAATCGTTTCTGGATAAGCGTTTAGGGGTGATCACAAGCCCTCTTTGCCACGTCGGGAATAAGTTGCGTAAACACCCCATCTAGCGTATCGTGAAGGTCTCTCCTTCCCGCGCTATCGATACACGCCTTTGCGGTTGCTAGCCCGGCGCCATCCGCCCGATTGGCCAAGATATGAACTCTTCCAAGCTGCGGTCCTACACCGCCAAAGACCTCGCTCAGATGGCGCGCCAGCGTGGCTTCGCCAAATGGCACTCGATGCGGAAGGACGAGCTGATCGAGGCCCTGGCGGCCGCCGGGGTCCAAGAGAACGCCCTCCCGCGTCCCAGACAGACGGACCGTGAGGCGGCCGAGGCCCTCGCCAATCGGGCCGAACGGGCCCGCGCCGCCGCCAGCCGCCCCAAGCCCACCGCCGCGCAGAAGCAGTTGGCCGAGATGCAGCGCCAACGCGCCCGCTTGCAGGACCTCAGCACCGCCACGCCGACCGCCGGCGCCGATCGACTGTTGCTGCTGGTGCGCGACCCCTACTGGCTCCAGGTCACCTGGGAGGTCACTCCCAGCAGCGTCACCCGGGCGCGGACGGCCTTGGGTCAGCACTGGCATGGCGCGCAGCCGGTACTCCGACTCGGTAAGCTCGGCGACGACGGCGCGGTCGGCGGCGTCCGTCAGGTCAAGGTCCACGGCGGCGTCAATCACTGGTACGTCGATGTCACCGACCCGCCGGGGCGGTTCCGCGCGGAGATCGGCTACCTCGATCTGTCGGGGGGCTTCTACAGCATCGCCCGCAGCAACGAGGTGCAGACGCCCGAGGCGAGTGTCGATGAAGTCGGCGAGCACGCCTGGACCGACGTGGCCCGCAACGCGGACCGGGTGTTCGCCCTGTCGGGCGGCTACTCGGCCGACGGCCCGAGCCAGGAGCTCCGCCAAGCGCTCGAGGAGCGGCTGCGTCGCCCGCTGGGCCGGCCGACCGAAACCCGCTTCACAGCGACCGAGGCCCGCACCGATGGCGCGCAGCTGGACGTGCAGATCGACGCCGAGCTCGTCGTCCGCGGCTCGACGGCGCCGCACACGCACCTGACGATCCAGGGCGAGCCGGTCGTGGTGCGTGAGGACGGGGCGTTCGCGGTGAAGCTGCCGTTCCCCGACCGCCGCCAAGTGATCCCCGTCGTCGCCAGCAGCGCCGACGGCATGCACCAGCGGACGATCATCCTGGGCGTCGAGCGCAACACCAAGGCGCTCGAACCCCGCCGCCGCGACACGGTGACCGCTTAGCGCGTGCCTTGAATTGCCCACGGTGTGGGGTAGGGCTGACGGCAAGACTTGTGTTGCTGCGCGGCGCCAACAGCCAGACCAGCTCAAGTGAAACGCTCTGGCTAATTACAAGCAGAAAGCCGCTAGAAGGCCACGAACAGCCCAGAAATAGCGACCCCCGCGCCGAGCCGCTGAGAGGCTCGCTGTCGCGTCTTCACGCGACCCCCGTCATTGAGAGCCAGGAGGGCTACGCGTGCAGCAGCGGGGCTGCTAGGGCCCTTAGAATCGATGCTGTGGCCTACCCCAGGCGGGACTCTTTGTGCAGCCATTCTGCAGCCACCTAGCTGCGTTGGCGCCACCCATTGGAGGTAGGGAGTCGGCACGGCGAATGATTTTACCTGTTCGCCGCAAAGCTAAACGTTGATCTCGGTGAATCCAAAAGGATAGAACAGCCGTACGCTTGGTGTCCCTCTTCTCAACAACATCAAGGAGTCCACCATGCGACATCGTCTTGTTTTGGCCTCGGTGCTGGTTTGTGGCATGACGGCCTTGTCGGGCTCACTCGCTGCGGCACAGAGCTTTCCGGCGTTCTTGTCTGGCGATCAAGAAGTTGGGCCGGTAGCCACCCCGGCAACCGGCATCGGGACGTTGGACCTAACGGGCGGCCCTGGGGCTTGGGTGGCGACTTACTCACTCAGCTACTCGGATCTACTGAGTCCGATCGTCAATCCGCCGGGAGCGCACATCCATAACGCTGCCGCCGGGATGAACGGTCCCGTCGTTCATGGCCTGGACAACATCGCTGCCGCAGTCGGAACGACCTCCGGCGTCTTCACGGGTGACTGGCGTTATGATGACGCGTCCAATCCGTTGACCGACATGCTAGTCGGCGAGTTGTTTGCAGGACGGCTCTACTTCAACATCCACACGGCCCAGAACACGAGCGGCGAGATCCGCGGCCAAATCGTCCCCGAGCCAACATCAATCGTCGCGGCGCTGAGCCTGATCGCCACCGCAGCGACGTATCGCCGGCGTTGAGACCAAAGACCACCGGCTCTAGGCGGTGGGCTAAATCGGCAGTCGCCGTCCGCACAAGAACGTCAGACGCTCTTGTCTAAGGGCCTCGGAGTGACGTTGGCGCTGGGGTCATTCCGAGGGTTTGCGCTGCGGCACGGGCGTGAGCTGGTGGTTAACAAGCGGCGCGCCATTGCTGACACGTCCAACACTCACGGAGAAAGAATTCCGGGGATTGTGCGTGACGGCTCTGACTCTTGAACGGCCTAGGGACCCGAGGCGGTCGTCGCGAATCAGGCGACGGCGATTCGGTCCCCTGGGGTTCTCTTCGATGAAAAGCCGCCGCAGTCGTCGCACATTCCGCTTTCGCAGTGTCGAAAGTCTCGAATCTCGAGCCATGATGAGCGCTGACGGGCTGGGCGCTACGCCGGTTGCGGACGAGCTCGTGCAGACACCGGCGCCGGCCGCGGCCACCTTCGCGTCGCTCGACGACTTGCGTCAGTGGATCACCGAGCAAGCGACAGCCCAGTACGGCGAGTTATTCGGGTCCACGCTGGAGCGTCCGCCTTACTACTTCAACGACAACGATGGAGGGTTCGTCAATTTCGACGGCATCACGATCGAAGCGACGGTACTCAGAGACGCCATGACCCTGATGGCCGTTGCCGACCAGACGAATGTTCAGGTCGAAGGCGTTGACGAAGCGGACCTCGTCGAGACCGATGGCGAGTTCCTCTACATGGTTGCCGGCAGCGAGCTGGTGATCATCGACATCCGCGACCCCGAGAATCTCTCGGTCGCGTCGCGCGTGCAACTGGGCGAAACGCCGGCGGGCATCTATCTGACCGGCGATCGACTCACCCTCGTCTCCACCGGCGCCTCCGGATCGCCTGGTCTGAGCTCGCTCCGGTGGAGTACGCACAGCTATGGGTACAACACGGGAAAGCCGACGGTGACCGTAACGGTGCTCGATGTCAGCGATCGCGAAGCGCCGACACAGGTCGAGCAGACCGAGATTGATGGCTCGCTCGTCTCGTCACGGATGGTGGACGGCGAATTACGGCTCGTGACGCAACAATCGGGTGGCGGCTACTTGCCGCCGCCTCGTTACAGCGCGCCGGCGATCCAACTCGTCACGGCAATCGATGTGATAGGGGTTGACTTCGCGACGGAACTCGAGCCAGCGACGGTAGCGATCCAGCCGATGCGGGTTATCGACGGTCTCTTCGTCATCGATGACTGGCGCCCCCAGGCGATGACTTATCAATACGAGTCGCTTGAAGAGTACGTTGACCGCGTCCTCGCCGAATGGACGCCGACCTACCGGACGCTGTCGGTCGATGGCGAGGTGATCAGCGAGGGGTTGCTCGTCGATCCGATGGACATCGAGATTCCTGCCGATCCCTTCAAACTCAACGGCACGTCGAGGTGGCGGGTCCGCACGACGATTTCGACGTTCGACGTGCTAGATGACGCAGAGGGGCCGTCCGACACCGAAACCATCCGCACGTCCGGCGCCACGACGGTGTATGCCGACGGCGACAATTTGTACGTCTTCGAGAAGATGCCGACCCACAACTCGAACGGCATTTGGGCAACCGGCGCGTATTTCCCTCCCGCAACCCAGGTCACCAAGTTCTCCTTCGGCGACGATGGCGCTATCCATGAGGATGCGACGGGAACGTTCTCAGGAACCCTTCTTAATCAGTTTGCCGTCGATGAGTACGACGGATACCTCCGCGTTGTCACCACCAGCAATGGCTCCGAGGGCCAAGCCCTCTTGATCCTCCAACAGCAGGGCGACGAGCTGGTTGTCGTCGGTTCTGTGAGTGGGCTGGCGCCCGGCGAAGAGTTGCACTCCGTCCGCTTCGTGGGTGAAACGGCGTATGTGGTCACCTTCCGGGTGGTCGACCCGCTCTTCACGATCGACCTCAGCGACCCGACCGCGCCGGTTGTCGAAGGGGAGTTGAAGATCCCGGGGTACTCGGACTACCTCCATCCGATCGGCGAGGGATATCTGCTCGGGATTGGCCGTGGCGCCGACATCCACTCGGGTTACTACGAGGAGATGCAGGTCTCGATCTTCGACGTCACCGACCTTACAGACCCAACGCTGCTGCATCGCTACTCGATCGATGGCGGTCGAAATACGACATCGACAGTCACGGGCCACCAGGGGATCGAAGGCGACGGCGATCATCACGCGACCGCCTACTATGCCGACGCGGGCGTCCTGACCCTTCCGATCGAGGGCCAGTACAGTTGGGGGGGCACGGAAGCACTTTACGAGCCGGGCGAAGGCGGCCTGCTGGTCCTCTCGGTCGATGTCGCCGACGGCATTGAGAAGCTCGCCCTCATCGAACACGAGTCCCCGATCCTACGCTCGGTTCGCGTTGGCGATACGCTGATCGCGATCTCGGCGACACAGGTCAGCTCTCATCAGCTGACGAGTCCCGCTGACTCGATCGATACTATCGATTTGCCGACAGGTGAAGCGGGTCTGGCCGTGCTGACCGAGTTCCTTGCCGAGCAGGAAGCCGCCAACTCTATGCGAGAGATGCCGCAGCGCGTCGCCCGTGAGCGATACGTACCTGCGATGCGGGGGGCGGTGTCACCGAGCCAAGACGTCGCCGCGACGCCGCGGCCCGGTGGCCGTGAAATCTATGCTCCCGCCATGCGACCGCCGGAGCCGTCGATCCGCACGGAAATCCAGAGAGACCCGCTACGGTTGAGCCCTGCGGCGAGCGACGAGGCGCTGCTGCTCTTAGCGAGTGGCGTTGTCTCCGACGCGGACGAGACGCCGTTCAATCCCGCCGTCTGCTTCGAGGCCGGGGTAGAAGAGACTTCCCAGACGACCGAATCCGGCGTGCGCCATTCGTGGCGGCCCAGCGTACGCAGTTAAGCCTTGAGGGCTGCAAAAAGTAACGCCACCGCGCCCAGCGGACGCGGTGGCGTTGTCAGAAGTGACAATCACGATTGCCGCGGCTAGCGTTCGATCGATTGTGACTGGCCACCCGACTTGCTGGCCTCGAAGGCGACCAAGATCAGTTGATCGTTGTTCGCCTTGACGATCCGTCCTCTCGCCGAGATCTGATCGCCCTTGGAGAGCTTCATCGGCAACTCTTCTGGCGAACCAAGATCGACAATCAACTTCTTGCCGTCTTGCGTGTTGACATGGGCGTGTTGACGCTCCGTGCCTCGCACCTCGACGGTCGTCAACGCACGGATATCACCGGTCACCTCACGCAGGTCTTCGGTATTGGGCTGCTGCGGTCTGACCCGTGTGCGCTCGCCGTTGTCGATGATGAGCATCCGGCATAGGACAATCGGTTGACCGCCGCGCGCTTTCACGACGGGGCCACGAACCCGGCACTCGTCGCCCGGTTCGCACGCTTGTTGGCCTTGCTCAGCAGGACCGAGGTCCACCAGCACGTTGCGGCCGGCGTCCGATCGCAGCACCATCAGCTGGCGCTCTTGGCCTCGAACCGTCGCTTTACGCATCGAAGCGACCTTCCCCGAAAAGCTCGGCGACTTGTTCGCCTTCGTCATCTGCGACTCGCTGCTTTGCTGTCGGTCGCGACTGGCCTGATTCGAGCTGGCCTGATTCGAGCTGGCCTGTTGCGAGCTGGCCTGTTGCGAGTTATCTCCCCGCTGGTCCGACCGGCGATCGATCGCAATCGACTCGCCATCGTGCTGGATGCGACTTGCGATGAGAATGGGACGGTCGTTCACTTTGGCCGGCGCCCCTTCGATCGTCACCCGATCGTCTTCGGCGAGGTCGATGTCCAGCTTGCTGGCCGGCCCGAGATCGACGAGCATTTTGCCGCCTTTACTCTTTTCGCCTTTCTTGGCATCCGACCGGTCGGTCTTCACCGTCGCCAGGACGTGCTTGTCGCCGCGGTTCTCGAACTTGCGGGTGCTGACAATCGTCCCCTTCACTTGGGCCCGGTTGCGATTGGGTTTGAAGGTCTCGCCGTCGATCTTTGCCGACTTGGCGACGAGCAGGCGCTTCTCACCGGCCTTCACGACAGGACCGTTTGCTTGGATCTCGGTCCCTTCAGCGATGTCGTGGTCTTTCAGGGCCTTGGCGGGGCCGAGATCGACGGTGCTCTGCTTGCCTTCACCGCCATCGAGGCGGACCAGCAGATGTTCGTTACCACGGACCTTCACCTTCTTGACCTTAGCGACCGTGCCTTGCGTTCGCCGCGCCTTCGCTTGCATCGAACGACCATCGTTGCTGTCGGCGGACTGATCGCCGGCAGAGACATCATTGAAGCTGTAGTAATCGATGTCTTCGTAGATGCCGTCATCGTCCCAGTCACGATAGGTCAGGTACGCGTCATAAAAACCATCATTATCGTAGTCCCGGTACTTCGTGACGTATTCGTACATCCCGTCGGAGTCCCAGTCGCTGTAGTAGGACTGGCCGTCATTCCAGTACCAGTAGTCGTAGAACCAGTCGTCGTTCGCGTAGAGGTCGTCGTAGCCATAGTCCGAGTCGTAGCCGTACTCTTCGTCGTAATGGCCCCCATAATCGAGATCGCCATCGACATCATAATGGTAGCCGTAGTCGTACTCGTAGTCCGTTTCGTCGTCGTTCCATTCACTAGGGTCCGTCCGACGGTAATCGTCGCCGTCGAACCATTCAGTGATGTCGTACCACGGCTCTTCCTCGTAGTACGGCGTGTTGCTGTAGTCGTCCGCGGCGAGCACGGGCATTGCGAGTAGCGGCGCCAGAAGGGCGCCAAGAATCAGTCGCCATCGAGATAAAGTCATCGTTCTCATTCCTTCGGGATTGAGATTCAAAACGGGTACGCCGTCGAGATGCCCACGGGTCCCGACGTCTCGGGCTGGAACAGTGCGGGGCAAGCGGCGCAAGAACCTGACCGGCCTATTGTCGCGGAATGGCCGCAAGGAGCGTGCCAACCGGCAGTCTCAGTTAACGACGCGCTTCCAACAGAACGTAAACGCCATCTCACATGAGGAAGAGCGAGCGGCACTCGGCCCACGGTTGAGCGGACGACACACTCTAAAATCAGTGGGATTCACCGGACGAAGCAAGATTCGACAGTTCGCTTCCTCACCTTATCGAAATTCTCCTGAGCTCGCGTCGCGCTCAAGCAAGCGGACAGCGAAGCGCGGGCGCCGCCGCTGGTGAAGAAATTACCGGATCGGATTCCATGGCCCCATAGCGGATGCTACGTGGTCACCGCCCGCCGGATGCAAGCGCGATGAGCTTCTGCTCGGGACGCTGGCGCCGGAGGTGTGTGCTCCCCGGACCCTGTTGGCAGACCGCCCGCTGGATCCTAAACCGCAAGCGCCGCGACGTCGGCTAGCTCGGCGTCGCCCCAGCCGCAGCCGGCGGTGACGTCGTACGCGGCGAGTTTGTTGAGACCGTCGAGGGCGGCGACCTTGAACGCTTCGGCCATCGTCGGGTAGTTGAACACCGTGTCGCGGAAGTAGTCGAGCGTGCCGCCGAACGCCATCACGGCTTGGCCGATGTGGATGATCTCGGTCGCCGATTCGCCGATCGCATGAACGCCCAGCAGCTGGCGCGTCTCGCGGTGGAAGAGGATCTTGAGCAGGCCGGTCTCGTCGCCGGCGATCTGGCCGCGGGCGATCTCGGAGAACCGCGCGACGCCGACTTCGTAAGGCGCGTGGTCGGCGGTGAGCTGCTGCTCGCTCTTGCCGATCGACGAGATCTCCGGCACGGTGAACAGGCCGTAGGGGATCTCGCCCATGTCGCGGGCCGGGACGCCGAACGCATGGCAGACCGCCTGACGGCCTTGTTCCATCGAGGCGCTAGCGAGGGCGGGGAAGCCGACGATGTCGCCGACGGCGTAGATGTGCGGGACCTCGGTCTGGAAGCCCTCGCCGACGACGATGCGGCCGCGGGTGTCGGGAGCCAGGCCGGCGGCTTCGAGGTTGAGGAACTCGGTGTCGCCCTGGCGGCCGACGCTGAAGAGGACCGTCTCGCCGAGCAGTCGCTTGCCGCTCTCGAGCTCGACCGCCGCCGCATTGAGGCCGACACGCCGCACGTCGGCGACGTTCTCGCCCAAGCGGAACGTCACACCCATCGAGCGCGCGTTGTAGACAAGCGAGTCGACGATTTCACGGTCGCAGAAGTCGAGCAGCCGGTCGCGGCCGTCGATGATCGTGACACGGACGCCGAGTGTCGCCATCATCAGGCCGTACTCGACGCCGATGACGCCGCCGCCGACGACGATCATCGAACGCGGGATGCGGTCGAGATCGAGGAACTCGTCCGAGTCGAAGACCGTGCGGCCATCGAACGGGATGTGCTTGGGCCGCGCCGGCTTGGTGCCGGGGGCGAGCAGCACCTTGTCCGCGGCGAGGTGCACGGGCCCCTCGGGCGTGAGCACCTCAACGGTGTGTGTGTCGGCGAAGCTCGCCTCGCCGACGATGGTCTCGACGCCGTTGCGGTCGAACTGGTCCTGGATGACGTCCCATTCGCGACGCGAGACGTGCTGCAGCTTGTGCCGCAGGTCGTCCATCGTGATCGACTTGCGCGAACGGTACTGTTCGCCGTAGACCTCGCGCTGGCGGAAGCCGGTGAGGTGGAGGATCGCCTCGCGCATCGTCTTGGAGGGGATCGTGCCGGTGTGCAGGCAGACGCCGCCAACGAGTTCTTTCTGCCGCTCGACGATCGCGACACGCTTGCCGAGCTTCGCCGCGCAGATGGCCGCCTTCTGGCCGCCGGGGCCGCTGCCGACTACGACGAGGTCAAAACAGTTCACGGCGGTCGCTCGCTTCATTGCGGGAGGGAAAGGTCCGCGTAAGCGTACGGCAAGCCGAGTGGCGTGCCGGCGACCGGCACGGCGGGTTTGCAGCAAAGGGGCGCCGGCTGTGACGGTTGTGTCGATTCTTAGCGACGGAGCTGTGGGAGGGGTCTCCAGACCCCGATTACGGTATCCATTCCGAAACGGCATGGTGCGCGAAATCGGGGTCTGGAGACCCCTCCCACAATTGAGCCATTTGACCGATTCAGTCGGACAGGAACGCGACGATGTCATCCGCGTCTTCGAGCGTCTCGACCAAAAGGTCGGGCTTCGTCGTGGCGAGTTCTTCGGCGGTGATGTGCCCCGTCGGCACGGCGACGGCGTAGGCGCCGACCGACCGCGCGCAGCGCACGTCGTTGGGCGTATCGCCGATGACGACGATCCGTTCGTCGGCGGAAGCCGCTCCATTGGGAGAGCTGCCGTGACGCTCCCGCGCCCTTGCGACGGCGGTGGCGGCGATGTCGTTGCGGTCGGGGTGGTCGTCGCCAAAGCCGCCGAACGCGAAGCGATGCCAGAGGTCGTAGTAGCGTAGCTTGGTCTCCGCCGCGGCGGCGACGTTGCCCGTCAGCAGGCCGATGTGCACGTCGCCGAGCGACTCGAGCCGATCGAGCAACGCGAACACGCCCGGCAAGACGAGGCCCTCACGTCGGCGCAGATGATCCTCGATGCGGGCGACGTACCCCTCTCGGAACCGCCGCCAGTTCTCGTGCGTGTTCTCGATGCCATGCGCGACGAATAAGTTGCCGGCGATGCCGCGATCGCTCTGCCCCGCGAAGGGGACCTCTCGCGAAATCTCCGGCACGCCAAAGTCCTCGGCAAAGGTCTCGGCAAACGCAAACATCCCCGCCCCGCCGGTGAGGACCAAAGTGCCATCGATGTCAAAGAGGCAGGCTTTCATGGGCTTTGATGAATTCACCACAAAGGAACGAAGGAATTATGGTTTGTAGGCGATGGGCAACGATTGGGCCAATTAATAGTCTTCCTTCGTTCCTTTGTGCTTCATTTATTTGAGCGGCGCGCGATCGCGGTCGGCGCGCTGCCGGTTGAGTATGGCAAAGGCCGCCGGCTCGAGGCGGAGTAGTTTGATGAGTTGGGTGCGGGTGACGCCGAGCTTGGTGGCGGCGGCGGCTTCGTCCCAATCGGCCGCCGCGATGTGGTCGAGCGCTTCGGCGAGCAGCGCGGGGTAATCGGCGTGTTCGGGGTTGATCGCTAGCTTCCCGCCGCGGGTACGGCTCTGCCAGAGTTGCGAAGCCGCGTCGGCGGGCGGGTCGCGGTGCTCGACTGCTAAGCGTACGCGTAAACGCTGAATGGCGACCTCGCGGTTCTGCTGTTGGCTGCGGCGTTCGTTGGCCTCAGCAAGGACGCCCGTCGGCTTGTGGGTAAGGATGACCGCGGTCTCGACCTTGTTACGGTGCTGCCCGCCGGGCCCCGAGCGCCGTTGTCGCCGCTCTTCGCACTCGGCGAGAAGTTCGTCGATCGGCAGTTGCGCAGGGTGCATCGGCGACGTGTAGCTGGTTGGGGGCGCAGGTGGCTGGAGTAAGTTTGCGACCTAAGTCTATGCTTTAGGGCATGGCAGCCTCACCCCTCAAGCCGCAAGACTCCACCCGCTCGCACGAGCGGACCGTCACCGTTGTGTGGCCGTCGATCTCGGCAGGGCCGTGGGGGCAGTGGCTGGGGCGGCTGTACTCGAGTCGGTTCGGCTTTCCGATCGGCGGCGTCCCGCTGACGCTCGGCCGGTTGATGACGCTCCTCACCGCTCCGATCGGGGCGGTTCTCTACCTGGTCCGTAAGGCGCCGAGGTGGCCGCTGGTGCTCGTCGGGACCGTGAACACAGCCGGCGTCCGCTATCGCGTCACCACACAGCGGCTGCTCATCGAGAACCCCTTTGAAAAGGACGCGACGCCCGTCGCCGCGTTGCCGCTCGACGGGTTCGACGAGGTGAAAGCCGAGGTCCAACCGGGCCAGGACTGGTACCACGCCGCCGACGTAGTGCTGCTCGAGCGCGGCGTCGAGCGTCTGCGCCTCGCCGGCGTCCCGCGCCCCGAGCCGTTCATGCGAACGGTGATGAAGACACAGCAAGCGGCGGCGATCAACCGGCCGGCGAAAGACGCCGCTAGGCAAGCCGGGCACGAAGTGATTGTCGCTATCTAGTTGGGGGCCTATCGAGAGCAATCCACCCAACTAAGTCGGAACCCGCGCCTGCGGGCGGGATGAACAGGAATGGAAGAACTCGACGCAATCATCGTTGGCGCCGGCATCGCCGGGTTGACCTGCGCGGAAGAACTCTGTTCGCGCGAGCGAAAGGTGCTCGTCCTGGAGTCGGAGCCGACTCCGGGGGGAAGAATTTCGACCGACGAACTGGACGGTTTCCTGCTCGATCGGGGCTTCCAGGTCTTCTTGACCGCCTATCCCGAGGCCCAGCGCAAGCTGGACTACGGGAAGCTTCGACTCCACAACTTTGAGCCGGGCGCCCTGGTTTGGCGCGACGGGACCTTTCACCGTTTTTCTGATCCGTGGCGACGGCCACGCCACCTCTTGGCGACGGCCTTCTCACCGGTAGCAACCTTTGCCGACAAACTGCGGCTAGCGAAGCTGCGTCGCGATACGACTCGCGGAGACCTCGCGCGCCTCTACGAGCGAACCGAACTGCCTACGATCGACCTGCTCCGGCAGCGCGGGTTCTCGCCCATCGTGGTCGAACAGTTCTTCCGCCCGTTCTTGGGCGGCGTGTTCTTGGATCATGACCTGACCACGTCGAGTCGGTTGTGTGAGTTCGTGTTCCGGATGTTCTCTTCGGGCGACGCCGCCCTCCCCGCGGGCGGTATGCGGGCCCTCCCGCACCAGCTTGCCGACCGCCTCCCAGCCGGCGTGCTCCGGCTGGGGACGCGCGTCAAGTCTGCCGGCAAGGGAAGGGTCGAACTCGCATCAGGCGAACGGCTCAGTGCAAAGCGGACCGTGCTCGCGACCGAGGAGCCCATCGCCGCCCGCCTCACCGGCGAGCAATCGACGGGCGGATCGAATCGCGCGGCGTGCGTCTACTTCGCAGCGGATCGGCCTCCGCTGGAGGAACCGATCCTCCTGCTTAACGGCGGGGGTCGCGGCCCGGTGAACAACGTCTGCGTCCCCAGCCAGGTGGCGCCGTCTTACGCCCCCCCAGGGCAATCGCTCATTTCCGTCACGGCCCTTCAGTGGACCGACGCGGCTACGCTGCACGGCGAGGTGCGGGACCAACTTCGCGAGTGGTTCGGCCCGGTGGTTGACTCGTGGCGGCATCTGCGGACGTACCCGATTGAGTACGCCCTGCCGCGCCAGACGCCACCGGCGCTCGACCCCGTGGCCAAGGGCGCCCGCCTCGCCGAGGGCGTCTACCGCTGCGGCGATTACTGCGACACGGCATCCATCAACGGCGCGATGGCCGCCGGCCGCCGCGCCGCTGAAGCGGTGATCGAGGACGCGACCGCTCGGTCGCTTGGGGATTAGTCTCGCGCTTGACGCAATTCTTAAGATGGCGCCGCAGGCCCATCGCTCGCCGACGCGGCGCGATCACGAAAGACCGGCGTCGCGCAGCTTCCGCGCCGCTTCCACCGCGAAGTACGTCAACACGCCGTCGGCGCCGGCGCGTTTGAACGCCATCAGGCTTTCGAGCATCACCGCGTCGCGGTCGAGCCAGCCGCGCTCGGCGGCCGCGGCGATCTGGGCGTACTCGCCCGAGACCTGGTACGCGAACGTCGGCGCGCCGAAGGCTTGCTTCACCCGGCAGACGATGTCGAGGTAAGGCTGGCCCGGTTTGACCATCACCATGTCGGCGCCCTCGGCGAGGTCGAGCGCGACTTCACGGAGGGCCTCGTCGCCGTTGGCGGGGTCCATCTGGTAGGACTTCTTGTCCCCCTTGCCGAGCGAGCCGGCCGAGCCGACCGCGTCGCGGAACGGGCCGTAGTACGCCGACGCGTACTTGGCGGCATACGCCATGATCGCGACTTGTGTGAAGCCCTCGGCGTCGAGGGCCGTACGGATGCGGCCGACGCGGCCGTCCATCATGTCGCTCGGGGCGATGACGTCGCAGCCCGCCTCGGCCTGGACGATCGCTTGCTTGCAGAGCGCGTCGAGCGTTTCGTCGTTAGCGACATAGCCGTCCACCACCAAGCCGTCCTGCCCGTGCGAGCTATACGGGTCGAGCGCGACATCGGCGAGGACGCCTACCGCTTCACCGAGCCGGTGCTTGACTTCGCGGATCGCGCGGCAGACGAGGTTATCGGAGTTCCACGCCTCTTCGGCGCCGGGCGTCTTGAGGTCGTTAGGCGTTGCCGGGAAGAGAGCGATCGCCGGAATGCCCAGCTCCACGGCTTCGGCGACCGCTGCCTCGAGCAGGTCGATGCTCAATCGCTGGACGCCAGGCATCGACCCGATCGGCTCGCGCCGCTTCGAGCCCTCGCAAACGAAGATCGGCCAAATCAGGTCCGCCGCCGACAACCGCGACTCACTCACAAGCCGCCGCGACCAATCATGCCGCCGCAGCCGGCGCAGGCGTGTCGTGGGGAAGGATCCGTATTGCATGCCATGCCTTTCTTGGAGAGGGTTCTCAACGATTTGAACCACAAAGGAACAGAGGAACCAAGGGAGCGCAACAAGGCCTAGCAAAGAATCCCAACGGCCCCCCTTTGTTCCTTCGTTCCTTCGTGGTTTGCTTTCCTGGTCCTGCTAGGTCGAGTCGCTATGCCTGAGAACTCCAAACCGCCGGAGATGCATGTCGGACCTTTCCGGTTCACCTCGGTCGGGGTGCGCATTGATGGGAAGCCGTCGGTTGAGGCCTGGAAGGGCCCGCTGCACTTTGCCCTGTGGTGCCAGAAGGCCGGCCCGTGGTGGATCGGCGATCTGCTCAACGCCGGCGACGACGCCTTCGGCGAAGCCTTCTACGCGATGTGCGAGGGCGCCATCTCGGGTGATCAGCTCAACCGCTACGCCTCGGTCGCCCGCCGAGTCCCGATCCGCAACCGCCGACCCAATCTGAGCTGGAGCGCGCACGCCGCGATCGCCCGGCTCAATGAAGCCGGGCAGCGGAAGCTGCTCGGCCTAGCGGAGCAGAACGGCTGGTCGAGCGAAGAGCTCCGCGTCGAGGCCCGGCGGTTCAAGGCGTAAGAAAATTACCAGAACTAACTCGCTAAAATCCAAGGATGACTATATTGTAATCTCCGCTTAACCCGGGGACCGGGCACGACTGAAGTAGGGGAAAACCTCTAGGATGCGAGGTTTTTGCCGGTACGGCTACATTCAGGTACGATGTCTGTTGTTCTAGAGAGAACGCTTGGCGAAGCTGCGCGCCCGACCCGTCTGGCGCGCCAGGTCGTCTCGGACAAGACGCCGCCCGAGAAACTGCCCCATCCGCCCGGCCCGAAGAATATCAATCAATGGATTGGCCTCACTTGGCGGCACGCGGCCGAGTTCTGGCTGTCGCCCTTGCGGTACATCACGAAGCTTGGCCATCGCTACGGCGACCTGTGCAGCTTCATGCTGTTCACCCAGCGGGCCTACGTCGTCAATAGCCCCGAGCTGATCCACGAGTACCTCGTCCGGCGGCGTGACGACTACATCCGCGCGCCCTGGGAGATGCGGGTGCTCCGCCAACTGGTGGGCAACGGCATCCTCACCAGCGAAGGCGACCTCTGGACCCGGCAGCGCCGGATCATCCAGCAGGCGTTCCGCGGCGCGCTGTTGCCCCGTTACTCCGAAGTCACGCTGACCACGACGCAAGTACGGGTCGGCGCGTGGGAGTCGGCGGGGGAAGTTGATCTCGTCAACGAGATGGCGGCGCTGATGATGGACATCTCCATCCGCACGACCACCGGCATCAACCCCGAAGTCATTGGTGGCCCGTCGCCCGAACAACTGTCCGACGCGATCATCGAGGGCGCCGATCAGATGAGCCGCGAGATGGGCATTCCCATCACGCCGCCGAAATGGTTGCCGCTCCCCAGCAGCCGCCGCAAACGCCGAGCGATCGAGGCGATCGACGCCTACGTCCACCGCGCGATCGAGATCCGCCGCGCCGACCCCGACACCTACCACGACCTGCTGGCGGTTCTGCTCCGGGCGGTCGATGAAGAGGGCGACGGCAAGGGGATGAGCGATCGGCAGGCCCGCGACGAAACCGCCACTATTCTGATCGCCAGCGCACACTCGATGAGTTCGACGCTCGGCTGGTTTTGGAAACTGGTCCTCGGCCGGCCCGAACTCTACGACCGGCTCACCGAAGAGGTCGATCGGGTGCTTGGCGACCGCGAGCCGACCTTTGCCGACGTGCCGAAGCTCGAGTGCCTCACGCAGACACTCAAAGAGACGATGCGGCTCTTCCCGCCGGCGTATGTGCTCTTCGCACGGATGCCGATCCGCGACACACAGCTCGGCGGCTACCGGGTCTGCCGCGGCGGCTGGATGATCACGATGCCCTGGGTCACGCACCGCGACCCGCGATTCTTCCCCGAGCCGATGAAGTTCGATCCTGACCGGTTCTCGCCCGAGCGAGAGGGCGACATCCCCAAGGGCGCTTACTTCCCGTTCGGCCACGGCCCACGGGTCTGTATCGGCCAGCAACTGGCGATGGTGCAACTCCCGCTGATCACCGCAACCCTGCTCCAGCGCTTCCGCTTCGAGCCCCAACCGGGCTTCGACGACATGACGACGCACCGCGAACTAGCGGTCCGGCCGGCTACGCCGTGCCCAGTCAAAGTCACCCGCCGCGACCCGCTGCCGCCGCGTAAGCCTCGTTAGAAGTCTACCACAGAGGCACTGAGAGCACGGAGGACGACACAGAGAAGTTTTTGACCGGAGTAGGGTGCGATGCAGCGGAGCGGAATCGCACCCTACGGCTTCTCGGTGTCGTCCTCCGTGCCCTACGTGTCTCTGTGGTTATCTCGTTAAGGAGACGAACTCGAATCGATCCCCATCGAACAGCCCCTTGTCGCTTAACTTGAGCGAGGGGATTACCAGCAGGGCCATGAACGACAGGGTCATGTAGGGTGCGCGGAGGGGGCTTCCCCATGCTTTGGCGAGCTTGTCGAGCTTGCCGTATGCGGCGCCGACTTCTTGGCACGTGCCCGTCGCCATCAGACCAGCGACCGGCAGCGGCAGTGCCTCGGCGACGCCGTCTTTGTGGCTTGCGGCGGAGAGGCCGCCTTGGTTCTCCATTACGAGGCTCATCGCGGTGGAGATGTCGGTGTCGTCCACGCCAACGGCGATGACGTTGTGCGAATCGTGCGCGACGCTCGACGCGATCGCGCCGCGCTGGAGCCCGAAGTTCTTGATGAAGGCGATCGCCGGCGCGGCGTCGGCGTAGCGGTTGACGACCACAAGTTTCAGGACATCGTTCGCCACGTCGGAGACGACGTGGCCGGCGTGTACCTTTGGCTTTGTATTGAGCGAGTTGGTGATGAGTTGCCCCTCGATCGCCTCGATGACGCGTAGCTGCGAAACGCCTTCCGCAGGTAGGGCGAGTTCCTCGGCACGCACTTCGCGGGCGACGAAGTTATTGGCGACCGCCGGCTCGATGCGCGGCAGCATCGTCTTGCCGTTCTCGGCGACGAGCACGCCATCGATCCAGGTGCGGCGGACATTGAACGCCGTGAGGGAGTCGATCTCGACGAAGTCCGCCGGATCGCCAACGCGCATGAGGCCGATCGGCAACGAGTAGTGTTCGACGGGCGTCTGGCATGCGGCGCGGAGGGCGTGGAAGGCGTCGGCGCCGGCGGCGACCGCGCGGCGGAGCAACAAGTTGATGTGCCCGACCTCGAGTTCGTCGGGATGCTTGTCGTCGCTACACAGCATCACCATGCCGGGGTGCTCGGCGATCAGCGGCGCAAGGGCGTCGAAGTTGCGGGCGGCGGAGCCATCGCGGATCGAGATCTTGCACCCAGCGGCGAGTTTGTCGCGCGCCTCGTCGATCGTGAAGCACTCGTGGTCGGTCGTCATGCCGGCGGCGACGTACTTCGCTGCCTGCTCGCCACGCAGCCCCGGCGCGTGGCCATCGACGGGCTTGCCACGATCGAGCGACGCCTTAATCTTCGCCAGGCACTCGGGGTCGCCGTGCAGCACCCCCGGGAAGTTCATCATCTCGCTCAAGTAGCCGATACGCGGATCATCGAGCAGCGCCTCGACCTCGGCGACGGTAACCGTCGCGCCGGCGGTCTCGAAGGTCGTGGCGGGTACGCACGACGGGGCGCCGAAGCAGAACTTGAACGGTGTCTGGTCACCTTGCGCAAGCATGTACTCGACGCCCGCGACGCCCAAGACGTTACCGATCTCGTGCGGGTCGCTCACCGAGCCGACCGTCCCGTGAACGACCGCAGCGCGGGCGAACTCCGTCGGCACGAGCATCGAGCTCTCGACGTGGACATGGGCGTCGATGAACCCGGGCACGAGATAGCCCTCGACCGCCTCGCCATCTGGCAGCGGCTGGATCGCAGCGATCTTCCCGTCCACGACACGGACTTCGGCGGGCGTCACCGTGCGGGCAGCGAGATTGACGACGTTGGAGCGGACAGAGAACAAGGGGGGCATACGGCGGCTGGGTCGGTAGAGGCGAAGATCTTGCGGGAGCCGAGTATAGCGATGCTGGCTCACGGGCGTCGTCAGGGGGAGATGTCGATGGCGTGCGAGCGGTCAGGGCCCTGAGCACGCCAGGATTTGGCGCCAACGGCGCCAGCAACGACCCTAACGATTACGTCAACTTTGATGAAAGTCCGGGTGAGCCGGCGTCGATACCTCCTCTTAGCTGCGACCAGGGGGGCCTGGCGTGTGCTGCTTGCTAGCTGACCGCGGGGCGGTCGGTACGTGACAGCACGCCATCGATCCGAAAGACACCCGCCCCCTTGAGGTAACTGCGATGCGTCATCTGATGCACGCCCTTGTTGGTCTTCTCGCCGTGTCGGCGTCGACCCCTGCGCTCGCCCAGTTGCAGTGGCAATCGACCGGCGTCCAGCAAGTGAGCCACGCCGCTCCCGTCAAGCCGCAGGCCAAGGCGCCGTCGGTCGTCCGCCAGACGCCCGCCAAGCCAGCGAAGGTCCAACAAGCGGCCGCCCAAGCGCCCGTCCGTCAGGCGATTGCGTCGATTCCCAATCCGCAACGAGCCGGCTCGTCCGCTGTTCGACCGCGCATTGACGCGGCGGTGCGGACCGCTTGCGCCCATTGCGGCGGCGTCGGCGGCTGTGATTGCGGCACGCCCTACTACCAGGAACAAGGCTTTCCGATCAGCGAGCCAGGGTACTCGGTTGTCGATCCCGGTTGCGGCTTCGCCGACCCGGGCTGTGGCGTCCCAGACTGCGGCTGCGGGGTCGATCCCGGTTGCGGTCTCACGTACGGCGAGACGTGCGGCTGCGGAGACGTTGGCTGCGGCGGCACTTGCGGCGTTGGTTGCAGCAGCACCGTGGGCTGCGCAGATGGCTGCGTGCCGGTGATGCTCTGTCTGCCCCCGATCCGCGAACTGACGATCTCCGGCGGCGTCCAGGCGTTCAAGAACCCGCTCGACGGCCCGAACCGTGACCGCGGCAACTTCGGCTTCAACCAGAGCATCAACCTAGGCGGATCGATGGGTTGGCTCGGCGTGCCAGCGATCGGTTACCAGGTCGGTTACAGGGCCGCTCAAAGCCAGGTACACGGCGACTCGTCCTCGGCCACATCCGACGGCCACACGCAGCAGTTCTTCACCGGCGGCTTATTCCACCGCAAGCCCGTCGGCCTGCAATACGGCGTCGTCTACGACCTCTTGCAGGACGAGCGTCAGGGATCGATGGACTTCGGCCAGATCCGCGGCCTGATCAGCATCACCAACCCGTGTGGTCATGAGATCGGCTTCCAGTTCGCGTCCAAGACGAATGAGAACACGGTAATCAACGCTCAGGAAGTCGCGACTAACTACCACGCCACTAATCAGTATTTGCTGTTCTACCGCTTCCACGGCTGCCAGGGCGGGGAGCTGCGGGTGTTCGGTGGGTTCGACGATGACAGCAAGGGAATTCTGGGGCTCGATACGGCGATTCCGCTGACCGACCGTTTCTCGATGGTCTCCGGATTCACCTACGTCATCCCCGAGGAAGACGCCGCCGGCCTCGGCGCCCAAGAAGAAGCCTGGAACCTCGGTATGAACTTGGTTTGGCACTACGGTAAGCGGGCCAAGCAGTGCTTCCACGGCCAGTACCGCCCGCTGTTCGAAGTGGCCGATAACGGGTCGCTGATCATCGACGACCGCCCGTAGGGTGTGGTAACTGAGTAGCTAGCTAACGACGAACCGAGCAACGAAGCCCCGCACCGATAGGTCCGGGGCTTCGTTTTTATGGCTGACAAGCCAATGACCTGCCGACTTCCGGAAACGTACAAAACCCTCTATGCTGGCAGGCTTACGGTCGCCGCACGGATGGCCGACCTACCGAATCACCGGCTGCCGCCTCCGAGTCCCTTTGCCCACCAGGTGGTGGGGCGGAACTTGTCGAGGCCGGCGGTCACGAGCAGGCGGCCTCGCCGCTCCAATTGACCAAAAGCACGCACCCTATGGCTGCTGACAACTGGGACGCCCTTCTCCGCGACCTCGGCGCCAACCCCGCCGATTCCGCCCCTACCGCCGAACCGGCGCCCGTAGCCGAGCCGGCTCCTGAGGCAAGTCAGCCCACGTCTCCGACGCATGCGCCCGCTATGCCGGCGGCTGAGTCGGATGTCGAATTGCCCACGGACTATCCCAAACCGAAGCCCAGCGCCTGGGACGCGCTCGCCGTCTCACTAGGCGTTCCCGGAGCAGAGTCGGCGCCTCCCAAGTCAGCCCCTCCCAAGGCGAAGGCAGAGGTCCCGGCGCAGACACGTCCGCAACCTGCAACGCCTCAATCGCCGCCCCAGGCGCCGATCGGCGAGGATTCGGAAGCGGAGGAGACCGCAGAGCCGAAGCCAAGGGCTGCCCGCGGCGAACGGGGCCGGCCCGATCGGTCAAAGAAAGAGGGCGCCAAGCCTCGGCGCTCTCGAACCGAATCGAAGGCAGACGCCCCCAAGCCGGCCGCCGTTGACGAGGCGATTGTCGAGGTCGAGGCGCCGGTCTCTGATGCCGTCGAAGACTCTGCCGCGGAAGAGGCGGCGCCGAAGCCCCGAGGCTTTACCGGCTGGTTCCCCTTCGCTGCTCGTCGTGCCAAACCAGAGCCGGTTGCTCCTGCAGAGCCCGAACTTCCACGCGACCTCTTCGGCGCTGCCGATGACGATGAGGAAGTCGTCGAGGGCGCCGAGTTGACAGACGCAGACGCCGACGAGGCGAGGACCGAAGAAGACGAAGAACGCTCCGACAAGCCGCGTCGCCGTCGCCGCCGTGGAGGACGTCGCCGCCGAAAGAAGTCGGAAGGTGAGGCAGACGCCGACGATAGCGAACTGGAAGCTTCCGAAAGCGACGAATCCGACGAAACCGAGACCGATGAGTCTTCCGGCGAAGTGGAAGGCGAAGACGAGTCAGACAAGCCGCGTCGCCGCCGTCGCCGCCGCCGCGGGCGTGGCCGCTCCGCTAAGAGCGAAGAGTTATCCACTTCCGAGTCGCCCGAAGAGGAAGAGGAGGACGAGGACGGCCCCGACAGTGGGGACGGCCCCGCTTCGGAAGCGGCTGCCCGCTCGTCGCGTGCCTTCGAGGTCGAGGGGAGTGATGACTCCGACGACGAAGACGACGATGTTCCCGCGATCTCGCACAAGAACATCACTTCGTGGAACGAAGCCATTGGCGTCGTCGTAGACGCCAACATTGCCGCACGGTCTGAGCGCCGGCCGACAACCAGCCGGGGCCCCAGCCGCGGCGGTCCCAGCCGTGGCGGCCGCAGCGGTGGCGAAAGTGCCCGTGGAGGTGGCGATGGCGGCGGTCGAGGCGGTCGCTCGCGCGGAGGCCGGCGCCGACGCGGTGGGTCGGGCGCTTCCTCCAACGGCTCAAGCAGCGAAAGCGGCAACTGAATGGCTCGACGCCTTGAGGCGTCGCAGACCCGCTCGGATGGGTGGGGTCTTCTTGGCGGTTTCTACGTGCTGGGGACGAACTGTCCACCCGGCAGCGGGGGCTTAACCGGCTTATCCCGTCACATTTCTCTTGCTGCCTTGTCGGAACGCGAGTGATACTAGGGTAAGGAAGGGGCACGCAGGAGTTGCTTCGGCATTGCCAGCCGGCAGGACGCCCGCCCCCTTCTCCCGCCACTCGCCGCCCTCCGCTCTTTGCCAATCCCGCACGGTGAGCCCCTCGGCTATCTGGGGGGAGTTTGCGGCCCCTCTCTCGGGCCGCGGCGCGCAGGCGCCTTCTCCCTCTCTCATGCGTTGGTCGGGTTCACCCTTGCAGGGAATGTAAAGGGCCTAGCCTTCGGCGAGTCACGTAGCACTCACGGAGCAGGTAGCCCTCACATGGCCAACGGAAGCGAAATTATTCGTCTGGTGTCGGATCGCCAGGACCGCGACCAGTTCCGTCGCAAGAACTGGGTCGGAACGTTCGAAGAGTACCTCGACATCGTCCAAGCCCACCCCGAGGTGACGCGCACGGCGTACCAGCGGCTGTACGACATGATCCTCTCGTACGGCGTCGAGAAGATGCGTGTCGGCCGTGAGTCGGTCACGCACTACAACTTCTTCGACGACCCCGACGGCGGCGGCAAGGACGCGGTCTTCGGCCTCGGCGGCACGCTCGTCCAACTCGTCAACGCATTGAAGAGCGCCGCGAAGGGCTACGGCATCGAACGCCGCGTGCTGTTGCTGCATGGGCCGGTCGGCAGTTCGAAGAGCACCATCGCGCGCTTGCTCAAGAAGGGCCTCGAACGCTACAGCACCACCGACGAGGGCGCGCTCTATACGCTGGGCTGGGCCGACGAGAAGGAGCCGGACAACCCGGACCTCGTGCACTGGTGCCCGATGAACGAAGAGCCGCTGCACCTCATCCCGCAGCGTTTCCGCGCGGATGTCGAAGCACGCCTCAATGAAGGCCGCGCGGGGGATGACGACCACCGCGTGCGTATCGAGGGCGAGCTCGATCCTTTCTGCCGGTTCATCTATCAGCAGCGCCTGAAGAAGTACGACGGCGACTGGACCCGCGTCACGCAGGATGTCCGCGTCAAGCGCGTCATCCTCAGCGAGAAGGACCGCGTCGGCATCGGCACCTTCCAGCCCAAAGACGAGAAGAATCAAGACGCCACCGAACTCACCGGCGACATCAACTACCGCAAGATCGCCGAATTCGGCTCGGACAGCGATCCGCGCGCGTTCAACTTCGACGGCGAATTCAACGTCGCCAACCGCGGCCTGATCGAATTCGTCGAGGTGCTCAAGCTCGACGTGGCCTTCCTCTACGACCTGTTGGGCGCGAGCCAGGAGCACCGCATCAAGCCGAAGAAGTTCGCCCAGACCGACATCGACGAGGTGATCCTCGGCCACACCAACGAGCCCGAGTACCGCCGTCTACAGAACAACGAGTTCATGGAGGCGCTGCGAGACCGGACCGTCAAGATCGACGTGCCGTACGTCACCACGCTCGCCGACGAGATCAAGATCTACGACAAGGACTACAACAACAACACCGTGCGCGGCAAACACATCGCACCGCACACGGTCGAGATGGCCGCCATGTGGGCAGTCCTCACACGCCTCGAAGAGCCGAAGCACGCGGGTCTGAGCCGCTTACAGAAGATGAAGCTCTACAACGGCAAGACTCTCCCCGGGTTCACCGAGGAGAACATCAACGAACTGCGCGAGCATTCCACCACCGAGGGGATGGTCGGCATCTCGCCGCGGTATGTGCAGGACAAGCTGTCCAACGCCCTGGTGGCCCATCCCGACGCGCGGAGCGTGAACCCCTTCATGGTGCTCAACGAACTCGAGGCGGGCCTCAAGCACCACTCCCTCATCAACGACGAGGAGCAGAAGCAGGAATACCGTGACCTCTTGGGCGTCGTCAAAGAGGAGTACGAGAACATCGTGAAGAACGAGGTCCAACGCGCGATCGCCGCCGACGAGGAGGCCCTGATGCGCCTCTGCGGCAATTACATCGACAACGTCAAGGCGTATACGCAGCGTGAGAAGGTCAAGAACGCCTTCACGGGCTCGTACGAAGAGCCCGACGAGCGGCTGATGCGGAGCGTCGAGGAGAAGATCGACATCCCCGACAGCCGCAAGGACGACTTCCGCCGCGAGATCATGAACTACATCGGCGCGCTGATGATCGACGGCAAGCGGTTTGACTACAAGTCAAACGAACGCCTGCACAAAGCGCTCGAGCTCAAGCTCTTCGAGGACCAGAAAGATTCGATCAAGCTGACGAGCCTCGTGTCGAATGTCGTCGACGCCGACACGCAGCAGAAAATCGACGTGGTGAAGGCCCGCCTGATCAAGAACTACGGCTACGACGAGGAGTCCGCTACCGACGTCCTGCATTACGTCGCCAGCATCTTCGCCCGTGGCGACGCAAAGCGAGACTCTTAGTCGATTGATTTGAAGGAGATGAGTGGGATGTTGGTGATAGGGGGGATCGCAAGCGGACGAGAGAGCGACGCTATCGGCATGCTCGAACGGCATAGCGAATCAACCGATTCAGCAAAAGGGGGACACATAAGCAGTCGCAAAGCGACTGCCCACTTATCCCCAACAGTCCCCTAGAACGGCATTGCCATCGAAGAAAGCCAAGCCCACAGCCCGCAAACCACCCGCTTGCGATCCCCCCTATCACCAACATCCCCCTATCTCCTTCCAAACTAAACGCCCCCCATGTCGCTACCGATTGACAGAGACGTACGACGCTTCAGGCAGATTGTGAAGGGGAAGGTGCGCGAGAACTTGAAGAAGTACGTCGCCCACGGCGAGATGCTCGGGCGCAAGGGGAAGGGTGTCGTTTCGATCCCGGTTCCTTCGCTGAACACACCGCGGTTTCGGTTTGGCGATAACGGTAACGGCGGCGTCGGGCAGGGGCGGGGCGAGAAGGGGGACGCGGTCGGCAAGGGGAAGGGCCAGTCGGGTGAAGGGGGCGCCGGCGGCGACGCTGGCGCCGAGCACTACACCGAAGTCGATGTCACGCTGGAAGAGCTGGCGGCGCTGATGGGCGAGGAGCTCGAGCTGCCGCACATCGAGCCGCGCGGCAAGGCGACGATCGAGGCGCAGAAGTCGAAGTACAACTCGGTCCGTTCGACCGGCCCCGAGTCGCTACGGCACAACAAACGGACTTATCTCAAGGCCCTGCAGCGCGAGATCTCGACCGGCGGCTACTCGCCCGATCGGCCGGCGATCATCCCCGTCAAGAGCGACAAGCGTTACCGCTCGTGGACGACCGTCGATGAGCCATTGGTGAACGCCGCGGCCGTCTACATCATGGACGTTTCCGGCTCGATGACCGACGAACAAAAATCGCTGGTCCGCAACGCCGCGTTCTGGATCGACACGTGGCTCAAGTCGCAGTACACGGGCCTCGAACGCCGCTACATCATCCACGACGCGGTCGCCAAGGAGGTCGATGAGCACGCCTTCTACCACACCCGCGAGAGCGGCGGCACCCGCGTCAGCAGCGCCTACCGCGTCTGCGCCGAGCTGATCGCCCAGCAACTGCCGCCGGCCGAGTGGAACCTTTACGTCTTCCAGTTCTCCGACGGCGATAACTGGGGTGAAGACAACAACCAAGCCTTCGAATTGCTCGGCGAGCGCATCCTGCCGCACGTCAACCAGTTCGCCTACGGCCAAGTCGAAAGCCCCTACGGCAGCGGCGAACTGCTCGGCCAGATCGAAGCCAAGTTCGGCTCACAACACGAGAACCTGGTGTGCTGCGAGATCGAAGACCGCGAAGCGATCTACGCAGCGATCAAGACGTTCTTGGGGAAGGGACGATGAACCGCCAAGACACCAGGAGCGCCAGGGATCGCCAGGAAGATTAACCACAAAGGAACGAAGGAACAAAGTATCAGGCAATCATCCATTCGAATGCTTCAAAGCGATGAACCCAGCATGACGCAAGGTTGGATTATAAAGGACAAGCTTCCAGGTTTTGTTGAGCTACTCGCATTCATCGCAGGAGCAAAAAATGACTGGGACCTTGAAGTGATCGTTTCAGGACTCCACGGAACCGATGACTAGCGAGACGAATGGTTTGAATACGAAATGGTCGGCGAGAAGCGCAGGCTTGCGCTTCGCTTTGCGGATGATCCAGAGTCGTCGGTTTCTCATGTTCAGATTGTCGCTACTCAAAACGATGTAATAGAGCTATTCAAACTCGCAATCTTGGCGTGTTCATCATCTAGGTGACTATCGACTACGAGAAGACAAAGGCTGAAAGCTCCGCGTCCTCCGCGAACGCGGTGAATCCTTCCCTGGCGATCCTTGGCGCTCCTGGCGTCTTGGCGGTTAAACAAAAATGCCCCTCCACGAGCTAGCCCCGCTGCCGCCCGACCTTGCCGCCATTCAGGTGGAGATCGAGGGGATTGCGCGCTCGTATGGGCTCGACTTCTTTCCGACGCTGTTCGAGCTCGTGGACGCCGACCGGCTCAACGAGATCGCCGCCAAGGGGGGCTTCCCGACGCGCTACCCGCACTGGCGGTTCGGGATGGAGTACGACCAGCTCTCGAAGCAATACAACTACGGCCTCGGCAAGATCTACGAGCTGGTCATCAACAACGACCCCTGCTACGCGTACCTGATGCGGAGCAATATGCCGGTCGATCAGCGGCTGGTGATGGCGCACGTCTACGGGCACTGCGACTTCTTCAAGTGCAATGCCTGGTTCGCCAAGACCAACCGTAAGATGATGGACGAGACGGCGAACCACGGCAGCCGCATCCGCCGGTACATGGACGAGTTCGGCGTCGAGCCCGTCGAGGAGTTCATCGACGCGTGCAGCAGCCTCGACAACCTGATCGACATCCACTCGCCGCACATCAAACGCCGCGAAGAGTGCTGCCGGTACGACTTCGATCCCGAGAAGGAAGAGAAGCGGAAGAAGCCCGCCCAGCGCTTCGCGGCGAAGAGTTATATGGACTCGTTCATCAACCCGCGCGGCGGTGAGCAAGCGCAGGAGGAGCCGGAAGGCCCGCGCCGTGTGCCCGAACGGCCCGAGCGAGACGTGCTGCTGTTCCTGCTGGAGCAGGCGCCGCTGATGGCGTGGCAGCACGACGTGCTGTCGATCCTCCGCGAAGAGGCCTACTACTTCGCGCCGCAGGGCCAAACGAAGATCATGAACGAGGGTTGGGCCAGCTACTGGCACTCAACGATCATGACCCGCCACGGCCTCTCGCCCGCCGACTTCATCTGCTACTGCGACCACCACTCGGGGACGATGGCCTCGTCGCCCGATCGGTTGAACCCCTACAAGCTCGGCATCGAGCTCTTCCGCGACATCGAAGACCGCTGGAACCGCGGCGCCTTCGGCAAAGACTTTGACGACTGCGACGACGCCCGGGAACGCCGCGAGTGGAACACGCACGCCGGACTAGGCCGCGATAAGATTTTTGAAGTGCGCCGCACGCACAACGACCTGACGTTCATCGACACTTTCCTGACGCTCGACTTCGTACGCGAGCAGCGGCTCTTCAAGTTCGGCTGGAATGAGTCGGCCGAGCAGTACGAGATCGAGAGCCGGGCGTTCCCGAAGGTGAAGGCCCAGCTGCTAGCGAGCCTCACCAACGCGGGCCGGCCGATCATCGATGTTGTCGATGGCAACTACCGCAACCGCGGCGAGCTATACCTGGAGCACCGCTACACGGGCGTCGAACTCGACACTCGTGAAGCCCAGGACACACTCCGCAACCTGAACCTGCTGTGGAAGCGGCCCGTCCACATCGCGACGGCGCTCGAAGGCGCCCACGCGGTGCTGTCGTTCGACGGCAAAGAATTTGAGATCGAGAAGGGGGAGGCCGAGGACTCGTCGCCGAGCCTCGAAGACCTTCTCGGACACGGGAAAGGCAACTGATGCGTTTATGAGTGGCTTAGCTGAACAACTACTGACAGCGATCGACGCAACGCCAAGAGGTGGCACGGCTACCGCTGCGGATGGTGAAGAACGCTTGTCGCTCGGCGTCTCTCACGCGGATGGCCTAGCGGTCGCCTTCACCGAGTTGCGACTCGAAACACCGCGACTCAAAGACGCCACGGTTGAACGCGTCCGCGCCGTCGCCGAGAAGCTGACGCAACGCGTCACCTACCTGCTCGAAGCGCTGACGCCAGTCGAAATCGACCGCGAACTCGCCGTCGTCCAGTTGCGCAGCACCACGCCACAGCAGGACAACGAGTCGAGCGCGTACTACGAGCTGCTTGTGCGGACAGGCGGCGCGCTGTCTCTGCGGCGCTACCGCAAACCGCGCGGTGCGATGCGTGAACCAATTGACGCGACAGTGACGCGCGAGGTGTTAGCGCGACTGGTCAGTGACTTCGTCATTGCGCTCTCATGAAAATGTGGGAGGCGTCTCCAGACGCCGATTACGCGCACCATACCGTATACGGCTTGGACACCGTAATCGGCGTCTGGAGACGCCTCCCATATTTTAACCACGGAGCCACAAAGGACACGGAGGAAGGCACTGAGGAAGGCACTGAGGAGTTGTCTCTGTGCGTCTTCCGTGCCCTCAGTGGCTCTGTGGTTAGAGATTCTCCGACTACTCTGTCGTCTGCAACTCCCGCAGCTCCACCTTCCGAAAATCAACGCCGTTCCCCTCGGCTTGCAGCGCGATGTAGCCCGAGGTGAGCGGTTTGCCTTCGACGAACTCGCCGGGGGCGTAGCCCGACACGACGCCGCCGCCGATGACGGGCTTCGTGTACTCGAGCACCTTCTCGCCATTGATGAGATGCGTGATGTGGTCGCCTCGGACGATCGCCTCGGCGCGGACCCATTCATTCGGGGCGAAGGTCGGGCCGGTGGAGGGCAGGATGTGGTCGTCGCGCTGGGAGCCTTCGTAAGTGACGTGCGTGCCGGGCGTGCAGACGTTGCCTGTCGCGCGGGGGCGGCCGTCACCCTCACTCGCGAGGAACTGGAGCTCGACGCTGATCGGCCAGTCCTGGCCGCGGAGGATGCTGCGCGGGTCTTGGGCGTGCAGCATCACGCCGCTGTTGAGGCGGGCGTAGTCGGGCGCTGAGGGGAACAGGTCGCCGACAAACCGGTACTCGACCGCGAGGTGGTAGTGCGAGAAGGGCTCGTCGTAGAACAGGTGCCCGAAGCGGTCGCCGAAATCGCCGGCGTCGTACTTGTCGTAACGCACCTGGATCATGCCGTCGGCGACGCGGAACGTGTCGCGGTAGTTGTCGCCGAGATCGTGGCCGTGGAGTTTGACGACCCAGCCATCGAGGTCACGGCCGTTGAAGAGCTGTCGCCAGGGCTTATCGGTTGTCTCTTGTGCCGCCACGTCGGCGGCGGCGAACAAGAGGAGGGCTGCAGCAGCTAGGAAGCGAGAGGAGATCATGATGAGCCGCGGGGTAAGATAGCCAACCGGTGTGAAAAGCCCTCCCACCATAATCCGCCGCAACTACGACCGGCGAATCGAGAGAGCCTCGACCGGCACCAACGTATTGAGGTTGCCCGACTCGAAGCCGGCGAGGTCGAGCGTCACACGCTTGAAGCCAAGCTTGCGGAGGTCGTGGACGAGCGACTTGCGGACCTCGTCGCTGGCGAGCAGCGGGATCGCGTCGGCGGGGACCTCGAGACGGGCGAGGTCGCCCTCGTGGTAACGCACGCGCAGCTCGCGCAGGCCGAGGTCTCTGAGGCGGCGTTCGGCGGCGTCGACCATCGCCAGACGTTCGGGCGTCACTTGCTGGCCATAGGCGATGCGGCTGGCGAGGCAGGGCGCGGCGGGCTTGTCCCAGACGGGCAGGCCCCAGTACTTAGCGAGGTCACGCACTTCCTGTTTGCCAAAACCGCATTCGAGTAGCGGGCTACGTACCGCATAATCCTCCGCGGCGCGCATACCGGGGCGGTGGTCGCCGGTGTCGTCGGCGTTGGCGCCGTTGAGGATCGTTGCGAGCGACAGCTCGTCGGCGGCTTGGCGGACGTGCGTGTAGAGCTCGGTCTTACAGTGGAAGCAGCGGTCGGGGGCGTTCGCTTGATAGTCGGCGTTCTCGATTTCGAGCGTCGCCCGTTCCACGAGACGGATCCCGATCTGCGCGGCGATAGCCCGGGCTTCGTCGAGTTCGCCCGCGGGCAGCGCCGCGCCGACGCCGATGACCGCGATCGCTTTCTCACTGAGGGCTAATTGCGCCGCCTTGGCGACTACCGTGCTATCGACGCCCGCCGAGAACGCGACGGCGCACGAGCCGAACTTGTGTATGGTGGCGACGAGCTTGTCGGCGGCAGCGGCGACGGAAAGTGTTTCGGGCATCGCCACATTTTACCCAGTCGGCGGGGGCGGATTCTCAAGTCGGCTCAGTTCGTCACGGAGATTGGCTGCTTCTTCGTAACGCTCCGCCGCGACCGCGTCAGCGAGCCGGGCCCGGAGTTGATCGACGGGGTCGTCCGGCTCGTAGTCCTCAGGCCGGGGGAGCGTCCGCTTACCGCTCTCGGCCACTTCGCGGCGCCACCGCTTAAGAAAGCTCAGCTCGTTGACCTGGTCGGCCTGCTCCTGGCGGCCGTAGTCGGCTAGGAACCGCTCAATCCGCTCGATCCCCTTGTCGATCGAAGCCAAGCCCGCATCTAGGGCCCCGGAGGCGATCAGCGGCGTCGCCACCGACCGGGCGTGCATCATCGCCACGTAGGGCCGCCACTGATCGAACTGCAGCTTGTCGCGTTCGAGCCGGGCGTGCTCGCGGACGAAGAGGATCAGCCGCATGTTGCGCTCGGTGTCCCGTGCGCACAGCTCGTAGCGCTCCAATGCCCAGAAGGTCACGTAGCGGTGGTAGTACTGGACTCCCTCACGGAGCAGCAGTGCACAGTCCTCCGACTGGAGCTGGTACGGGGCGCCGTCGGGGTTGGCGGCGTCGTGCTCTTGCTGACGAGCCATGTGGAGGTCGAACCAAGAGGGGTAGCCCTCGACCCGCTCGCCGTCGGGCCGGCCGTCTAGCTCCATCTGCATGACGCCCAGATCGAGGCGCAGCTGGACCTTCTCACGTCCGTCGTCGCCTTGAATAGTTCGCACTGTCACGCCATCGGGATCGAAGTCCCAACCGCGGAGGATCGTGCCGATGTCGAGACTCACAGCCGCTGCTTGTTGTCGAGATTTCGTGGGGCGGTTTGCTTGTGCCCCCAATCTTAGCGGATTGGGCCCTCAACAGTGACCCCAGCGGTGGCAGTAGTTTCGGAAGGGGATGGACTAAATCACCGACTAGCATCGACGATCAGCCGCTTCATCTCCCGCACGGCGGGTTCGATGCCGGTGAACACGGCGCGTGACACGATGCTGTGGCCGATGTTGAGGTCGCGCATTTCGGGCAGGGCGGCGACGGGCTGGACGTTCAGGTAGTTGAGCCCGTGGCCGGCGTGGAGGAGGAGGCCCGCGTTGCGGGCGATCTCGCCGGCGCGGGCGAGGCGGTCGAGCTGTCCGACGGCGGCGCCGCGTAATCCTCCAGCGTCGGCGAAGGCATGGGCATAGGGTCCGGTGTGCAGTTCAACGCCATTGACCCCGCCCAAGAAAGTCGCCGACGTCTCGACCTGCGCGGGATCGGCGTCGACGAACAGACTGACGAGAATGCCCGCCTGAGCCAAACGCCTCAAGGCGGCGTCGACGCGGTCACGGTTGCCAACCACGTCGAGGCCCCCCTCGGTGGTCACTTCTTCACGGCGTTCGGGGACCAGCGTCACCTGGCGCGGCTGGGCACGGCAGGCGATCTCAATCATCTCGTCCGTGACCGCACACTCCAGGTTTACCGGCGCGGACGCGGTCCTCATCAGGACTTCCAGATCGCGGTCCTGGATGTGCCGGCGATCTTCGCGGAGGTGGATCGTGATGCCATCGGCGCCGCCAAGCACCGCCAGGGCGGCCGCCGTGACGGGGTCGGGCTCCGTCGTGCGACGGGCCTCGCGGACGGTGGCGACGTGATCGATATTGACGCCGAGGAATGCCACGGGATCGGTTGGGTTGAAGGGAAGGAACTTGTTCGTATTGCAATTCTATCGAGATTCGCCCTGAGCCGGCAGCGATACCGCTTGTGCCGTAAGACCATTGCGTGATCGAGGCGGTTCGGTCCGATAGGTGGACGAATTGAAGCCAATTGATGCGGATTCTCGCGCGAATCCGCAAGCGGGGGTCGGGCGACTGGCCTCGTCGGCACAATCGGACCCGTGGGGGCGTCCTAAGCCGTCATTGTGAAAACTGTCACAGCGTGAGGCAGGACGACCGAGCTACGTTTGGGGGTCAACCGAATCCCGAGTGGCAAGCCGCCACGAATGACGAGCCCGGCCGCTTGGCCCCGCTGCTATGACCTGCCACGAATTGGCCGAGCGTATCCAACAGCTCCAGCCCGAAGCGACTCCTCAGGATGTCGCCCGGCTCTGCTTGCTGTTGACTAACACGCAACGCGACATCGACCAACTTACCGACTCGCGCAACCTCCAATCGGCATGGCGCCAGGTGGGGCTCCAGCTCCAACTTGCGACCGACCAGCACGCCGCGATGACCGGCGAGCTCGAGGAACTGGCGTCTTCGGACCCGAAAGAGTTCTCGCCTGAGCAGGTCTGGGTCTTGATCCGCGCGATCAAAGTGCAGAGCCAAGTCCTGCAGATGTATGTAGGGCACCCGGTGCTGGATGTCTGAGCGGCTTACGCCGCTGGGACGAGGGGTTAGGGACGAGGGGCTGAGGGATAACTGGCGAGCCGGGAGCGTCAGCGACCGGAGTGTGCTTGGTACCCGCTTTCCTCCGGTCTCTGACGCTCCCGGCTCGCCTCACATCCCTGCGATCATCGCGGTCGCCACGGTCATGTAGATGACGATCCCGGCGATGTCGATGATGCCCGCGACGAATGGGTTGCTCATCAGTGCCGGGTCGAGCCCTAGCTTCTGGAACAGCAGCGGCAGCGCGCCGCCGCAGAGGGTGCCGCAGACGACCACCAACAGGATCGTTACGGGCACGACCACCATCTCGTACGAGGTCGGCGAGAGGTGTGGCTCGGGCGCTTGGCGTGTGAGCAGGAGGGCGCTGCCGTAGCCGACGATCGCGAGGCCGGCGCCCAGGAAGAGCCCCATCGCCAGTTCTCGCCACAGCACGCGGCGCCAGTCTTCGAGCCTCACTTCGCCGTCGTTGAGGCCGCGGATGACGAGGGTCGCCGATTGGCTGCCGGAGTTGCCGCCGCTCGAAATCACCAGCGGGATGAAGAGGACCAGCCACCAGACCTTGTCGAAGCCCTCTTCGTACCGCAGCAGGGCGTAGGCTGTGAGCAGCGCAGCGAAGAACATCACCCCCAGCCAGATCCCCCGGCTGTAGGCGAGCGTGAACCAGTGCGTCTTGAGGTAGCCGTTCTCGAGCGGCGCCACACCGGCGGCGAGCAGGGCGTCCTCGGTCGCCTCTTCCCGAAAAACGTCGATGATGTCGTCGTGCGTGACGATGCCCAGCAGGCGGCGGTTCTCATCAACGACGGGGATCGCCAGGAAGTCGTAGTCGGCGACCTTCTCGGCGACGGCCTCTTGGTCGTCCATCGCCAGGACCGTGACCACGTCGCGCTGCATCAGCTCGCTGATCAACTGGTTGGGGTTCAGGTAGTGGGTCACCAGCTGCCGCGCGGAGAGCAGCCCCAGGAGACGCCGGTCGTCGTCCACCACGTAGGTGTAGTAAACGGTCTCGACCTCTTGGGCCTGCTTGCTGATCTCGGTGAGCGCCTCGGCGACCGACAGGTGTTCGGGGAGGCAGACCATCTCCGTTGTCATCACCGAGCCGGCCGTCCCCTCCGGGAAGCCCCGCAGCCGCAGCGTCTCGCGGCGGTCGTCGGGCGGCAGCAGCGGGATCAACTCTTCGACGACGTGGTCGTCCACGTCGCGGAGGAGGTCCACCCGGTCGTCCGCCGGCAGGTCCGCCACCAGCCCGCTGATGGCGTCGGCGTCGCCCGCGCCGACGAGGGCATGGACAAGGGCGGTCTGCTTCTCGGGCTCGAAGTAGCCGAAGACCTCGACCCGCCGTTCGGGGTCGGCCACTTGGAGCACCCGCCACGACTCGACGGCGTCGAGCCCCTCCATGAACTCCGCCACACGGGCCGGCATCAGCGCATCGACGAACTCACGGAGCGACGCGTCGTCGTCCGTGGCGATCATCTCCCTCAACTCGGGCAGGTAGAGCGTGTTCAACGTGGAGGCGGACGAGGACACAGGGCGGCCGGGGCAGGCGGAGCGGTTCGGGCGAGCCGTCACTGTAAAAGCTGCGCCGCCGCCTGGGCAGTGCTCTCGCCGGCTTTCCTTCTCTGTGCGGCGCGGATTGACCGCCCCCACCCCCGCCAGCTAGCCTGCCCCATTGGCCGCCGTTTTCCACTGCGTTCCCTCGCCCTGTGTCCGAAGAACTGACCCCCGATGTCGTGGACTTTGACGCCTGTGAGGCGGCATTGGGCTACCGATTCCGCGACCGGGCCCTGTTGGAGTCGGCCCTGACGCACGCCTCGGGCGCCGACCACCGGCTGGGATCGAACGAGCGGATGGAGTTCCTCGGCGACGCGATCCTCGGCGCCATCGTCTGCGAGCAGCTCTACGAGCGGTTCCCGCACTTTCTCGAAGGGGACCTCACCAAGGTCAAGAGCGTTGTCGTCAGCCGGATGACCTGTGCGAAGCTCAGCAAGCGCCTCGGCTTGCAGCCGTTCTTGATCCTCGGCAAGGGGATGACGACTTCGCCCACGGTGCCGCCTAGCGTCATGGCGGACGTGTTCGAGTCGCTCGTCGCGGCGATCTACCTCGACGGCGGGCGCGACGCGGCCGCCGAGTTCGTCATGCCGCTGACGCTCCGAGAGATCGAGCACGCGGCCGCCGAGGGCGTCGGCGGCGAGAACCACAAGTCACTCCTTCAGCAGCTTGTGCAACGCGAAGAGGGAACGACGCCCAACTACTGCCTGCTCGACGAGAAGGGCCCCGACCACAGCAAGGCGTTCCAAGTCGCCGTGCAGGTTGGCGGCAAGCGGTACACCCCGGCCTGGGGGAAGACGAAGAAGGAAGCCGAGCAACGCGCCGCCGCCAACGCGCTGGCGGAGATGGAAGACGAAGAGCCTCCCTTTGTTGGCGCCGAGGTGTAACGCCGGCAAGGCTCGGCGAGTGTTGCTGTTGGATCAATGCCGCTTGAGCATCTCTTGCCGATAGCGACGCATCACGTCGGCTCGCAGCAGAAGCCCCACGAGGCGCCGGCTCTCGCCGACGCCGACTTCGACGGGAAGCGTCTCCACGTCGCGGGCGCCGAAGTCACGCATCGCCTCGATCAGGTTTGCCGACGGCAACACCGACAGCGGCGCGCGGAGAGCGATGTCTTCGGCGTTCACCAGCGCGGGCGTCAGGTCGCTGTCGAGGACGCGGTGCAGGTCCTCGGCACGGATGATGCCAATCAATTTGCCGTCGGCGCCGAGCACCGGCAGGCTCTCGATCGCCGGGTTTTCGCGCGCGATCTTGATGATTTGCGCGGCGTTGTCCCCGGGCCGGAGCGTCGGGAAGTGGCGGACCATCACGTCGCGGACCATCACGTGGTCGAGGTTGTGCAGGTCGTGCCCGCGCGAGATGAATTCGCCGCGGCGGCTGAGCTTCTTGTAGTAGATGCTGTCGGTTTCAAGCATCTTCGTGACGACGCTCGACACGCCGGCGGCCGCCATGATCGGCAGGATGATCTCGTACTGGTCGGTCATCTCGTAAACGATCAGGATCGCCGAGAGCACCCCGTGGGTGGCGCCGGCGACGACGGCCGCCATGCCGACAATCGCGTACACGCCCGGCGCGTGGGAGTAGGCCGGCATCACGAGGTTCACCAGCAAACCGAACGTCCCGCCGAGCGTGGCGCCGAGGAACAGCGACGGCGCAAAGACGCCCCCCGAGCCCCCGCCGGCGATCGTCAGGCCCGTCATGACGGGCTTCAACAGCACCAACGGCGCCAACCACAGCAACTCGTTCCACAGTCGGTCCTGCGGCACGACGACCGCCCGTTCGGGCGCCATGCGGAACATACCGCTGAAGAACTCGAACTCCTTCTTCGACGAGGGCTTCTCGTGCCCCTCGATTGTCAGGTGCAGCGCGTGATCGACGACCGGGTAGCCGACGCCCATGATCGGCGGCAAGTGCATCAGCGACGCGGTTTGCGAGTCCTCCGACGCCGCCGGAGGCGGCACGGGATAGAAGGCGCCGACGAGCCCGACGATCGCCCCGAGCGCAAGCGCGCGCTTGCGCCAGTCGGGAATCCAGCGTTCGGTGACGTCCTGGAGGCCGTAGAGCACCTTGATAAAGCCCGCCGCGGCGACGCCCGCGACGAGGCCCAAGAGCAGGTAGCTCGGCAGTTCCACCCAGGCGCCGGCGAATTGGAACTCGAGGTCCTTGAACGCGGGGTCGAAGCGGTGCTCGCCGATATGCTGCTGCACGACGTCGGCGAGGACGCTGGCGAGCACGATCGGCGTCAGCGACTCGACGGCGAACGAGCCGAGGATGATCTCGCTGGCGAAGATCACCCCGGCGAGCGGCGCGTTGAACGTCGCGCTGATGCCTGCGGCGGCGCCGGCCGCGACGAGCACCTTGATGTTCTTCGCCGAGAGCCGCATCAGCTGGCCGGCTGCGCTGCCGACGGCGGAGCCGATCTGAACGATGGGCCCTTCACGCCCGACGGAGCCGCCCATGCCGATCGAGATGCCGCTCGCGAGGATTTTGACGACCGCGGCCCGAGGCCGGATGACGCCGTCGTGCCGGGCCACCGCGGCGATGACCTCGGGCACCCCCAGGCCCATCGCCTCGGGGGCGAAGGTCCGCGTCACCCACGCCACCACCAGCATGCCGATTGGCGGGCTGAGAACGATCACCAGCGTCCAGAGCCACCAGCTGGTAGCCGGGTCGAGCCGCGACTCGGCCGCCAAGCCGAAGGTGTGGTCGGTGAAAAACTCGATCAGCGTCCCAAAAAAGGCCGCTCCCACGCCGGCGGCCAAACCCACGACGCCAGCGAGCAGGATCGTCAAGTGATCCCCCGAGATTACGCCACGTCCAGCGAGGGGGCGAAACCAGTCGATGAAGCGGGCGTACACGGGTGGGGATGGACTCGTTGGCTAGGGTGCGCGGGCGCGAGAGAGCTATGCGTATGAAACTATGCGGCTTCGGCCCGCAGGGATAGGCGAGGCGGCGGTGTAAGTCGTCGGAGTTTGGCCGCGTTGTCGTCAATCCCTCGCCAGGAGGACGCCACTGCCGCGGCGTTTCGCCACAGCGAACCTCCACCGCCCGCCCATCGTCAATCCGGCGACCCACCGTTAAACTTTTGGGTCTCAGAAGTGCCGCCAGGCGTCCACCCACTAGCGAGCCACCCCACCTAACGCCCAAGCCGATGTCGACCGCCACCGCCGCCGATCAGCGTGTCTACAACTTCTCCGCCGGCCCGGCGGTGCTCCCCGTCCCGGTCCTGGAGCAGGCCCGCGACGAGATGCTCTGCCTCCCCGGCGTCGGCGCCAGCATCCTCGAGATCAGCCACCGCAGCGCCGCGTTCACAGCGATCATCGAGGCGGCCGAGGCCAACATCCGCAAGCTGCTCGGCGTCCCGGACGATTACGCCGTACTGTTCCTCCAGGGCGGCGGGCGGCTGCAGTTCTGGATGACTGCGGCAAACCTGATCGGCGAGCTCGGCGCCTTCAAGGGCAAGAGTGCGGACTACCTGCTCACCGGCTCGTGGGGAAAGCAGGCGATGGCCGAGGCCAAGAAGGTCGCCCCGGTCCGCGTCGCCTATGACTCGTCCGGTTCGAACTACGACCGCCTCCCGGCGCCCTTCTGTGCGGGCGAGCCGGCAATGGACCTCGACCCGGACGCGGCGTACGTCCACTACACCTGCAACGAAACGATCCAGGGCGTTCAGTTCCCCAGCGAGCCGGACACGGGCGGCGTGCCGCTGGTCTGCGACGCGTCGAGCGACTTCATGCACAAGAAGCTCGACGTCACCAAGTACGGGCTGATCTACGCCTGTGCCCAGAAGAACGCCGGGCCGGCGGGCGTGACGATCGTTATCGTCAATAAGGCGCTCGTCGCCGACGCCAGCCCCAACTTGCCCATCTACTGCAACTACAACACGCACATCGCCGAGAAGTCGCTGAACAACACGGCGCCGACGTTCTCGATCTACATCGTGAAGCTCGTCACCGAATGGCTGCTGCGGGAGTTCGGCGACCTCGACGCGGTCTACAAGCAGAACCAGATGAAGGCCAAGCTGCTGTACGACGTGATGGACGCGGCGCCCGACTTCTACATCGGCCACGCAAGGCGCGAGTGTCGCAGCCTGATGAACGTCGCGTTCCGCCTGCCGTCGGACGAGTTGACCGACGCGTTCCTCAGCGGCGCCAAGAAGCGCGGCCTCAGCGACCTCAAGGGCCACCGCTCGGTTGGCGGCGCCCGGGCGTCGATCTACAACGCGATGCCCGTCGCAGGCGTCGAGTGCCTGCGTGACTACATGCTCGAGTTCAAGAACCAGCAAGGCTGACGCCCTGAGGGACGAGGGACGGGGGACGAGGGACGAGGGTTCCTGTGTTCGCGGTCGCTCGTCCTACTCAGGCGAAGCCTGATGCCGCTTTCCCTCGTCCCCCGTCCCTAACCCCTCGCCCCTCCCCACATGCCCAGCATCATCGTTCTTGACGACCTCTCGCCCGAAGGCCTTGCGCTGTTGGACGCCGCCGAGGGGGTCTCGTACGAAGTCCGCACCGGATTGAAGGGGGACGCCCTCAAGAGCGCGCTGAACGAGTTCGACGGCGCCATCTGCCGCAGCGGCGTGAAGCTCACGCCCGACGTGCTCGAAGGGAACACGCGGCTGCGGGCGGTCGTCCGGGCGGGCGTCGGCACCGACAACATCGACAAGACCGCCGCCACGCGCGCCGGCATCGTCGTGATGAACACGCCGGCCGGCAACACGATCAGCACCGCCGAGCACGCCATCGCCCTGATGTTCGCGCTGAGCCGCAACATCCCGGCGGCGAACCAGTCGCTCGTCGAGGGCCGCTGGGACCGCAAGAAGTTCATGGGCGCCCAGCTCGCCGGCAAGACGCTCGGCATCGTCGGCCTCGGTCGCATCGGCCTGGCCGTCGCCTCGCGCGCAAGAGCGATGGAGATGGACCTCATTGGCTACGACCCCTTCATGTCGGCCGACATGGCGAAGTCGCTCGGCATCGAGCTGGTGGAAAAGGTCGAGGACATGCTGCCGCGTGTCGACTACCTGACCGTTCACACACCGCTCACCGACGAGACCCGCGGCCTGATCAGCGACGCGGCGCTGGAGAAGATCAAGCCGGGCTGCCGCCTAATCAACTGCGCCCGCGGCGGCATCTTCGACGAGGCCGCCCTCAAGAAGGGCCTCGAGTCGGGCAAGCTCGGCGGCGTCGCCCTCGACGTCTACCCCGACGAGCCTTGCACCGACAGCCCGCTGTTCGGCATGCCGAACGTCGTCTGCACCCCGCACCTCGGCGCGAGCACCGAGGAAGCGCAAACACAGGTCGCCGTCGAAGCCGTCGAGCTGCTCACCGCCTACCTCAAGACCGGCGCTATCCGGTGTGCGGTCAACGCCGCCGCTCTCGACCCGAAGACGCTCGCTTCGCTCCGCGGCTATATCGACGTGGCGCACCGCTTGGGCCGCTTGGCCGAAGGCCTCACTCCCAGCGGCGTCGGTTCGTGCCGGATCATCTACCGCGGCACCTTGGCCGAGGGGGACACCAAGATCCTCACCGCCGCGTTCGCCGTGGGCCTGTTGGAGCACGCCATGGGCGATGAGGTGAACCTCATCAACGCCGAGTCGCTGCTCACCGAGCGCGGCATCCAGTTCGTCACCGAGTCGAGCGCGCAGCAGGGCGCCTTCCGGGCGTCGATGTCGGTCGAAGTGGCGACCGGCGAGGCCTCGCACCAGCTCACCGCCACGCTCCTAGGCGCCGACATGCCCCGCCTGGTGGCGATCGACGGCTACCGCCTCGAGGCGTTCCTCGACGGCTGCCTGATCATCTTCACTCACAAGGACGTGCCCGGCATTATCGGTTCGATCGGCACTGTTCTGGGTAAGCACGGCGTCAACATCGCCCAGATGGCGGTCGGCCGGAACCAGCGGGGCGGCGACGCGGTCGGCGTCCTCAACGTCGATGGCGAGCCCTCCGAAGCCGCCATCGAGGCGATCCGTGGCATCGAGGCAATCACCAGCGCCCGCGTCGTTCGGCTCCCCGAAGCGGGAACCGTGCCCCCTTGGCTGGGCTGAGAGCCACAACCAATTCTGCGAATCGAAGAGCGGTGAGCCCCGCGACGTTAGTCCGGGGAGGGCAGCGGGCGCCAACGACCCTCCCCGGACTAACGTCGCGGGGCTCGCCTTTGAACGAGCGGTTGCGCGTCTTGCCGCCGCCGGCCTTGTCTGTTGGCGTTCCACCCCGCAAGAGTTGTGCGACCCGCACGTTTCGGCGGCGAATCCGCGACGGGAGGCGGCTGCGCCGTGTCGCGGGCGCGCCACAGCGACCGATATTTCGAGAGTCCGCTTCCGCGCTGCTCTCCCAAAGATGGCGCGTCCCTCCCCACTGGCCTCTCGCCGTCTCTCTGACATGGTCGCTCTCCAAAACCCGGCCGCTAAGGCGGCCTGTCCGCTCCACGACGCCGTCACCGCCGCCCTGGCGTCGAGCCCCTACGTCGCCCCTACGGCTCGGCTCCGCATCGAGGCGGGCGACGGCCGTGTCCGCCTGCACGGCGACGTCGGCACCTTCTTCGAGAAGCAGATGGCCCAAGAGGTCGTCCGCCGGATCGACGGGGTGCAACAGGTCGAGAACCTGCTCCAAGTCGCCTGGACTTGATCATCGGTTTGGTGCGTTAAGGGTTCTGCCTGATAGCGGTTCGACTGTTGGCGGTCGGACCGTGTAGGGGCCTGCAAAGCCCGTGCGGAACGGCCGCCGCTTGTTTTATCCCGGCAAGCTTGCCGCTGTCGCCATAACCGGCGCCACCGGACCACGCCCGGCGAGTCTCTCGGTATCGTCGATCGATAACGGTCGTCCCGTTTGCCGATCCTCTGACAAGAGGCGGCGGAGCGAGTCTATCGTCCTCCATTGAGGGACTGGCACGGAGGGACTGCAAGTGCGCGGTTACATCTTGGCGATCGCTGCGGCGGCCCTGGCGACGCCCACGCTCGGCGCCGGCTACTACAACATGCCGACCTCGCTGCCGCAGTGTCTCGGCATGGGCTTCGGTCCGGGTTACCACGCGCCACTGGTGCTGGGGCCGAAGATGAAGGCCGGCATCGCCGCCCAGCCGGTGCAGCGCATCCCCGCCGCCCTGGCGCCGCCAGCGGATTGTGGGTTCGACGCGCCGACGTTCTGGAGCGAAGCCCCCCAAGAAGTCCTCTCGGTCGAGCCCTCGCATGGCGCGATGCCCACGCAAGCGTCGCCATTCGCCGGTAGTGGCCCGATCATCGGCAGGGGCTCCATCGTCGATGGTGGCTCTATCGTCGGTAGCGGCTATGGCGGCGGCGTCCGGGTCCTCCCCGCGACGGCGCCCGTCGCCCGGTAGAACCCGCCGCCCGGTAGAATCGGGGCGTCCCCACCCCGTAGCCCGACTCGGCGCCGCTATCGATTGTGTTTTGGATCCTGTTCTGCATCGCGGTTGTGGCAGCGCTGGTGGCGTTGGCGTTTGGTTGGTTGGTGCTCGGCGTCCGCCGCGCCCGCAAGTCACAGCGAACGAGCGCCATCGCCCTCGCCGCCTTCCACCGCGACCGAGCCGAGCTCGCCGAGTCCTTCCGCGTCGCCGCCGAAGCGACCGGCAAACCCCGCGGCTTGGCCTGGAAGCGGTGCGAGCTCGCCGACGGGGCGCCGCTGGTCGCGATCGACAAGGCGACCGGTGAGCTCGTGGCGCTGGTGGGCGTGACGATCTCGTTCGCCGCGATACCCGGCGGCGGGATGGAAGAGGTCGAGGCGGTCGGCGATCTTCGCGACGCCACCGCCGTCTTCCACTGGCGTGAGGGCTGTTGGCAAACCGAAGGCCGCGCCGTCTTCAACCACTCGCCCGAACAAACGCTGAAGCGCTACCGCCAAAGCCTCACGCCTCACCTTCCCTAACGCCGGGCCCCTCAATCCCTGGCCCGTTGCTAAGGATTGGCTGCCTCCTCCCACCGTACGATCCGCACACTCGGGTAAACATTCGCCCCGAGGTACAGCGCCGTGGCCTCGTCGTCGGAGAGCGGGCGGTTGTAGAGGCGCACGTCGTGCATCTGCCCCTCGAAGAATTCGTCGGACCCCCAGCTGCTGGCGCCGATCCAGTTGGTGGTGCGGACCGCGATCGGCACGGGCGCTCGTGTCGCCGAACCGAGCAGCACGCCGTTGCGGTACAGGCGCATCTCGCCGCTGGGGTCCATCGTCATTGTGTAATGACGCCACGCGTTGTCGTGCAGCGCACCGGGGCGAACGTGATCGGAGCCCGGATCGACGATCCCACGCAGGTCGGACGACGTTCCCCGGCGGCCGAGGTCGATGGCGTTGCTCGTCCCTATCGACAGCTGCATCAATTTGGCGAAGTTCTTCGCCGCGGTCGGACGCATCCAACCGGCGATCGTGACGCCGTTCTCGAATGTGTCATCGATCGTCGGTAGAGACACCCGGTCATCGACGCCGTCGAACGAAGCCGCCAGCGACCCCGACCCCGGCCCCGCCGCGGCGAGCGTCGGCGAGCCCTGGTAGGTCCCGTGGCGCGCCTTGCCGGACGAGTCGGTCGCGACCGTGCCGCTGGTCTCGTCAAGCTTCCACTGACCCACCAGGCCGTGCAGCTCGGCGATCTCGGCGTGCGAGAGGGCGACGTTGTAAACGCGGGCATCGAACAGGCCCCCCTCCCAGTTGCGCTGCGACACCTGGGCGTTCCTGCCGATCGTCACGGGATGATCATTCGTGCTGATCGATCCCGTGCTGGTGTGCGAGACGTCGAGCCTGCCGTCGACGTACAACCGAATCTCGCTCCCGTCGTAAACGCCGGCGACGTGATGCCAGGCGCCGTCGTTGACCTCGATATCGCCGTAGAGGCTCACGTGGCTGAGGCCGGTGCAGGCGAAGTGGAGGAAGTTGGTGCTCGCGTCGCGCGAGATACGCCACGCGCTGTCCCCCTTCGCGATGATTGTCTGGAAGTGGTGGTCGAAGGCGTCAATCTTGAACCACGCCGCGACGGTGATCGGGCCCGTGATGTCGTAGAGGCTTTCGTTAGGGACTTCGACCGCGTCGTCGGCGCCGTCGAAGTCGGCCGCCACGGCGCCGTCGCCCGGGTAGGGGCCCGACTCGTTCAGCGTCACGCCGCCCGTATAGGTCCCGTCATTGCCGGTGGACGAGCTATCGACGGCGGTCGTGCCACTCGTCTCGTCGAGTCGCCAGTGACCGACGAGCCCTGGCGACGCGAACGCGGCGAGCTCCTCGTCGGTCACCGCGCGGTTGTAGATCCGAACGTCGTCGATGACGCCGTCGCACGGGTATCCCCAGTCGTAACCGCCCGGCTCGCCGACGCCGATCCGCCAAGGGGCCGACCCGTATTCACGCGCTGCGGCGCCGGGCGTGAAGTTCGTGGTGTTCTTCAAGACGCCATCCACGTAGACCTTCACGGTTCCGGCCGTGCGATTCACGACGCCCGCGACGTGGTGGAAGGTCCCCGGCGCATAGACCTCGCCGTCCGTACCGACCCCCGACCAGATATCGCCCGAACGCCAGTGGTCCATCTGGAACTCACCGGCGTTGTTGTAGAGGAGGCCTGAGTGCCAACCTTCCTTCGCAACCACCGTATAGGTCGAGTCATTCGCGCTACCCGTACCGGGCGGCGTCGAGTTGGGCTTGAAGTACGCCATCACGGTGTAGTCCCCCTCTTGCACGTCGTTGAGGGCCGTGTTGGTTGGCGCCGTAAAGTACTCCTCACCGTCGGGGTAGTAGAAGCTGTGCCCGTTGGCGTCCTTCGCCGCGGTCCAACCCACTGTGCCGGTGCGTGTGGCGTCGTTGTTCGCCAGCGAGCTGTCGTTCGCCGTCGCGCCGCTCGACTCGTCAAGCTTCCAGTGCGCAATCAGGCCGTAGACCTCGGCGATCTCTGACTCACTCAAAGCGCGGCCGTAAACGCGGACGTCATCGACGCGGCCGTCGAGGTTGTATGAGGCGATCGGGTAGCTCGTTCCCCCGACGGCCGTGGTCGCGCCGATGTTCGCGGCCCAGTCGATCGAGTCGGTCGTGTTGGTTGTGGCCACCAGCACGCCATCGATATAGAGCTTCAGCGTGTTCGCCGCGTCGTCGAAGACGCCGACGTAGTGCCGCCAGCCGCCGCCGACCGCCGCGGCGCCGCCGCTCGACCAGCGGAAGCTGCTGCCGGAGTGATTGAACGCGATCGCTGGTCGGCCGCCATTCGTTGGTTCGTCCATCACCAGCGCGATGTGGTCGCCGACGCTCAGCGCGACGCCGCCGGCGGCCCCGACCGCGTCGCAATCGACCCACGCCGCCACGGTGAAGCTCGTCGGCTCGCCGAGCAGGCTGCTGACGGTCGCTTTCGCGCCCGAAGCGATATCGACGCCGCCGTTGCGGCGGCCGTCCACCCAGGTCATCGACCCGGTGATCGCGCCGTGGCAGTTGTTGCCCGAGCTGTCGTTGACGGTCGAGCCGCCCGTCTCGTCGAGCCTCCAGTGCAGCCGTGGGCCGGGCTTCGTCGCGGCCCAGGCGATCGCCTGTTGGCCGATCTGCGCGCCGTACGAGTTCAAGGCGTAAATGTTGAAGCTGTCGCCGCCCCACGGCAGCCGCACCCGCCGCCCCGCGGCGTAACCGCCCCCCGCCAACGCGCCGCCGGCGTCGATGACGCCCAGCATGTTCCCCGCAGCCAGATTCTGTTTCGAGAGCACCATCATCCCGGGCGCGATCGTGTCGTTCATCAGCGCCAGCGGTTGGCTCGAGCTGACGATGGTCACGTACCCGGTGGGAAGCCCCGACGTCACGGGGTGGCTGTTGCTGAGAACTTCGGTTTGCGTGTAGTTGTTGTTCCAACCCAGCGCCGTGGAGAACCCCATGTTGACATCCATGTAACGCTCCTCGCACACGACGCCCTTCGTGGTTGATTTGAGCTTGGTGCTGAGCTCCCATTCCTGAACCGTGACGGGGATATAGACCGCATCGACGTTCGCGAGCGCCGCGTCGAAGTTCGCCTGCGAGTCGCTATCGACGATCGTCGTGACGGCATGGCCCCAGGACTGCATCTGGAGCCTGCGATCCGACTCGTCACCGGTGAGCGTGCCGGCGCCGGTCACCAGCAGCACGTTGGCGGCGGGGGCGTGGAGGGCGCCCGCTAGGAGGGCGAGCAAGAGCGCAGCGTAGCGGATCATCAATCGTCGTCGTTCCGAGGCCTTGGTGGGGTCCACGGAAGGTTACGATCCGCCGGCGGGGCGCCCCGTCCGGGCGCGAAAAGCTACCGCCGCCACAGGGGCCGGAAACGCCGGTTGTGACGGTCCTGCGGCCTTTGGAGTACGCGTTTCGCTTTGCGGTCCCGAACACCCCATTTAGCCCCCGGTCAATGACCGGGGGTTAATTACCGCGCCCGTCCCCCAACAAAAAAACGCCCCGGCCGCAGGGGCCGGGGCGTCGTCGTCAGATAGCGTTTAATGGCTTGAATTTGCGTCGATTAGCGCCGACGGCACATTCCTACCCCAACGGCACAAAAGGCCGCCAGAAGGGCCGTGGTGGGCTCTGGGACCAGCGTTAGGCTGATGTTGTCGAACTTCACCCCGCCGCCAGCCGAACTCAGGTCCGAGGGGCCGCCGAGGCGGATTTGATTGAAGCCGAAGGCGCCGTTCTGGAGGATCGTCGCCGTGTATGTCGAGTCGATCGACCCGTCATCGCCCAAGTCGAGCATGAAGGTCACGTCCGAGTCGGTGATCTCGGCCTGGAAATTGTGCCAGCCCTCGACCGAGACGTTGACGCCTTCGAACGTCGGCGTGCCCGGCATGGCGACCCAGGCGGCGTCGCTGCCCGCGCCGAACAGAACGGTGCGGATAGCGTAGTGGGCGGGGCTGTTGTACATGCCCATCTCGATGATGTTGGCGCCGGCCGCGTCGCGGAGCCCAATCGAGACGCGCTTGTTCTCGCTCGTCCCGTCGTCGTAGAAGTCACCCGAGAGGATCAGCTTCTCGCCGGGACCCGGGTACATGGTCGGGAAGCTGACGGTATTGGTGTTGCCACCGGTGAAAGCACCCGCGGTGCCGGGATGGTTGAAAGACTGGCTCGGGTTGCCGTTGGCGGCATCGAGCGTGCCTTCGCTGAGCGTCCAGACGGCGCCGAGGGCGGCGGTGTCGGCGTACGAATCAAAATCGTCCGCGAAGATGACAGCGGCGCTGGAGAGCGCCGGGGTCGCCATGACGGCGACGGCACAAGCAAGGATGCGTCTCATTAGTCTACCTCAGGATCAAAGGGGAACAGGCAAGGAAGTAAAGGCGAGGGGGGCTTCCGATCCGCAACGCTCCATTCAGATTAAACAGCTTCGGCGGGCGCCGCCAATAAAAGGCGACGCCCGCCGATGGGGTCAATTGTCGGTGATCGCTTCGCCGCCGTTGCGAGTGGCGAGCGATACCCAGTAAGCCGGATCGATATCCGTCCGCAGGAAATGGACGCTGCCGTCTCCGTAAGCGAAGTTGGCGCCGCCGGGGTGGAAGCTACCGAAAGGCAGCTCGTTAGTAGTCATATCCTGGGCGACCCCAGGCGGAACTGGACCCGGCCGGTTCCAATCTTCGTGAGCGAAGTAGTAACCGATCTTGCTCAGCGGGGCGCTCGGCGTGTAGGGGCCTCTGACAGCGGTGGTGGAGAAGATCGACCCGCCGATGGGGCGGTCCGGCTCAGCAAAAACGCCATTGGTACGGCGAGCCATCATGTAAGCTCGATCGGCTGCGTCTAGCGTCGTCAGAGCCCAGTATCCGCCGACGGTCCACTTCCGAAGTTGGTACCAGCGCTCGCCCATCAGTAGCGTTTTACTCAATCCATCCGAGACTTCGGCAGTACGCGCTCCCTTAGCGGGCAGCATGATGCCGTCGAGCGGCTGCGTCCCCTTGTAATCGACTCCCGCTTCGGCCGTTATGCGGGGATCGCTATCGAAGTCGAGATTGCGAGTACGCCCAGCACCCATGACCGCGTAGTAGTTCGACGCCGGGTCCCCGCGGCCGGTAGCGCCGAGTCCGGGCACGTTGTCCGTGGCGTCACCGTCAGAGGGGCATTCATAGATACTGCTGACCTCGAAGGTCGCCGGATCCAGGACGTCGTCGTATGGATTTAAGGGGCGTGCAGGGTCGGCAGCAAGCGCCTTCGCCTTTTCGTTGTCGATGAAATCGGCGATCGCCGATTCTTCCATATAGCGGAGCACCTCGACTTGCCAGCTGAAGCCGTTGTAGCCAACTTCAGGACGGGTCGAGTAACGCATGCCCGGAGGGAACCTCTTGAAGGTGCCCTCGTAAGTGATGGCCCCAAGCGCACAGTTCTTGAGGTTGTTCACACACGAGTTGCGCCGCGCCGCTTCGCGCGCCGCCTGCACCGCCGGGAGCAGTAGCGCCACCAGAATCCCGATGATTGCGATCACCACCAAGAGCTCCACCAGAGTGAAACCCCCGCGGGAGGGACGATCGCTTGCTCCGTTCATACGCATAGTGATTCCTTGTGACGCTGCCGCTGCCTGTTCCACTCTCACGCTCTTAATGGCGTGTTTCCGCTGGCCCGCCTGGGTCCACCCCGCAGAAACACGTTCATCTCCTCTCTGTACGTCTGAACCCCCCGGGGAGGTTGTCCGCAATCTCTTTCGAGAGCGCCGCCTCGGTCGTTCCGAATGGAGGCCGTCGTCGGCGCCGGGAGGCATTCTCCCGACGCCGGACGATGACTTCTCTCAGCGGCGCCGCGCCACGGCAACGAGGCCCAGAGCGACCAGCGCCAGGCTTGTCGGCTCGGGGATCGTGACCGAACCCGAAGCGGCCGGAGTCGAAGTCGCGCCGTAGTTGGTCGCCCAGAATTCGTAATCCGAGCCGGCGCCCGGCCCATCGATGATGCCGTTCTCGTTGGCGTCAGCGCCGGTGCCCGCGGTGACGGAGGTGTTCAGCGTGTCCCGCCAGACGGTGTAGTCCGCGGCGTCGACGGCGCCGTCGCCGTTGAAGTCGCCGACCAATGGTTCCGCCGCGGCGTCGACGAGCGACACCTTGATGTTGTCGAAGATCGCGCCGCCGTAGAATCCGTTGCCGAGCGACGACACATTCGATGGGCCGCCGAAGCGGACGTTGTTGTAGCCGCCCGCCGTCGAGGCTAGTTCGTAGGTGACCGTGCCGTCGTAACCGGCCTCGCCCGTAGCGGCGTTAATGCCGTCGCGCTTCAGGTCGATCTCGTAGGTGATCGTTTCCGGCGTCACCGTGACCCGGTAGTTGTGCCAAGCCTGGCCGATGTCGGCGATCGAGACGATCTCGTCGGCGTCGTCAACGCGGTCGAGCTCGATCGGCAGTTCCCACGCCGCCCAGTTGGGATTGGGGTTCTCGACCGTGCTGGGGAAGAGGATGCCGCGGTGCTGATAGCCGGAGAGGTCCCCGTTGTAGAGGCCGGCTTCGATGATGTTTTCGGCCGGCGACGTGTTGCGGATGCCGACCGCTAGGCGCTTGTTGCCGAGGGCGCCGACATCGAAGATGTCCCCTTCGAGGACGATCGACTGGCTTGCGGTCGGGACCAGCGGTGAGCCCCCGTTGAGGGCCGCTAGGTCCAGTTCCAGCACACCTTGGCCAAGATGCTCAACGCCCTTGCCCCCCTCGGGGAACGCCTGGGCGCCAATCGGACGCGGCTCGATATCATCGAGGCTGACGAATTGCGTGAAGGTCTCGTCGACGAGCGTCCCGTTATCGGCGCCGTTGATCGACCAGACGGCTTTCATAGCCGACGTGTCGCTGTAAGACTCGAAGTCCTCATTGAGGAGGACAACGTTGACAGCCGGGGCCACGCCGCAAAGGGAGGCTCCGCAAACAAGGGCGAAGGCCGCACGACTCAATGTTCCGATCTTCATAGGAGGGGTCCTGGCGTTTCTCGGGTGGCCTGGGTAAGTCGTCAAGCGTCGGCCTCGACCGCGCCGCCCGGTCGGGCGTGTCATCGCTGACGCTTAAGGGGATGAGGTGTCGGTTGGATCGCGGCGAGGGGTGACGACGCCGGCGTTCTCCAACACTTCCCATCGTAAGCAGCCGCTCCAAAATCCGCGCCCTTTTTACTGCGCAAGTCTGTCGCCCCTTCGCGCATTTCCGAAGCTGCTGACACCGGTCATCCCGTCCGCGCGACAAAAAAAGCCTGCGGGGAGAGGTTCCCCGCAGGCTCTGAGAAGTTATCGCCGCAATCGATCGTGATACCCGCAATCCCTGCCAATACGGCAGGGCAGGCGACCGCTCAGCGGCCGGCCGTGATGATATGGGCGTTGACGTCGCCCTCGTCGTTACGAATCGCTTGCTCCCGGTGGAAGGTCGGATCGATGTCGTAGGAGACTTGCTGTACCGAACCGTCACAGAACGCCATGTTAAGGCCGCCGGCATGGGCGCTGCCAAAGGCTGACACGGTCTTGATCTCATCCGCGTCGTTGTCGGCGGAGGGCTGAAAGTCTTCTGGATCGTTCGCGCCGTAGACCGACAATGAATGGCGAGGACGGTAAGCAACTCGCTGATTGTCCCATTCGTATCCGGAGTACATCGATTGGTTGTCGCCGTAGCGGCCAACACTGTTCGGGCCGTAGGCCGAAGGATCGGCGTAAACCTTCGGCGCGACGAACTTTTCACCGATCAAGTACGTCTTACTCAAGCCGTCAACGATCTGAGCGGGTTTGACCTCGCTGTGGAAACCGATGACACCGTTTTGATAGTTCCCATTTTCAGAAAGCCCAATCTGAATTGCAGACGTGTTGGGCCAATCGAAAGCAGCGGCCGTCGCCAAGCTGCCTGGCACGGGGATATTCTCGGCTGATGTGGGACCCGAACTAGCGTGTCGTTTCGAGTCGCCGCTGTTGCCGGCGTAGTCTCCCTTCGCGGCGGGCTCCCCATTCAAGAACGCGAACTCAGCGCCGTGGCCGCCGGCGACGCCAACGGCAACCGCCCGCCGGCTTGGGCAGTTAAACGTGCCAACAGGTGTCGCAACCAGTTGACGCAACGACGCTTGCCAGTCTGGGCTGCCTACCGCTTGGCCGCGACCGAGATCACGTAGGCCGTTCTCTTCAAGGTAGCTGAAGACGCTGTAGTACCAGCTTCCGGGCTGCTTTTCGCCGTAGCCGCGATTGGGCTCGGCCGAGAAACGCGTCCCCCAGCCTCCGGATGGGAAGAACCCGTGGGTGTCTTCGTGCAGCAAGCACGCCAAGCCCATCTGCTTGAGCTGGTTCTTGCACTGGCTCCGCCGGGCCGCTTCGCGGGCGGCCTGGACCGCCGGCAAGAGTAGCGCCACCAGGATGCCGATAATGGCGATCACCACCAAGAGCTCCACGAGGGTGAAGCCCTTCAAGGGGGTCAAGCCGCGGCGGGCGGTTGTGTTGTGGGGGTCCGTCTTACGCATCGATCGCTCCTAAGCCCTTCTCAATTCGCACTCAAGGAAAGCCACGCCAAGCCACACCTGTGTGGCGGGGAGACGGGCTACGGTTTCTCCAACTCAAACAACAAATCGTCGCGATCGCCTGTGACCTCGACCGTGAACGGGGTGTCGTCACGGAAGGTGTATTTTTCGGGGACCAGCAGGCCGCCGGCCTTGGGGTCCTTGAGGATCATAAACGTGACGGCGTACTTGCCCTTGTAGACGCCGTCGCCCGCCTTCCGCCTCACCAGGGTGAACGAGCCGTCATCGGCGATGCTTCCCGACGCCGACTGGCGGACTTCGGCCGTCGTGTCGTCGGTCGGCACGAAGATGATCGAGCGGACCGCCCCTTTAATCGGCGAGCCGTCATCGAATCGGGCGTGGCCGCTCACCTGGGCGGTAGGACCGCCGCAGCCGACGGCCACGGAGATGACCGCGCCGAGACAGAGCAAGCGGCAACGAGTGAGGCTATTGGGGCTCAATTCTACGGATTGGTATTAAGTTCTACGCACTGAGGACGTGACAGTTCGGTCTCGATTAAGCCCTCGACACTCCCTTTTTCTCAACGACCCGCAGTCGCCGGCCGGAACTCGCCGTCAGAGATCATGATCATGTGATCCCAGGCAGCGCAGCAGCGGCCGAAAAAGCCGGTGGTCTCGATGTCGTCCGAGAGGAACTTGACGCTGCCATCGACCATGGCGACCGTTACGCCCGCGGGGTGCAGGCTGCGCGGAGCTGCCTGAGAGAATCCATAGGCGTCACTCTGCTTGGTGCAGGTCATGCACTCGTCCAGGAGTGCGGCGGAGCAGGCGAAGCTGCTGTCGAGCAGGGTTGACGACATGTCGTCGGCGCTTCCCTGGGGGAAGCAATTGTTGGGGCCGTTGGCGTCGCCGCCCGAGCCGTGTCCGGCGAGGGTGCTCGATCCCGCGTACGGTAAAGCCCAGACGCCGCGCGGGTCGCCGACAGCGACGCCGGCCCGGACCTCACCGATCATCATGGTCTTGCTTGTGCCGTCCGATACTTTCGCGATAGTTACGGTCGAGTTGGGCCCGAACACACCCTTAACATTGGTAGGCCAGTTGACGTTGGTTGAGGTTCCCTTCCACATCGGGTTTGGCGAACCCGCTGTCGTCCCATTGGCTCCGTTCGACAGAATGGCTCCTGGGCTTTGCGAAGTACTACCCGCCCAGTTGTAGGTCTCACCTGGTCCGATGTTTCCTGCGTAATTGCCACGGGCCCAGTCGGAGCCCAGCGTGTTGCTGCTGAAGGGGACGGCGTTGTTGGGGTCCGAAGGGCACTTGAGGACCGCGATTTCCGAACTGCGAGCCTGGATGTTCGTGTAGTTGGCCGCGGTCGTTTGCGCGAGCGTCCCGCCGGGGATATTCTGCGCCGGGTTGATGAGATCGTAGACCGCTTGCGATTCGAGGTACGGCAGCGTGTCGATCAGCCAGGTGCTGTCGTAGGTGACGTTGACGCCGAGGTTGGTGATCGGAGTTTCTTGCGAGATCGCAGCGGGAAACTCTTTCCTCGCCGACTCGTAATTTAGAACCGCCAGCGCGACGTTCTTGATGTTCGCCATGCACTGGGCGCGGCGGGCGGCCTCTCGAGCTGCCTGGACGGCCGGCAAGAGCAGCGCCACGAGGATGCCGATGATGGCGATCACCACCAGCAACTCGACAAGAGTGAAAGCAAGACGTTTTGCAGATGTGGCGCGCGAGATTTTCATTTCTCGATGCAGCATGCCGCTCTCCTAGCGAAGGAACCTTTCGGTCTCTGAAGGCCTGTCGTGATTCGACTTCGGATGAGCGAAGCCGATGCCGGGTAGCGCGCCTGTACTCTTTTCCTGCAGCGAAGCTTATCGATGTCCTGTAGCCAAAGAGGCGAGAAGAAATCAAAACGCGTGGCGGGCGGAGCGCCCGCCACGCGTCGTCAAGTCACATTCAATCGGTTAGCGGCGTGAACGAGTCGCCAGACCCGCCAAGCCAAACAAGCACAGCAGCGCGGCGGTCGGCTCGGGGACGGCCGCCGAACTCGAAGGAGCCGAGGTGGCGCCGTAGTTGTTGGCCCAGGTCAAGTAACCGCCATCGCCGCCATTGGCCTCGGGGTTGTCACGCCAGACGGTGTAATCGGCCGCATCGACCGTGCCGTCGCCGTTGTAGTCCCCGGCCAACACTTCAAGCTCGAGGAGCGAGAAGGTGCCCCCACTGCCGGTGGTGGCGATGAAGCTGCCGCCGCGCGAGTAGTACTCGAGCCGCTCGGAGACGTTCTCCGAGTAGTAGAGGTTGCCCGCTGCATCGGTCTGGATATCGCTGAAAGAACCGGCAGATCCCTGGTTAGCAAGAGTGAAGATCGGGGTGATACCTGTTAGGAAGTCATCCGAGGTGTCTTCAGGAGTGCCGTTGTCGTCGATGCCGATGACCGGCAGACCGTTCTCATCCAGCGGGATCTCGAGGATTTTCGCGCCCAAGCCGCTATCGGCGCCGAGGATCGGGTTCTCACCCAGAACCTGACGACGATGAACATACATCTTCGTGTTGTCAGGCGAGAACCACACGTTGTGCGCGTTGCGAAAGATGTCGTTGGCGACATCCTCTGAGGCTGCAAAAATCGGGTCGGTTACGTCTACGTAGCCGTCCAGTCCGTTGTCGATCGAGAACTGCTTCGAGGACCAATCGACAACGATGTCCTTGCCATCGCCGCCAGGGCCTTCCGGAGTAAGGATGACAAGGCTTGAAGAATCGTCACCATTGAAGCGGGAACCCGACAGGTACCACTTGTCAAAGTGCTCATTGTAGTGAGCGTTCGCGGTAACGCCGACGTTCAGGTTGAGGAACACGGGGGAACCGTCCGTGTGCTGACCGGTCGTGGCGCCAGGAGACGTCAGCGAGCCGACGCCGACTTCCAGGGTCGGGGCGCCGGCGAAGTCGGTCAGGGTCGAACCAACGTTCCACCGCCAAACGCTGTTGCCGTCGTTGGCCGTGTTGAGCACCAGATCGACGTCCATGTCCTCGTCCATCGCGGCGACGGAGAGGTCAACGCCCCAGGTGCCGGTAGCATTCGGCCGACCATTGATCGAGCCGTGTAGCGGCAGCAGGCCAAACTCGTCCGAGTCATCGCTCAGCGGAATGGTAGGCCGGGTGCCGCCTTCACCACGGAGCAAGACGCCACCGGTTGTCAGGTCGGCCGACATCACCTTGAGGCCACCGGTCGCATCGGTCCAGTCGGACAGCAGCAGGTTGCCGCCGTCGTCCATACCGATACGGTAGATCGAGCTGGAACTGGTGGTGGAGGTTTGAATGCCCGGGGGGAGCTTGGCGAGCGTGGGGTCGTTCGCGTCCGCGGGAACGGTCCAGTCGGTCAGATTCACACCCAGGCGGTCAGCTGTCAGCGAGTAGACGCCGTTGCCCATCTCCCGTCCTGAAACCGTAAGCACGGGGACACCAGCCGAGACTTCGCTACGGTTTTGGTTGACGTAGATCGTGCCGAAATACGGGCTGGCCGGGTTGGTGTTGACGGCCAAACCGCCGGGACGCTCGAAATGCGTAAAAAGGTTGGCTTCATCGTCGAGACGGGTGAAGCCCGGGGTCGAGCTGCTCGCGACGGCGATGTCAAACGCGCCGGCGGCGCTGAAGGTGTGCCGACCGGCAGGCAGTGCGCCGAGGTCCGTCGAACCGCCGCCGCCTAAGTTAATGGTGACGTTGGTCGCCGCCTCGTTGAGGACGAACTCGTAGTTGTTGCCGCCCGTGTTCCGCAGGCCTGAGGCGTAGGAGGCGGCAAACGAATCGCTTGCTAGGCCTACCGCGGCCGCAGCCGCGGCCGAAAAGGCAATGAATTGTCGCTTCATCTTTGGAAGTTCCTGCTGGGGGGGGTCCAGGGGGGGGTCAAGGTTGTGGCAGGCCGTCGGGGGGGTGACGGTGTCTCGCAGCAGAAAAGAAAAGCCAGCACTCCTTAGGCTAACGAGAAAGTTCCCAAACTCTTCATCTAATCCGCGCAGCACTATCACCGAAGTGCGCAGCGGATACCCACGATCAGAAACCCTTGTCACGTCAGAACTTCCGTTCGAACGCCGACCAGATTTCGGTAAGTCCTTCCGAGGCAATCTCCTCGAAATGCGCAGTGCCGGAGCGCCGTTGCGTCTCAATAGAAGGCAAAGCTGGCGAGGCGTCACCGTCGTCGGTGAGCAGCAGCAAGGCCGCATCGAATGCCGCAGGACGAGCTGTCGGCTGATAGTGGTTTCGGCCCATGCGTGTCGCCGCAGACGTCGAGTCGACATCTACGGGGGCGCCAACCACGACTCGAGCGATAGGCGTTGAAGTCGCCGAACTTTCGACGGCGACCGGCAATGCTTGGCTCGTGGACGAAGTTAACAAATTCGAGTAGGTCACGGCGGCAGGTGGCGAGATGACCATGCCGTAGGTGTCGAGCCAGACTTGGCGATCAGCGGCGTCTATGAAACCGCTTCCATCGGCGTCGGCGCCCGAGTACGGGACGACCGACTGATCGAGCGTGTCGCGCCACACCGTGTAGTCGGCGGCGTTGACGACGCCATCACGGTTGAAGTCGCCATTAGGGTCGGGGGAGACTCCGCTGACATCGATCCGCACTTGATCGGCAATCAGGATTGAAAAGTTGGCGCCTGTCGACGCCGCGGCGTCGAGCGTCACGGTGACGGGGCCCGACGCGTCTGAAAATGTGCCGAGCGAAACCCAAGTGAAATCGTTCTGTTGCTGATTGATGACGACACTCCGCGACTCGTCGCCAACGGTGACGGTGTAGTGCGCGCCGGTGGCGCGGTTGAAACCGGCGTCGTACTGGACGAAGACCTCCGCTTCCCCCGCGAAGGGGAGCATCCCCGACCAGGTGGCGGTGGTGGGCGTGCCGATGAGAGTAAACTTCTGGGCGCCACCGCCGATGCCTGGCTCGGCGAGCGTGTTCCACGGGGACGACTCGACGTACACCGGCATGCCGCTGTCGTTGTCGAGCACCTGGGAGACAGTCTCTACCGTTTCGGTAGACAACCCGAAGTAGTCGAGCACTCGGGCCATCACGTCGCGCTGGTTGTTCTCTCCGGTAAGCGACTCGAACGGGAAGCCCATCACCACGAGCTGTTGGCCGGAAACGGCGCCGTACTGAATCGCCGCGGCTCCGCCCGCCCCGCCGTTGTAGCCCAGAGCTGTGGTCGCGCCGCCGAGCGGGGCGATCACGTCGGGGTAGGCGATGTCGAACGACGCCGAGCCGTCGTCGAACTGCACGCTCAGGCCCTCGAAGATCGAGCCCACCGCGCCCGCGGCGCTGTATGTGCCAGCGTCGTCGGCCACATAGTCGGCCTTCAGCGAGTTGTTGTAAAAGGAGCGGCCGTTGTTGAGGTTGTCGAGGTCCCAGGCGATCTCGGCGCCGGAGATGAACAGCTTGCCACCGCCGCTAAGGTACGCCGCCACGGCCGACTGCTCGGCGGCGTTGAGCGACTGGTCCTTGGAAGACTCCGTGCCGCCGATCCAGACGACGGCGTCGTAGTCGTCGAGGTCGACCGCACCGCTGCCGACCGCTTCATTCGACGCGCTGGCGATCGCGGCGGTCGAGCCGGCCGCTTTCATTGCGGTGGCGACTTCGATCACGTAGTCGCGCGTGTTGCCGCCGTAGAGCCGCACCCGATCGGACGTGAGCGTCGGGCTGTTGCGGTACTGCTCTTTCTCGACCATCGAGTTGTCTTCGCGGTCGAAGCCATTGACGATCAGCACGCGCTCGGTCGAGGCCGACGGCTTGACCGCGACGACCTCCGAGCCCGCCGACGCGCCACCGCCATTCACCGCGACGACACGGTAGTAGTACGTTTCGCCCGGCGTCAGGCCGGTGAGCGTGTGCGTGGTCGTGGCGCCGCCGGCGACGTAGGTCCCTCCGTCGAAGCCGTAGCCATTGGTCGAGGCGTAGACTATGTACCCGGTGGGCGCGCCGCCGGCGAAGCTGGAGGGCGTCCCGGGCGACCACTGGAGCGTAACCTCTCCGGGGTTGTTTGACTCGGCGCTCAGCGACGCGACCGTCGGCGGGGCGTCGATGTCTGGCGTCGTGGCGCCATCGACGGCGCGGAAGTAATTCACCAGCGATTGCGTCGTCGCTTTGGCGACGGCTTCGCGTAGACTCGGGTCGCGCAGCAGCGAGGCGTCGGTCGCGTTGTCGTGGAACGCGACCTCGATGATCGTGGCGTCGAACTCGTTGTTGATGACGGAGTTGTTGATCTCGCCGTAGTTGAAATCGGCCTGATAGGTGATGTTGTTGTTGCGGTTGAACCAGTTGGCGACGAACTCGCCGTTCTGCGCCACGAGATCGTCGTTGATTTCCTTGCCGGTCAGCTGAGCCAAGAGGAGCTGGTTCGGCGTGGCGCCGCCGCTACCCGTGTTGTGGAGGCTCACCGTGCCTCGACCGCCGCCGGCGTTGGAGTGGTAACTGATAAAGACCCGGTCGGACAGCGAGCCGATGCCCTGCTGGTTCATGAAGGTCGCGTAGCGCGTCGGCGCCGAAACCGTCGAGGTCCCGTGGGTGCTCGACGAAATGCCCTGGCTGCGCTGGACGTGCCACTGGAGCCAATAGAGAGAAGCCTCGTTCTCGCGCGACTCACCGGAGATCGAGCCGCCGACGGCGATGTCGCCCATGCCGTTGCCGAAGCGGATCATGTCGGCGATGACGACCTTGCCCGCTTCGCTCGACTTGTTGGAGATCTCGACATACCCCTCGGTCCCTTCGTCGAAGTAGTAAGTGCCGAGATACACCAAGCCGTTGCCCACCATCTGGTGGTTGACCTTCACTTCGGTGGCGCCTCCCGAATGGTGAACACGGTAGAGTTGATCCGTCGCCCGGTCCGTGCCAGGCCGCGCCCAGGTGTAGACGGGATAGAAACCTGCTTCGGGCAGGTCGGGGCGGTATTGCACCGTCGCGGTCTCGGTCAGCGAGGTCGAGGCGTACCTGTACGGCACGTCGCCGGCGTCGCCGAAGTAGATCGAGGACGTGCTGTTGCTCCAGCCGCCCGAAAACGTGACGCCGGCGTCGTCGTTGTCGAGCACCGCTTCGTTGAGTTGGTGCCCAACTGGTCGCAGCGGCACAACCGTGGCCCCGGCGTTCCAGAGCGACTCGGCAAGTTCGGACATCTGGTCCTGGTTGCCGTGGTCTTCGATCATGTCCAGCAGCAGCGGACGCTGGTATCCCCAGCCGTTGCCGCTGTTGGTGATGCCGTGGCCGCCATGGAGGTAGACCACCTTGCCCGTTAGGGCGCCATCGGGCTGGGCGCCGACGGGGACGAGGCCAGCGGCATCAAGCAGCTCGCGCTTCTCAAGCGGCTCCGCGGCGAGCACGCGGTGCTTCGAACGCGGCGTGTCGGGCGCAGCAAACAACGATACAAAAAGCGAAAACATCCAGAGGCGCCTTGATCTCATGTTCCGTGACAGAGCGAGCCGGTAGAAGTAGCCCACTAATTGGCCCGCGTGGCGGTACCTTTAGAGTAGTCAGGATAACGGAATTCGCACACGCTTTTGCGCACGCCCGTCACGTCTCAGGGTCGAGAGGCCGGCCGTGAGCGGCCGGCGGCGCCCTCCGAAGCGGGGTGAAGGCGGTTGCCGGATCGGCCCGCAACGTGCTAGGGAAACGCCCGAAACAATTGCCTCACTCCTGCCCTCGACCCGCCGATGCGCCTCGCAATCGTCCATCACCACCTCAACCGCGGGGGCGTCACGTCGGTCATCGTCAACCACCTCCGCAGCCTGGCAACGCTCCCGGCTGAGCGGCGGCCGGAACGTGTTGTGGTCCTTTACGACGGCCAGCGCGACGGCTGGCCCGACGCGTTGCCAGACGAGTTCCCGATCGAACTGGTCGTCGAACCGGCCCTCGCCTACGACCCACTCGATGCGAAAGCCGACCCAGCCAAGCTCGCCATGACGCTCGCCCAACGCCTCGCCGATTGCGGCCTGGCGGCGGATAACACGCTCCTCCATACCCACAACCATTCTCTCGGTAAGAACGCGTCGCTCCCTGGCGCGTTGCAACGGTTGGCCGGCGATGGCTGGCGGATGCTGCTCCAGGTCCACGACTTCGCCGAGGACAACCGGCCCGACAACTACCGCCACTTGCAAGACGCGATTGGCGAGACCGATCCCGATCGCCTCGGCGAGGTGGTCTATCCGCAGGGGAGCGGCCTTCATTACGCAACACTCACCGAACGCGACGCGGACATCCTCCTGTCGGCGGGCGTCGCTGCGGAGCGCGTTCATCCGCTACCCAATCCCGCGGCGGAGTTTGGCGAGATGCCTTCGCAGGACGAGGCGCGGGGGCGGGTCTTTGGGGCCCTTGGGCTGCCGTCCACGGCTAGGCTCGTCGTGTATCCGGTGCGGGGGATTCGGCGGAAGAACTTGGGGGAGATGCTGCTCCTCTCGGCGCTTGCGCCGGAAGGGACCTACTTTGCCGTGACGCTGCGGCCGAAGAACCCCGTCGAAGCGGCGTCGTTCGACCGCTGGCGGCTGTTGGCGGAGTCGCTCGACCTGCCGTGCCGGTTCGACATCGGCTCGCCGCGCGAAGAAGGAGGCTACGGCTGCGACTTCAAAGACGCCCTCGCTGCCGCCGATGCGATCCTCACCACGAGCGTCGCCGAGGGGTTTGGGATGGTCTTCCTCGAGGCCTGGCTCGCCGGCAAGCCGCTGATCGGTCGCGATTTGCCGGAGATCACCAGCGAGTTCAAAGCGGCTGGGATGCGGTTCCGATCGCTGTGGGCCGAGCTCCGCGCCGCGGCGTGCCTTGACGCGGACTTCGCCCAACTCACGCCCGCCGAGCAGGCCAACGTTATCCGCCAGACGACGCGCCCCGCCGTGCCGCTGGACCTTGGGATCGAAACCGCCGCAGCTGACGTCGCCGCCAACGCCGCGGTGGTCCGCGATGTCTACAGCGTCACGCGCTTGGGAGAACGGCTTGCTGAGGTGTATGGCCGCGTTCAAGCCGACGACAGTGAGGTGAACGCTGCCATTAGTGGCGCCGCCATCCTCGACTACTTTCAGAAGCCAGTACGGCAGCACGCCATCCGTATTGAGGGCGCCACAGCCGCCGAGGAGCAATCCCTCGTTACGATCGTCCACCACAGCCGGCGGCCGCTCGACCCCCAGCCCACCGGCGAAGAGTCCGTCCTGCCGAAGCTGCCAGGCATCCGCGCCGTCGTCTTCGACGTGTACGGCACGCTCCTCATCAGCGCGAGCGGCGACATCTCGCTGGCGAGTGAAGGGGCGCGTGGCGCGGCGGCGCTTGCTGCGCTTGAAGCGGTCTTCGGCGATCCAATGCGAGCAGCAGGTGAGCTGCAAGCGTCAGCGCCCGGAGTAGCGCAGGGCGCCGGCTTCACTCCGCGCTCTGACGCGTATGGCTCGCGAAGCGCGAGCGCCGGTTCGCGCTTTTTCGGTGATGAGATCGTCAAGCACCTTCACGCCGCCATCCATACTGCTCACTCCGAGTCGTCGAGCGCGCATCCCGAAGTCGAGATCGTCGAAATCTGGAAACGCGTCCTCGCCAAGCTGTCGATCGCCGGGACCGAGGCTCAAGTCCGGCGGCTTGCCGTTGAGTTCGAGGTCCGGGCGAACCCCGTCGGGCCGATGCCCGGGGTGGCGGAGATGCTCGGCGAGCTCAACGAGGCGGGCCTCACGCTCGGGATCATCAGCAACGCCCAGTTCTACACCCCGTTGGCGATCGCGGCGCTGAGCGGCAAGCCGCTCGAGGTTTGGGGCTTTGAGACGCGGCACTGCCACTGGTCGTATCGGTGGGGCGAGGCGAAGCCGGGCAAGTTCCTCTACGAGAAGTGCGTGGAGGCTTTTGCGAACGAGGGCGTCACGCCGCAGGAGATTCTTTATATCGGCAACGACGTTCGCAACGACATCTGGCCTGCCCAAGAGGTCGGCATGCGGACCGCTCTTTTCGCCGGCGACGCACGCAGTCTGCGCTGGCGGCGTGACGACCAGCGGCTGGCCGAGGTGCGGCCAGACGCGGTCGTGACCGAGCTGCACCAGCTGCTGGAGATTGCCTTGTAGAGCCTTTGTGGCTTGCCCGGCCCCGGTTTGGAAGCCATTTTGTCATGTCGGCGCCAGACGTGTAGGCGGTACGCTTCGGACGCCGAACCCGCCTCAAGAGGGGCCGCCCGCCCCCACTTCCCGCCCCACCGTCCGCCCCGCTCCCCGCCTGATCTGCCCCGATGCCAGACTCGCCCGAGAAAATCGGCCACAACATCGGCTTCGTCGGCACCCGCTTCGCCGGGACCGACGGCGTCTCGCTCGAAGCCTCCAAGTGGGCGGCGGTCCTCTGGCGTTACCAGCACGTCAGCTACTGGTTCGCTGGCAAGCTCGACACCGACCCCGGTGTCAGCATGCTGGTGCCCCACGCCTACTTCGGGCACCCCGACATCCAGTGGATCAACGACCGCGTCTACGGCCGCACGACGCGCGACCCCGAGGTGACGCGACGCATCTACGCGATCGCCGACCACCTCAAGCGCTCGCTCTACGAGTTCGTCCGCAAGTACAACATCGAGATCCTTTGCGTCCAGAACGCCAGCTGCATCCCGATGAATGTGCCGCTGGGCGTCGCGATCGCGACGTTCTGCGCCGAGACGGGCTTCCCGACGATCGCCCACCACCACGACTTCTATTGGGAGCGCGACCGCTTCACGGTCAACGCCATCGGCGACATCCTGCGGATGGCGTTCCCTTGCACGGTGCCCTGCATCCAGCACGTGACAATCAACAGCGAGGCCCAACGCGCCCTGTCGCACCGCCGCGGCACTTCGAGCGTGCTGGTCCCCAACGTGCTCGACTTCGAGAGCCCTCCCCACGCCATCGACGACTACAACGCCGACTTCCGCCAGTCGGTCGGCCTCGAGCCCGATGACGTTATCTTCCTGCAACCGACGCGCGTCGTTCCGCGGAAGGGGATCGAACACGCCATCGCGCTGATCCGGGCGCTCGACAACCCCAAGTGCAAGCTCGTCGTCTCGCACGAGTCGGGCGACGAGGGGAACGACTACCTGAACATGCTCCAAGACCTGGCGCAGAGCCAGGGCGTCGACATGCGCTACATCCCGGCGCGGATCGGCGAGGAGCGGGGCTACAACGAGCACGGCCAAAAGCTCTATCTGCTCAGCGACGCCTACGCCCACGCCGACTTTATCACCTATCCGAGCCTCTATGAAGGTTTCGGCAACGCCCTGATCGAAGCCTTCTACTACCGCAAGCCGGTGCTGGTGAACCGCTACTCGATCTTCGTATCGGACATCGAGCCCAAGGGCTTCAAAGTCATCACGATGAACGGCTACATGACCCGCGATGTGGTCCAGAAGGTCCGCGCCGTGATCGACGACCCGGAGTACCGCGAACAGATGGTCGAGCACAACTACGAACTCGGCAAACGCTTCTTCAGCTACGCGGTGCTGCGCCGCAAACTCCGCGCGCTCGTAACGAATGTGACGGGCATGGAAGACCTCTAACGATCGAAAGGCTCTCAGCCGAGGGCGGCAGCGCCCGGCGCACCACGAACCAACGCCGCTACACTAAACACCGACGGCCAACGCCGCCGGATCGCCATCTACGAAGGAACAACGGATTGTCACTCGCCGACCGCGTCACGTCGCTCACCGTCCGACTCCGCCGCATCTACGGCGACAGGGCTGACGAAGCGCTGCGGGCGATGGAGGCGGAGTTTGCCGACCTCTCCGCCGCTCCCACGGACGAGGCGGGGCCGCGCTGGAACGAGCGTGACGTGGTGCTGATCACTTACGCCGACCAACTCCGCAGCGACGAAGGCGCGCAGTCGCCACTCGTGGCGCTGCGGGAGTGGCTCGTCGAGAACGGCTTGGAAAAGGTGCTCAGCACGGTGCACCTGCTGCCGTTCTGTCCGTACTCTTCGGACGACGGCTTCTCGGTCATCGACTACTTGGCGGTTGATCCCGACTCGGGGACGTGGGAAGACATCGCCGCGCTGGGTGAGCCGTTCGAGCTGATGTTCGACCTGGTGCTCAACCACATCTCGCAGCACAGCGAGTGGTATGCCGCCTACAAGCGGGGCGAATCGCCCTACGACCGGTTCTTCATCGAGGCCGACCCGGCGCTCGACTACACGCAGGTGACGCGGCCACGGAGCCTGCCGCTGCTCACCGCCGTCGAGACCAGCCGCGGCCCGCGGCACGTCTGGACGACGTTCTCGGATGATCAGATCGACCTCAATTACGGCGAGCCCTTGGTGCTCGCGCGGATGCTGCGGATCCTCGTCGAGTACGCGATGCGCGGCGCGCGGATCGTGCGGCTTGATGCGATCACTTACCTCTGGAAGCGTCTCGGCACGACCTGCGTGCATCTGCCGGAGACCCACGAGGTCGTGAAGCTCATGCGCGACGTGCTTGCCGCGTACTCACCCCAGACGCTGGTGCTGACCGAGACCAACGTCCCGCACGTCGAGAACATCTCGTACTTCGGGCAACTCGACCCGCGCACCGGCGAGGCGGACGAGGCCCACATGGTCTACCAGTTCAGCCTGCCGCCACTCTTGTTGGAGGCGTTCCTGTCGGGTGACGCCACGGCGCTGCGGGACTGGCTGACGAACCTCGATCCACCGCCGCCGGGCTGCACGTTCTTCAACTTCACCGCGTCGCACGACGGCGTCGGCGTGCGGCCGCTGGAGGGCCTCGTGTCCGACGAGCGCCTCGCCGCAATGGTCGAAGCGGTCAAACGCCGCGGCGCTATTGTTAACACGCGCCGCCAAGCCGACGGCAGCGATTCGCCCTACGAGCTCTGCGTCGCCTACTTCAGCGCGCTCTCTCCAGAGACCCTCGACGAAGAGCTGCACCTTCGCCGCTTCCTCTCATCACAAGCGGTGATGCTCGCCCTCCGCGGCATGCCGGCGGTCTACTTCCACAGCCTCGTCGGCACGCCCAACGACATCGCCGGCGCCGAGTCGAGCGGCATCGCCCGCCGCATCAATCGCCGGAAGTACGAGCGTGGCGAACTCGATGAGTTGCTTCGTGAGGGGACACTTCAACGGCGTGTCTTCGAAGGCTATCGCGATCTGTTGGCAAAACGCATCGATGAACCCGCGTTCCATCCCGATGCCGATCAGCGTGTCATCCAATCAGGGTCCGCCTTGCTAGCGTTCGAACGAAAGCAACATGACGCAGAGCGTTCCGTCCTAGTCGCGGTCAATGTGACGGACGACTCATTCGATTTCGAGCTGCCTCCTCCCTATCATTCTTCGAGAGACCTGATCACTGGCGATAGGTCGGCGGGGGGACAGATTGTCTTGCAAGGAGGGCAGTGCGTATGGCTAACCCCAAGTTAAGACATCCGCGTTCATCCGTGGCTAATCACCTCTAAGCCGCAAGCGGCTGCCATCCGAAATTCCCAATCCGCAAGCGCATGCCCGACTTCTCCCAACGCGGCCCGATCACCACGCTGCACGACCTCGGGCTCACCGATTCGGCGCGGCTCGAAGCGATGCTCCGTAAGGCGGTGCGAGAGTATCCGCTGGGGCTCGTACTGCCGCTGACTGCGTCGGACATGCGGGCGGCGCCCTTCGCGCAGATGGCGGAGAAGCTCGCCGAGGCGGACTACGTCGCCACGACCGTCGTGGTGCTCAACCGCACCGAGTCCGTTGACGACTATGTCGAGGCCAAGCGTTTGCTCGCGCCGTTGGGCGACCGCGCCAAGGTCCTCTGGACCGACGGGCCGCGCGGCAGCGAAGCCCTGGCGGACCTCGAAGCGGGCGGCTTCAACGTCTCCGTGCCGGGAAAGGGGAGGGCGGTCTGGTTCGCCTTCGGCTTCTTGCTCGCCGATCCGCGTCTCAAGGCGTTCGTCCTCCAAGACGGCGACATCGAGAACTACGACAACGACATGCTCGTGCGGCTCGCGCTGCCAATGGCGCACCCCGGCATGGACTTCCAGTTCTGCAAGGCCTACTACGCCCGCTGCACGACCAAGATGAACGGCCGTGTCGTGCGGTTGCTGGTGGTGCCGCTCTTGCGGGCGTTGATCTCGGTGATGGGGAACGATCCCTACTTGGTGTTCCTGCGGAGCTTCCGTTACCCGCTGGCCGGTGAGTTCGCGATCTCGTCGCTGCTCGCCCGTTCCAACCGCATCCCCTGCGACTGGGGCCTCGAGATGGGGACGCTCAGCGAGGTATTCCGCAACACGTCCCCCAAACGCGTCGCGCAGGTCGATATCGCCCGCCTGTACGACCATAAGCACCAACCGCTGTCGCTTGAGGACAAGTCGGGCGGCCTGATGAAGATGGCGAAGGACATCCTGGCGAACATCTTCCGCACGCTCGCCAGCCGCGGCATGGTCTTTAGCAAGGGACACTTCATCACGATCCAGACGGCGTACCTGCGGCTCGCGCAGGATGCGATCCGTCAGTACCACGCCGACTCGCTGATGAACGCCCTAGAGTACGACCGCCACGTCGAGGAGCAGACCGTCGAAGGGTTCGCCGAACTGATCACCGAGACGGGCGAAGCGGTCTATCAAGACCCGTCGGGGCGGCCGTCGCTGCCGACGTGGACGCGGGTCGTGACGGCGATGCCCGACTTCCCGCGCCGGCTCCGTGAGATCGCCGACGCCGACGCGGACGAGTTCGCGGCCTCTTAGCGACTGGCAAGCCTCACAAGCCGCGCAATCGCTCCCAGCGGTCCTGGCTCTTGTACGACCAGCCGCACCGATCGACGGAACCGCAATCGCGCCATCCCGGTGTGCTATTCGTTTCAGTAGCCGGCGTGTCGGTAGCGCCGCGATCGTTGTCATCGGCAGCTGGCCCGCGATGCGCCACCAACCCCCGTCCAACCGCCGCGGCTTCTCCCTCATGGAGTTGCTCGCTGTCGTGACGATCCTCGGGATCATCGCGGCGATCATCGTGCCGCGCGTCGCGGCGAGTTCTGAGGTCGCCAAGCAAAAGACCTGCGTCTACAACTGCGGCCACATCCACTCGGCCGTCGAGCGTTACCGCGACGCCACCGGCGCTTGGCCCAGCGCCGACCTGCACGAGATCGACATCCTCGAGTACTTCCCCGACGGCATCCCCGTCTGCCCCGTCTCGGGCGCGGCCTACACGCTGAATGTCACCGGCGACGTCTACCGGGTGCAGGGACACACCGACGGCAATCATTGAGTTTCGACGTGGGTTTCGTGCACACGAGCACTTGGCGAGTCCACGATGTTAATCGTGGGTGTGTTGCGCGATCCAAGGTCCACCCACGATTAACATCGTGGGCTCGCCGTCAATCGTGGTGGTGACGTTGATAATTGGGTGAGCTAACCCGCCACGCGCGCCGGTGGCGTGAACCGCTTGCAGCGCCCAAAGAACTCTAAGGGGTTCTCCAGCACGACGCGGCGGATCGTTGCTTCGGAGTGGCCCCGGGCGCGCATCTCGAAGATGAAGTCGGGCACCGCTGTCGGGCGCGACGGCCCCCAGTCGCCGGCGGAGTTCACAAACAAACGCTCGGGGCCGTACTTCTCAATGATGTCGGCCGCGCGGGCGGGCGTGCACTTGCTCGTCGGGTAGAGCGTCATGCCGGCCCAGTAGCCTTCGTCGAGGACGTAGCCCACGGTGTGCTCCTCGACGTGATCGACCAGCACGTCCTCGCGCGCGAGGCGGCCGTCGTCACGCAGCAGGTCGAGGATCATGCGCGTCCCTTGTAGCTTGTCCGCCAGGTGCGGCGTGTGGATCAGCACGAGTTCGCCCAGCCGCGCGGCGAGGTCTACGTGCTCTGCGAAGACGACCGCTTCGTTGGGCGTGTTCTTGTTGAGCCCGATCTCGCCGATCCCCAACACGCCGGGGCGGTCGAGGAACTCGGGGATCATCGCGATCACCTCGCGCGACAGGGCGACGTTCTCCGCTTCCTTGGCGTTGATGCAGAGCCACGTGTAATGGGCGATGCCGTGCTGTTTGGCGCGGGAGGGCTCGAACTCGGTGAGCTGGCAGAAGTAGTCGCGAAAGCCATCGACGCTCCCCCGGTCGTACCCCGCCCAGAAAGCCGGCTCGCTCACCGCGACGCAGCCCATCCGCGCGAGGGTCGCGTAGTCGTCGGTGGTGCGCGACACCATGTGGAGGTGCGGGTCGAAGAAGTCCATTCGGGGAGGGGACAGGGGTTAGGGGCTGAGGGGATAAGGGTACAAAGGCGGCTGCATGCGAGCCGGATGGCGTCAGCCCCCGGAGTGAAGCGGAGACAATCACCCACTTCAGGTATGCGTACTCAACTATCCGCGCTGATCGCGAATGCGTCGCGCCAGTTGGGGTCGTAGGGGCGGCTCAGGCGCTCCAGGACCCGTCGGGCGCGGTTGCCGTCGTTGTTTTCGAGGAGCAGGCGAAGCAGCGTCTCCGCTTGCGTACGGGCCTCAGAGGGGCCTTCGGTGGGGCCTGCAGCGGCGTCGAGGCGGTCGAGGCGGTCGAGCGTTGCGGCGATATCGAGGATCGACGCCCGCAAGGCGGGCCATTCGCGGGCAGCCAGCTCGCTAGCCGAGAGGGTAGCGGGAGCGGCGGGGGCGGGGGCTTCGGGCACGGCGGTGTTTGTGGCGGGCAGGGTGACAGCGGACAATCGTGATAGCGGAACAATCGGCACAACCAGTGTGCTCGTGTCGGCGTCATCCGACAACTCCGCCAACTCTTCCAAATCGGTCGGACGCGTTCGGTAAGCGCTACCAGCGCCGCTTGATTCCAACCCCTCTGGCGGACGACTTACTTGACGAAGCGCGGCCGTAGCGGATGGCCAGCGCGCCAGGCAACGACCCCCCCCCGGACCGGCGTTGTGGCTGTCGGGATCGAGCTCACGCTGCGGACGCTGCTCGGCTCTCCCAACCCACGGGCGACCGACTTGCTGGCGATCGCGCTGGGGTCGTCGGAGGTGGCGTTGCGGCTCGGGGCGGTCCGGGCTTTGGCGATACGGGACGACGAAGCCGGCCATCGGCGGCTGGTGGACGATTGGCCCAAACTCCCCGCCGATGCGCGGGCGGCGCTGGGCGACTTGCCGCCGCGGTCGAGCCTGACGGCGACCCTTTCGAAGGTGATCCGCGATGGCACGCCCAAGCAGGTCCGTCGCGCCAGCGAGATCGCCGCGACGCTCAACATCGTGGACGCGTTGCCGGCGATCGTCGAGGCGGCGAGCCGGCCGCGGATGGAGGGCGCCGCGATCCTCGCCGCCGACGCCTACCAGCTTGCTTGTCGACTGACCGAAGCGGTTGACCTCTACGACCCGCTCGCCAAGGTCGATGGCGGGCAGCACCAACCCGACCCCGCGTTCGCTCGGCGTCCCGCGGTCAACGCTCTCGTGACAGCGCTAGAAACTTACGGCGACCACCGTCAGCTCGACCTGTTGCAGGCGTTGCTGCTTCTGACGCCCGGCGATGAGCCGGCGCTCTTGCGGGCGCTCGGTGACGAGGGGCACTCCGCCCATGAGGCGTTGCTTAAGGCAATCCGAACCAGCCGTTGCCGCGGCGTCATCGAGGTCCTGGCCAGCGCGTTGGTCGATCTACGCTCGCCGCAACCGCTGCTGGAGATCGCCGCCGAGCGCTGTGACCGCGAAGGACTTGAGGCGCTGCTGGCGCATCTCACTTACCCAATTGGGCTGCGCATCCGTGAGAACTGCCGCCGAGTGGCGTCGTTTGCCTGGCTCGAAGAGAGTCGTCGCGGCGTGATCTGCGAGCTGCCGGGGCCGCTGCAAGCGACGGCGGTGCAGCTCGCCGCGGCGTCGCAGGCCGATCCCCGCGACATCGCTGGCGTCATCGAGTTGGTGCTCGACAGCGACGACGCGCCTGCGCGTCTGGCCGCTTGTCGGGCCATCGAGGCGTTGCCACAGCGGGCCGCGGTTGAGCCGATCCGCCGCGCGCTCGACGCCGACGACCCCGCCGTCGTCGCTTTCGCGGTCAAGATGGTGCGGGCGAAGAACTACCCCGGCGCCACCGCTCTGCTGGTCGGGATGCTCAACAACCCGGACGCGAAAGTCCGCAGCGCCGCCGGCAAGTCGCTCCGTGAGCTGTCGTTCGCCACTTTCCGTGACTCTTACGCAGAGCTCCCCGAATCATCACGGTCGGTGGTTGGCAAGCTCGTCGGCAAAGCCGACCCGATGGCGGCGCCATCTCTCCGCGCTGAGCTCGGCTCGGGCGCGGTTGCGCGGCGGCTGCGGGCGTTGGAGCTGATCGGCCTGATGGGTCTAGCCGATAACCTTGCCGAAGAACTGATCGCTTGCGTGACGGATGACAAGGACCTTGGCGTCAGGGTCGAAGCTGCCGGGCTGCTCGGCGAGTTGACGCTGCGCGACGAAGCCGTCGAGGCGCTCGTCGAGGCTACCGGCGCCCGGTCGACAGCGCTCCGGGCGACGGCCGAGAAGAGCCTCCAGAGATTGACGGGTCAAACACTCGCCGAACTAACGGGACCCCGGTCATGAAACTGCTCGCCAACGGCATCGACGCCTGGAAGCATCTTGGGGATCGCTTCTCCGGCGAACACCTCCGTGTGCAGACCAGCGACATCGTCGGCCTGGTGCTGCTGGCGGTGGGGCTCGCCGCCGGGTTCTGGCTGCTCGCCTTCCTCAGTAAGTGGCAGCGCCTCCACCGCGCCCACAGCGCCCGCGCCGTCACGCCGCGGAACCTGTTCAGCGCCTTGGTGCGTGCGCACGGACTCAGCCGGAGAGAACGCAGCGTGTGCCAGCAAGTCGCGGCCGAGTTGGGCCTAACCGATCCGGCGGAGTTGTTCGTGCGTCCCGAGACGGCGCGCCCAGTTCTTGCAGCACGTGACCGGGCGCTTGCCGAACGACTGTTTTGCTAAGCAGCCGGGGCTGGCAGGCCTTACGGCGTCCGGAAGCGGAAGCTACGCGGCGCGGCGCCCGCGGCGGGGCCCGCCGAGCCCGATCCGCCCGAGAATCGAACGGTTCCTTCGGCCGGCTTGTAGCCCATCCGGTTGAGAAACTCGGTAAGCGATATCGTCTCGACGCCCAGGGTGGCCGCTTCGCGGCTCATCTCCTGATATTTGTCGCGGTACATCGCCTTGCTGGGCTGGTCGGGCGAATCGCCGAGGACGAGGTAGCGGGTGTCGACCGTCATCTCGCCGTCGACCGTGCCGTCTTCTTCAAGCGACACGTCGAGCGTGGCGCCGTTCATCGCGATCAGGTCTTTGACGCGTTGCAGGTCGCTGACGCCGTCGCCATCGATGTCGATGAATCCAGTCAGGCCGAACCGCAGGGCCTTTCCGCGTTGCCACACCTGGCTGTAGATGCGGTCGCCGGGCAGGATGGGGTTCCGCGGGTCGTCAGAGGTGATCTTCGCTTCGGCGATGTGGTCGCCCAAGAGGCGTGTTACCTCGACGCTCCCCTTCTTTTCCGCTTTGGCGGCGTCGGAGAGGGCCGAGTCGAAGACGCTGAATGTCACCTGACGGCGTAGCGAGTCGGCCTCACCCAGATCGATCCAGGCGGTTTGCGTCCCTTGGTTGACGTAGGTGATCTCGCCATCGGCGACCTCGGAACTGGGGGTCTCTTGTTTGCGCTCGGCGAGCAGCGTAGCCCGTGAACGCTCGGCCTTGGTCAGGGCGTCTTCGGCTTGTGATTGCGAGGACCGTGCCGCGGCGACCTGCTGGCTGAACTGCGCTTCCTTCTCGGCGAGAGTCTGCGCGAGCTGCTTCTTCTGGCGGTCGATGTTGTCACGCTCTTCTTTGAAGCGGGCCCGCTCGGACGCGAGGTCTAGGTTGGCCTTGTTGAGCGCGTCGTCGCGTTCCTTGATCTGGGCGTCCTTCTCGGCTTCGAGCGTGACGAGTTGTTGCTCGAGCGACTTGACCTGCTTCTTCGCCTCGTTCTCTTGCTGGGCGGTCTTGGCGATCTCGGTCGAGAGGTAGTCCAGCGCGTTGCGATAGGTCTGCGTCCCTTCCTCGAAGGTCGACATGAATTGCTTCTTGTCGGCCTCGTAGCGTTCCTGGACCTCGGTGAAGGTCGCACCGCTATCCATGCCGAGCATCTGCAGCATCTGCTCCGCCTCTTGGACCTTCTGCCGCGCGGCGTTCTCGGCCTGCGTCTTCTGCGTGGCGAGCTCGGCGGCTTCAGCCGCGGCCTTCTTGCCCTCGCTCCACGTGAGGTAGGCGACGATTGCGAGGACGAGGATCAGAATCGAGCAGACGACGATAATGATCGTCTGGCTTTGGTCCTGGCGAGCGGCCATGCGGAGTCCTTCGAACGCTTGCGAGCGGTAGCGAGTCGTGCGGTCTCCCCAGCGTCGCCGGGCGTCCGAAGAGACGCGGCGGATTAGGGGGACCGGGGTGAACCGGTAAGGAGTGGGGTCTGCGGTGGGAGTGAGTGTCGGCTGCGGGGCCGACAAACACAACTAGCGTCACGCCCGAAGGCGCGGTTCTGGGTATTGGTAGGGCTTCCCCAGCCGGTCCGCCCGGGGGCGTCGGTGATGAAGACCTAAGTCGAAACTAGTTAGGGGATTAACGCCTGTCAACGAACGGGGTAGAGTCCCCCCCAGAGGGCCGCAGAACCGGCGCCGCCGGAACCAGCGGGGCCGATAGGGGTCGAATCATTGGGGTTGGGCGGGTTGGTGGGTCACTCCAGGCGCTGACGAGTTCCGGCTCGCTGCGCAATTTTGAGTTCAGTTTCACACTTTTGGCGAGCCGTCGGCGTCAGCGCCCGGATTGAATTACCCGACAACTCTCCAGCCACGTCCAAGCTCCGCTTCCTAACGGACGAGGCTCAAAAAACCACTCTCTCCGCCTCCTTACGGAAGCGGCTCGACAAAGTTCTTCCACCAACCCCCGCCTCGTCCGCCTTGTCCGAGATGCTCCCCGCCGGATCGACCGTTTACGTCGTCGATTGCCATTCGCTCATCTTCCAGGTGTTCCACGCCATCCCGGAGATGACGAGCCCCCGGGGCGAGCCGGTGAACGCCGTTTTCGGATTTACGAAGGACCTGCTGAAGCTGATCGAGGACAAGCGGCCCGACGCTTTGATCTGTGCGTTCGACCCCCCCGGCGACACGTTCCGTCACGAGCTCTACCCGGTCTACAAAGGGGAACGCAGCGAGACGCCGACCGAGCTGCGGTCGCAGTTCCCCAAGATCCACCAGATCGTTGAGGCCCTGCGGATCCCGATCATCTCGGTTCCGAAGTTCGAGGCGGACGACGTGCTTGCGACCGTGGCCCGGTTGTGCGACGAGTCGCAGGTCTTCTGCCGGCTGGTGACGGGGGACAAGGACTCCCGCCAGCTGATCACGAACCACGTCGCCGTCTACAACATCCGCAAGGACCACGTTTACGACGAGGTTGCGCTGCTGGCGGACTGGGGTGTCCGGCCCGATCAGGTCGTCGATTTCCAGTCGCTGGTGGGCGACAAGATCGACAACATCCCCGGCGTGCCGCTGATCGGGCCGAAGATCGCCAAGGAACTGCTCGACGAGTTCGGAACGCTCGATCGGGTGCTCGACAACGCCGACCGTGTCAAAGGCGCCAAGCGGCAACAGAACCTGAAAGAGGGCCGCGAGCTGGCCCTGATCTCACGGCAGCTGGTGCGGCTCGATCAGTACGTGCCCGTCGAGATCGACTGGCAGGCGGCGCGGGTCGGCGACTTCGACGCCGAACGTCTCGCCGAGCTGTGCGCTGATTTCGGCTTCCGCAGCATCGCCGAACGGATGGCGGCCCTCTCTAGCGGCGGCGCGGCAGATACGGCGCCGAGCGACTGGGAGGCCAACTACCGGGCCATCGACACGCCCGAGGCGCTGGCGGAACTGGCGAAGACGCTCGCCGCTTGCGAGGTGATCTCGGTCGATACCGAGACCACCAGCGTCAACCCGCGCGAGGCGGAGCTGGTGGGCTTCTCGTTCGCCTGGGCCGAGGGCGAGGCGGCGTACGTCCCCGTCCGCGGGCCGGCGGGCGACCGTGTGCTGCCGCTGGCGGATGTCCTGGCGGTGCTCGGGCCGATCCTTGAGGACGAGTCGATCAAGAAGATCGGGCAGAACCTGAAGTACGACATGATCGTGCTCCGCGGCGCCGGCGTGACGATGCGCGGGCTGTCGTTCGACACGATGATCGCCAGTTATCTGCTCGACGCCGGCGAGCGGACGCACAACCTCGACGTGCTCTCCGACCGCTACCTCGGCCACACGACAGTCAAGATCAGCGAGCTGATCGGCTCGGGCAAGAACCAGAAGCGGATGGACGAGGTCCCCGTCGCCCAGATTGCCGAGTACGCCGCCGAAGACGCCGACGTGCCGCTGCGGCTCTGGCCGATGCTGCACGAACGGCTCGACCGCGACGGGCTGCTGCCGCTGTCGGACGACCTCGAAACGCCGCTCGTCGAAGTGCTCGCCGAGATGGAGTGGAACGGCGTCCGCGTCGATGTCGATCGCCTCGCCGAGCTGAGCAAGCAGTTCGCGTTGCGCTCGCAGGAGCTTGCCGAACAGATCGAAGAGATCGTCGGCCACCCGTTCAACCTGGCGTCGCCGAAGCAACTTGCCGAGGTGCTATTCCAAGAGATCGGCCTCAAGCCGATCAAGCGCACGAAGACGGGCCCCTCGACCGACGCCGCGGTGCTCGAAGAGCTCGCCGCGCTGCACCCGTTGCCGCGGCTGATCGTGGAGCACCGCCAGTACGCCAAGCTACGCGGCACCTACGTCGATGCACTGCCGCAGCTGGTGAACGCCAAGACGGGCCGCGTCCACTGCTCGTTCAATCAAGTCGTCGCGGCGACGGGGCGGCTGAGCTGCAGCGACCCGAACCTGCAGAACATCCCGATCCGCACCGACGAAGGCCGTCAGATCCGCTCGGCGTTTACCGCCGGTGAGGCGGGTTGGAAGCTCGTCGCGGCGGACTACTCGCAGATCGAGCTGCGCGTGCTGGCCCACTTCAGCGAGGACGAAACGCTCTGCAAGGCGTTCGCCGAGGGGCAGGACATCCACACGCTCGTCGCCAGCCAGGTGAACGGCGTCGGGCTCGACGAGGTCACCTCCGAGCAACGCCGCGGCGCCAAGGCGGTCAACTTCGGCATCATCTACGGCCAGAGCCCGTTCGGCCTAGCCAAGACGCTCGGCATCCCCAAAGAAGTCGCGGCGCAATTCATCGCCGACTACTTCGCGCGCTACCCGGGCGTCATGGACTTCATGCTCGACACGCTCGACACAGCCGCGCGGCAGGGATACGTGGAGACGTTGCTGGGTCGGCGTCGGGCGATCGCCGGCGTCCGCAAACCGGGACCACCGAAGGGCGCGCTCTTCGACGACCGCCCGCAGCCGCTCCAGATGAACCTCCCCGAGCGCACCGCCGTCAACACAGTGATTCAAGGCACTGCGGCCGACCTGATCAAACTAGCAATGCTCGCCGTCAGCCGCCGCCTCAAGGACGAGGGCCTGCGCACGAAGCTGATCCTTCAGATCCACGACGAACTGGTGTTCGACGCACCGGAAGAAGAAGTCGAACAGCTGACCACCCTGATCACCGAAGAGATGCAAGGCGTCGCCAACCTCCGCACGCCGCTGGCGGTCGACATCGGCGTAGCGGACAACTGGGCGGAGTGCTGACGCAGATTTAGTTAACCACAAAGGAACTAAGGAACGAAGGAAGCAATTGCCCACGAATCACACGAATCATCACTTAGCTTTCTTATTCGTGTGATTCGTGGGCTCTTATAACGTCCTTTGTTCCTTCGTTCCTTTGTGGTTCACTTTCTTTGAATAAAGCGCGGGCATGATCATCCTCGGCCTCACCGGCGGCGTCGCCAGCGGGAAGTCGTTCGCCGGCGGGCTGCTTGCCGAGCGCGGCGCCGTTGTGCTCGACGCTGATCGCCACGCACACGCCGTGCTTGGTGAGCGGGCGGTCCTTGAGGCGCTGGTTGAGCGTTGGGGCGACTCGATCTTGGCGGAGGATGGCGCCCTGCGGCGTAGTGAGGTCGCCAAGCAGGTCTTTGGCGATAGCCCCGAAGCGATCGCCGAGCGGCGGTTCTTGGAGGGGCTCGTCCACCCGCGGGTCCGCGAGCGGCTGAAGGCGGAGCTTGCCAATGCGGCGCAGCGCGGCGTCGCGGTCGCGGTGCTCGACATCCCGTTGCTGTTCGAAGCCGGTTGGGCCGACGAGTGCGACGCGGTTCTGTTTGTCGAGACGCCGCTGGAGATTCGCCGGCAGCGGGCCGCCGTGCGGGGCTGGTCGGCGGAGGAACTGGCCCGTCGGGAAGCGTCGCAGATGCCGATCGAGGAGAAGCGGGCGGCCGCTGACGAGATCATCCCGGGGGATAGCGAAACCGCCGCCCGGGAGGCGGTGGAGCGGGTCTGGCGGACTTGGGTTACCGGTGAGGCCCAGGGTTAACCCAGCCCTACCAAACCGGGCGATTGCGTTTTCCCTCAAATCGGACTCTTCGAGCGCCGATTTCGCTACCAACGGCAGCACGGGTTTGGCATACTGAGACGGTCCGGTCGGCGGACGGTTCTCGCTTGCCGCCCGGACGCCCCGCGACAGGCCTTCGCCCACCGCGATGGCCGCTGGGGTGTGACCCCCGCTGCTCCCACTGACGCGACCCGCTTCGTTTCGGTGGTCCTGCCCGCCCGTGTGGCGAACCATTCCTACTCCTACATCCCACCTCGACCTCTCCGGCTCGGCTGGCCCTCGGCGTTCGCCCTGGCCCGTCTGCTGGACCTTCCCGATGTCCCCGTGCAGCTCTTTTCCTGCCTCCCGGTAGGTAGAACCGTCGATCTAGGACGACTGCGCGGCGACTGGAGCCCTCATCATGGCCGATAACGCTCCCGATCAAGAATCCGACTACGAGTCCGGCGGCACAACGTCGTCGGGCCGTGGACCACTACGCGGTATGCGCAACCGCGGCGGCGGCCCGTCCGGCACCGGCGGCCCCCACCTGCGTCGCCCCGCGCGGCACGGCGCCCCGAGCGAGCAGATCGACAAGGAACTGCTCCGCCAACTCGACAACGAAGAGCCCCTGTCGATCGCCGAAGAGCTCGACAAGGCGGCCGAGCGTGTCCGGCGTAGCGGCGGCGCGATCGCCAAGGCGACCGAGCCCGACCAGAACATCCACATCGCCGAGCTGCAACAGCTCTCCACGCAAGAGTTGCTGGAGATCGCCGAGAGCGAAGGCGTCGAGAACACGGCCGGCCTCAAGAAGCAGGACCTGATCTTCCGCATCCTCAAAGAGCGCGTGAAGCTCCAGGGGATGATGGTGGGGCAGGGGACGCTCGAGATCCTGCCGGACGGCTTCGGCTTCCTCCGCAGCCCCGACTATCACTACCTCTCTTGCCCGGACGACATCTACGTCTCGCCGAGCCAGATCCGCCGTTTCAACCTCCGCAACGGCAACACGGTCTCCGGCACGATCCGGCCGCCGAAGGAGAACGAGCGTTACTTCGCGCTGCTCCGTGTCGAGTCGATCAACGGCGAGGACCCGAACAAGCTCACGAAGAAGATCCCCTACGACGATCTGACGGCGGTTCACCCCGACGTGCGGATCGCCATGGAGACGACGCCCGAAGAGGTCGCGATGCGGGTCATCGACCTGATCGTGCCGATTGGCTTCGGCCAGCGTGGCCTGATCGTCAGCCCGCCGCGCGCCGGCAAGACGATCCTGATGCAGAAGATGGCCCGCAGCGTCCTGAAGAACTACCCGGACGCCTATGTGATGATGCTCCTCATCGACGAGCGGCCCGAAGAGGTCACCGACATGGAGCGCGAGGTCAAAGGCCCCAACTGCGAAGTCATCTCCAGCACCTTCGACGAGCCGCCGTCCCGCCACGTGCAGGTCTCAGAGATGGTTATCGAGAAGGCCAAGCGGATGGTCGAGTACGGCCGCGACGTCGTGATCTTCCTCGATTCGGTGACGCGGCTCGCGCGGGCGTGGAACTCCGAGTGCCCGCCGAGCGGCAAGGTCCTCTCCGGCGGCCTCGACGCCAACGCGATGCAGCGCCCCAAGCGCTTCTTCGGCTCGGCCCGCAAGGTCGAAGAGGGCGGCTCGCTAACGATCATCGCTACGGCATTGATTGAGACCGGCAGCCGCATGGACGAGGTGATCTTCGAAGAGTTCAAAGGCACCGGCAACCAAGAGATCTTCCTCGACCGCAAGCTCGTGGATAAGCGGATCTGGCCCGCCATCGACATCGACCGCAGCGGCACGCGCCGCGAAGAGATGCTGATGGACCCCGAAGAGCACCGCCGTGTCAACGTCCTCCGCCGCGTCCTTTCGGAGATGAACGCCCCCGAAGCGATGGACCTGCTGACAACGCGTCTGGGGAAGACGAAGTCGAACGCGGAGTTCTTGATGTCATTGAAGGACTAGAAGAGAACCACAAAGACACGAAGGACACGAAGAACAAAGAGCCCACGAATCAAACGAATTGACTCGAATCTTATGCAACGGATTCGTGATAATTCGTGGAATTCGTGGGCTCTTTCCTTTCACCGTCCTTTGTGCTCTTTGTGTCGTCGTGGTTCCCTAAACAGCCCCAACGAGTGAGTCTGCGACCCGATGCCGAACGTGATTGAACCCGCCGCTGACGCCGCCAAGAACGCCCGCTATGCGGTCGTCGTCTCGGAGTGGAACAAGGCCGTCACCGCCAAGCTCGCCGACGGCGCCGTCGCGAGCTTTAAGGAAGCGGGCGTTGCGGAAGAGGGGGTCGATGTCGTTTGGGTGCCGGGCGCTTGGGAGATCCCTGTCGTTGTGCAGCGGCTCGCCGACACGTGCCGCTATGCGGGGATCGTGACCCTCGGCGCGGTCATCAAGGGCGAGACGGCCCATGACCACTGGATCAACCACGGCGTCACCGAAGCCCTGATGCGGATCGCCACCGAGCACTCGCTGCCGGTGTTGTTCGGCGTGCTGATGTGCGACACGATGGAGCAAGCCCTCAGCCGCGCCGGCGGCGCCGTGGGCAACAAGGGCGTCGAGTGCGCCGAAGCCGCTTTGCGGATGGCGGCGATCCTCAAGGCGCTGCCCACGTCGTAGTTGCCGGTTCGCCGGGAGCGTCAGCGACCGGAGTGAAGCGGGTACCCCCCTGGCCAGCCGTGACCCCCGACGCACTCCGGGCGCTCACGCTGACGGCTCGCCTGCGTCGGACCGCGCCAGACCCGCGCCAGATCGCCGAGGATGCGTTCTAGCGGACGTTTGCGCTGCCGGTGGACAAAGTCCGATTCGGCGATTCGCGGGAAATGCAAGCCATTGAGCAGCATCGCGCCCCCGCCCCTTGGCGTTCTCCGCTCCCCCGCGGTTATCATGGAAGACTAAGCCGCCGCTCCGAAAACCGCTGCCCCCACGCTGATGTCCCTACGCCGCCGCGCCCGTGAAGTCGCCCTCCAGATCCTCTTCGAGGACGACGTGAACCCGCGCGGCACGGCCGCCGAGCTGACCGAGTTCCTCCACGGCCGGCTCAACAACCAGGACGGCGAGGACTTTGCCCTGCGGCTGGTGCTCGGTGTCCGGCAGAACCGCGAGGCCCTCGACGAGCGGCTCGGCCAGATCGCCCAGAACTGGAGCCTCAAGCGGATGGCGGGCGCCGAACGCAACATCCTGCGGATCGCCGCTTACGAGGTGATTCACGGCGAGACGCCGTTCGCTGTCGCCGTGAACGAGGCGATCGAGCTAGCAAAGCGTTACGGCAGCGCCCAGTCGGGCGGCTTTGTGAACGGGATCTTGGACCGACTTAAGTCGGTTGAGGCTGAGGGGAAGGCCTGAGGCTTGAGACTTGAGGCCTGAGGCAAGACAATCGAGGGCTTCGCCATCGGTGCGCGTCCTCAAGCCTGTCGCCTCAAGCCTCACCCCCTCCACATGGGCTTTTTCAGCCGCATCAAAGCCGGTCTCAAAAAGACGGGCGCCGTCCTCAACACGGACATCCGCGACCTCTTCAAGAGCGAGGGGCGGCTGATCGACGAGGGGTTCTTGGAGGAGATCCGCGGCATCCTCTTCCGAACCGATATGGGCTACGACTCGACCGAGGCCCTCGTCGCCGAGATCGGCAAACAGCTCCGCGGCCGTGTCGTGCAACTCGAAGAGGTCGTCGAGGTCCTCAAGGCGAAGCTCAAAGAGCTGATGCACCAGCCCGCATCGCCGATCGAGTTCGCCACGAGTGGCCCGACGGTCGTGATGGTCTGCGGCGTCAACGGCGCGGGGAAGACAACCTCGATCGCCAAGCTCGCCAGCCAATTCAAGCGGGACGGCAAGAGCGTGCTGCTCGGCGCTGGCGACACGTTCCGCGCGGCGGCCGTGCAGCAGCTGACGATCTGGGCCGAGCGTCTCGGCGCCGGCATCGTCACCGCCCCGAGCGGCACCCACCCGGCGACGGTTGGCTATCAGACCGTCGAGAAGGCGCTCGGCGAAGAGATCGACGTGGCGATCATCGACACAGCCGGCCGGTTGCAGACGCAGTCGAACCTCATGGCCGAGCTGACGAAGATCCGCGCGGCGCTCGCCAAGGCCCTCCCCGGCGCGCCGCACGAGGTGCTGCTGGTGCTCGACGCCACGACGGGCCAGAACGGCATTAGCCAAGCGAGCAAGTTCGCCGAGGCGGCGGGATGCACGGGCATTGTCTTGGCGAAGCTCGACGGCACCGCGAAGGGGGGCGTCGTCGTCTCGATCCGCCAACAGATGGGACTGCCGGTGAAGTACGTCGGCCTCGGCGAGAGCCACGAAGACTTGGCGCCGTTCAACCCCGACGAGTTCGTCGATGCCCTCTTCGCCGACGTGCTCAACGCCACGGCGTAGACGCGTTGGTGAGGTCAAATTGTGGGAGGGGTCTCCAGACCCCGATTACGGTGTCCATGCTTTAACGGCATGGTGCGCGTAATCGGGGTCTGGAGACCCCTCCCACATTTTTTGCCCAACCGTTAGCCCTTCGCGCTCCGGCAAGGTCTAACGCGGCGCCAGCATTTCTAGCAGGCGACTCCGCTTCTCGGTTCATCCGTGGCCCGCTGCTTGGCGATATCTGTGCTAGCTAGCGACGCAGGCCTTGCGGTGGTCTGCGCCCGATTCCCTCTCTTGGCAGCTAGCCCCCGCCCACCCGCTCCTGGAGCTGCGAGTCCTATGAAGCGTCACGCCCTTGCCGGGCTGACGGCGTTTGCCGTCGCCGGGTATGCGGCGGCCGACCAAGTCGCCCAACCGGCCTCGGTCGCCCCCGCCCCGCTGCAGTACGAAACTTACTACAACCAGCCGGTCGATACGCTGCCGTCGGTCACGCCGCCGAATCCCGCCGTGACGAGCGATGTGGCGTACAACATTGCGCCGAGCAGCGGCTACGAGCCGAGCTGCACGGCCGAACCCAACTGTGCGGTCGAGCCTAATTGCGCCGCGGAGCCCTCTTGCGGCCTCGAGTCTTGCTGCGGCGACGCCTGCGGTTGCGGCTCGACGTGCGGCCTGTTGGGCGACTGCTGCCTGGGCGACCCCTGGACGCTCCAGGGTTACCTCGACCCGTGCGGCTGCAGCCCGATTACGTTCGGCGGTTGGACCCAGATCGGTTTCCACACGCAGAACACCCGCTTCTCGCGTGACGACAACGACGCCTTCGCGTTCAACGACCACCCCGGCCGCCTGAACCTGCACCAGCAGTGGTTCTACGCCGAGAAGGTCGCCGAGGCGCCTTGCTGCGGCGTCGACTGGGGCTTCCGCGCCGACCTGATGTACGGCACCGACGCGGTGAAGACCCAGTCGTTCGGCAACCCGGCCGGCTCGTGGGACTTCCAGAACGGCTGGGACGAGGGCGCCGGCTACGGCTGGGCCATGCCGCAGCTGTACGGCGAAGTCGCCTGGGGCGATTGGTCGGTGAAGGTCGGCCACTTCTTCACGCTGATCGGTTACGAAGTCGTTACCGCCCCGGATAACTTCTTCTACAGCCACGCGTTCACGATGTTCAACAGCGAGCCGTTCACGCACACCGGCGCCATCGCGACCTACAACGGTTTCGACGACGTCACGCTGTACGGCGGTTGGACCGCGGGCTGGGACACGGGCTTCGACAGCTTCAACGACGGCAGCAACTTCCTCGGTGGTTTCAGCACCGGCCTCACCGACGACATCACCTTCACCTACATGCTGACCGCCGGCAACTTCGGCAAGCGTTCGGCGGGTGGTGACGGCTACAGCCACTCGGTGGTGGTGGACTTCGCCCTGACCGACGACCTGAACTACGTCCTGCAGTCGGACCTGGTGGACATCGACGACCAGAACGGCAACGTGACGGCGAACGATCAGGTCGGCATCAACCAGTACCTGTTCTACACGATGAACGACTGCTGGGCCGTTGGCGCCCGGCTCGAGTGGTGGAAGACCGACGGCTTCTCGTACCAAGAGATGACCTACGGCCTCAACTACCGCCCGCACGCCAACGTCGTGATCCGCCCCGAGATCCGCTACGACTGGACCGCCAGCGACGCCGCCGCCAACAACGTCGGCTTCGCGGACGCCGAAGAGTTCAACAGCGCTAAGTTCGGCATGGACGCGATCTTCACGTTCTGATCCAGCGTCTGATTAAGCGATCGTCTGATCAAATGATGGGGGTTGGTTGAGAGACGCGGGAAAAGAGTTGGCAATCGGAGTGAAACCACCGCGGGCCGTCAAAGTGACGGCCCGCGGTTTTTTGTTTGGTAATCGCCGAGCCGCGACCGTCAGGGAGCGACCAAGAGAGTAGCAACGTCGATGGTCGCTCCCTGACGGTCGCGGCTCGGCATC